>NZ_CP135918.1:4800000-5540230 GCF_032393985.1 Fischerella sp. JS2
GAGTCAGAATCCACAACTTAGGAATTTCTGAGTCCTGAAGTTTGGTTTTATTGGCTTTGGCTTCTCGTCGTAAGAAAGCTTTAACTTCTAATAATTTGAGAATACAGTCGCAGATTTCATCACCAGAAGCTGGATTACGGAATGGTGAGCCAGCGACGGGAACGCAGGGGGTTTCCCCCATGAGCGACTGGCGAACCCGTAAGGGTTCTATTATTGCAGGATTTTCGGCAAATCTTCCTAGCAAACCCAGGATTTGTAAGTCAGAGTTTTGCTGTTTGTTAGATGTGAATAGAACATCTATTTCTTTAATTTCTCCTGAGACTTTTTCTGAGGCTTTGACTTCGCCGTAATTTTTTAGTAATTCTTCCAGATAGTCTTTGGCGAATTTATCATGGATAAAGCGCGTCACGTCGCTTTGCTCCAAATTTAAAATTTTACCCTGAGCGTAGTCTAAGGGTCAAAATTCAAAATTAATCATCCTCTGAAATCCTGAGTTAGTGCGATCGCTTACGGAAGCACCTGACTTTTTACGGGATCTGGAAAACCTCTCTCTAATTCTCTCTCCTGCGAGGCTACGGTGTACACAGAAGTCAGAAAAACTTGATTTAAATTGACTTGAAAAGCTTAGAATCACAACCTCACCCCCAGCCCCTCTCCGAACTCGCAAAGAGGGGTGTTCGATAGGGCGGGGTGAGGTTTTTCATTATAAGTGATTAATCGAAATCAAGATAAAATCTCATAAAATTCCGAAAATGGTAGATTTTAGTTAATTAAACGCTTTAAATCAAGTTTTTTAAATTGTAATTCAACTTTTTGAGCCGTAAATCAAGTTTCTGAGTTGTAAACTAAGTTTCTGAGTCGGAAATCAAGTTTTTGAGTCGTAAACCTGTTATTGTCCGAAAATTTGGCAACGCGATCGCAAACAAATGAGATAGCGATACCTACAATAAGTTTGAGAGAAGCAGACCCCCGACTTTGTGAAAGTTGTCGGGGATCTTGTTTACGAATAATTTAGGAATGACTATGTAAGTTTTAAGTAAGGTATAAAAGCGTAATTGCCCAGTTTATATAAGTTTATATAAATATAATGCTATCAGTAATTTTACGAAGTGCTTTTAACATTTGTATAAAAATGCTACACATTACTTTTTAAAATTTGCTAAGATACTAGCATTCTTAATATATTTGCCAAAAAGCACTAAGAAACAAGCATGGCAGAGAGCAAAGTTAGACACATATTAGGACTTTCTGGGGGAAAGGATAGCACAGCTTTAGCGGTATTACTACATAAGGAAATTCCAGAGATGGAATATTTTTTTTGTGATACCCATAAAGAATTACCGGAAACTTACGAATATCTTGACCGCATTAAAGCCCGTTTGGGGATTAAAATTCATTATCTCAGTGACAAACGAGGCTTTGACCATTGGTTAGCGATTCATGATGGTTTATTACCTTCACCCCAAATGCGTTGGTGTACGGTGAAGATGAAAATTAAGCCTTTAGAGGATTTTGTGGGGGATGATGAGGCTGTTAGTTACATTGGCATTCGTGCTGATGAAAATCGTGATGGTTATATTTCCACTAAACCTAATATTAAACCTGTGTTTCCGTTTAAGGAAAGGGGTTTAGTTAAGGCTGATATTATTCGGCTATTAGAAGATAGTGGAATTGGACTCCCTGACTATTATCGCTGGCGCAGTCGTTCTGGGTGTTTTTTCTGTTTCTTCCAACGCAAGTATGAATGGGTAATGTTAGCGCAGGAACATCCTGATTTATTTCAAAAGGCTGTTGAGTATGAATCAAATCATGCTGATGGTAGAACCTATACTTGGACTGATGGGGAAAGTTTATTGCAGCTTCTAGAACGCAAGGATGAAATTATTGCTCCACATGAGAAGTTAATGGTTAAAGAGAAAAAGACGGCTTTTAATCTTCATTTGGTTGAAGCATTAGAAGAAAGTTTAAATCAAGAAAAAGAAGATTTACCTTGTTTAGTTTGTCATTTATGATTCTCACCAATATTAAATATTCTATTTTGATTATCAAGAGTTAGTGCGATCGCGCCCAACTCCTGTATCTTTTATTTTCTAAACTTGCTATCTAATCAATACACTCACTACGTCGCCTGATTCACCTAAATTACCTGCTTTTACAGGTTTAGACCAAGAGCCTATTTCTGCATAACCTATGGTATGTAAAACGCAGATAGTCTTCCTCACTAAATTAGGACTACCAACTAATATATGTTTTATCTTTTCTCTACTTACCTGGACTTGATTGCTGCTGTCATCTTCTAATATCACAAATTCTTCTGCCATAATTCACCTATTTAATATTGCAAAGTGGAATTAATACCTAAACCGTATGAGCATACAATTACTCAAAAACTTGGTTATACGCCAAACACTTATATAAGATTACAAGTTCCAGTATTGAGAATTAAAACTAAAAACAGATTTAAGATCATGAACTTCAGAAGCCCAAGCAGTCAATCGAGATGAGATTCTATATCTAACTTCTGTATCATAAACTTCACCATATTTTTTTGAAAGTTCTTGAATTTTTTGATGAAGTTGCTCACGTACTTTTGGTAAAGATCAAATTATGAGTCAGGATTTACCAAAGTCAAATAAAGTTAATGTTACAATATTATCTCAAATATTTAATAATATAACTAACTCTTATAAATATCTTTACTTTTTATCAATACTAGATATTATAAAAAGAAGAAATTTTGATACTTTATCTCCTATCAGCTTTCGAGAAATCATTGTTGAGATGTTAGCTAATGCTTGGTATCCTCACAATTATTTTAAGCTGTCTTTTGGAAAACAAGACCAAATTGCCAATAAATTAGATATTCTTGAACTAGAAATTACAGAACCAATTTTAAAGTTTAGAGATACAGACAAAAAGCTTTTGCGTACAGCTATTAATAACCAAAATCTCGATGATATAGTTATTTCCATTAATCGCTATGTTTCTTATCGCTTAATTCGTCCTTTCTTTTCTCAAGAAACGAGAGGCTTAAAAGATTACGATGTTAATTCTACTATTATTAATTTAGCTAACAATCAATTTGATACTAAAAAGTCTTTATATTGCTTTAATGCTGAAGACCAGAAAAATTGTAACGCTATTATTTTACATCCCGATTGGATTCATTATTTAGAGGAAAATTACACAATAGTTAGGGGGTGGGCTTCTTGGGAATGGTTGAATTATATGCAGCAGAGAAATCCCAGTACCCCTAATGTAGTTAATAAATTATTTATGCCACAAGAGAGAGATTCTCTAAGTAATCAAACTAAATATTGGAAGATTATTTTAGAACATCGAGATATTGAATGTATTTATTCTAAAATCAAATTAAATAAGAATGAAATTTCCTTAGATCATTATTTGCCTTGGTCTTTTGTGGCTCACGATCAATTATGGAATTTAATTCCGACTACAAAATCTGTTAATTCTTCTAAGTCTAATAATTTACCATCAGAAAAATATTTTGATGATTTTGTAACATTACAGCATTTAGGCTTAACTATTTATAAGCAAAATGTTTCTCAAACAAAATGGTTGAATGATACTGAATCTTTTGTGGCAGAGTTGAAAGTTGAGCAACCAGATGACTTATTAAATTTAGAAATTCTTATGAATGTTTATACAAAAACTATACAACCTTTGATTTCTTTAGCAACTCTCCAAGGTTTTAGCCCTGAATGGATTTACACCTAAAATTCTTAATCTTGAATTTTGAATTTTGAATTTCTATTAGTATATAGTGAAGAACTATGCGAACAAGTTGTTACAGAATTTCAAAAAGCATGGGATAGTTTAGGTGATCGCACCCTCTCCACCTATCGCTTCTGGGGTAGCCATGAGTTAGATAACGCAAACAAGTTATCAAAGAAACTTTAAAAGAAGAGGGAGTGACCGAAGCCCAAGCAGAATTATTAGCAGCAACTACAGTAGATGATGGCTTAAAATATACCTTTGCACAAGCTCCTATTGATACCCCTGAATTCTTCACTGTTCAATCCAGAGGCGGAGCAATTATTGTTACATTGAATACCAATCACCCAGCTTATCAAAACTTAGTAGAAATCTTAGAAGAGGATGTAGATAAAGCCGATATAGATACCTTACGTTCACGTCTAGTTAATTCTTTAGATGGGTTAAAACTACTACTCATGGCATGGGCAAGATATGAAGATGAACTAGATGGTAAACGCAAAGAAAATGCTATAGATACTCGCATTGATTGGGGGAGAGTTGCCAGAAGATTTTTAGAGAATGAGTAGCGAAGCGATAAAATAATGCCTAATGAATCACAAGATGATCCATTTTTTGTAGAACTCTGTCAAGAATACACATCCTCGGAAATTGCTGAAATTGAACAATATTTAACCGACTGGGATAAAGCTAGTTATGTCAGCGTCGCCCATACATAATATTTTAGATCATGCTGCTAGAAAAGAAATTGAGCTGTTAAAATTACTCCGCAAAGTACATAATTTTAACAAAAAAGCAGCATTGAGAGTACCAAAAACAGGTTATCGTCAAGATGGTTCAGCCGTTTATCGTAAAGGCAATGAATATTTAATTGTTCGTCCAGATAAATTTGGCATTGAAAAAATCGTCACCTATGGAGTTAACGATGACTAATACCACGCTAACTAATCAAAATCCTGAACTAACTAAAAATTATATCATTCAACTATTAGAGCAATTAACGATTGATTATCAAAATACTAAATCAGAACGACAAGCGATCGCTCATCAATCTTCTACATCTGAAGACGAATTTACGTTATTAGAATAAATTGAACTATTAACTACACATATTCGGGGTTACGCTAGTCAAATCGAAGCCAGAGGTTATATAGAAAACCCAGATGAAGCAATCAAAGATTTACAACACAAGCGAGTGTTTGATATTCCTAAGATTTCTCAATTTTTTTTAATAATTCTCATCAATACGAGAAGATAAAATGTTACTTAAGAATGTTAGACTACTTAAGATTACTAATTTTAGAATATTTAAACTTTCAGTAAATCTTAAATTGTAGTGTCGAAGATTTTTAGAGAATGAATGATGAATAAATCTCACGTAGAGACGCATAAATTTGAGAGAGTTTATATGATACTTCTCCGTGTTCCTCCGCGCTCACTTTGCGTCCCTCTGCGTTAAAAAATAAAAAAATGACTACACAACAAAAGATAATTTACCTCGATTACCACTCAACTACTCCCGTTGATCCGAGAGTAGCAGAAAAAGTCATGTACTACATGACTACTGCTTTTGGTAATGCCAGTAGTGTAGATCATAGTTACGGAGACAAAGCAACACAAGCAGTTAAACAAGCCCGTCAACAAATAGCCCAATTAATCAATGCTTCCCCAAAAGAAATTATCTTTACATCTGGTGCAACAGAAAGTATTAACTTAGCAATTCAAGGACATATTACTCAACAAAATACTCCCTCCAAAATCATTGTTTCCCCAGTTGAACACAAAGCCATCCTAGATACCTGTCAAGCATTAGCTAAAAAAGGACTTGTAGAAATTATTTGGTTAAAAGTCAATAAACAAGCGCAGATTGATTTAGAATATTTAGAAAAAGTCTGCTCTAGTGGTGCTTCCTTACTTTGTGTCATGGCTGCTAGCAACGAAGTAGGGACAATTTACCCAATGCAAAAAATTGGCGCGATCGCTTCACACTACTATATCCCTTTCTTATGTGATGCTTCCCAAGCAGTCGGTAAAATTCCCATCAACTTTCAAGACTGGGGTATTACCTATCTGGCTATTTCAGGACATAAACTTTATGCACCCAAAGGAGTTGGTGCATTAGTAGTAAGACAAGGTTATCATCTTCAACCGATGATTTATGGTGGTGGACATCAACAGGGACTCAGATCCGGTACACTCAATGTCCCTGGAATTGTTGGCTTGGGGGAAGCTTGTCAATTGAGACAATTGGAAATGTCAGCAGATGAAAGTGCGATCGCAATTTTGCGAGATCAACTGCAAAACTTGCTGCAAGCTCAAATTCCTGATTTAGTAGTGAATGGAGACTTAAATCACCGTTTATCAGGTAACTTACATATTTCTATCCCTGATATTCCCAATAGTGCCATAATTGCAAGAGTTCGTCATCAATTAGCTATTTCTGGTGGTGCTGCTTGTTCATCAGGTGTTGTTGCACCATCTCACGTTTTACAAGCGATGAATCTTTCGGAAAATATCATTGAAGGAGCTTTAAGAATTGGGATTGGCAAATTTACAAACACAGAAGAAATAGAAAAAGCATCCTCTGTGATCATCAGTGCAGTAAATAAAATTCATCAACTTTTCTAAGACATAGAAAAAACAGGATGTGACTGCAATAGAGTAAAATTATAAGTGCGATCGCAGGCGTGGGACTCATGTTTTAAGGAAGAATCCAGTTTTGGAAGAAATCTCTGGCGATGTTCGTAATCGCAGCTACAAAAATATTAAGTATATTTATCAATTTATTCTGGTTGATTTGCCTGTAACCAATTCAATAAATCTGCAATTGTAGTAAAATCTAACAAAGCTTCGCCAAGCGCTTCTAATTGAATTAAAGAAAGAGATTGGATGCGGTCTCGAACTTCTGGTGATAATTCCCCCACCCTTTTTTGTAGTAATCACAGAATAATTGTTTGTTCGCCTTCTTGTCTACCTTCTTGTTTCCCGCGTTCGTAGCCTATGCGCTCGCCTGTCGTAATATAAGTCATACTACGCTCCTGCTCAAATTGTTTCAATTCTTCCCAAAACTGATTTTCTAATGCTTTTGGTAATATCATAACCCAATCAATAAATCGATACAGGTTACGAATATCCTGTTCTTGTAAGCCTGAATCATAAAGTCTACGAATCAAGCCAAATTTCCATATTTTGCGTTGTTCGGGTTGTTTTTGTGTCTGTTGCGTTTTCAAATGTGCCATTACTACAGTTGCAAACGGGTTATTGCTATTTTCTAGCTCCTCCCAGCGATTTTCATAATCTAAAAGCTTAATACTTCCAAATTCAAAAATTAAGCGAGTATCGGGATAATTATAACTGTAATTGTTTGGTCGTCATTCACGATTTGCATCACAGAGAATTGCGAGGCTAATGGCTGGTTGGTTAAAGCGATCAAAGATGCGAAAGTTGTAAGTAAACATCCGCTTGGTGAAATTATCTTCTTTTTTGGCTTGAATTTCAACATGTACTAATAACCAAAGTTCTTCTCCTTGAGTGCGCCAAACTTTAACTAATTTATCAGCATATCGTTTACCTTGTTCGGCTTCACGGGCAATTTGTTGAAATTCTTTATCTAGAAATTCATAGTGACTTTCCCAATTAATTAATACAGCTGTTTGAGGGAAAAAGAACTGCATTGCTTGAGGAAAGTAAGCTTCTAATATTTCTTTCTAAGGACTATCAAAATCAACACGTTTATTAATATCGGTCATGATTTTTTTTAATTGCTTAACACTTCAAATCCCCAAATTTGGGACTCCACCACCCTTTCTGAGTATTGAAATAAGCGACATCTTTATGTTTTTGATCATTGCGGGATTTAGAATTTGAACACCGCAGCATAGTCTTATTTTGTCCGTCTTTTGTGTAAGTGTATTCTTCCAAAGGTTTTTTGCACACTGGACAAGGATATTGTGTTATCTTAGCCGGAGGTTTTTGAGGTTTTGCATCTTCAGCAGTTTTTGAACGAGGTGCTTCCCAAGTTTTGCTGTATTCGTTCCAAAACAAAACAATATTCTCACACCCACTGACACATTTAAGAAAGTATTTCTTTTTGACTTTATTACTAGGAATTTTGGCCAGATTATTTTTGCACTCAGGACAACGAGTTCTGGAAGTTTCAAATTTGCGCGCAGTTATACCAGACGCTTTAGTACTATTTTCTGAAGAATTAACAGGTACAGTTTTGGCTTTCGCTAACGCTGGTGCAAAGTAATTTTGGTTCCAATTTGTCAGATAATGCTGCCAAGATTGTTTTCCAGAAGCGATCGCATCTAGTGCATCTTCCATTTTGGCAGTAAATTCTGTTTCTAATAAATCTGGTAATGCTTTTTGTAAAAAATCATCAACTTCCAAACCCAAAGATGTCGGCTGGAGATTTTCTTTGGTGAGTTGGACGTAACCCCGTTTCTTTAAGGTTGCGATCGTGGGAGAATAGGTACTGGGACGACCAATGCCTTTGCGCTCCATCAGTTGGACTAATTTTGGTTCGCTGTAACGTGGTGGTGGTTGGGTCTGTTTCTTCTCGTGTCCTGCATTCTCCAAAGTCAACATCTGTCCCTGTTGCAAGTTGGGCAGAATTGTATCTTTGCTGAGGTTTGACCAGTAACGAGCATAACCGAGAAACTCTACTACCTGTCCTCTAGCTTGCCATAAAAGTTCACCCGACTGAGTCACGACAAGGGTTTTACGGAGGACGGCGGGACGACATTGAGAGGCGATCGCTCGTTTCCAAATCAGGACATACAAGTTAAATTCATCGGTAGCAAGTTCTACTCGTAATTGAGCAGAAGGACGAAATACATCGGTGGGGCGAATTGCTTCGTGGGCTTCCTGTGCTGTTTTATTACTTCTATGTCTAGCAGTTTGCTGTGGTACATTCTCCGGATCATTTTGCTCTAACCATTGACGCGCACTCTTGCAGAACTCTGGACTCAGCATGACTGAATCCGTCCGCATGTAAGTAATTAAACCAGCTTCATATAACTTTTGGGCTACAAGCATTGTCTTCTCAGGGGCAAATCGCAACCTAGAACCAGCAGCCTGCTGAAGAGTAGAAGTAATAAAAGCTGGAGGTGGTTGGCGGTTAACGATTTTTCCCTCATATTGGATAACTTGATGAGGATGGCGTTTTGCTTCTTCAACTAAGCGTGTGGCTTCGGCTTCCGAAAGCACACGGGTAGACTCGGTGACTTCTGTAGTATTTACCGCCGTATCATCATGAACTTCAGTTTCCTGCTTTGCTTCTTCCTTGGGAGCATTGACATTTCCTTTATAGAAAGCACGGAAACCTTCAGCGTAGTCTACCCAAACACTCCAATAATCTTGGGGAACAAAACAGACTATTTCCCGTTCACGCTGGCAAATCAAGTGTAAAGTAGCACTCTGGACTCTACCAACACTTTTTGCTCCATTATTCAACGCCCAAACTAAAGGACTCCCCTTATAACCTACCAGCTTATCTAAGCAATCTCGGCACAATCCTGCTCCGATCAAGTTAGAATCAAGTTTTCTGGGATGAGCGATCGCAGCCCGCACCGCAGACTCTGTAATCTCCGTATAGACAACTCGTTTTGGTTCCTTTAATCCCAAAGCTTCCTTGAGATGCCAAGCGATGGTTTCTCCTTCTCTATCGGGATCTGTAGCTAAGACTACTTCTTTAGCTTGTTTAGCGGCAGCTTTTAGCGATTGAATCGTTTCTTTTGCCTGTTGATCGCGGGGAATATATCGACACTGGACAGTGTCACCATCCATAGAAAAGCCCAAGGAATCCTCGCCTTCATTGCTAAGTTCGCGGATATGACCGCAACTAGCACGCACAATCCACTCCGTTCCCAGGATTTGACTGAGCTTTTTGACTTTACCGGGGGATTCAACTACTAGAAGGCGTTTAGGCATAGCACCTGACCTCTGGATGCGACCTCACAGTAAGTTCTTAGTTTTTTATAGTACACTTGTTTGGCGTTTTGTTATTTGTGCTTCAATTAGAAAGTTTCAAAGTCTCACTAGTTATTTTGAATAAACGAACACCGATGCACACCGATGCACACAGATAGGTTATCGGTGTGTATCTGTGTTTATCTGTGTACCCTGCCTTAAGCCCTTCGGGTACTCTACCTTGAAGCCTATGAGCGCGTCTACGATATTTTCAACCTAATTTTTTCGTAGGTTTAACCTTTACAGTGTTTGAAAGCCTTTTGCTGCTTTCTTTTGTCCCTTGCTTTTAGGTTTAGATTTATGGACTTCTCCTAAAGCTTCTTGGAATAGATTATGTAGATGTACAGGTACACTAGCTATTTCTGGTAATTCTGGTTCTAGAGGTTTATCATATTCTTGCAAAAGTGCATCTAAGTCATTTTTCAAGTTAAAGTCTGGACGCTGTAAGACTGTTTGCAATATTTTTTCTAATGAATTTGGATACTCTGCTGCTAGACGATACCAGATAAAAGCATTGATATTTTTGCTTTCTAAATAGTGGCGAATTAGCTTTTCGGCTCCTTCTATACTCTGCCAATCTTCTGCTACTAATATAGTTTTGATTTTTGTGTATGTTGGTAAAAACATCTGTCCCCAACGGGGATGAGAAAGGGCTGTTACTGCTTCTGCTTTTTTGAGTTCAGCAGGCAACTCTACTTTTGATGCTACCATTTTGGCTGTGGTAGTTTTGCTGTTTAACAATTGTGATACTACCTTAGAGTCAGCACCCAAATCTGCTGCTGCGGTTTCAATTTCCTCTTCATCAACTCCTGCTTCTTGGGCAATTTCTGCAAGGGATTTTGAGGAATCAATTCCTGCTGCTGCTAAGCTTTTTTCTGTATTTATTTCCTGGAGTTCAGCTATTTTTTTGTTGAGTTGATATCCTGGCATTGTGACTTCATCACTACCAAAAAACTCAACAAACTGTTCATGATACCTTACTACCGACTGCCAAGCTTCTTCCAATAAATCGGGTGCATCACTGTAAAGATGATTTTTGTAATTATCTTTAAAATTACCAATCGCCACCGCTAATTTTGGTTTACCTAATTTCCCCATTTGTGTATACGGGCCAGAAAATGTCCAGTCAGATTCTGTTACAGGAGAAATGCGAGTCAGGAGAATTTCTCCTTCTTTTAACCGCGACATTTCCTGTTGTATTTTAGTATTGTTGAATTTAACAATGTAGTTTTTGGCTGTCAGCCAGTTCATCAACTCAAAGCCATCATCCAATACTTTAACGATCGCAAATAAACCCATAAAACTACGATGCCAACTATTGAGCAATTGGCGATCGCTTTCGGACAGTTCCGGATGAGTTTGGATAAACAGATCCAGTGGTGAGTTATCTCCGACTTTGCCTTCTATGGCAAAACTGTCTATTGATAACTCTTGTTGGATCAGATCACCTGAACCACGACGCAACTGCGTTGCTGCATAAGTTTCCAGCGCTTGTGCTAGTTCATCATCTGCATCCAAAATAAAATCAATTAACGCTTGCTTGAGTTGGTGCGATCGCTCGAATAGTGCATCCACAGTTTCATCTCTCGGTTTCAACTTTTGTAGATTATAGGTTGCCCAAAGCTGGATGGATCTAACTATTGGCTTAATTTCTCAAATTGCGATCGCACATCAATTTTGCCTAACTTCCGGGAAATACTTAGTGCCTTTGTATCTTGATGGTGAAAATCACCAACCACTAAGACTCTAAGACACAAAGAATTTTCATACCATGATCTCTAGAAAAACTATGCCGGGAGCAACTACAGGCTTCCCAGACATTAAATTCACATTTTCTGCGCTAATTACCTAAAATTTACAATAATATTGCGTTTTTTAGTTGAAAATTCACATTATATTACGTATAATTGCCTACCTATTGGGTTATTAAATATCTTTACGGAATCAGAGTATACATAAACAAGCATTAATTTTTACTTAAAACTTAAAAACCGTCAAAGAATTTTGAGAGTTTGCGAAATTGAACTATCACACATAGTAGTATTTTTTATTACTCAAAAATTCCGAAAAATTAACTAAGTTTCCAAGACCAAAAAGAGGAAAATATGAAGCAATATCTGGGATTTGCTAAGCAATGTTTACTGGTAATTACTCCAATGATAGCTAGTTCTATCTTAGCAACCCCACCTAGCCAAGCTGCTACTCTAGCTTTTGCTCAGGAAGAATTAAGTTTTACCAGCTTTAGTGAAAGTTTTGGAATCATTGATAGACAAAATCAGGCTAACACCAATGCTTCTACTGTCAGTGAAGATGCAACAGTATTAACTCTCAATCAACAAGCACAAACAGATTTTACTTTGACTCCGCCACAAGCATATACTAAAGTGGGTTTGAGTCTCGCTAGTGGTCAAGGTACAAGTTATTTAGGAACAGCAGATACTCTGGGAAAAATTGTTGGTAATTTTGACATTGATGCTGGAGAGTTGTTTGCTTTTGATTTCAGAGCTTCTTTAAATTTAAGAACATCAATAGATGATCCCCTAGCAGAAAATGCCAGAGCAATTGGAGATATTTCATTCTTGTTATTTGATACGAGTGATATTGACCCAGTAAATATCTCAGATTTGATCGCTGCTGTCATATCTGGCAATCAAAGCATTGGCATAGATCCTTTAGACTACTTTTCACTCACTGGCAATGTCAATACTACTGGAAATGATGATTTTCTATCCTATCAAAACAGCCAAAATATTAGCTTTTTGAATGAATTTCAAGAATCTGATTTTGTGGGAAATGAAGAACTAGCTAGAGCTGTTATTAATGGCTCTTACAAACGCTCTTTTGAGAATAAAACAAATCTGACTTTAGTAGCAGTAAGAAGAAGCAAAGTAAAAGTAGCAGCACCAGAACCTTCAACTTATCTAGGTTCAGCTTTATCTTTTATGTTAGCTGCCATTGCTCTGAAAGCAAAACGTAGGGGAAATAAGCCAGTAAATATTATTAAATAAAAAATATATAGCGCTTCTCGTTTGGATAAATTACAACTTTATCGGTGTGCATCTGTGTACATCTGTGTTCGTTTTTCCCTATAATCTCAAGGGCGCACTTAACATCTCGCCCTCAAATAAATTTGGGGCTAATAGCTTAAGTCGACTAAAGTCGGCTTATCCTTGGATTAAGTCATCTTTAGTTGTAACAAAACGATGAAAACCTACGATTGGATCGTGATTGGTGCGGGTTTTACAGGTGCTGCACTTGCCTATGAACTTGTAAGAACAGGCTTTTCAGTACTTTTGTTAGAACAAGATGCAACTTTACGCAATGCCACTAATTATAGTTATGGTGGCTTAGCTTTTTGGTCTGGTACAACTCCCCTCACGCGTCAGTTGTGCGATGAGGGAATAGCACGTTATCGCATTCTGGCGCAAGAGTTAAACACTGATATTGAATTTCGAGAGTTAGATTTATTATTGACAATCGCTACCGATACCGATCCAGAAGTAGCTGCGGCGTCTTATGCTCATTTTGCGATTCCTCCCAAGTTACTTAGTGTTGATCAAGCATGGGAGATGGAACCATTATTAAACAAAGAAGCGATCGCAGGCGCTTTAACTGTCAAACACGGTCATATTAACCCAGAAAAAACAGCACAAGCTTACATTCAAGCATTTTTGCGCCTTGGGGGTGAAATGGAAATTACCCAAGTACAGCAGTTGATCTCAAACCATGCTTCGCCAACTATCAAAACAACTACAAAAACTTATCACAGCACTAACGTTGTCGTCTGTGCTGGCGGATTTTCTCGACAATTGCTAAAAGTATCCGGTATTCCTATACGGTTGTATTTCACCCATGCGGAGATGATCCAAACTCCACCTGTAGAAGTGCAATTGCGTACCTTAGTAATGCCAGCTAATCTGCAACGCTTTCAATTAGAAGCAGAGTCTAGCAGAGTTGATGAACTATGGAATCAACCCGGAAATCAACCAGCAACGCCAATTTTAGATGCGGGTGCAATTCAGTTTCAAGATGGTAGTATACGCTTGGGTCAAATTAGCCGTGTTCTCACTGATCCAAATGCTGAGATAGATAGAAAAGTAAGTGAAAGCTGGCTAAGGCGAAGTATAGGAGAAATATTGCCAGCATTGTCTAATTTACCAGGAACTTGGCATCATTGTTTAGTGGCATTTAGTAGCGTTCGTCTTCCCATAATCGGTGCTATTCCCGAATTTAATGGAATCTACATATTCTCTGGATTTAGCAACCCCTTAGTAATTGTCCCACCTTTAGCTCAACGCTTTGCCAATTATTTAACAGGCAAAGAAGACGAAATTATTTGCCAATTATCTCCTGTTCGCTTGCAATCTCCGATTTAGCTATAAGTTCTGTAGCTTCTTGTAAAAGTTCCTGTTGTTCCTTATGAATTTCAGCTAGCCTTTGGTAAATTTCTTCTAATCTTTGTTGCTTTTGAACGTGCATCAGTTGCGAATTTGCTGGTGGTAAAACAGGTAAACTATGGTCATATTTCTGAGAATTAGTTAGCTTTTTGATTACAATACTACCAACTTGAGTAAATGATAAAAAACTAAACTTAATCACAGCCAACATTAACTTCAAAGGAACTTGTAATATTGATCTACTAACTACTTCAACCAAGCGACCAATTGCTTGAATAATACTGCTAACTATAGCTAGAACAAACAATAGAATGATGCAACTGATAATTGGGTGATTAGCTGCCCAACTAATAATTTGTGCTAGTTGAAAAATAGAACGGTTCTGATTCAGCCAATCATTCATAGTTGGTTGTTGGTTATTAGTTGTTAGTTGTTAGTAGGGGCGGGTTTTGGTAGATATTTATAAGTGGCTAAACAGAATTAATTACACACATTGTTTCCCTATTAAGAGTTCCCTACCTTTTTATACTAGTACTAATCCAAATTCCAATTAAGATCTCACATGCGATCGCCACAACTCATTGGTAGAGTGGTAAATAGAAGCTTGATACTGGATGGGTAAAAATGATGACGCTAGAAGAATTCAAGCAATTGATAGAAAAACAGCAAAAATGTCCCGATTCCTTGCCAAAAGCCCTGCAAGCTTTGTGGCTTGACTATAAAGGTAACTGGGATAGAGCGCATGAAATCGTTCAAAATGCCAATGATCTTGATAGTGCTTGGGTTCATGCGTATTTGCACAGAAAAGAAGGTGATTTGAGCAATGCCCGTTATTGGTATAGACGTAGTAGTAAGCCAGAATTTCATGCTGGACTTGAGCAAGAATGGGAACAAATTGCTTCTGATTTGCTGATGAAGGTGAAACAATTATGGATGCCGATGAATTAATACGGCGTTACGCCGCCGGAGAAAGAGATTTTACTGCTGTCAATTTAGCTGGAGCTAAGTTGATAGGAGCAGACTTAGTTGGCATCAATTTGTACGCAGCAGACCTGAGTGGTGCTAACCTGGCAAAAGCTAAACTATGGGGTTCTAATTTAGGTGGAGCAAACCTAGCCAAAGCAAATTTAACCAGAGCTAACCTTAGTGGTGCAAAGTTGATAGAAGCAAATCTACGTGGAGCTAAACTACAACATACCAAACTATTTGGAGCAAATTTAACAGGGGCTTGTTACGACGATAGCACCAAATTTTCTTATGGCTTTAACCCTGAAAGTAGAAATATGCGAAAGATGTAATCTTTGTAATCAGTTTCAAGTAATATTTGGAGATGCAATAGTATAGGATGCATAAGGTAATTTTATCTTCACTCGCTCATTGATATTTGTTAAAACTAATTGCATTGAAGCTTTAGTTTTTTCCTAATAAATCCCTTAGATATACTCAGCAACTGTCGCCAACATATCTATACTGCTAGGAGCTAACTCCAGCAAAACTTCTAATAGCACCTCAGTAATAATTGGCTCCTAGTAGTTCACCAAATTGATTTTGATAGGTTGACCAGATCCCCGACTTTTTGAAAAAGTTGGGGATCTGACGCCTCGCGAAGAGTCAAAACTTATGTGTCGAGTAATAGTGGACTCGCATAGATTTGCTATGAACAGGATAAATTATGAATTCTAGTAAAAGCTTTTGTTGGTATTTTCCTAGCTAAAAGTAGCTAGGAAAGTTCATCAAATCTTAATTAAGGTTTCTATCCCTGTTTAGGTATCAGTCTTGAAATAAATTTAATTAGTGACAAGATATACTATAGCAATTCTATTTGATCTGTAAACAATCACATCACCCAGATCCCCGACTTATTAGAAAAGTCGGGGATCTTGTTTTTCACAAATGATTTAGAATTGCTATAAATAATACACTTAATGCACGCTTGTATATTAACAACAGTGGCAAGGATTAAAGATACGATTAGTGTATATCTAATAGACTTCAAAAGCAGGTGCTTGAATACAGTTTTATTTATTTGAGTCATAATCCATTGTAGAACACAAGCTAGCGTGTTTCTCCAGCAACCACAACCAAGTATTATCAAAGAAGTTTAAATTTCACATTTTTTGTGTCAGCTAATTCTGATAAGTTGTTAAATTAATATACTTGCAGAGCCTTCCCAACTTACTCATGCAGTGCGGGTGTTGATAAAGCAAGCACAATTCCTTTAGTAAAAGTTATGTCGCTCATAGTTCAGAAATTCGGTGGTACATCTGTCGGTTCCGTTGAACGCATTGTCTCTGTTGCACAACGCGTTTCTAAAACTGCAAAAGCAGGAAATTCCATAGTGGTGGTGGTTTCTGCGATGGGCAAAACCACCGATGGACTTGTGAAATTAGCTGCGGAAATCTCTAAAAATCCTTGCCGTCGGGAAATGGATATGTTGCTTTCTACAGGTGAGCAGGTATCGATTGCTCTAGTGAGTATGGCGTTGCAAGAGTTAGGACAACTAGCAATTTCTCTGACTGGCGCTCAAGTAGGAATTGTCACCGAAGCTGAACACACCCGCGCTCGGATTTTACATATTCAAACAGAACGGCTCACTAAGCATCTTCAAGAAGGCAAAGTTGTTGTTGTTGCTGGTTTTCAAGGCATTAGCAGAACCGATGCATTAGAAATTACTACCTTAGGGCGAGGTGGCTCAGATACTTCTGCTGTGGCGATCGCAGCTGCTTTAAAGGCAGATTTTTGTGAAATTTATACCGATGTACCAGGGATTCTCACTACCGATCCTCGTCTAGTTCCTGAGGCGCAGTTGATGAGTGAAATCACCTGCGATGAGATGCTAGAACTCGCTAGTTTAGGGGCAAAAGTCTTGCATCCTCGGGCTGTGGAAATTGCCCGTAACTACGGAGTGCCTCTGGTTGTACGTTCTAGCTGGACAGATGATCCCGGTACTTGGGTAACTTCACCTCCAGTCAAAGAGCGATCGCTAATCAATTTAGAGATTGCACGTCCAGTAGATAGTGTTGAATCTGATACTAATCAAGCCAAAGTAGCATTATTACGTGTCCCAGATAAACCAGGTGTCGCAGCGCGGCTGTTTGGAGAAATTGCTCGTCAGGATGTAGATGTAGATTTAATTATTCAATCAATCCATGAAGGTAATAGTAATGACATTGCTTTTACCGTAATTACACCAGTTCTACCGAAAGCCGAAGCCGTAGCTGCTGCCATTGCTCCTGTTCTCCGCAGTCACAAGAGTAGCCCAAATGAAGAAGCTGAGGTGATGGTGCAGCAAAATATTGCGAAAGTCAGTATTGCTGGTGCAGGGATGATCGGGCGTCCCGGAGTCGCCGCCAAAATGTTCGCCACCCTAGCAGCAGCAGGTGTGAATATCCAAATGATTTCTACCAGTGAGATTAAAGTCAGCTGCGTCATTGCTGCCCAAGAATGTGATCGCACCGTCGCCGCCCTTAAAGAAGCGTTCGATTTAGACACTCCCCCCACCCCTCACACTCCCCCCACTCCCCTCACTCCTCACACTTGCGTACGCGGTGTCGCCCTCGATATGAACCAAGCACGTCTAGCTATTCGCCAAGTTCAAGATCGTCCGGGAACTGCGGCAAAACTGTTTGGACTTTTGGCAGACAACAATATCAGTGTGGACATGATCATTCAGTCCCAACGCTGTCATGTAGTTAATGGTGTGCCGATGCGCGATATTGCTTTTACAGTGGCGCAGATGGATGCAGAAGCAGCACAGAAAATGTTGCAAGCCAAAGCAGTAGAATATGGTTGGGGTGAAGTAGCCCTAGATCAGGCGATCGCCAAAGTCAGTATCGTTGGTGCTGGCATGGTAGGACAACCAGGCATTGCTGCGAAAATGTTTGAAGCCCTAGCGCAGCATCATATAAACATTCAAATGATAGCTACTTCAGAAATCAAAATTAGTTGTGTAGTCACCCAAGAAGAAGGTGTGAAGGCACTACAAGTTATTCATGCAGCATTTGGACTAGCAGGTAGTGAGAAGTTTATTGTGCCTGCGTAGAGGAATTGGGAGGTGGGGAGGTGGGGGAAGTGTGTAGACGCGTAGCGGCTTAAGGTAAGGGTGGAGTGTGAGGAGTATAGATGTTCTCCCTTGTCCCCCACCTCCCCCGTATCCTAAATCAGTGACCAGTTTAATTTGATAACTGATAACTGATTATTTGTCCCCTATCCCCGATTCTCCATATGCAGATTACCCAGTGTGTTCATACAGCAATTCTTGTAACTGACTTAGAACGCTCCCAACATTTTTATGGCACTGTGTTGGGATTGCCCAAAGTAGAACGTCCGATGAAATTCCCTGGCGCTTGGTATCAAGTCGGCGAGTATCAAATTCACCTGATCGTAGGGCCTAGCGTTAAGGACGAATCCAAAAATGAAAAATGGGGACGCAATCCCCACGTTGCTTTTTTAGTTTCCGACTTAGATGCCGCTAAACAGCAGCTATTAAATTATAACTGCCTAATACAACCCAGTGCTTCTGGTCGCCCTGCTGTTTTCACCCAAGATCCGGATGGAAATGTGATTGAGTTAAGTCAGGGGTGATGGGGAACTCGGGATCGCTGGTGGGGATTAGGGGCAGTGGGGAGTGTGTAGACGCGCTCATAGGCTTAAGGTAAGGGTGGAGTAAATAACCACTAACCACTAACCACTAACTACTAACTACTAACTACTAATGTACAGACGCGATGTTCCTCGCGTCTGTACCCACTAACAACCAACAACCAACAACCAACAACCAACAAACATCTAACTTCTGTCTGATGAAAATTCTTGCTTACACCTACAACGATCCTTTACTAGAAACTGCTGCCGATCCTCAGACTTGGGGATGGGAAATAGATAGAGTGTACCAAGATTTAGGACAGCGCACGGAGTTACAACAATTACTAATTGACTGTCAAAACGATCCGCCTGATTATATCATTGTCCGCCGTCTAGATGAATTGGGGGATAACGTTGAGGAAGTGAGCGATCGCCTTTGCCAAATCGAAGCAATGGGGATAACGCTGGTTGCAGTGGAGCAAGGTTACAATTCTGCTGAGAACTCTCCTAATCTTCATGCTCAATTGTTACAATTGCTACATGAGATTCAACGACAGCAACACAGTCGCCGTATCCGTCAAGGACACGCTCGTAATCGTTTAGATGCTACTCCCCCTCCTGGAAAAGCACCTTATGGATATCGTCGAGGTAAAGATAAGTACATTATTGACCGTAGTACTTCTCCTGTAGTTAAAGATTTTTTTGAACAGTTTCTGCTTTATGGTTCCCTGCGAGGAGCAGTGCGTTACCTCGCGAAAAAATACGGCAAGAAAATTTCTGTCACCACAGGGCGTCGTTGGTTGACTAATCCAGTTTATCGTGGTAGTACTGCTTATCAAAATGGGGAAATTCTTGCCAATACCCATCCCCCTATCCTTTCTCAGGAAGAAGCAGCGCAAGTTGACAGGCTTTTACGCCGTAATAGTCGTTTACCATCACGGACTGCAAGTGCGCCGCGTTCTCTAGCGGGGTTGGTTGTTTGTGGCGAATGTCAATCACATATGGGTGTTGCTCGCGTTACTATTCGCAACCAAGACAAAGAGTATCTTTATTTACGTCCAATTAGCTGTATAAAACAGCCCAAGTGTCGGGCTATTCCTTATCAAGAAGTATTAGAGCAGACTATTCAAGCTATTTGTCGCGATTTACCCGTGGCGGTGGACAAAATGAATTCTCCTCAATTGGATGCAGTTAAGCATAGCTTAGGGGATGCGATCGCTCGTCAGCAAGAAATACTCACACAATTACCAGCTTTAGTCGAAACTGGAGTACTAGATGCACAAACAGCCAAATTAAGGGCATACAAACTCCGCACAGAAATATCTACACTGCAAGCAAAGTTAGCGGCTTTACCACCAGTAAACTTGCGTTCTGTTGCAGTTGCAGTTTCTATCCCTCAATTTTGGTTGGATTTATCAGAACCAGAACGACGATTTTATTTTCGCGAATTCATTCGTCAAGTAGAAATTATTCGTCAACAGCAAAAGTGGGACTTACAAGTAATTTTTATTTTTTGATATATCATGTCCGCTTGAACAGTTATACTGTCGCATAGGCTGGTGATGGGTAATTGGTAATTAAGATACTGATGATTTTCCCATGCCTAATGCCCAACAACGAAGCATAATATCGTCAGCAATTAGCCGAACTTGATATTACCTGTTACCAGCCAAATACTTAATATTTCTTCAAATTTCTCTGTGTGTAGCTAAATTTCAATTTCTTATCAGAGAATTTATAAAATATTATACATAATTAAACTTGATGATTGTATAATAACTAGCAAAGGGGCTTTAAGCCCCTTGTTTTTCACCCGCAAGCTAGTTATCAGGGTAGCCAAGTAATTACCAGGGTATCTACCTTTTTTATAGGCATCTACCGTTAATCTTAAATTTTACTAAGTTGCAGTAGCTGACCGATTAATTGTGTCAGTACTGCTATGCTAACACTTGTCATTTTTTCATGTCAATGATTCATGTAAAAATGACAAAAAATCATGTCAAACAATTTAGATATCATGAGAGAGAATAGAAGACAAATGTGATATCTATACAGTTCACAAAATGACCGACAGAAGGCGTTGTGAGGATTACAAACAAGTCAGCGGTTATGTACCGGTAGAGTTGGCGCGGGAATTCAAAAGCATCTGCGCTCGTGAGGGTGTGTCTCAAAGCGACGCGTTAGAAGAGATGATCCGTGAGTGGCTGGGAAAAAAAACAGCTTCCAACTCCTCCCAACTAGAACAGGCAAATCGCCTGATCACAATTGCTGATGTAGTTCGAGCCAACATGACAAAACTTAAGCGCTGTGGAGTCAAAAACCTACAAGCGCTTGCCAAAGGAGAAGTTCTGCCTACACCAGGGGACTTCGCCATTATTATGTCTAGTTTGGCTATCCCTGAGGAAGAACAAAAAATGATTTGGCAAAAAACTTTTAGTTCCCTAAACAATGATTTTGGTGGTGTGAATGAGTGCGAGCGTTCTGAAAGTCCTAAACCAACCGGGCTGGAACTATAAATTGTCCTATGATGGGGTTTCTATCCTTGCCCCAACCAAGAAAGATGCAACCCACCTTGCTCAAAGCTACGGATATGCTTTAAGTGAAACCGCAGCAAAAATCAACGGTAAGGTGCGAATTGGGTGGAGACACTGCAAGCGACCCATTGAATTTTATGGGTGGATGGCATCCCAGAAACCCCCAACACCCGCCGAAACTGCCGAGCGCATGTTACCTGTGGGAGGCGAAGTTTTTTGCAGTCAGCTGCTATTACCAGTAGGGTTGTTGAAACGTATGGTTGCTGCTGCTGAAAGTGAACGTCCGATTAGCATTATCAGACAAGATAACAATAAACAAATAATTGTTAATCAACTAATGTCTGACATGCTACAAACTCCCCCGGAGGTTGCCACTCAAAGGGTGATGAATAGGTTCTGGTTAGCAGAAGATTTGGCAGAACTGGAACGACGACTAACTCAGCAAAGCAGATTCACTATGACTTACCGGGGTGGGTTAAACGAACAAACTTGGGCAATCCTCACAACCCAATTTGAGAGTTTTGAGGTTGATGGCATCTGGTACAGACAGGCAACTACCTTAGCAACTCCTGAACTGATACCGATTCCGCCAGAGGCTTTTGCTCCGATTTAAGTAGATAATTTGACTTAACTTCAAGACATGAAAAATCATCAGGTGCATAACTCAGTTATCAGTTATCAGTTATCAAATTCTATTACTGACTGTTAACTGTTAACTGATTCCTAACTAATAACAATTAACTAACTTTATTCAAAACCGAGATTTCCCGGATACGCCATCCATCAGGTTTGCGAACCAAGTTATATCTAACTCGCACCGTTTCTTTAGAGGACTTCTGCTGGTTTAGTAAACCGTTTTCATAAAAACTAGTTGCTTCAGTTACGGAAGCTTGCACCGCAGCATGTTCCTGATCTGTGGGATCAATTTCTAAAGATTCTACCTTAACGCTATGTTCATACTTGCGATAACGGTTATCAGCTTTGTCTTGTTGAGCAACGAGTTGCCATTGAGTCAGGGCTGAGCCGATCAAAATATTCTCCAAACTATCAATTTCATGATTTGGTCCTAAGGCAGCAGATTTAGTTGCTAACCAGGTCTGAATCACCTCTTCTGCTGTCACTTCTGTGAGTTTCCCTGTAGGAAACTGGGGTTTACTGTTGCGCTCAGGAATAGTTAATGGTGGTTCATTGATTTGGATTGATAATTGTTGACCTTGTAAAGTTGGTGCTGGTCTCAATGCGTTATGTACGAATTTTATAGTTGTTGAAATCGCCAGCCATAAAACTAATAGACTTGCCAAAGTAGTCACCACCACCCAAAGTAACCGCATTTTGGCATTGCCCCCCCGAGAAGCAGAACGCCTCCGGCGTGAAGCAGCAGGTGGACGCTGTTCTCTATAGTGTCCTCTGGAATGAGGAGATTGGTTGGGTTTACGTCTTCTTGGGGTTTGTGGATGAGAGTGTACATCATCTCTAGCAGAACCATTCATGTAATAGTTATTACTTCTGCTTGCACGTTCCACACCAGAAACGGGAATAACGGGCATGTCTACTCTTGTATCCTCGGTAGTTGAATGGGTTGGTGATGTTGGAGAGGATGAAGATGACTGGAGTGGAGATTTTGCTGAATAAGTTCTACTATTGGGAAATTGTCCGTAAACTATATTAGGGTCGCTGCCGTAACTTTGAGGATTTATTTGGGTTGGAGCATGGGAAGGTTGGTTAGTTGTTGACCCTTCATAATTAGTTTCTGCCTGCGTAGGTAGCTGTTCTAGATAAGTTTGTACCCGCCGATCAGCAAAATAATCTTTCAGGGAAGCTTGCTGCTTGAGTAAATCTCGGAAGTTAGGAAAAACATCGTTTTGCAGCCAATGTTCACCGTATAAGCACAAGCCTGGAAGCAGATCAGGAGAGTTTTGAGAATGTTCCCGAATAAAAGCTAGGGCTTCGTATTCCTGACTCAGTTCTAAGACCCGGGTAGCTTCTTCTGTTTGACCCAACATCAAAGCACATAAAGACTGTTCTAAATGCACATCTTGGCGCTTGCCTAGACGGATCAGCATCTGTTTTGCTTGCTGAATCAAAGCTGGTTGACGTTGGGTGAATCCGCGTGCTATCAATGCATAAACAGCCAAGTATATGGCTACGCCAGAAGGACGCCTACTTTCCGCTTCAAATAATTGATGTTGTTCTGCTACTGTCAGGTGGTTACGCAGTTGCTGAATAAAGCGTAGAAAGTCATCAATGTTGAGACCAGAGTAGTCATTCCCTGTACCATCAATACCGCCGCGATCGTCTAAGATATCTTGTAGTAATTGCAACCCTTGCTTGCGTTCGGCAGTTTTTTCTAGGGGTAAGGCAAGTAACTCTAAAATTCTGTACGGTCGCAGTCTGTAAAGGTCTGCCTGAATTTCAGCTTGCACATTTGGGAATAGACCAAAATGTGCTAATAACTGATCGCCTGTTTCTAGGGAAGCAGCTGCATTTTCGTAATGACCCTGTTGCCATTCTTCTCGACCTAGTTCTAGGCAAGCAAGAGCAACTGTAAGAACAACATCTGCTCTTTGGGGATCTATATCACTAAATTCACTAGTTTCTGGAGTTTTGCCTACTTGGACGCCAGTACTGTTATTGTTAGTCAGGTATGGATGACCTAGCTTTAGTACCAGTTCGTATTCTCCTAACTCTTGCAGAATCAGCAAAGCACCTGCTAATTCCTCTGGATTAATTTCAATACTGAGACCTTGAGACTCAATCGAGTCATGGTCAACAGCACGGTTTTCCACTGCTACGGTAGGATTGTTTTCCCTCTCGGAACCATAGGCATGGGCAAGATAAATTTGATCGTAGGCTCTGCGTTCTTTGGGATCTGATAAAACCACGTAAGCTTCTTCAATAAGTTGTTTGCGAGAGTTAATCGCTACCTGGGAATACTCGCGTCGTGGCAATTGCTGCCGGCGATCGCTATACGCCTGCCGCAATTGTTCCTCACTTGCTGCCAAAGGCAGTCCTAAAATTCGGTAGTAATCTAGCGGGATTCGCACAGCCTACTTCCCCTGCAGCGCGATCGACATAATTCTAAGAGAGCATTCCAAGAGTGTAAAACCGTGCCATAATAATAACTCGTTGTTTTCACACAACAAGTGTGTTTTGCAACAAGTTTTATTCTGCTCCTCCAATTTATTTGAGAGTAGCGCCAATCATATTCTGTTGGCAGATATTTACTATTTTTTTCTGGCTGGAATGTATGAGTTAAACATTCCTGCGACTGCTTGTGAGGAAAGTTTCCAAACATGCCATCAAGCAGACCCCGTTTCATAGGTTTGCTGCTGCTGGCGAGCGAACCGAAGTATAACATAGTTGTATATTTATGGCAATTATCTAGGGAAGTAAAAATATAAAATATTCAATTTTTTAATTTGTTAATGACTATGCAGAAAGCAAGCTATCCTGGTTGATAGTCTTGGGTCTAGGGTTGTTATCTTAACTCCTCCAGGAAAAAACATAAAACAGTAATAGTAAAGGACTGTTTAATTTTTAACTCGTTTTTCGAGTCTAAATTATCCAATTCTTTTAAAAATGGTAACTTTAAGTGTTACTACAGGGATACTAAAAAATAATGGTTCAAGAACGTACTTTACCCAAATTTGACGTTGCTAGCGCCCAAATTGATAGAGAAGAAGGACTGCGATTGTATCAAGATATGGTACTCGGACGCACCTTTGAAGACAAATGTGCCGAAATGTATTACAGGGGCAAAATGTTTGGTTTTGTCCACTTGTACAATGGTCAGGAGGCAGTCTCCACAGGTGTCATCCAAGGAGCAATGCGACCAGGAGAAGATTTTGTTTGCAGTACCTACCGCGACCACGTTCATGCTTTGAGTGCGGGAGTACCAGCAAAAGAAGTAATGGCAGAGTTATTTGGCAAAGCCACAGGTTGCAGTAAAGGACGTGGCGGTTCCATGCATATGTTCTCTGCGGAACATCATTTGTTGGGTGGTTATGCTTTCGTCGCAGAAGGTATTCCTGTAGCAGCTGGGGCAGCTTTTCAAAGTAAATACCGCCGAGAAGTGCTAGGTGATGCCAGTGCTGATCAAGTTACAGCTTGCTTTTTTGGTGATGGTGCTTGTAACAACGGTCAGTTTTTTGAGACCTTAAATATGGCTGCGCTGTGGAAATTACCAATCCTTTTCGTCGTTGAAAATAACAAATGGGCTATTGGTATGGCTCATGAACGGGCAACTTCCGACCCCGAAATTTATAAAAAAGCCAGCGTCTTCAACATGGTGGGTGTGGAAGTAGATGGTATGGATATTATGGCAGTGCGTGCGGTGGCCCAGGAAGCCGTAGCCCGCGCCCGTGCAGGTGAAGGCCCGACATTGATTGAAGCACTTACTTACCGCTTCCGGGGTCACTCTTTAGCAGATCCAGATGAGTTACGTAGCAAGGATGAGAAAGAATTTTGGTTTGCCCGTGATCCAATTAAGAAATTTGCTGCTTATCTTACAGAAAGAAACCTGGCAACAGAGGAAGAATTAAAAGAGATTGACCGCAAAATCCAGCAAGAAATAGAAGAGGCAGTGAAGTTCGCTGAAAGTAGCCCGGAACCAGACCCAAGCGAACTGTATCGCTACGTATTTGCGGAAGACTAATAGAAATAATGAATTATGAATTATGAATGCTGAAAAATTTCATAATTTCATAATTTATTATTTATGTCTTAATGTGAATTAAAACTATGGCAAAAATCCTGTTTTTAAGGCGAACATAGATGAATACCGTGTAAGGCGAAAATCTCTCTGTGTTCTATGAGTGTGTATCGGTGTTCGTTAATTAAAATCAAACTGGACAATTGCCAAAAAACCTTATGTTGCTTTTTCAATTCACCTTAGACGTTACTTATAATTCATTATTCCAAAGCAGTGTCTTCTATCTCTATTCAACAAAAACAATATAAAACCTACATTCTCACGCATGAAATTGCCAACTCTCAGCTAGAAGTTGTTCCAGAACGTGGCGGTATTATTACTCGTTGGCGAACTCAAGGGCAGGAAATTCTTTACCTAGATACAGAACGCTTTGCTAACCCAGAGTTGAGTGTTAGGGGTGGTATCCCGATTTTGTTCCCCATCTGCGGCAATGTACCCGACAATAGTTACACTTACAACGGTAAGCAGTACACCTTAAAACAACATGGTTTTGCTCGTGATTTACCTTGGCAAGTAACTGATCAAGTTACTCAAGATGCAGTGAGTTTGAGTCTTACTCTTAATAGCAATGAACAAACACGAGCAGTTTATCCTTTTGATTTTCAGCTAATTTTTAATTATAAAATCCAAGGCAATACCTTAGGAATCCAGCAGCAGTATACAAATCTTTCCTTGGAAGTAATGCCCTTTTCTTTTGGGTTTCATCCTTACTTTTTTACCCAGGATAAAACCCAATTGCAGTTTGAGATTCCTGCTCAAGAATACCAAGACCAAAGAAGTCAGGAAATTCACTCTTTTGCAGGTAAATTTGATTTCAATCAAGATGAAATCGATGTGGCATTTAAACAGCTAGCTAGTCAATCAGCCAGTGTAATTGACAATAGCCGGAAATTAAAACTCACGCTGGAATACGACAATATCTTTTCTACCCTTGTGTTTTGGACTCTCAAGGGCAAAGATTTTTACTGTCTAGAACCTTGGAGTGCGCCCCGTAACGCCATCAATACTAGTGAACATCTGACAGTGTTGCAACCAGGAGACACTTGTACAGCAAATGTGAGAATTTCGGCAAAATTTTTCTAAACCCCTTTACAAATCCCCAGCTATATGTGATATAGTGGTGAAGTTGCAAATCGCGGACAGCGGGTCGCTAACTCAAAGGTAGAGTACTCGGCTTTTAACCGATTAGTTCTGGGTTCGAATCCCA
Organism: Fischerella sp. JS2; assembly: GCF_032393985.1. Taxonomy (NCBI): domain Bacteria; kingdom Bacillati; phylum Cyanobacteriota; class Cyanophyceae; order Nostocales; family Hapalosiphonaceae; genus Fischerella; species Fischerella sp. JS2. Next base: position 4,827,142 of record NZ_CP135918.1, read on the forward strand.
GGCGACCCATATAAAAAAGGTAGATAATAAATATAGGCAACTATTAGGTAGGTTTATGTTGAGCCATAGGGCAAAGTTTTTCTACAGAAATCACCCATCACTAGTTATAATTTCCTATAGGCTCACAATATTTTCTTAAGATTGGCGTAATATTTATTTACGCTAAATTCCAAACCGACTAGCTGACAACACAATTAGGAGGACTATCTATGGCGCTCGTGCCAATGCGGCTGCTGTTGGATCACGCGGCTGAAAACAATTACGGTATTCCAGCTTTTAACGTGAACAACATGGAGCAGATTCAAGCGATTATGCAAGCTGCCCATGAAACAGATAGCCCCGTGATTTTGCAAGCTTCTCGTGGCGCTCGTAAATACGCTGGTGAAAACTTCCTGCGTCATTTGATTTTGGCAGCAGTGGAAACTTATCCCCATCTTCCCATTGCTATGCACCAAGATCATGGTAACGAGCCTGCCACTTGCTACTCAGCAATTAAGAACGGCTTTACCAGCGTGATGATGGATGGTTCCCTGGAAGCTGATGCTAAAACCCCTGCTAGCTATGAGTACAACGTCAAAGTTACCCGCCAAGTGGTGGAAGTAGCTCATGCACTGGGTGTCAGCGTTGAAGGCGAACTCGGTTGCTTGGGTTCTCTGGAAACTGGTATGGGCGAAGCAGAAGATGGTCATGGTTTCGAGGGTAAACTTGATCATTCCCAACTGTTGACTGATCCTGACCAAGCTGTTGATTTTGTTGAGCAAACCCAAGTGGACGCTTTGGCTGTTGCGATTGGTACTAGCCACGGTGCTTACAAGTTCACCCGCAAGCCAACTGGTGAAATTTTGGCAATCAGCCGTATTGAAGAAATTCACCGCCGTTTGCCTAACACTCACTTAGTAATGCACGGTTCCTCCTCCGTACCTGAAGATTTGATTGCTTTGATTAACCAGTACGGTGGTGCTATTCCTGAAACCTACGGTGTACCTGTAGAAGAAATTCAAAAAGGCATCAAGAGCGGTGTACGCAAGGTAAATATCGACACCGACAACCGTTTGGCAATTACTGCTGCTGTGCGGGAAGCTTTGGCAAAAGATGCCAAAGAATTTGACCCCCGTCACTTCCTCAAGCCTTCTATTAAGTACATGCAAAAAGTCTGTGCTGAACGCTACCAACAATTTGAAACTGCTGGTAATGCTAGTAAGATCAAGCAGGTTTCTTTGGAAGAGTTTGCTGCTAAGTATGCTAAAGGCGAACTCAATGCTGCTATCAAGAAAACTGTTGCTCTGTAATCTAGACAAACTAAATAAATAGGGACACAGCAGTAAGGTGTCCCTAAACTGAGGATTCTCATCGTAGTAGACTGAACCGGGTAGCAATTATGTTCCCCGGTTTTTTAATTTGATGATAAGTAGAAGGCAGATGGCAGAGGGGTAGTTCTTGTGAGGTTTTTCATTCATTTTGGTGTATATAATTCATGATGGCTACTTATTAACTTATTGTGATGTTGGACTAGAAGTAGGATTTACTTGAAAATTGGGAGGCAAAATTACCTTATCGACTACGTGAACAACACCATTGCTAGCCAATATATCGGCTTGAGTAACTTTCGCACCATTAACTGATATTGTTCTAGCAGTACTATTAACATCGATTGTGACAGGAGTACCCTCGACTGTTTTTACGTCTCCAGATGTCAATTGACTTGAGGTGACTTGTCCAGGAATGACGTGGTAGGTGAGAAGTTGCACTAGTTGTTGTTTGTTTTCTGGTTTGAGGAGATTTTCTAAAGTACCTTGTGGTAAAGCGTTGAAAGCAGCATCAGTAGGTGCAAAGACTGTATAGGGTCCTTGTGCTGTTAGTTGTTCTTCTAAACCTGCTGCTTTTGTTGCTTGGGTCAAAATTTTAAATGAACCTTGGCTGGCTGCTGCTTGGGCAAGTTCTGCAAAGTTTTTGTTTGCAGTTGTACCAGTAGGAGTTTGTGTTGCGGGTGCAGTAGTTGTGGGAGTTACTTCAGCTACGGATGAAGAATTTTCTGTAGGTGTTTGTGCTGAAGGGGTGGTATTTTCTACACTAGGTTGACCACAGGCAGACAAGGCAAATAGGCTACCCGTACCAACAATACTGAACAAAGCTTTTTGTAAAATGCCTTTGTTTGCTTTCATAGCTTTTTTGCAAAATCAAGCTATATAGATTAAATATTACAAAATTTAATATTTTTAACTAAACAATCCCTCAATCCAACGAGGTAGTTTTCACAATATAGATTAGTTTGCTGCGATCGCACAAATAAACTCAAGCAATTCAACAGATGTAGATGAATAGGCGCTTCACTGAACTGTATTGAGAAGTAGGATGCAGGATGCGATCGCCTTAAGCCATCTGGTTAGATTCGCAACGCTTTTAGTTGTGTAGCCAAGGATAGTGGGAAAAATAAACGCACATAAATCAGCTAGCCTCTAATCATCAAATGACTCAACAAGAGAACTCACAAAGCTTTCTATCTCACTCTCATTCCCCCTTCTCGCTTGCGAGGAGGGGGCTAATGCGATGCACTGGAGATGAGTGTGTACTAAGAGAGAGTAGCTTGTTTTGTCAGAATATTGCTGCTTTTTACAGTAGGGTATCAGTAGTAATTTATTGATAAATTCGCCGGAGTTCTTCTAGAGTATTCGCGGTTTTGATACTGGTGAGAATCGCTCTTAATACATCTACGTCCTGTATCTGAGAGATTTCTGGTAATATTGTTAGCCTCTCATCACCAAATTTTAGCTCCAAACCCATTTCAATGCCTTCCAATAACCCTTCCCTTATACCTTTTTGAATCCCTTTTCTTTCTACACTAGTTACATACGGCATTTTCTTTTCCTCCTCATATTGAGTCACTTCTCGCCAAAAGCTGTTCTCTAATTCTTCAGGTAATCTCATCACCCAGTCGATAAACTGAAACAGGTTGATAATATCTTCGCGGTAATAGCCTTTTTCATAGAGTCGTTTTGTCAAATAAAGCTTCCACCGCTTACGTCCTTCGTCATCTTGGCGTGTTTCCTTTGCTTTCAAATGAGCCATAACCACTGTAGCGAAGCGGTTAGAACTTTCTTCTAATTCTGTCCATAGTTGGCTATAGTCAAGCAATTTGTCTATAGGAAACTTAAATTTGACTTCGCAGCCCCATAACTCATTGCTATACTGGTTTGGTTTCCATGTCGGGCGATCGTCACCTAAGATAGCTAAACTAGCTACAGACCGATTGTAACGGTCAAACAGGCGGTAGTGGTAGACGTACATCCGTTGGGCAAAGTTAGTTTCTTCATGACTTTGGACTTCTAGATGGACTAATACCCACCTTTGTTCACCAACCTTTGCCCCAATTCTGCATCTCGAACAACTTGCTGTAACTCTTTGTCCAGAAAAGTATAGCCTCGCTCCCAGTTTATCCCCTCGGCTGCGATAGGGAAGAAAAATTCGATGCATTCTCGAAAGTAGGTTTCAATTGCTTCTTTCCACGGGCTGTCATACTCATCGTTAGGCATTGGCAGGATTTACATCAGATTTGCGAGTGGTAAAAGTTTGATTATGCCAGGTTTTGAGGAGTTAAAGAGTGCGATCGCCTATCTATTCAGCACAATGCTTTGTTAAAATTACTCAAATATTCTTGAGTGATGACGTTTACAATTCGAGCAGATCCATGAGGCATAATCAGCCAATGATGTAATCCTGGAAATAGTTCAGGATGTTCTAAATAAGGGTTCATTCCTGGAAATGGAGAAGGCATAAAAGTATCTCCCTGAAACACTCTCTTGTTACTTCTTGTGCGTTTCTATAGTTATTTTCTCTGTCTTACCCCCTCTCATGTAGGACAACAGTAGAAGGTGTAATTCAAGAACAACTAGTCAGCGCAGCACCACATTGATCTTCACTTGCCAACCAACCCTTGATACCTTGATATTCTACCTGCGCCCATTCTCCCTGACAGCCTAATAATTTCACACTCGTGCTGGGGGGAATTTGTCCCACTTTTTGACTTTGCTGATCAGCATTGGTGTAAAGATTCACGCCGTTAGTTCCATAGCCCCGCGATGATATACCTAACATTGGCAAATATACCCAGCCAGTTCCTTGAAAATCACCAGTAACATCAGTAACTTGCACCCATTCTCCGGAGGCTGCGGTAATTTTTACTGTCTCATTAGTAGCTATTTGTCCCAAAATCTTGTGAGTGGGACTTGCACCACTCCGCACATTTAAACCTTGTGGATCTTTGGTAATGATGTAGGCAGAAATATCACACTTTTGTTGTTTGGGTGATTGGGCTAACACATGATGATTAGCTATACCAGTATTAACAAGTACGCTAATACTACTAAATGCTAAGGCGATCGCTAACTTGGCTGCTTGATTGTTCACTTGCTTTCTCCGATTTTTGGACACCAGCAATATTGCTGATGTCATCTTTTTACTTCAAATCGTAACCAAATAAATTCGGATTAACCTCTCCCAGTTGCAAATCTGCTAAACCATATTCCGCCCAGCGCTTTTCCACCATCGCCGCTATTTCTGGATCTGATTCTAAGGGCGCACCCCATTCGTGTTCGGTTTCTGGTGGTATCTTTGTGGTAGCATCAATTCCCATGCGTCCACCTAAACCTATCTTTTCACTGGCAAAATCTAAGCTGTCAAAGGGTGTATTCGGCAGAATAAATACATCTCGTGTGGGATCTACTTTTGAACTAATCGCCCACACAACTTGACGCGGATCTCTGATATTAATGTCTTTATCCACCACAATCACAAATTTGGTGTAAGTAAACTGTGGTAGCGCACTCCAAAACGCCAATGCTGCCCGTCGCGCTTGCCCAGGGTAGGCTTTATCTATAGATATAATGGCTGCTTTGTAACTCAAAGCTTCCATTGGCAAGAAGAAATCGACTATTTCCGAAACTTGTTGCCGCAGTATAGGAGTATAAATCCGATTGAGAGCGATCGCCATCATTGCTTCTTCTTTGGGTGGACGACCGCTAAATGTGGTTAAATAAATTGGGTCTTTACGATGTGTCATACACTGGAAGCGAATCAAAGGTGAATCCTCTACACCACCGTAATAACCCATATGATCGCCAAAAGGCCCGTCTGGTAAAACTTCCCCTGGTGTAATCGTCCCTTCTAAAACAATTTCAGAATCGGCGGGGACTTCCAAATCTACGGTTTTACACTTTGCTAACTGCACACCAGAACCACCGTAAAGTCCAGCAAATAACCATTCAGATAAATCTACCGGAATCGGTGTCGCTGCTGCCATGATAATTAGAGGATCAACGCCGAGTGCGATCGCAATTTCTAATTTCTTCCCACGTTCGGCTGCTTTACGTAAATGTCTCGCCCCACCCCGCACCGATAACCAATGCACGGTCATTGTATTATGAGATTGTAGTTGTAAGCGATACACGCCAATATTGGGTGTACCCGTCTCGCAATCCTTGGTAATTACCAATCCCAGCGTTATAATCTTACCAGCATCACCTGGATAAGGACGTATCAAAGGTAACTTATTCAAATCCAAATCTCCCCCTTGCACCACCACTTGCTGACAAGCGGGGAAAAAATCTCTTCCTGGTTTCGCCTTGAGTACATCAAACAGCACTTTACCAAAATCGATCACTTGGGAAATCTTTTTGGGCGGCTTAGGTTGTTGAAGCATCGCCAACTTTTTCCCTAATTCTTCCAACTCCTGTGGATGCTGCATATTCATTGCCCAGCATATCCTTTCCACCGTCCCCATCAGATTAATCGCTACTGGCACAGATGAACCTTTGACGTTTTCAAACAATAACGCCGGACCGCCCTTTTGCAACATGCGGTTGGAAATTTCCGCAATTTCTAAATCTGGATCTACTGGCGCTTGAATTCGCTGTAGTTGTCCTTTTTGTTCCAGTAGTTTGATAAATTCCTTCAAATCTCTTGCCATTGGTTAGAAAAAGTTTAAGAACTATGAAGCGCTTTTTATATTATCTGTTATTTCTCTTGCCTGTCTTGAAAATAGGGTATAGGGGTGTAGTAGGAAGAGTCAAATTTTCATGCCCTCGTTGTAGGCTTAATTAGACCTCTTGCAAAAGGTACTTTTGCAAGAGGTAGGGAACAGGCAATTCTTCACAGGCAAAACTGCCAAATCTTTCCTGTTAAGACTTCCCCGTTTCCTGTTCCCGACTTCTGCAAGAAGTCTGTTGCTTGTGGGGTTCTAGCTTCTCAGCCTGCTATAAAATGAAGATATTACAGTCAATGGCTTGGAGGCATAACTAATGTCCAGGATTACTCCAGTGGCCTTAGCGACGACTTTCGCATTAGTAACAATTATTTGCTACCCTTCTAAAACGTTGTCACAAACTATAAAGGGTGGGCGTAACACAGCGCCTCCGACGGGTTGTTTGTCTGGATATCCTGATGGTAAGTATCGTGGTTCTCAAGCAGTCACTCGTTATGAGTTTGCTGCTGGCATGAATGCTTGTTTAAATCAGGTGGAGGAAGTTATTCCCAATCAAGCAAATTTAGCGACGAAATCAGATTTTGATGTTTTAATTAAAAGACAAATAGAGTTAAATCGACAAGTTAGAGAGTTAAATCAGCGTGTTGATAATATTAAAAAATAATGTTTTATCGAACACACATGTAGATGTCCCTCAAGGAGACTTCCCCAGGGAGGTCAGTAAATTTTATCAGTTGAGAGAAAATAAGAATTAAGAGTTAATTGGAGCGAATTCTTCAAGTTTTGTTTCTTCAAGTTCCGGATCAACTACCATTAAATGTTCTTCTAAAATTGCCAAATTACGGATGTTAGATTTATAGAAAGCATCAAATAAATCACCTACTAAAGGCACACTGCCAACAACTGCTTCCAAACCGACATTGAAAATCATTTTGGCTAGGTCTTGGCGTGGAATACTAAAGCGGGTAGCTAAATATATAATATAGGCTGAAAAAGCTGTACTAATTAAATCACCAGCACCTGGAACTAAACCAATAATGGGGTCTAGTCCAATGCGAAAGCCGATCAAAGGAATACGTATAGATGTATCCATCAATTGGCTAAGTTTACGAATGCGGTTGAGAGTAGTAAGGCGTTTAGCAGCGTCCATAATTTACTAGATTTGATATTTACACTATTCCTACGTTGCACTACTTTCAATTAATTCGTCTTGTACCGCAAGGAGGTTTTTTTCTGGAAATAAAATCTTCCCCCTGTTTATGGAGGGATTGAGGGGGTTTTTAGGATTAATGCAAAAGGTCTAATGATATTTGGGAAAATTTTAAAGGGCAAGGGTAAGGGATTATTCTTTTCCCTTTAACCCTTGCCCTTTTTCCCTGAATCAGTTATCTATAATCCTGTCGCTGAATTTGCCGTAAACGGGCAGCATCACGCATACCATATTCAGGGCGACAAAAACGATTTAATTGTGCTTCAAAAAATTCGCGATTTGCTTGTAAATGTTTGGGATTTGGATCATCTAATGGATATAAAAGTGCAGTCCGTAAGGCTTGAATTACCGCAGAAGTAACGTTGTACATTGACCGTTGGAAAGTAATTCCCAACTGAATCAACATATCGTCTTCACCACGACAGTGTTGTTTGTAATAATCCACAAGATATTGGGGCAAGAAATGCAACATATCTTGCATTAAAAGTGTTGGTGGAATGCCCGCAGTCCCCACAGGAAATACATCGGCATATAAAATACCGTAGTGGAAATCTTCTTGCTTATCAGGGATTTGTCTGGCTTGGGCATTGTAAGATTTTGTACCTCGGAAGGGAGAAGTACGATAGAAAACAGCTTCTACATAAGGTAATGCTGCCTCATAAAGCCAGGTAAAGCCCTTAGATTTAGGGATAATTTCGTAACATTCTCCCCGAATATAAACATGATGGTAAATGGGACGACCTGCGATCGCAAAAATTCCATTGACCAAGAAATTCATAGCATCGGGGACACCTTTAAATCCGCCTTCATCATAGATGTCCGACATTTCAAAGAAAACCGGTGCCATGACTTCCCAGAACAACCCCAGGTTAGCGTAATAAGACATCTGGCGGCACTGTTCCAAAAACATATCTGGAAACAGTTTATACAATCCCAGCATTACGGGGTTGCCTTGGAAGTAGGCCTTAATAGCGCGATCAGCATTAGCTTTGTACTCTTCAGTGTCGAGATAAGCATCAAATTGATTCACTGGTGCATACATATGACGATGCCAAAGCATTGCCCGCATACACTCTTCGGCAAATTCCATATTTATGCGGTCATGAAACCAATGATGAAGCAATTTTGGCATTTTAAAGGTTTCACCCTTTTCCATAAATGCCAAAAGTTCTGGATGGGCTGTTGCTTCACCACGCCAAATTCGCAAATCAGCATCGTCACCAGCATAATGATTATGCCGCTCTAAATACTCCTGAGAAATAAAGTATTTAAAGAAGGGAAACGGATCTAAAAAAACCTGTTCGGCAATATAAAGTAAGTCACGCCAGTAGAAATCCATCGGCACTGCATAAGCCTTATAAATGCCGATAATTTGCATCAAATTTTCTGGCGTATCCGGTAACATTGAACCGCCAGCTTCTAAACGGTGAATTATTTCTGCAAATTCATGAGTAGAAGGCGGTAATTTAGTTGTAGGTTTATCTAGTGCTTGTACCATTTTTAGTTCTTTATTTCAGGGCTACTTGCTGAGTCACTGGTTTTTCGATGGGAGGAATGGTTGCAACCATTGCTGTTGTTGTTGGTTCAGCCCAACGCACTAACCAAGTGGGTTGTACTCCTAAGAACAAAATTAAGGCTGCCAAAACTAGGGCTGGCATTTTTTCGTGCCACAGGACTCGTGGGTAATAGGCAAGGTTGTTGTCAAGTTTACCAAAACAGGTACGGTTGAGGAGAATGACAAAGTAAACTGCGGTTAAGCCAGTAGCTACTACACACAATAGAGTAGGGATGGGGAAGACAGAGAAACTACCTTGGAAAACGATAAATTCAGAGATAAATCCTGTCATTCCAGGAATACCCGCGCTAGCCATACCGCCTAAAACTAATAAGGCACTGGTTAGGGGTAAACCGCGTATAGGATTCATTAAGCCATTGAGGACATCCAACTCCCGGGTTCCCACCTTGGCTTCTACAACTCCGACTAGGTGGAAGAGAATGGCTAGGATAATACCGTGGCTAACCATTTGGGCAACTGCACCAACAAGGGCAAGGGGAGTACTAGCAGCAGCAGCCAGGAGAATGTAACCCATGTGACCGATGGAACTGTATGCCACCATGCGCTTGATGTCTTTTTGAGCGATCGCTGTTACTGCCCCATACATGGCACTGACTGCACCCCAAATTGCCAAACTTGGTGCGAGAGTACTCCAAGCATCGGGAAACAAAGCCATCCCAAAGCGCAAAATTCCGTAAGTTCCTAACTTCGCCAGTACACCACCAAGCAGAATGGCAATCGGGGCGGAAGCTTCAACGTAAGCATCTGGCAACCAAGTATGCAAGGGAACCAAGGGAATTTTAATCCCAAAGCCTAGTATGATTCCTACCAACAGAACAATTTGCAATGTTGCTGATAGAGTCTGAGTAGAAAGGGCATCGTAATTAAAGCTAGAGGAACCTGTCACCCAGACAATACCCAAAAAGGTAGCCAGAATTAATGCGCCGGAAACGGCAGTATAAATCAGGAACTTAATACCAGCATAAGCTCGTCTTTGACCACCCCAAATACTAATTAGCAGATAAAAGGGTATTAATTCTAGTTCGTAGAACAGGAAGAATAATAGTAAATTTTCTGCTAAAAACGCGCCTGCAACTCCACCACTTACTAACAACACCAGAGAGTAGAAAAGGCGAGGACGTTCTATTTGCTGACTGCTGCTGTAAATAGCAATCCAGGTGAGCAAACTATTTAAAATCAGCAGTAAAATCGAAAGTCCATCTACCCCAAGCTGATAGCTTAAGCCAAGGGTTTCATTCCAGGGGAGATACTCTTTTAACTGCATCCCTGGATTGTTGATATCAAATTTGAGTAAGAGAAAAAGATTCCACAACAGTACTATTCCAGAAGCAAACAATGCTCCTAAACGCACACGATTAGCAGAAATATTTCCTGGTAATAATGCGATGACAGCAGCCGCAAAAATCGGGAGCCAAATTAAAACGCTGAGCATAATTTGGAATGGTAAAATTGATGTTCTTAAAGTACGGACGAAGGAAAGAGAGACAAGAAGGACAAAGGAGAAAAATTAATTACTCATCCCATACCGAGTGACAAATGACCATTGACAATTAACTATTGACCATCCTCACCAGTTAGCTTTATTTGTGTCGATATACTTAAGTAAATTTGCTAACTAACAATCGTGATTTTACTAGTATCTAAGTCATAGTATCCACCAACAATTTTGAGTTTATTTTCTTGAATTAATTGAGAGAGAACAGTTGATTTTTTCAATTTCTCTATTTGTGCCCTGACGTTGGCTTTACAAGCATTTTCTAACTTGTCTCCGGGTTGATTTTTTGACTGTTCTATACCAGGTTGTATAGCAGCCACTAAACTACCAATCTGACCTGGGACTTGAGCGCCTTTGATTGTGGCATCTACTGCACCACATCTTTCATGTCCCAGCACCATAATTACTTTTGAACCTAATATTAAGCTGCCAAATTCGAGACTGCCAATTTCTTCTGGTGTGGCAACATTACCAGCAACGCGGCATACGAATAAATCGCCAAATCCTTGGTCAAAAATAATCTCTGAAGGAACACGCGAATCTGCACAACTGAGAATAGAAGCAAAAGGTTTTTGACCTTTGGCAACTTCTGTTAGACGTGTATAACTTTGATGGGGATTTTTCCGTTTTCTGTTGACAAAACGTTCATTACCTTCTAGAAGTTGTTGCAATGCTTGGTCGGGAGATATATTATTTTCGGCAATTACTTTTGGTGGAGAAACTAATTGAGAGCCAACACCGGCTGTTACCACTCCTGTACCTAATGCTCCTGCACCTAGCTTCAGTATATTTCTTCTGGAAAAAATTCTCTCCACTGAAATGCTCCTCAAATACCAGAGATAAAAAACTTATCGCCTTTGACTTGATGCACTGTTAGCGAGACAAGTACATCATGTCTAAGAACTGATTTCCCCAGTAGGGCCAAGTGACGAATATTCCTAAAACACCAACTCCTAACAGAACAGTGAAGGCATAAAATTGAGTTTGTCCAGAGGTACTATACTTAAGACTTTCGCCACCACCAATGGAAGCTAAACCAACCAAGTTAACAATGCCATCAACTACGAAACGATCAACAATGTCGGCTAGTTTAGAAATGAGGTCAACACTCAAAACAATACTCATCCGATAGAGTTTAGCAGTGTAAAAATCGTAGGCGATTAAATCTTGTAAACCTTTCCAAGGTAGGCGAATTGGTTTTGGCACATTGCCCAGATAAATTACACCACTGATGCTGCAACCAAAAATACTTGACCAAATTAACAGTAGTGCAACATCTTTATTTAATTCAGCCCAACTAGGTAGAAGTGATAAGCTTTGCAAAATTAAGGGTAAATGAAGAGTAAAGCTCATCAAAATGATCATTGGTAACACCATTTGCCAGCCAACTTCAGGCGATCGCTCACTCATTTGCTTGGGTTTACCACCAAAAATGAGACTGAATTCCCTGGTTAAGCTAAAAGCTGTCAAAGCATTGACTGCTATTACTACTCCAACTAGCCAAGGTTTGGTTGTCCATAGTCCATCTGCTAATTTCAACAATGCCCAAAAGCTACCTAGAGGAGGGAAACCAATTAGTCCTAAAATACCAACAATATAAGCTAAGCCGGAAACTGGACGACGTGACCATAGTCCACCCAACAAAGTAACATTTTGGGTAATACTGTTCCAGACAACAGCACCTGCACTCATCACCAGTAATGCTGCGCTTAAAGCGTGGGTAAGTACCAACAACAGCGCCGCTTCGTCTTGCTGCGTACCTACAGCGATAAATACCAAACCTAAGTAGGCACTCACAGAGTAAGACAAACAGCGTTTAACATCAACTTGAGCGATCGCAATTAAGGAAGCACCTACCGCCGTGACTGCACCGATACCAACCATCGCGTTAGAAACTATAGGCGATAAGCTAAAAACAGGTTGTAATTTTACTAGCACCCAAGCACCACTCGCAACTACCACTGAATTACGCAAAATAGTACTGGGGATAGGCCCTTCCATTGCCTCATCCAACCACAGATGCAAAGGGAACTGGGCGCATTTACCCATTGGCCCTGCAATCAGCGCCAAACCAACCAGTGTGATTAGTGTTGGATTTACATTAGCACTAGCTGCCCACTCTGCTAGTTCTGTATAATTCCAAGTTCCTGATAGAGGCCATAGTCCCAGTACCCCCATCAACAGGAATAAGTCGCCTATCCGCTTAGTTAGGAACGCATCTCTCGCACCAGTGACTACTAAAGGTTGGATAAACCATAACCCAACCAGCAAGTAAGTTCCGAGAGTCAGGATTTCCAGAATTACATAGCTAAAGAATAGGTTGTTGCACAAGGCAAGGGCGCATAGTCCCGCTTCAAATAATCCCAACAAAGAATAGAAGCGTCCCCAACCCCAGTCCATTTCCATGTAGCCAATGGCATAAATCTGTGCTAGCAAATTTAAGCCAGAAACTACGATCATTGCGCCAACAGTGATCGAGGAAATTTCTAAATCAATGGAGAGATTTAAACCCGCAGTACTTAACCAAGGTATAAATACTTGATATGCAGGTTGATTCCAAGTAGCAGGAAATGCCAAAGTAGCATGAAGAAATGCTAAAAATGTCATGATTAAATTGACATACCCTGCCGGTCTTGGCCCTGTACGCCTAATAATTCCCGGCGACCAAGGCACAGCTAAAAGCGCACCTATTAACGCATATAAAGGTACTAACCAAACCGTTTCAAGCAGAAACTGAGCCATTAACTCACCTCTAAATTTGCAGCAAGATCGAATAGCGGCTGTGTCATTACAACCGTTACTTCCAGACAACGTTGCTATGGGAGTTCAAACAAATTTATATTTGCTTAATCTTATTAAATATAGATTATCCTTATGTCTCTCAAAATGGAATTACTTACCTAGACAATTCAACGATAATTATTGTAATAAATTCTTATACATTTTTTATCAAATAGTGACTATTGATTTAAATCTATATATTTCTATATTGCATCAATTCCAAGTCTCTCCTCTGTTTTCATCTACATACTTTGCGTCATAAGTAAAGTGGTAAGTTGTTAGCCTATACCAATTCAAATAGTGTTTGCGACAAATAACCCCACCCGCCTGACGGCACCTTCCCCTTTCTAAGGGGAGGGTTGGGGTGAGGTTTTATATAATCCATGTGTTGTATTCTTTTTTCAAATTGGTATTATCTAGTTTAGTAGATGAAAAATGTCAAGAGCAAAACTATAATCAAAATACTATGATAACTATCGATTTTTATATATAAGTATCAAGAACGTAGTTAGTAATGGGTAGTTGGTGATCATTAGTTATTTTGTCACCATGCCCAATGCTCAATGTCCAAGCTTGATATCGTAAGTAATTAGTCAGTCTTACGTTCTAGAAAGAAGCGTTACAAAACGCAGATTTAGCGAGGATAATTTGGAGCGAGCATATCTTGCATCTTGCTCTAAGTACGCCTAGAACTAAAGTTCCAGGCTGATAGTAAAAGTCATCTTGAGATGACTAAGTTATTGAATTTTGCTACTTTAGTAGACTTGAGTTATTAGCCAAGATAAGATTGGAGCAAAAACGGCATACACTTTTGATGTAAACCTAACATCCAAAGAGGTAGCCGTGGCTGGATTTTTGTTTGTAACTGATTTAGATCATACTCTCGTAGGTGATGATCAAGCGCTGCTGCTATTGAATGAGCGCCTGCAAAGACATCGTGAAGAATATGGTACAAAAATTGTTTATGCTACCGGGCGATCGCCTGTTCTGTACCGTGAACTGCAAGAAGAAAAAAATCTTCTTGAACCAGATGCCCTAATTTTATCTGTAGGAACAGAAATATACTTGGATGGTAACGACAGCCCAGACTCTACTTGGGCAGCAATACTTTCACAGGGTTGGGACAGAAATTTAGTGTTATCTAAAACTGCGGAATTCACTGAGTTAAAACCACAGCCAAATTCTGAACAACGTCCTTTCAAAGTAAGTTTTTTCCTAGAACAGGAGGCATCTGTAGCAGTTTTACCAAAACTAGAGTCAGAGTTGCTCAAATCTAATTTAAATGTAAAGTTAATCTACAGTAGTGGTATAGACCTTGACATTGTGCCTCGCAGAAGCGATAAAGGTCAGGCAGTACAGTTTCTTCGCCAAAAGTGGAAATTTGTAGCAGAGCAAACTGTTGTCTGTGGTGATTCTGGTAATGATATTGCTTTATTCGCAACAGGCAATGAACGAGGGATTATTGTTGGGAATGCTCGCCCAGAGTTACTCCACTGGCACAATAAAAATCCCGCTAACCACCGCTACTTGGCACAAAATGCCTGTGCAGGTGGTATCTTGGAAGGCTTAAAATATTTTGGACTGATGGAATAATGATTAGTTATCTTAAAGGCATCGTTGCTGGCATTCAAAAACAGAGTGGAAATCGCCATATTCTCACTCTCGAAGTCAACGGTATTGGTTACGATTTACAAATCCCAGCGCGGTTAGCACAGCAGCTACCAGAATCGGGAGGTGAAGTACAACTATTTACCCATTACCAAATTCGTGAGGAAGTACCGTTGCTGTACGGTTTTGGTTCCCCAGCAGAACGGGATGTATTTCGCCACTTGCTGAGTGTGAGTGGTATCGGTGCTGCTTTGGCGATCGCTTTATTAGATACTCTAGAAGTTCCAGAGTTAGTCCAGACTATAATCACTGGTAATATTCAATTGTTGATTCAAGCACCTGGCGTCGGTAAAAAAACCGCAGAACGCATTTGTCTAGAATTGAAAAGCAAATTAATCGAATGGCGCAAAACAGCAGGCTTCTTCGTCGCTACAGGCGGACCAGCACCAGGAATTCTCGAAGAAGTGCAAATGGCTCTCCTCGCATTGGGATACACTCCAACTGAAGTAAGTCACGCTTTGCATGTAGTTAGCGAAGATATTGGACTACCAAAAGACGCATACGTAGAAGAATGGCTCAGACAAGCGATCGCTCATCTTAGTAGTACAGAATGTAGTTATTAGTCAATTGTCAATTGTCAATAGTAATTATTTATTATTATCTTAGTTATTAGTTTTTTGTTAGTAGTTAGTTGTTAGTGGTTAGAAATCACTTAACTGTTAACAGTTAACAGTAAGTAATATAATTTGATTAGGACTTACGCAAAATCTCTCTGAAAGCCTCTTTCTTTGTGTCCTTTGTGAGTCCAGCCCCCCAAAAAAAAGCGGTTTCCGTCACGTAGACACGTTCGCGCAGCGTGTCGCTTTACGACTCAGCGGCTTCAAGGTAGAGTACCCGGAGGGTGGTTCGTTTTTCCGTTACTACTGCGTAAGTCCTATTGATAACTAATAACTGAACTACTCTCCCCATCTCCCCACACTCCCCACACTCCCCAATGCCCGATCCCTACGCTTGGATAGAACAATCTCTAGCAACAATTCACCGTGCAGACTGGTATCGTTCAGTACATACTATTGACGGTCTTCCTGGTGCAACAGTATTACTTCAAGGGCGGGAAGTAATTAATTTTGCCAGTAATGATTATTTAGGATTGGCTGGGGATGAACGTTTGATAGCTGCGGCTACTGCTGCTGTGCAAGAATTTGGCACTGGCAGTACTGGTTCTCGGTTACTCAGTGGGCATAAGAAAATCCACAGAGAACTAGAAAAAGCGATCGCATCCCTAAAGCAAACAGAAGATGCAGTTGTATTCAGTTCCGGCTATCTAGCAAATTTGGGTGCAATCACAGCCTTAGTAGGCAAGCGAGATTTAATTTTAGCTGACCAGTATAATCACTCCAGCCTTAAAAATGGGGCAATTCTCAGTGGTGCAAAAATTGTTGAATACCCCCACTGTAATGTCGAAGCAGTCAAAAGCGAGTTACAAACATTACGCCAAGACTATCGACGCTGTTTGATCGCTACCGATAGCGTCTTTAGTATGGATGGAGATTTATGTCCTTTACCTGCACTAGTTGATCTAGCCCAAGAATTTAGCTGTATGCTGCTAGTCGATGAAGCCCATGCTACTGGGGTATTAGGAAAAACAGGTGCAGGGTGCGTCGAATATTTCGGCTGTACAGGTAAGCAAATAGTACAAATGGGGACATTGAGTAAAGCTTTAGCTAGCTTAGGTGGCTATGTAGCTGGAAGTGCAACACTCATTGACTATTTACGAAATCGCGCCCCGAGTTGGATTTATACTACAGCCGTCTCACCCGCAGATACAGCCGCAGCATTAGCAGCAATCAATATTATTCAACAAGAACCACAACGCCGCACACAATTGTGGAAAAATGTAGATTACTTAAAAAACTTAATACACCAACACTTACCCAATCTCAAACTACTACCTTCAGAATCACCCATTCTGGGGCTGCAATTTGCTAGCGCAACAGACGCACTCCAAGCAGGAAACCAACTTAAATCTGCTGGCATTTTTGCCCCTGCGATTCGTCCTCCCACCGTTCCTACCAGTAGAATCAGAATTTCTCTCATGGCAACTCATGAGCAAACCCATATTAATAAATTAGTAGAACAGCTAAGTCTAACCTCTCATTAATCCCCAGCGAAAAATCTTCCTCAAACCTCCGCGCCCCTTTGCGCTTCCTCTGCGTAACTCTGCGTTTAAAAAAACTACCTTTTGCGCAAAGCTAGTTTTTATTTCTTCGTGTCTTTTAAACCACTAAGGCACCAAGACACAAAGCTGAGCTTTACGCTTAGCCTGGACTATGGTATCTATTTAATGCTAGTGGATTTACGATTAAAAATATGGTAATAAAATCAACTTCTTGTCTCCTATCACTCTATCACTCTATCACCCCATCACCCCACCATCCCATCATCTTATCTCCTCATCGCCCCATCTTTTCCTCCGTATTCAGGGTGACGCTTACTCTATAGAAAGATTAAACTGTGGATAATGTTAATCTAGCCTAGCTGGTAGCAACATTTACATAAGTATTAACGACATTCTTAAACACATAAAACCATTACCTATATCAAAAGTCAGTTATGTCAGTTCAACAACGTAGTTGCGGTGAAGCCGCCGATTTGATTATAGGTGTTCGCAGCGAAAACCACGACTCGCCGCAAAATACTACTCCTGTGGGTACTCTTGCCAAAAGACAAGGGACTATTTCTTCGTTTCTTGCTCCTCTCAAGCAGGATACTTTTAAACAAGTCGTTAAGGAAGTAGAACAAAAGTTACTGATTGTCAATCAAACCTTATCCATGCTGGACTCTCATGGCTTTGAGACAATCTTGCAAGAAATGTTACAATCTATCACTTTAAAAACAGGAGAATTATTAGGAGCAGACCGAACGACAATATTTTTACTGGATGAAGAAAAACAAGAACTGTGGTCAATTGTAGCTGGGGGGGAGGGCGATCGCTCTTTAGAAATTCGCATCCCGGCTGACAAAGGTATTGCTGGGGAAGTAGCTACTTATAAACAGGTGATCAATATTCCCTTTGATTTTTACGACGATCCACGTTCTCGTTTTGCCCAAGAACAAGAAAAAAGCACCAGCTACCGTACCTATACAATGCTGGCTTTGCCTTTGTTAAACGAACAAGGGCGGTTAGTGGCAGTGGTGCAATTGCTGAATAAATTAAAATATGCCAACAATTTTCATGCACCACTATCAGAACGAATTGATATCAGAGGCTTTACTAGTGTTGATGAACAGCTATTTCAGGAATTTGCCCCTTCTATTCGTTTAATTTTAGAGTCGTCGCGCTCTTTTTATGTCGCTACTCAAAAACAAAGGGCCGCAGCAGCACTGATGAAGGCGATTAAATCCCTTTCTCAAAGCAGTCTCGACTTAGAAGATACCCTTAAGCGAGTGATGGATGAAGCCAAGGAATTAATGAACGCTGATCGCAGTACGCTATGGTTAGTAGATCGCGATCGCCATGAATTATGGACGAAAATCAATCAAGATAATGGTTCTACCAAAGAGTTACGTGTCCCCATTGGCAAAGGATTCGCTGGTATAGTCGCAGCATCCGGCAAAACACTAAATATTCCCTTTGACTTGTATAACCATCCTGACTCGGATACAGCCAAACAAATTGATCAGCAAAATGGCTATCGTACTTGTAGCTTACTTTGTATGCCAGTATTTAATGCTGATCGCGAATTGATTGGTGTCACCCAACTAGTTAATAAAAAGAAAACTGGTGATTTTCCTCTGTATAACCCCATCCATTGGCCCCAAGCGCCTGAATGCTTCCAAGCTAGCTTTGATCGCAACGACGAAGAGTTTATGGAAGCTTTTAATATTCAAGCGGGAGTAGCACTGCAAAACGCGAAGTTATTTGCTACAGTCAAGCAACAAGAACAAATGCAGCGAGATATTCTTCGCAGTCTTTCTAATGGTGTGATTTCCACAGATCAAGCTGGTCATATTATCGCTGTAAATGAAAGTGCCAAGCGCTTGTTAGGTTGGGAAACAGAAGACAAATTAGAAGGTAAATTAATTACTGACATCATTCGAATTAAAGAAGGTAACTTTAAAAAATGGTGTCACCATGCTTTAAATGCAGCAGAGATCAAATATCGCGAACAGTATTACCCTGATCGCACCTTAGTATCTAATGACGAAGTGCAACACAGTGTAAATTTATCGATTAATACAATTGCCGATGCTAGCGATCATCGTCAAGTACGGGGGGCGCTAATAGTGATGGATGATATTAGTGATGAAAAGCGCCTCAAGAGTACGATGTATCGCTACATGACTCAGGAATTGGCAGAAGAATTACTGAAATTGGACGACGCTAAACTCGGAGGCGATCGCAAAGAAGTTTCAATTTTATTCTCGGATATCCGTGGCTACACCACTTTGACAGAAAACCTAGAAGCGGAAGAAGTGGTAAGTATGCTCAATGAATATTTTGAATCTATGGTAGAAGCTGTATTTAAGTATAAGGGTACTCTTGATAAATATATAGGAGATGCCATCATGGCTGTGTATGGTTCTCCCTTGCCTTTGCAAGAACACGCTTGGATGGCTGTGCAGACATCTTTAGAAATGCGCCGCCGTCTGCAAGAATTTAATGCCCGTCGTCATGCCCGTAACAAGCCACGCATTAATATTGGTATTGGTATTAATTCTGATGTGGTCATCAGTGGCAATATTGGTTCTAGCAAACGGATGGAATTTACAGCAATTGGTGATGGAGTCAACCTTGGTTCTCGTCTAGAAAGTGTCAGCAAGCAGTACGGCTGTGACATTATTATCAGTGACAAAACATACCACCCCTGTAAAGATTATATCTGGGCTAGAGAACTAGATTACATTCGTGTGAAGGGTAGAAATGAGCCAGTAGCCATATATGAATTAGTAGGCTTGCGTTCTGAAAATATAAGCAGTGAAAAATTACAAGTTATTGAACATTATCAAAAAGGACGGCATTTTTATCTGAATCGTCAGTTTTTCTCTGCCAAAGCTGAGTTTGCCAGAGTTTTGGAAATAGACAAAAATGACCAAGCTGCAAAGATGCATTACAACCGTTGTCTATACTGGCTGCAAAAACCTCCATCAGATGCAGATTGGGATGATGGTGTATGGACGTTTAAAGATAAGTGAAAGAAGGGAAGGGAGACGGGGGACAAGGAGGACAGGGGAGAATAAAGAATTTATTGCCTTTGTCCTTTAACCTTTTCCCTTTCCTGAGATGAACTCAGTATAATCCGAGGTATTTTATTTAGTTACTGTTAAAAATTAACTGGTTTTTTCATGATATTAACTGAATTAAATCGTTACTATAGTTAAATAATTTATACAGAATTATTTTTAAGCAATTTCATGATTTTTGTTAATTATGATACCAGTATTTAAAATAAGCGATCGCTATCTCTAATTTCTAGCTTCTTGAAGACAGACTTAGAAATAAATAAAAAAACATCCTGAAATGGTCAATAAAGATAGTAATGAATAGATTATAAACTCTTATCAATAAGACAACTTGTCAAATCTATAAATTTGATGGCAAGCCAATAAATAATAATAAAAACTCGTTAATGCGATGAAAGCCTTGAGTGCGATATTGCCCTTTGCTGAACAGCGATTGTATCAGGTCTTAGAAGTTTTACCCTTAGGAGTGGCTGTCATCGAAAAAAATGGCAACTATTCTTACATCAATCAAAATGGGCAAAATTTACTGGGTGCAGGTCAAGTTCTGAATTTGGTAAGCGAACACATTGCTGGTGCCTATGAAATTTATCGTGCTGGTACTAATCAACTATACCCTAGTCAACAACTACCATCAGTACAAGCATTAGCAGGGAAAGTGGCAAATGCTGATGATTTAGAGATTTACCGTGAAGGAAAAACGATCGCACTAGAGATGAAGGTTATTCCTATATTTGATGACAGTGGTGAAGTAGCTTATGCGATCGCAATATTTCAAGATATCACAGAACGTAAACAAGCAGAGGCAGCCGTTTTAGCTGAAGCACTACAAAAAAGCGAGGCATACTTACGTACCGTAGTTAATAATTTTCCCCTAATTCTTTGGGCAATGGATAAAAAAGGGGTCTTTACCCTCTCAGAAGGAAAGGGATTAGAAGGATTGGGATTAAAGCCAGGAGAAGCTGTTGGTCAATCAGTATTTGAGATGTATGGCGATTTACCAGAGGTAGTAGCAGCATTCCGCAATTCTCTAACAACAGGTGTTCCCTATTACGTCACAGCTACAACCAATGGTTGCACATTAGAGGGGATGGCTAATCCCTTCTATGATGACCAAGGTAACATCCAGGGAATGATTGGTGTTTCTATGGATATTACTGCTCGCAAACAAGCAGAAGACGCTCTCAAGAAGAGTGAAGCCCAGTTTCGTAGGCTAGCAGAAAATGTACCAGGCATGATCTATCGGTATATCTTGCATCCTGATGGTTATGATGAATTTACTTATTTAAGTCCCAGATGTCGGGAAATTTACGAACTAGAACCAGAAGCGATCATCCAGGATTCTCAAAACCTTTGGTCTTTAGTTCATCCAGATGATAGCCTAGCTATCCAAAGTCTGATTGCAGAATCTCTGCACAAGCCAGAATCAATTAATCTTGAACACCGCATCATTACTCCTTCTGGACGGGTGAAATGGATTCAAGTCATAGCCCAAGCAGAACAGCAAGCCAACGGAGATAATATCTGGGATGGAGTAGTCATCGACATCACACAACGCAAACACACAGAACAACTTTTAGCAGACTACAACCGTACCCTTGAAAAACAAGTGCGCGAAAGAACTATCGCCCTAGAACAAGAAATTTGGGAACGCAAACGAGCTGAAGATGCAGCTAAAGCCGCCGAAATTGCTCTGCGCAAAGCAAACTTAGAATTAGAACGCCTCGCAACTTTAGATGGCTTAACGCAAGTAGCAAATCGTCGCCGCTTTGATGAATACCTATCCCAAGAATGGCGACGCATGGCACGAGAACAACAGTATTTATCTTTAATCTTATGTGATGTAGATTATTTTAAAAGTTACAATGACCACTACGGACATCAAGCAGGCGATGCTTGTTTAAAAAGGGTAGCCGCAGCCATGCGTAACACCCTTAAGCGTCCAGCAGACTTAGTTGCTCGTTACGGAGGCGAAGAATTTGCCATTATTTTGCCTTCTACAACACAGCAAGGCGCTGTCGCCGTTGCCCAAGCAATTCAAAAAGCGATCAAACTATTAAAATTACCCCATATTCAATCTCAAATCAGTGACTTTATCACTGTAAGTTTCGGTGTCTCAAGTATAATTCCTACTCACAACCTTAGAGCAGAAACCCTGATCACAGCCGCAGATGAAGCACTTTATGAAGCCAAAAAACAGGGACGCGATCGCATTGTTTGCGTATAAGGGTTGATGGTTGAATGTTGCTGCTGCACCTAGAACTCATCCCTATTTCTGAATCGATGCAATAGACCTCTTGCACAAATATTTTTTACCCCACCCTAACCCCTCCCCGTTTACGGGGAGGGAACTAAATCTTCCCCCCGTGAACGGGGGGAGGGGTGATTGAGAGGGGTTTTTAGGATTCATGCAAGAGGTCTAATGTGTTTGTTAGCAGCAGGTGCACTGGCGGCGATCACGAAGCGCTATGAATGAAACTTCCCACACATGTATCTTTGGATAGTTATGTCAATAGCTAAAAATATTTATTAATATAGTTATACAGAAATTAATAGTAATCAGAGGCAAAAAGTGCATGTAGTGAATATCGCATGGGTATTTCACTGGTAGCCAAGGCAGCTACTAGTGGTTTTTCGTCATATCTAGATTCTTTGCGTATTTCTTAACTAACGGAGACAAAAAAGTATGAATAACCAGCAACCTTCTGAATCAAAGGAATTTGTTGGCTATCTTAAGAATGGAATTTGGTTGTTTGGCATCTCTTCTTGGTTGTTTGGCATTACAGACAGAAGTATTGCTTCGTTTGCAGATGGATATCTATCTGCATTGGATTTAACGCAATTATTCACAGCAGCGACATTTTTTGTCGCATGGCTATTTCTAAAACCCACAACTAATCCATAAAACCAGCTAGGCTAAAGCAATTTCTCAAGCAACGGGGGGTATGCCAAAATGTGTAGCTCTGAAAACCATCACAAGCTTTTATGCTCTTCTATTAACTCAAAGCCATGATGGAAAAAATACCTTCATGGGAACTAGAGTATTATGTATTTTAACTTTTTTCTCAGTTCCAGTATTGGAATTGTTGTTTCTGTATTGCTAATTTTTAGTATATTCCAATGGTTTCATTTACCTTCTGGTAACTTTTTGGATTGGGTGATTGGTGGTGCAAGTTTTTGGTGGTTGTTAGTGATTGTGACAGTGCCTTGGAATGTCTATTTTAAAGCGAAAGAAGTATTAGCAGAGGCAGAACAATCAACAGAAAAGGAAATCCCTGTTGATCACAAACAAGTAGATTATGTGAAGATTTTGGCCAAGCGATCGCTCTTAATTGCCATTGCTTTACACTTAATCTCAGCCATCGGTCTTTATATTCTCGCTGTTAAAGGTATTAGTGCTGTTGGATATTTCGGTTCTGGTGCAGCTTTACTCTTAACAGGTTTACGTCCAGCGATTAGTGCTTATGAATATTTATATACACGCTTAACTGCAATTGGGAGTGAATGGAAGTATCCTCGCCAAGATATTGTCGAACTCCGTAACCGCTTTGATGTCACCGAAGACAGAATTAAACGCATAGAAGAACAACTAGACCCCGAAAATTCCTACTCGCTAGTAGCAAATCAGCAACGTAACACAGAAGATACACGCAAAGAATTGGCTCGTCTTTCTGCCAATTTAGAAGAACTACGCGCCATAAATCAAATAGAACACGAACGTTTAGCAAGAGAAGCAAGGGCTGCGATCGCTCAACTTTCTACCGATGGGCAATTTCTTGATCATGTTCGTGAGATTATTAGATTTTTTAAAACAGCCTAGAATCGGGAGTGTGAGGAGTAGGGGAAGTGTGCTGAGTAAAAAAATATTTTGTTCTTCTACTTCTCACACCCCACCCTGCCTTAAGCCTATGAGCGTGTCTACACACCCCTCACACCTCCCCAAACGCCTAATCTCCTTTTTCCCGATCAGATAGCATCTGTTGTGGTATCACCAGAACTTTATCAACGCGATTACCATCCATATCCATCACTTCAAAACGCATACCTTGCCATTCAAAGTGATCGGCTGCTGCGGGAATTCGGCCGAGATGGGTAATCACAAAACCACCCAATGTTTGGTAATTTCCCTGATGAATTCGTAGATATTCCTCAAGGTCGAACATTTCAAAAAACTCTTCTACAGATAACATTCCATCCAATAACCAAGAACCATCTTCCCGTTGTATAGCTTGGGGATTCTCCAGTTCATCTGCTGTAGGAACATCACCAACAATTTCAATCATCACGTCGTTAAGAGTGACTAATCCCTGAATCACACCGTATTCATCTACTACCAGCGCCATATGAGTGGCGGTTTGTTTGAACAACTCCAAAAGCTTTAAGCCACGGGTGCTTTCTGGGACAAATTCAGCCTTTCGCAATCCTACAGTTAAATCTAGCTGTTCTCCACACAAACTCCGAGCCAACAAGTCAGTCACAGCAATTATACCGAGAACATTATCTAGTCCTCCTTGACAAACTGGATACCGAGAATAACCATTCTCAATTACCTTTTGGCGATTTTCTGTGGCAGAGTCATCCAAGTCTAGCCAAACAATATCTGGACGCGGTGTCATAAAAGAATT
Source organism: Fischerella sp. JS2 (assembly GCF_032393985.1). Classification (NCBI taxonomy): domain Bacteria; kingdom Bacillati; phylum Cyanobacteriota; class Cyanophyceae; order Nostocales; family Hapalosiphonaceae; genus Fischerella; species Fischerella sp. JS2. The sequence goes on from NZ_CP135918.1 coordinate 4,851,655, forward strand.
AACAGGGCGATCGCCTAAGCGAAATACTCGCTCTACCATATCTTGTTCAGCTTCCTCAAAAGTCCCCTCTTCAGTACCTTGCTCAATTAAAACTCGGATTTCTTCTTCTGTTACCTGTGGTTCTGTGGATGGTCTAATGCCTAAAATTCGCAATACAGCATCTGTAGAAATACTGAGTAAATAAACGATAGGTGAACCAATTGTTGCCAACATCCGCATCGGAATAGCAACAATGGAGGCAATTGGTTCTGGGTGGTTTAATGCTACTCGTTTCGGAACCAATTCGCCTATAATCAACGTCAGATAGGTGATGATTAAAACCGCTATTACAGAAGCGGTCACATCTTTATAAGGTGCCAAAAAAGGGATAGAATTAAAAATAGGAACCAGTCTCTTGGCGATCACTGATTCACCAAAAGCACCAGATAAAATTGCTAACAGAGTGATCCCTACCTGGACAGTTGCTAAGAATTGATTGGGGGAGGATGCTAATTCCAACGCAACACGAGCCTTTTGATCTCCCCGTTCTGCTAGCTGTTGCAAGCGTACCTTTCGAGCTGAGACAATAGCCAACTCTGACATGACAAACAGGGCGTTGGCAAGGATTAGTAATAAAACAAGTAAAATTTCAGCAGTTGGTGACATTATTTAAAATTGCCGATGCTATCGGCAACCACACTTAAATTTAATTTGAATCTGTATGCGTTGTTTAACACTTACTTAGCTTTACTTAGTAAAGTCAATAGCCAATTGTCAATGGTAAAAAACTACTGTTTCCGTATATTAGCTATTGTCCAGTCGTAATTGTACTAGGGACTAACATATTTTCAAGGTAAGCCACTTATGAATGTTGGTAGACAACCAAACATGAAAATTCTTACCCCTTCTGCTATCTGCCCTCTGTCTTATTGGAAATAAAGCTCTATTATCGTTGACATTTCTAAAATAGTTAAAGTAAACGCTATGATTGTGCATTGCTGGTCAGAACGACTCCCACCTATTTAAAAAGTTATGGCATTTTCTTCCATTGTGCGCGCTCTAGGGCGATCGCCGCTCACCACAGAATTTATCTCTAAGCTGAATCGGCAAAAAAATTTACATTTAAATGGTATTCCTCGCCTACCAAAAGGCTTACTAGCTTCGGCACTGGCTCAAACTGAAGGACAAAATTTATTTGTGGTCTGTGCCACTTTGGAGGAAGCTGGACGCTGGACAGCACAACTGGAAGCGATGGGATGGCAAACTATACATTTTTATCCCACATCCGAAGCATCCCCCTACGAACCTTTTGACCCTGAAACCGAAATGACTTGGGGACAGATGCAGGTATTGGCAGACTTAGTGAGATTTGGAACCCAGGAAGATGGGGAGGTGGGGAGGTTGGGAGATGGGGAGACAGTTTCACCCCATCACCCCATCACTAACAGCCGAATGGCCATCATCGCCACTCACGCCGCCCTGCAACCCCACTTACCACCACCAACTAGCTTTGCTCCTTTGTGTCTCACTCTCAAACAAGGGATGGAGTTGGATTTAAATAGTTTCAGTGAAAAATTAGCGAGTCTAGGGTACGAACGGGTTGCATTAGTAGAAACAGAAGGGCAGTGGAGTCGGCGGGGTGATATTGTAGACGTGTTCCCTGTGTCTTCTGAACTACCAGTCCGCTTGGAGTGGTTTGGGGACGAAATCGAGCAAATCCGAGAATTTGATCCAGCAACTCAACGTTCAGCTTTAGATAAAATTGACCAGTTAATTCTTACTCCCACTAGCTTTGCGCCTGTGGTGATGGCAGCATTGAGTGGAGAGAGGCTAGAAAATGTCAAAACTTATCTTTCCGCAGTCGAACAAGAACAGATTGAAGCAGGTGCATCGTTGGAAGGTAGCCGTCGGTTTTTAGGGTTGGCTTTCACAAAACCAGCTTCATTATTAGATTATTTACCAGCAAATACCTTTATTGCAATTGATGAGCCAGAACAGTGTCATGCTCATAGCGATCGCTGGGTGGAAAATGCCGAGGAACAATGGCTACTTTTAGGGAGTAGAGGAGCAGATGAAGAGGAAGGTGATCGTGCCTTAGAAGCAGCCTTGATCGCCTTACCAAAAATTCATTGTTGTTTTGATGATTGTTTAGCTGCTTCCCAAGCATTTAAAAAGATATATCTATCAGAAATTGCCGAAGAAAATCAAGGTATAAATCTTGCTTGTCGTGGACTACCGACGACACCGCACGCTTATGCCAAAATTGCCGAAACACTTAGACAAGAGCGTGAGCGCAATTTCTCGATTTGGTTAATTTCGGCACAACCCAGTCGTTCTGTCTCACTGTTGCAAGAACACGATTGTCCGGCTCAGTTTATCCCTAATCCCCGTGACTACCAGGCGATCGACAAGTTACAAATTAATCACGTACCAGTTGCTCTGAAATATTCCGGTTTGGCAGAGTTGGAAGGCTTTATTCTGCCGACTTTTCGCACAGTGATTGTCACTGACCGGGAATTTTACGGGCAGCATACTCTGGCAACCTTCGGTTATATCCGCAAGCGGCGTAAAGCTGCTTCTAAGCAAGTAGACCCCAACAAACTCCGTCCCGGTGATTATGTAGTTCACAGAAATCACGGTGTCGGTAAATTCCTCAAGTTGGAAAGTCTCACGCTTAACAATGAAACCCGTGATTATTTGGTGGTGCAATATGCAGATGGTTTATTGCGGGTAGCAGCCGATCAAGTTAATGCTTTATCACGTTTTCGTACCACCAGCGACAAGCCCCCAGAATTAAACAAAATGACTGGTAAGGCTTGGGAAAATACCAAGAACAAAGTCCGCAAAGCTATAAAGAAACTGGCGGTGGACTTGCTGAAATTATATGCAGCGCGATCGCAACAAAAAGGTTTTGCCTTTCCGGCAGATATGCCTTGGCAGCAAGAACTAGAAGATTCGTTCCCTTACCAACCCACAACCGATCAGCTCAAAGCTGTGCAAGATGTGAAACGGGACATGGAAAGCAATCGCCCAATGGATCGCTTAGTGTGTGGCGATGTCGGTTTCGGTAAAACTGAGGTGGCTATCCGCGCTATCTTTAAAGCAGTCACCGCCGGCAAACAAGTGGCACTCCTTGCACCTACTACTATCCTAACGCAGCAACACTATCACACTCTTAAAGAACGCTTTGCACCTTACCCAATTAACATTGGTTTACTGAACCGCTTCCGCAGTCCCCAAGAACGTCGCGATATTCAAAAACGCCTAGCATCAGGTGAATTAGATGTAGTTGTAGGTACACACCAACTATTGAGTAAAGATGTAAATTTCAAAGATTTGGGAATGTTAGTGGTGGATGAAGAACAACGGTTTGGGGTGAATCAAAAAGAAAAAATTAAAACTTTAAAAACTCAGGTAGATGTACTGACTCTCTCAGCCACACCCATCCCGCGCACCTTATATATGTCTTTGTCGGGTATCCGGGAAATGAGTTTGATTACTACACCGCCACCATCCCGTCGTCCGATCAAGACTCATCTTGCACCAATGCACCCAGAAACAGTCCGCAGTGCGATTCGGCAAGAACTCGACAGAGGCGGACAGGTGTTTTATGTCGTACCCCGTGTCGAAGGTATCGAAGAAAGAACAGATGAGTTGCGGGAAATGATCCCGGGGGCGAGAATAGTGATCGCTCACGGGCAAATGGAAGCAGGCGAATTAGAATCGATCATGCTTTCCTTCAGTAGTGCGGAAGCAGATATTTTGGTTTGTACGACGATTATTGAATCTGGTTTAGATATTCCCCGTGTCAACACGATTTTAATTGAAGATGCCCATCGTTTTGGTTTAGCACAGTTGTATCAGTTGCGGGGAAGAGTAGGACGTGCAGGAATTCAGGCTCACGCTTGGCTATTTTACCCGAAGCAACGCACACTATCTGATGCTGCCCGCCAGCGTCTACGAGCCATCCAGGAATTTACACAGTTGGGTTCTGGATATCAATTAGCTGTGCGAGATATGGAAATTCGCGGTGTTGGTAACTTATTGGGTGCAGAACAATCAGGGCAAATGGAAGCTATCGGTTTCGATTTATACATGGAAATGTTGGAAGAAGCCATTCGGGAAATCCGGGGACAAGAAATACCCCAAGTTGAAGATACCCAAATTGATCTCAACCTTACAGCCTTTGTTCCTGCTGATTACATCCCTGATATTGACCAAAAAATGAGCGCTTACCGTGCGGTGGCTGCTGCTAAATCTCAAGAAGAACTAACACAAATTGCTGCCGAGTGGAGCGATCGCTACGGTACAATTCCCAAACCTGCTAGTCAACTATTGCGAGTGATGGAATTGAAACAATTAGCTAAAAAACTAGGCTTTAGTCGCATTAAACCAGAAGCAAAACAACACGTTGTTTTAGAAACACCAATGGAAGAACCTGCTTGGAATTTGTTAGCAGGAAATTTACCAGAAAATCTCAAATCTCGTTTTGTTTATTCACCAGGAAAAGTCACAGTGCGTGGTTTGGGAGTGTTCAAGGCAGATCAGCAGTTGCAAACCCTCATAGATGCATTTGAGAAAATGCAGGGTGCGGTTGTGGAAGCGGCGGTTATTTAACTCAAATCTTGACTTATAAGGCTAGTAATCGGTAATGACGCAGATGATCGCTCATTACCAATTACCAACGGTATGTTATTAAGTGATAATATTTACACTACCCGTATCTAAATCATAACGACCACCTACGATTTTTAATTTCCCGGATTGTAATAGCTCAGATAAAAGGGGCGATCGCTTTAACCGTTGAATTTGATAATGCACATTGGCAATTACAGCATTATCAACTTTATCGCCTGGCTGATATTTGACCTTGGCCACGACTGGTTTAATTGCCTTGACAAAAGTACTGATATCACCAGGTAACACTTCGTTCTGCACAGCGGCGGTGACTGCTCCACATCGCTCATGACCTAATACCATCAGCAAAGGAGTATTCAACAAAGCAACTGCATATTCAATACTACCGATCGCTTCTGGGGTAGCAATATTTCCGGCAATGCGAACATCAAAAATATCACCGATGCCTTGGTCAAAAATAATTTCCGCAGGCACTCGCGAATCTGCACAACTTAAAATAGTTGCAAATGGATGTTGAGCTTGAGCTACTTCCTGCAATCGAGTCTGAGATTGATCGGGATATTGAGGTTGATGCTGGACAAAACGCTGATTTCCCTCTAGCAGCTTTTGCAGTGCAGCATCTGGACTGAGGGAAGGAGCAGCTGTTGGGGGTAATTCAGCAGCTTGAACTTGTTCTACCTGCCAGAGTAAATCGCTAGCAGTTACCAATAAACCAAGTCCCCCAAAGATTCCCCACTTTAAAAAGTCACGACGTTCCATGAAAAGCTTCCTTGCATGTAAGGTTTTTTACCTAATAAAGGCAGAGGGCAGAAGAAAATATATTTATCAAAAGGGTAAAAGGATCTTTTACTCTCCCTTGAAGCCTCTTTGCGTCTACGAGACTTCCAGAGTGAAGACAAAAGGTATCCTTGCTTGAAATCCTTCAATTTATTGATGGATTCCCTTCTGCCTTCTCATAGTGATGCGACACATTTTAATGAACGGATTTCCATAACATCGGAGACGTAACAGGTTCCCCCAAATTTATTGAGTACGGGTCTGATATTTTCCACAGCTGACTTGAGTTGTTCTGGCATACAGAACGCGATGATGTAAACATTATCAAGCATCGTCATGTCCAAATCTTCAGCTGTTCCTCGTAATCCTTTGCCAGCGACATTACGAATTACAATATGACCATGTACACCTGATTTGTCTAAACTCTCCAAAATTTTGGCCAGTTCAAAAGAGTTGGCAATAATTTCTATTTTTTTGACTAGGTGCATAACATTACCTCCAAAATAGGTTAATTCCGTACAGATATAGCGGAATTCCTACAATAATGTTGAACGGAAATGTAACTGCCAGAGCAGTAGAAACGTACAAGCTGGGATTTGCTTCTGGAACGGTTAATCGCATCGCTGCTGGCACAGCTATGTAAGAGGCACTCGCACACAACACAGCAAATAAAAGTGCATCTCCTTGAGGCATACCAATTGCTTTGGCGATCGCTAACCCAATGACTGCATTGACTATTGGGATCAGGATGGCAAATGAGATCAGAAAAACCCCAGTTTTTTGTAAGTCTTTAATTCTTCTAGCTGCGACTAACCCCATATCTAGTAAAAAGAAGGTGAGAACGCCATAAAACATTCCCTGAGTAAAGGGTTCTAAAACCTGCCAACCGTGTTCCCCTGTTAAGAATCCAATCAGCAGACTACCAACTAAAAGAAAGACTGAACTGTTGAGAAATGCGTCTCTTAAAACTTCCGGCCAAGAAAAGTCCCGCTTGCCATCACTAGTGAATAGATTCACCAGGATCAAACCAACAATGATGGCTGGGGATTCCATCAGAGCTAAGGCTGCTACCATGTAACCATCAAAAGTAATGCCCAGTTCATTTAAAAAGGCACTCGCCGTAATGAAAGTAACAGCACTGATAGAACCATAAGTCGCAGCGATCGCAGCAGCATCGTAAGTATCTAGCTTCAGCCTTAAAATAAAAAAAGTGTAAATCGGCACAACACAAGCCATCAGTACTGCTGCTACAAGTGTCAGTATTACTTCTTGAGTAACGCTACTTTTCATCAGTTCTACCCCTCCCTTAAACCCAATTGCAAACAGCAAATAAAGCGAAAAAAGTTTGGGTACAGGTGCGGGAATTTCTAAGTCAGACTTGACAAAAACAGCAGTCATTCCCAAGAAAAAAAACAAGATTGGGGGATTGAGGATGTTGGATACGATCAAATTGGCATCCATGTCCATCCCTCCTTATGCTGATTAAACTGAAAGTTTAAAAAACTTTGCATTGAAAAAATTTACACAACCATAAGCTTTGGTGTATCGTGTATCGTTACCTAATGTCAATTGAATGTGAAGTATCTCAAAACTCAGTGGACAGAGGGAATAGGGAGTAGGGAGCTTTAAACAAACAAGGCAGAAGGCAGAAGGCGAAGGGAAGAGGATTCGTTGTTTATTTCTTCATTCGTAGCTGATGGTGTGCCGCTAGTGGGGTGCTCTTAACAGACAAACAGTGTGTAATTGACTCTGTTTAGATACTTAAAATATTAGATATTAGTAAAGTAGGGATAGGAGATTAAGAACTGGAAGGTAAGGACGACAAAGGAGACAAGGAGGTATTTTTCTCTTTTATTCCCTGATCCCCGATTCCCGATCCCCGATTCCCGATTCCTGATCCCCAATCTCCAATTCGTAAAAATGGGCAATTCTCTCAATCATTTCCCCAACGGAAATCCTTTGATACAGGCGCTACATACTGCTGTCAAAGGCAGGGCTAGATATAAGGTCAATGGACTGTATTATTCAGAAAATCTAAAAACATACCTGGAATCTAGATTGTCAGAAGAGAAAATAATTACACAAGTTCGTGCTAATCCTGTGACAGGAAATGTCCTGGTTCTTTTCCATCCAGAGATTAACCCAAATGCGATCGCTTGGCTTTTGCAAGAAATCGTTGTAGATTACACAAAAATCATTAGGAAATTACCTGTAAAAACAGCTATCACCAACCCAGCACAAAAAAAAGTTAGGAATTCACCTATCTTGACCCTGCCTGTGCAGAAACAACTAAACAAAGCAAATAGTAAACTGATTCTGGTATCAGGAGCTGTTTCCACCTTCGTTTTATGTGCCACATGGTTGCGTAGGTCTGGATTAGACGAAGTAATTTTACTAACAATTCAAAAGTTGCACACGCCACTTTTAGACCGCATCATGCTTAGTATCACTTTTTTGGGTGAGCCGCTAGTTTTGTTGTTGGTTTGTCTGGGATTGGCAACTAGATCAGCATACAATCAGCGTTCTTGGGAAGCAAATAACTTAACTCTAGCCGCAGTTGGTGCGATCGGCTTGAATATTTTTCTCAAAGAACTATTTCGTCGGGCGCGTCCAGTGCTGTGGGATCATCTTGTCAATGTACGTCACTATAGCTTTCCTAGCGGTCACGCTATGGCATCAATGGTGATTTATGGTTTGATTGGTTACACCTTAGCAAAGCAATATCCTCAATATCGGCGACTGATTTTTATCGGAACTGCCGCTTTAATTTTGGCGATCGGTTTAACTCGGCTGTATATAGGTGTACATTGGCCTACTGATGTAGTCGCTGGCTATGCTGTAGGTTTAGTCTGGTTGGCTGCGTGTATTCAAAGAATGGAATTGACACTCCCCAGCTAACCGCAAAGTGATCAACGCAGAAATACTAAACATCTCCCGTTACATTCGACGACTTAACGGGAGATGAATTGTTCCATTTAGATAGCGGAAAAGTTTTTGCTTGTTGACTATGGCGATCTGCCAACAGAAACGCTTGTAACTGCAACTGTCTTAGTATCTTTGTGCCTTGGTGGTTCAAAAATCATTTTTAAAACATAAGACACTAAGACACAAAGAAATTACTCAACTCTGGCACGGAGTGCAGGATTTGCAAACAGAGTTTTAAATGCAGCCTGGCGCTTATCAGGTGTTTCTGGGGCATATTCCCACAAGCTTTCGTAATAGAAGAAAGCCACGCCTAAACCACGTTCTTGGGCAGCCCGCACCTGTGATTTAATTTGTTGGATCGGCACAGGATTATTTCGTAACCCTGTCATAATACCAATGCCTGTTGGTATTTTTTGTTGTGATATCTGAATTTCAGGACGAGAAAGCTTAGCAACGAAACTTTCCAAATTGGAACGATATACTTGCATGATTAGCTCATCTACAATATTTTGATCGAGCCAAGCTAGCCAATCTTGCAACTGGAATTTATAAGCAAAGTCGTAGTAATTAGGGGAAACGGAGAAAATGGCATTGGGTTTTCTGGCTTTTACAGCTTGATTGAGTTGTACCATAAACGCTGTAATCTTATCTGCCCGCCAGCGCATCCATGCTGGATCTTCGGGATTGCTAGGTGGATTGTTTTGAGTTTCCTGAGTATACAAGGCAGTTGTGTATTTGTCGTAGCCAAATTCGCGGGGTAAACTCATGTGGTCATCAAACTGAATACCATCGACATCATATTGGGTAACGATTTCGACGATGAGATTAGTGATGAACTCTTGTACTTTTGGATGAAAGGGATTGAGCCACATCACCTCACCCGCAGCACTGATGGAAGTTTGGCTACCATCCCGTTTCTGAGTAAACCAATCTGGATGGTTCAATACCAGTTCCGACATCTGGGGAGCCATAAAACCGAACTCAAACCAGGGAATCACAAGTAGGCCCTGACGATGGGCTTGGTTAATCAAGTCTGCTAAGATATCATGTCCATCTGAACCTCGCAATACAAAGGGTTGGATACCTTCGCGTTTGGCTACGGCACTAGGATACATGACATAACCAGAGTTCCACACCACGGGATAGATTGTGTTGAAGTTCAATTCCCGTAATTGTCTAACGGCATTTTGGACTTTGGTACGATCCCTGAGGGTGTTAAAGTCATTGTTGGTCATCCACACACCACGAATTTCTTGACGAGAAACCTCTGCGGTTGCAGAGTTAAGGTTATTAACCAAAGATGTTGTCAAGAATGACATTAAAAAAAGTAGTGGGAGAAGATACTTAAGCCATCGCCTGCTAGGAGGCCAGCAATCTTGAAGTTTGTATGATTTTTTATCTACCCACATGTGCGATCGTCTGCTTTGTTTATGAAATTTACTAGCCATCATGTCTACGAACTGGTTAATCAGTAGTTGTTCATTCCGTGCGCGTTGAGTTACTGCCTGCCCAAAAACTGAAGCAGACTTAGCACAGTGAAATAATTGACGTAGATACTAGCTCATTAGTGCCTAGTATTACTTTTGCACAAAGGGTAAATACTTAATCAAAGAATAAGTTTATTGAATGTATTGAATTGTTTGATAATGAATTTTGGGAAAGCTTTTTATTTAATCACAAAAAACCAATCAGTGATTCAGTAAACAAGCCTAAAACCCTTACCAATGATTCATGAAAAATGACAAATGACAAATGACAAAAAACTTTTTCTGCCAACAATAGGTTGTGGAACTTGGGCATGGGGCAATCGGCTGCTGTGGGGATACGATGAAAGTATGGATAGCCAGTTGCAAGCTGTCTTTGACCTTTGCGTAAGTCATGGTGTAACTTTATTTGATACGGGCGACTCTTACGGAACGGGAAAATTGAATGGTCGTAGTGAGTTACTTTTAGGAAGATTTACTAGAGAATATCAAGGTGTAGGTAAAGAAAATATTTGCATTGCCACTAAACTTGCTGCTTATCCTTGGAGATTGACGCGCCAGTCTATGGTGCGGGCTTGTCAAGCCTCTGCTAAGCGTTTGGGAAAAAATGTAGATTTGGTACAAATGCACTGGTCTACAGCTAACTATGCTCCTTGGCAAGAAGGGGCGCTGTTGGATGGTTTAGGAGATCTCTACGAACAAGGTTTGGTGAAAGGAGTAGGTTTATCTAATTACGGATCGAAACGGCTTAAACAGGTGCATAAAAAGTTTGCAGAACGAGGAATATCAATTGCGACTCTGCAAATACAATACTCATTACTGTCTACTTATCCTGTCACTCAACTGGGGATTAAAAAGGTTTGTGACGAACTAGGAATTAAACTAATTGCCTACAGTCCTTTGGCATTGGGAATATTAACAGGAAAATATTCTGAGCAAGGCCCGTTTCCCAAAGGAATTCGGGGACTATTGTTTAGACAGTTATTACCAGGGGTGCGATCGCTTTTAACCTGTTTACAACAGATTGCTCAGTCTAGAAATAAAACCATGTCCCAAGTAGCTCTCAACTGGTGTATCTGCAAGGGAACTATTCCTATCCCTGGAGCCAAAAGTGTAGAACAGGCACAAGATAATATTGGCACTTTAGGTTGGCAACTCAACTGTGGCGAAATTGCAGAACTGGACAAAGCAGCAGCAAGTACAGATAAAAAAATGGTACAAAATATTTTTCAGACAAAATAGGGATGGGGGATCGGGGACAAGGGAGATGGGGAGTGTGGGGAGTGTGGGGAGTAAGTATTAAACAACCATTAACCACTAACCACTAACTACATATAGCCAGTATTCGAAACTTTTTGAATTTCTTCTTTAATGCTATCGAGATCAATAAAACAGTCAGCATAATTAATTAGACTCTCACTAGCCATAGAGTGCAGACTGACAATTTCTACTCTCACTCCTTTATAGGAAACTGCATTTACAGCGTAAGCTAAGTCTCCATCCCCACTGACTAAAACCACTGTGTCGCAGTGGGAAGCTAAAGTCATCATATCTACAGCAATTTCTACTTCTAAATTGGCTTTTTTAGAGCCATCAGGAAATTGAACTACATCTTTGGTGACTACGCGATAGCCATTACGACGCATCCATAACAAAAAACCCTGTTGTTTATCGTTGGTACGGTCAACTCCACTATAAAAGAAAGCACGCAGTAGTCTACCGTCTTTTACTAAATAAGACAGTAGCTTGGAGTAATCAATTTCAATCCCTAATTGCAAAGCAGCATAAAAGAGGTTAGAACCATCAATCAAAATCACTACACGCCCGCGATTGGAAATGTTATAAATCGTACTTTCTTCCGAAAATTCCGGTATTTCATCAATTTTTGTGTCTTGAGTTTCTCCTTCAATTAGATTTTGTTCTTGATATAGGGATTGGTGTCGCCATGCTTGATTTTGAGTGTTTTTTTTATTAAAATTGGTAGTGTTAGACATTATTGCCTCTATATAAAAATTAAAAAATTTTATTGAAATTACAGTTAGCAATCAGCTAAATTAATCACTATTAAAGTAAAATTAAGCATTTTGCAAACAGTTTAATTTTTCGCTGCATAGTTTTTACGACCAGTTAAGCTATCACTAGATATTTGGTCATATCATTACTTCCTAGTGAGAAATCATAGCTCATCATTAAATAAATGATCAGTGCCGCATTAAAGTTGACAGGAAAGTTTTCAAATTGTCTAACTAGTTATTAAATCATCTTTCTCACATATATGTATAAATTCAACAGAATTATGTTATTTTTCTATTCGCACTAAAAAGGGTGTGGGAGTGTAAGGGAAATAATTTTTTTAATCCCATTCCTCTGCCCATCCACCCTAACAAATTTAGATTACTGCTGTTGTTGAATCCCTCCTGGCAATAATGGGTCAAATTGTTGCTCTGGTGCAGGATTAAGGAAATTGCGCCAAATACGAATTTGTTCTTGAGCAGCGTTGTAAGCAGAGGCATAGCGTGGTATTAGCTTAGCTGTTTCGAGCGCTCTGGGAATATCAGACTCGCCTTGGGAGCGTGCTATATCCAATAATTGCTGGCTCCATTGGTCAATGGCAATGCTCGCATCACTGCTGAGAATACTACTGCGAGGCACTCGATTGGCAAGTCTAATTGCTTCTATCAGAGCTTGGGGAGTACCAGCTAATGCCACTTCTTTTGCTTTGTTCCAGTTTTCTCGAGCGCGAATTTGGGCGCGCCAGTCATCTATAGCGGCTTGGGCTTCACCAGATAATGCCCTGCCTGAGGGTATTTGTTGAGCAACGTTAATAGCGGCGGGAAGGTTGCCACTACTAGCTAGGTCTCGTGCTTGATCCAAGTAAGGTTGGTCTTCTATGCGTTCTATCTTTGCTGTCCAAATGGCAATTTTTCTCTGTGCTTCTCTATATAATGCTCGTCCTCGGCGAATCTGCCTTGCTTCAGTAATTGCCGCCTGCAAAGAGTTGATATCTTCTAACAAGGCTATTTCTTCAGCACGTTCTAAATAAGGTTTATCTTCGATTGTCTGGACTTGAGCAACCCAACCATTTATTTCTTCTCTAGCTTCTTGTGCACGCGGGTTGCTATCGGGAATTTGTTGTGCTTCGGCGATCGCTGCTGTTAAATCGTTGATTGTGCCTTGACTCGCCAGTGTTCGTGCTTTTTCGAGCTTCGAGACATCTTCAATTTCTAGTTGCCAACGAGCGATTAACTGTTGGGCTTTGTCGTAGACTGTTCTCGATGGATCAATTTGTTGAGCTTGGGCAATTGCTGTCTCTAAACCTGCTACAGTGCCAATCCAAGCATTTCTTTGGGCTTGTGCGATCGCAATAAAGTCCTCTGTTTCTGACTGTAGTCCTGTACTGATAGGAATTTGTTGGGCAATAGATATTGCTTGGTCGGCATCACGACGGTCTAGATTTTTTTGTGCTAAATCTAGCATTGCACGTCCAAATTTAGGAATAGCTTCTTGAGCTTTCGGATAAACGTAACTGTCCTTTTGGATCGACTCTGCAATTTTAATCGCTTTGAGTAAGTTATCTACATTCTCGCTTTGGGCTAGATTTTCAGCTTTTGCCAGTTTATCGCCATCTTCCCTGGCACTAGTAATTAATCGATTTAATTGGTCGTATTTGATACTCGCCCAATACTTGTTATCGACTCGTAATAATTTAGCAGCAGCCATAAATGCGTCGTGCCAGTGTTGTTCACGCATTTCGTTTTCTACTTCTTGGTAAATACCTTCTGCTTCTGACCAAATTTTTTCCCATTCGGTAATTTGCTCTTTTACCAGTTGATGAGCAGGAAGGTCTTCCGGAATTTGCTTAGCAGTGGCGATCGCTTCCTCTAATTTGCCTTGTTGAAAACTTTCATCTGCTAACTTTAAAATATCTCGTGACCATTGTTCCAGGTAACGGTCTATTTCTTCTCGTAAGGGATGGCTTTCCGGTAATTGCTTAACTAGATCAATTGCTTGGAGAAGGTCTTTGACTGTTTGCTTAGAAGCGGCGAGTTGGGCACAGTGTAAGCGTACCGATGCACTAGCCAGAGGCCAGAAAATAGATGGACAGTTGGGGGCAGATGGCAACTTGAGCAGCATTCCCATTGCCATAAAGGCGATGCCGCCGGGGACTAGTGTTAATAAAAGCGCCCACAAAATCCAGCTTTTTAACCAGCGTGGCATTTTCCCAGAACCATGACCACTGGGTGGTAGTTGTTCAGAAGTGTTTGGTTTTGACTGCATCACAGACTTGGAGTTAGAGCCGGCAGGTGGTACACCAGACATTTTAGTCTCATTAACGTGCCCGGCTCGGGATAATCTTGTCATCATATCTGGCTCTCTAGCTCTGCCTAGTGACCAACTTTCTGAAGTATCCCGCTCTGTCATCTCTCACACCAAAGTAGTTTAATAGCGATCTGCGCTGAATTGCAACTATGTTGTTGTCATGGTAACTTTCTCATTGAGAAAAATCTACCTCTTGCACCATCATAGCTCCATAGATATCATTACCACCCCAAACATAAAGTATCTTTTTACACTACTATCTCGTAGCGGATGATTCTGCTTGCAGATCAACAATTAGCTGAGCTAAGTGATCGCTACTTGCTTGGTAAACTGTGCCACAAAAGTCACAAGTCGCTTCTGCGCCATTGTCTTTGATGATCATGTCTTGCAGTTCTGCTTCTCCCAACATTTTCAGCGCTCCTAAAACCCGGTCAAAAGAGCAACCACAGTGGAAGCGTAGCATCTGAGTTTCGGGAAATATATTTACTCCCATATCTCCCAGTAAATCTTGAAAAATTTCTGTTAGAGACTTACCAGCTTGGAGCAGAGGTGTAAAACCGCTTAAAGCAGCAACTCGTGATTCTAATGTTTCTATTAAAGCTTCATCTCTGGCCGCTTTGGGCAACACTTGCACCAAGAGACCACCAGCAGCAGTTACCCCCTTTGGTTCTACAAATACACCTAGTACTAATGCTGAAGGAGTTTGTTCAGATGTTACCAGGTAATGAGCCACATCATCTCCTATTTCGCCAGAAACAATTTCAACTGTACTGGAGTACGGGTAGCCGTAACCAATGTCACGCACTACATAAATAAAGCCATCACCAACTGCACCACCGACATCTAATTTACCTTGAGCATTGGGTGGTAGTTCCACCGCCGGATTGCCTACATAGCCACGCACTGTGCCATCTAAACCGGCATCTATCAATATACCACCCAAAGGTCCATCACCTTTTACCCGGATGTTGACTCTAGAGCCAGTCCGCTTCATATTGGATGCCATCAACAAGCCAGCTGTCATAGTCCGTCCTAAAGCAGCTGTTGCTACATAAGACATCTGATGGCGCTGCCGTGCTTCTTCTGTGAGACGAGTAGTGATTGCACCCACCGCACGAATTCCACCATCGGCTGCTGTAGCGCGAATTAATTGATCCGCCATGAAAATCCTTACATTTCTTTACAAATTTACTTTCTCTATTTTAAGTTCACAGCTTGATTAAAAGTGACCAAATATATTGCAATTAGGATGACAATACCGTACCAACCACAAGCGGCTTTCCGTAGAGCAGAAGTATAGCTCATCCTAGTCCATTCGATTTTAGATATTGGATTTTGGATTTTAGATTTTGGATTGACTCTACAGATTTTTCTAGGGGCTTGTATGATCAAAGAAGTATCGATCATACATCGGTCATACTATAAAGAAAAAGCGATAAGAGCGATCGCCTCAACAATGCTAGGTAATTTCCAAAAAAGTCAACTCCGCATAGAAATGGAAGCATCAGCAGCTGCCATTGGAGACAGTCTGCTGCGTCCTACACAATTGGAAAAATGGCTGCTTTCTGGTAGTCTTACCCCCGGAATGCCAGAACAGTTACATCCAGGATTTCAATTCGCAACTCGATTCGGACCAATCACGATTCATCATCAAGTAGATGTAGCAAATCCTAATTGTCTGCGTTTAATTCTCAGTCAAGGAATCGATGGTTTTCATGAATGGTACTGGGGCGAAGGTTGGGTACAATCTCGCCTAGAAGGAATATCACTTTTGCCACTGGCTTTAGGACAAAGTTTAAATTTACTAAGTTTGCGTCAGTTTTTAGCACAAAAAAGTTAGTAGTTAGAGACGCGAGGAACATCGCGTCTGTACATTAGTAGTTAGTAGTTAGTAGATAATAGGTAACTGGTAATTGTTATTAGTTATCAATCACTATCCACTAACCACTATCTACTAACTAATTACGAAGTACTCCTCAATTCAGCTGTGCGTACTGATAATTGCTGTGTTTGATTTCCACGTTGCACTTTCACCTGTAACACTTGTCCGACGCGAGTGTCTTCCACAAGGTTTTGCAACTGTTCAGCACTAGTAATTGCTTGTCCATCAACTTGGGTAATAACATCCCCACGCCGAATACCTGCTTTAGCGGCTGGAGAATTAGGTAAAACCCGCATGACCAAAACCCCGTTCACTTCTGGAATAATGAACTGAGAATTGGGGTCATTATTGCTTTCCTTGGCTAGTTGGGGTGTAAGAGTCACCATTTGTACACCCAAGTAAGGATGAACTACTTTACCACCACGTTGCAATTGAGCTGTAATTTGTTTAGCTTTATCGATGGGAATAGCAAAACCAATCCCCATAGCATCAGCACGAATAGCTGTGTTAATACCAATGACTTCACCTCGATCATTTAACAGTGGGCCGCCAGAGTTACCAGGGTTGATTGCAGCATCTGTTTGGATAAAGTCTAAGCGTTTGTCGGGGATACCAACTTGAGCGCTAGAACGTCTCAGGGTGCTGACAATTCCTAAGGTAACGGTATTATCAAATCCTAAGGGATTACCGACTGCGATCGCCCAGTCTCCTACCTGGACATTAGAAGAAGAACCCAAAGGTGCGACAGGCAAATCACCACCAGCGTTAATCTTAACTATTGCCAAATCAGTAACTTCATCAACACCTTGGACTTTGCCTTCAAAATTACGTCCATCTTTGAGGCGGACTGTAACTCTATCAGCATTATCGACCACATGGGCATTGGTCATAACTAAGCCACTTTTATCAATAATGAAACCAGAACCCAGACCTCGCAATTGCTCTGGAGGTAACTGTTGGGGAAAACTTTCTCCAAAGAACCTGCGGAAAAATGGGTCGTCATAAAAATCAGGTAGACGACGAGTAACCGTACGTTCAGTATCAATCCGAACTACAGCTGCCCCCACACGATTTACCGCCGCAGTCACAAAGCTGCTGTTACCAATTGCTGCTGTAGCTGGTGATTGCCGTTGAGCAAGAAGTTGTGGTGTGTCATTTGTGACAATTTTAGGTGCTGGCTCAGCTTGAGAAGGTGACACTTGGATTGTGCCGACAGTGAGAACAACTCCTAAAAACATCGCTAATACGTGGGTGAAGAGTTGTTTAATAGACCTGGGTAGTTGGGAAAATCGCATAACCACAACCTTATTTTTTCAGCTAGTTAGTTATGTATTTGTTCATTTTTTCTGGTGCAAGTAGTTGATAATGACTACTTACATACCTAAACATTATTGTTGCAGATTTGATGATCATCCCTAAGTGTTGACGCTAGCTCTCATGTCAGAGTTTCATGTTTGCTTTAGTCTTGACACTTGGGGATTATTATGATCCATTTGTAAATCAATTTATGTGAATTTATAGCTGCCAAGCTATTCTGGAAACTTACACTCGCAATATTCGGGAATTAGGATGATTGATTCCTGGTAATTGCTGTTAATTCAAAGATATAATATATGCTTACACTTAAAATCACAAAGCAAAATAGGACTTAAATGTACTCATTGCTCCCAAAGCAAGCATGAGACCTTTGTCAGACCCTTGTGACAGAAAAGACGGATAAAGGGGATCAGGAAAATATTTTTACTCCTCACACTTCCCACACTCCTCCTACTCCCCACACTCTCCCATTACTATCCCTGTCTAAGCTACGATCTTATGTATTACTAAACTCCAAACAGCAACCCATGAATGGATCGAAGCAATTAGGTAAATCATCTTTGCCTAGTTTTGAGCAAGATGAAGATGTACTCTTGGAAGAAACAGACCACGTTCACATACACAAGACTCACAAGCATGAGCAGTCGCCTCATCCTCACGTTCATAGCGAAGAGTCTTTGCGTCGATTGGTGAATCGATTATCACGTATAGAAGGACATATTCGCGGGATCAAGACAATGGTACAGCAAAATAGCCCTTGTCCTGAGGTGTTATTGCAAATTGCCGCAGTTCGAGGTGCGCTGGATAAAGTAGCACGAATCGTTTTGGATGAACATTTAACTGAGTGTATTGCTAGAGCAGCACAAGAGGGCAATATTGATGTGGAAATTGAGCAACTCAAAGCAGCTTTAGATCGATTTTTGCCATGATGGGATTGGGGAGGTAGGGAGGTGGGGAACTCACCGATCCCCTGGTGGGGATTAAGGGCAGTGGGGGAGTGTGTAGACGCGTAGCGGCTTAAGGTAAGGGTGGAGTGTGAGGAGTAGTAAGCCGCCATTAACTACTAACTACTAACCAATAACTATTGACAATTGACAATTAACAATTGACCCTTGCCCTTACCCATCTATTTGCCTAACTACTGTGAGTGCTGAATAACTCACGCCTGCTGTACCTTCGCCGGGGTGGGTGGAGTCACCGACTAACCAGAGATGATCTATGGGTGTACGATTGGCAAATCCAAAGGGGCCAAATGTCGGTATCCTTTGACCAATACCACCGACAATACCGCGATCGCGACCTGTGTAATGAGCAAAGGTACGGGGAGTAGCAGCTTCTATGTGAATGATAGTTTCTGGTTTTAAGTAAAAGTATTGTGCTAAACGAGCGATCGCATCTTCTGTATACTTTTGTTTTAATCCTTTGTAATCATCTGTCTGCCACCAAGGTTGAGGGTCTACGAAGGAAGAGGCGATAATTGTAGCTTGACCTGTAGGCGCGCGACCATCACCGGGATGACTCACAGATACAAATAGGGAATTATTTTCGCCAATGGGCCCATTGGCATCATACATAAATTGCAGGTGGGGGGGACAATCAAGGGGAATAGCGCTTGCATCCACACCTAGATACACTACAAATGCACCGGATGCAGGTGGCAATTTTGCTATACGTTTCTTATAGCCAGAAGGAACTTTTTCACCTAGCAATTTCACTAAATTTTGGATTGTAACATTAGCTATGATATGGTCGGCTGATTCTGTCCAAGTTTCCCCAGTTTTTTGGTTGCGAATCACTACAGCCTTAGCTTTACCTTGGGCTATTTTGATTTGTTCAACAGTGTGGCGCATTAATAACTTACCACCATCTCGTTCTAAAGCAGAAACTAGGCGATCGCTCAGCACCTGCATACTACCTTGGAGATGAAACAAGCCTTGCGGTTCCTGAGATACACTCAACGCTGTTGCAGCATATAATAGTGCTGTTTCTTCTGCATCTACCTGAGAGTATAGCTTCAGTTGCAAATCCAAAAACGTCCGCAAACGCTGATCGTCTGACAGCTTGTAGGCACGCAACGCATCCCCTACTGTAAATAAGGTATAAGGTACAGTAATTAAAGTACTCGGACGTACCGCCTTGGTTAGCTGCCATAAATCCCAAGTGTTACGCGGTGGTAGCACCGGATTACGCCCTTGAAATTCCCAGCTAGCTTTAAATAATTCTGCAATCAATTGCCAAAAAGGTTCGCTACCAGGAAACTGTCGCTGACGTTCCTCTTGCCATTTCTGAGGGTCACGCCAAACATTGATGGGTGTATTTTCTCCTGGTAAAAATACCGCACAAGCAGGGTCACAAGGCGTTGCAGGCGGGAGATCAATTTCTAATTCTGAGAAAATCCGATGATGAATTCCTCCTGGTTCTAAACCTGCAACTTGGGTTGCGCCGACATCAAAAGTAAAGCCTTTGCGTTTAAATGTAGAAGTACAACCACCAGGCACTAGGGCTTGATCTAGAATGAGGACACTATAACCTCTACGGGCCAATAATGCCCCAGCAGTGAGTCCGCCAATTCCTGCACCAATGACGATTACACGAGATTTACTTTTGCCAACACGATGATTTGGCATTGATTCTGTAATATACTTCTTAATATTTCTAATTATAATTTACAAATATTTAATATAAAGAAGCAATCTCCTACCAGAATCTTAGTATCTTAGTGTCTTCGTGGTTTATTTTCATCACAAAGATACGAAGACACCAAGAAAAATTTACCAAAACGTACCGCACATACATCAAGAACCCAGTAAATTTCTTGTAGTCAAGCGATCGCTGCAATTATCATTTAAGTGCTATGTAAGATAGAGGTAACTGCTCACTTACAACTACCCATGACCTCAACCCTGGTAAAATTTCCTCGTCTGAATGCACCACAGCTTCATCGATTGCCGAATGGTTTAACAATCATAGCGGAGCAAATGCCGATAGATGCAGTTAACCTGAGTTTGTGGATTAACGTTGGCTCAGCTGTAGAAGCAGATGCAATTAATGGCATGGCTCACTTTTTAGAGCATATGATTTTTAAGGGAACTGAGCAACTAATCAGTGGTGAGTTTGAACGTAGAATTGAAGAGCGGGGTGCTGTTACCAATGCTGCAACTAGCCAGGATTATACCCATTACTATATAACTACTGCTCCTAAGGATTTTGCTGAGCTTGCGCCTCTGCAAATTGATGTAGTAGCTAATGCAAGTATCCCTGATGATGCCTTTGAACGGGAAAGGTTGGTAGTTTTAGAAGAAATAAGACGTTCCGAAGATAATCCCCGTCGTCGCACCTACAAAAGGGCGATGGAGATGGCTTTTGCACAACTACCTTATCGACGACCTGTATTGGGACCAGAAGAAGTAATCTCTCACCTCCATCCCCAACAAATGCGAGATTTTCATGCTACCTGGTATCAACCGCCGTCAATAACTGCTGTCGCTATAGGTAATTTACCAGTAGAAGAATTAATTGAAATCATTGCACAAGGCTTTGGAAAATCTCACAATCACCAATCAACTACCAACAAACAACTACCAACACTTGCTTGTGAACTCCCATTTACTGAAATTGTCCGACATGAGTTTACTGATGAAAGCTTACAGCAAGCACGACTGGTAATGGTTTGGCGAGTTCCAGGCTTAGACAAACTTGATGAAACTTACGCCTTGGATGTTTTAGCAGCAATTCTCGGACATGGACGTACATCCAGATTAGTCCGAGAGTTACGCGAAGAACGTGGACTGGCTTCTCATATTTCTGTGAGTAACATGACTCATAAGTTGCAGGGGACATTTTATATTTCCGCCCACTGTCCAGTAGAAAATGTCGGGTTAGTAGAAGAAGCGATCGCTCAACATATTAGAACTTTACAAACCGAGTTCGTGCAAGAATCAGAAATTGCCCGTGTGCAGAAACGAGTTGCGAATAGATTTATTTTTGGCAACGAGACACCAAGCGATCGCGCAGGTTTATATGGTTATTATCAAACACTAATAGGTGATTTGGAACCAGCCTTTGACTACCCCAGCCACATCCAAGCACAGGATGCAACAAAATTAATGCAAGCTGCCCAAAAGTATCTTACCCCCGATGCTTACGGTGTGGTGGTAATGAAACCTGTTTAGTTAGTGGTTGGTTGTTAGTAGGTAGAGACGCGAGGAACATCGCGTCTGTACAATAGTGGTTGGTTGTTGTTGATTGTTGGTTGTTAGTAGTTAATGGCTTACTACTCCTCACACTCCACCCTTACCTTAAGCCGCTACGCGTCTACACACTCCTCCCACCTCCCCACCTCCCCACCGCCCCTAATCCCCAGAGGGGACCGGTGAGTTCCCCACCTCCCCATCTAAAATCATGTGGACTGACATCGACGCCCATATTACGCAAATCATTGGTGAAAAATTCCACTCTGCACAACGACGTTCAGTTGGTGGCGGGTGCATCAACCAAGGTTATGCCATATCGGATGACAAGCTTACCTACTTCGTTAAGCTTAATCAAGCATCGCAAGTTGCCATGTTTGAAGCAGAAGCACTGGGTTTAGAACAAATGTACAACACAGGTACTATCCGCGTTCCCAAACCAATCTGTTATGGAACAGCAGGTAATTCTTGTTACTTGGTTTTAGAGTGGTTGGAAATGGGTTCAGGTAATGCCAAAGCTTGGGAAGAGATGGGACATAAGTTAGCGGCGATGCACAAAGCCACTACAGTCAATAGTTTTGGCTGGGACATGAATAATACTATTGGTTCTACGCCCCAAATAAATACTTGGACATCTAATTGGGCAGAATTTTTTAACAAACATCGCCTGGGTTATCAGTTTCAATTAGCAAGGCGACGGGGTGGTAGATTTCCGCAAGCTGAAGATTTACTAGCTGCTATTTCCGAAATATTAGCAGACCACGATCCACAACCCTCCCTAGTACATGGTGATTTGTGGGGGGGTAACGCTGGATGTACTGTTAAAGGGGCGTTGCATAATAGCGGTATGAATTGAGGTCAATTAATCATGGAATGTCCACGCTGTGGATCTTGTCATAACCGTAAGAATGGAAAGAAAAGAGGTAAACAGAATCACATTTGCTGTGATTGTGGTCGTCAATTCATTGATGTCTATAAACCACCCAGGGGCTACTCGGATGAAATCAAACAAGAATGCCTAAAAATGTACGTCAATGGTATGGGATTTCGTGGAATTGAAAGGGTGAAAAACGTTCATCATACTACCATTATTCATTGGGTTAAACGAGTGGGTACACAATTGGCGGATACACCAAATTCAAAGGAAATTCCGCAGGTGGGAGAACTAGATGAATTAGAAACATTTATTGGTTCAAAAAAAATAAAATCTGGTTGTGGACGGCGGTAAATCACTTTACTCAAGGTATTCTTGCTTGGGTTTTAGGTGATCGTAGTTCGACTACTTTCCAACAGTTATGGAACATTGTCCAGTGTTGGCAGAGTTATTTTTACGTCACAGATGGATACCCTGTTTACCCTTGTTTTGTTCCTGATGGTGACCAAATTGTGAGTAAGACCTACATGACACGAGTCGAAAATGAAAACACAAGGCTTAGACATTATTTGGCTCGTCTTCATCGTAAAACTTTATGTTATTCCAAAACTGAGGAAATGCTGAGATACTCTGTTCGATTGTTATTGCACTACCTCAAATATCGTTCTGTTCCCTTACCTGCCTAAAACATACCTTTATTCAGCAACGCCGTTAAAGGAGAACCAGTTATTTTCGATCCAGCAACATATTTTGGGGATAGGGAAGTAGACATCGCCATGACCGAACTTTTTGGCGGTTTTCCTGCGGCGTTTTATCGTGGTTATGACGAAGTGTTTCCCCTAGAACCAGGATACAAACGCAGGAAGACTTTGTATAACTTGTATCACATCCTCAATCACTTTAATTTGTTTGGGGGCGGATATGAGTCGCAAGCAAACAGTATGATTGCAAGGGTTTTACATTCATGAAAGCAGGAGGCTATTTTTCCTTTGTACACAATCTGCGGCGCTCGCATTCAAACTTCTTTGATATTACGGCAAAGAATGGAAAAAAGTACCGTATTGCAAACCAGGAAACAGATAATTCAATACAATCATAATTACAGAAATAGTAACCAATGTTAGTGTAGCAACTATAGGAGCAGTGGAAAGATATCTTAGCAAATAACGTGCTTCCATGATAAATTCTCCAACCTAAATCAAATTTGTTGAACTTGTATTTTTATTTGGATTATTGAGAGGGTAGCTGTTCAAATACGAATTATCTTGCCTCAATCACTTGGTATATTGACAAAAACTTTTCAGATAACCTCTCAATATTATTTCAGCGAATTGAAATAGGAATTTCTTCATCCTTGGCAACTAATTCACCAGCTAGTAATTCTTTAATTGCTGCCAGAGGCCAAAATAAAGCCATCACCATACAACTGATGAATAAAGGTACATCAATAAACACTTCTTTTTCTTCTGCTTTATCTTGTTTTTTAATTGCCTGTAGGTAAGACCGACCGCTCCAGCCAATAAAACCAGCAGTATACAGAAATATGGTGATAGGAATTGCTACATCAACAGCAAGACTAAGGCGGTCAAGAGCAATCCGAGGTAGACCATCCTCACCACAAAGTAACTGCGAATAAGCTTTTAATGGCTTTGTAGTGTAATAACTGTCAGGAGCATTTTTCATCCTTTCTACAAATGCAGCTGATTTGTAACAAGGAACCAATGTGGTATTTTCTGCCAATGCAGTAGAAACAGCGCTAAACCAAATCAAAATTCCGAGAATTAGAGCAAATATTCTTTTCATGATTTTGTTATTTTCTGAGTATTGGTTGTTAGTAGTTATTGGTTAGTAATTGTTGTTTATTTAAACCTTGACTTTACTCACGGTTTATCGGATAAGTGTTGGCTGCATAAATTATCAAGAGAGCGCAAAACGATACAGCTGTTATCAAACCAAAAAAAACTCCGGTTGCTGTTGAGGCAAATTGCCCCTCTCCATAAGCTAAATAAATGTGTTGCATTATTCCTATTTCCTTCTTCCCCTAGTTTCTTACCTATGATTATTTGCTCAAATTTATTCAATTTATCAATTCATATTGATTCCTTCAAGCAAAATCGATGAATTGACAATCTCTAAAATCATTAATAAGAAAATAAAAAACAACAGCATCAAAATAGCCATTAGTGGTGTAGTACCCCAACCAGGAGTAACTTTACCTGCCTCAGTATTTAATTTTTTGAGTAGATATTGTACAGGTGCGACTTTTTTAGATTGAAACTTTTGTGCTTGCATGGATTCCTCCGACTATTATTGATAGTTTTTTTGGTAAACATTCAGTGGTAGTAAGCGCTTAAGCGCTTACTACAAACCTGATAAGCTAGATAACTGCTTGCTTCTTGCGTGTAGTTGTATCTCCCACTTTCTGGAAAACACCAAACTCTACCTGTTCATCAAGTTCTGGGTCAATGCCAGCAAATACATCCCGGTAGATGGTACGAGAACCATGCCAGATGTGTCCGAAAAACCATACCAAAGCAAAGCAAGTGTGGAAAAAGGCAAAAAAGCCCCGGTTACTAGTCCGGAAAACTCCATCGGAATTGTGGATTGTGCGGTCAAATTCAAAAGGTTCACCCAGTTGGGCTTGACGTGCGTACTTCTTCACCGTCATTGGGTCTGTAAACGTTTGACCATCAAGTGTCCCGCCAAAGAAACTGACATTAACGCCAGTTTGCTCAAAGCTATATTTTGCCTCTGCTCGTTGGAAGGGAATATCTGCACGCACTACACCATCTTTGTCAGTCAGAACTACTGGGAAGGTTTCAAAGAAAGTAGGCATTCGACGAACTGTCAATTCCCGTCCTTCACGGTCTTGGAATACTGGATGACCAAGCCAACTTCGAGCCACTCCATCTCCATCCACCATTCGACCTACTCGGAATAAACCACCTTTGGCAGGATTATTGCCAATATAGTCATAGAAAGCTAGTTTCTTTGGGATAGCTGACCAAGATTGTGAGAGAGTTTTACCCTCGTCTAAACCAGCTTGCACCCGTCTATCAATCTCTTTTTTAAAGTAGCTTTGATCCCACTGATAACGAGTCGGTCCCCACAGTTCAATAGGTGTGGTGGCAGTACCATACCACATACTACTAGCAGCTACAAAACCTGCAAAAAAGAAAGTGGCCAGCGCACTGGCAAGGACGGTTTCAATGTTTCCCATCCTTAGTCCCCTGTACAGTACTTCAGGGGGTCGAACAACTATATGGAAAAGCCCACCAATAATTCCCACAATGCCCGCTGCAATGTGATGAGCAACAACCCCACCAGGATTTTGGGGATTAAACCCCTCTGGTCCCCATACTGGTGCAACTCCTTGAACATGACCAGTTAGTCCGTATGGGTCAGAAACCCACATACCCGGACCAAAAATACCGGTGAGATGAAAAGCACCAAAACCAAAGCAGAGTAAACCAGCCAAGAATAGGTGAATGCCAAAAATTTTGGGCAAATCTAAAGTTGGTTCGCCCGTTTCGGAATCAAAGAATGTGGCAAGATCCCAGTAAACCCAATGCCAGCAAGCAGCCAAGAACTCAAGACCTGAGAAGATAATGTGAGCTATGGCTACAGTTTCAAACGTCCAAAAACCAGGATCTGCGAAGGTTTCACCTGTAACACTCCAGCCTTGCCAGGAATTCGTCACTCCCAAGCGTGCCACAAACGGCATTAAAAAACATCCCTGCCGCCACATGGGATTGAGTACTGGATCGCTAGGATCGTACAAAGCTAGTTCAAACAAAAGCATCGAACCAGCAAAGCCTGCACAAAGAGCATTGTGCATCAGGTGTACAGCAATAAGTCGTCCTGGGTCATTTAAGACCACTGTATGAACTCTATACCAAGGTAATCCCATCGATTGTGCTTCCTTAGTCAAAAGTCAAGAGTTAAGAGAATTAAATCTCTTATTTAGAACAAAAGTCGTAGGTATGTACCTGACGCTGAATCAGGAAAAAATTTTTTCAAAAAAAACAAAATTACACAAAAAAACATCAACAAAGTTATGTGAACCACAGAGTCAATGATTTGATTTTTGAGCAAATACTGCATAGTCCTAATGGGGAGTGGGGAGATCGGGGATTGGTGATAGGGGACTGGGGATTGGGAAATGGGAAGGGAAGGGAGAGTTTAAGGATTAAGTAATTCCCTATTCCCGATCCCCGATCCCTAATTCCTGATCGCTAACTAATCTAATGGAGGCATGGATAGAACTGGCTCATCTTCGCGGTCTATACCTCTTTCAAAGCCTGCGGCCGCGGCTCTGGCACGACCGGCGTGCCAGAGATGACCAACTAAGAAAAGCAGAGCAAAGACAAAATGTGCAGAAGCTAGCCAGGCACGAGGCCCAACAAAGTTAAAGGAGTTGAGTTCAGTTGCTAAGCCGCCGACAGAATTCAGGGAACCTATAGGTGCATGGGTCATGTATTCAGAAGCACGGCGAATTTGCCAAGGCTGGACATCATGCTGGAGTTTGTCAATATCTAGACCATTGGGGCCACGCAGAGGTTCTAGCCAGGGCGCTTTGACATCCCAAAAGCGCATAGTTTCCCCGCCAAAGATAATTTCTCCGGTTGGCGATCGCATCAAGTATTTCCCCAGACCTGTTGGTCCTTGAGCGGAAGCGACGTTC
This sequence comes from Fischerella sp. JS2, assembly GCF_032393985.1. Classification (NCBI taxonomy): domain Bacteria; kingdom Bacillati; phylum Cyanobacteriota; class Cyanophyceae; order Nostocales; family Hapalosiphonaceae; genus Fischerella; species Fischerella sp. JS2. The sequence continues at coordinate 4,878,725 of NZ_CP135918.1, forward strand.
GCTCCTAAATTTTGGTCACGCACAAGAAATACTAGCGCCTGAGCATTGGAAGATTCAGCAACTGTCGGCCCATAAAATTCGCTGGGATAGGCAGTGTTGTTAAACCAGATGAACATCGTCGCAATAAATGCTTGTCCGGCTACATTGCCCAAACTTTGCGAAAGGTAAGCCTCTCCTGACCAAATAAAGGCTTTATGAGTCCACTTAAAAGGCTTAGTCACAATGTGCCAAATACCACCTAGTATTAGCAGCGAACCGATCCAAATATGACCGCCGACTAAATCTTCTAAGTTGTCAACACTAACAATATTACCTGCTCCACCTGTAAAACCTTTGAACAGATAACCAAAGATGATTCTGGGGTCAAGGGTAGGATTGGTAACAAGGCGAACAGTACCACCACCGGGGGCCCAGGTGTCATACAACCCGCCCCACAACATTGCCTTACCGACAAGTAAGAAGGCGGCGACACCTAAAGCAATCAGGTGATATCCCAAAATGCTGGTGACTTTATCTTTATCGCTCCAATCGAAATTGAAGAAACCAGGAAGTTTTTGCGGCCCTTTGAGGGAGTGATAGATACCACCAAAACCCAAAACAGCCGAGCCGATCAGGTGAAATACAGCGATCGCAAAAAATGGAAAGATATCTACTACTTGACCTCCTGGCCCCACACCAAAACCAAGGGTGGCAATGTGAGGCATTAAGATCAAACCCTGGTCATACATCGGTTTTTCCGGAACATAGTGAGCGACTTCAAACAGCAGCATCGCTCCTGCCCAGAAGGCAATCAGCCCTGCATGGGCAACATGAGCGCCCAAAAACCGACCAGATTGGTTAATAAAACGAGCGTTACCAGCCCACCAAGCATATCCTGTCGAGGCTTCATCACGACCTTCACTTGGTGAATTAACAATATAAGCAGGTTTTTGAACTTCGTCTTTTGGTTTTGAAACTTTAGAATCAAAGGGCGTTTCCACGGGGCATTACCTCTTCAGGGAATTCAAACTTTTCATGGGGCTATTTTGGGTGTAAGGAGGTAGGAGTGTAAGGGAAAGAATTAAAAACCAAGTAATCATACTTACAAATCAACTTTCCTCTCCTACACCCTTATACCCCTACACCCATCCCCTCATTCAGCATTACCACGGGGCAGTACCTCTTCAGGGAATTCAAATTTTTCATGGGGCTGGTCTTGAGTCGCCATCCATGCTCTAGCTCCCTCGTTCAATAAGATATTTTTGGTATAGAATGTTTCAAATTCTGGGTCTTCTGCTGCGCGTATTTCCTGAGACACAAAGTCATAAGCCCGCAGGTTAAAAGCTAAACCCACCATGCCAATAGAACTCATCCACAAGCCTGTAACTGGCACAAACAACATAAAGAAATGCAACCATCGCTTGTTAGAAAAAGCAATTCCAAAAATCTGTGACCAATAGCGGTTTGCAGTCACAAAAGAATAGGTTTCTTCTGCTTGAGTCGGAGAAAATCCCCCAAAAGTGTTAAAGCTTTTGGTGTCTCTAAACAAAGTATTTTCTACTGTTGCACCATGAATAGCACACAACAGCGCACCTCCCAATACACCGGCGACTCCCATCATATGAAATGGGTTCAGTGTATAGTTATGAAACGCTTGGAAGAATAATAAGAAACGGAAAATGGCAGCGACCCCAAACGAGGGCGCAAAAAACCAGGAAGATTGTCCTAATGGATAAATGAGAAAGACAGAAACAAATACAGAGATGGGAGCAGAAAAAGCGATCGCATTGTAGGGTCGAACGCCAACTAAACGAGCAATTTCAAATTGGCGCAGCATGAAGCCGATTAAACCAAAAACACCATGGAGGGCGACAAAAGCCCATAAACCGCCAATTTGACACCAACGGGTAAAGTCCCACTGCGCCTCAGGCCCCCACAGGAACAACAAAGAATGTCCCATGCTATCAGCAGGAGTGGAAACAGCCGCTGTCAGGAAGTTACAGCCTTCCAAGTAAGAACTCACAATACCATGAGTGTACCAAGAAGTAACAAAAGTCGTGCCAGTAAACCAACCCCCAATCGCCAGGTAAGCACAGGGGAAGAGTAACAAGCCTGACCAACCGATAAAAACAAAGCGATCGCGTTTCAGCCAGTCATCGAGGACATAAAACCATTCAAACCCCCTTGTCCGTGAGGGTCTAATTGCAATGGTCATAAGAACTTATCCTTTTGCTAAAAAACTTTGTTCACCAATCCGACCGACCATCATTCATAAAATAAGGAGCACCTGGAAAGGAGAGAGTTTGAATAATGTGGTCGAAATAAGGGGTGACTTCCGCAGCATCTTCATCACCAAGCAGTGCTTGAGCTTCTTCTTTAATACAGCGCACTGCCTCAACCCAATTAGAAAGTGGAATTCCTAAAGATTGATACATTTGTTGCATTCCAACTGTGCCAATTTCTGTCAAGGGCTGCTCATTTCCTGCCAAAACACAATAGGCAACTAAACGGATATACCAACCTTGATCCCGTTGGCAGGAAGCTGTTTTCCTCATATTGCCGCTATTACTGGGTGTCACTGGACACCGCTTCCAGAACTTTTGACTAGCTGTTTCTACAAGCCGATTTTGGTTACTAGCCAAAGTTTTAGCAATGCGAATCCGTTTGTCCCCCGAATGGCAAAAATTTTGAATCATGCGGATTTCTCCGGGAGTAGGATAACGCATCTGTTCATCAGCATTCTCAATTACCTGCTTTACAAGACTCATATCAATTTTGGATTTTGGATTTGGCAATTAGGATTAGCTCTCTGTGTCAAGGTGAGTAGGAAACTAACCTAAATTTCAGTAACTTCTAACTTCTTTGTGTTTTTGTGCCTTGGTGTTTCAAAAAAGATTTTTTCACCACCAAGACGCAAAGACACCATGAAAAACCTATAAATTAGGATTTAAACCTCGCCTCCCTATCAGGCAGGATTGATATAGTTGTCTTCACCTTCAGACTCACTCACTGAAGCTTGTACATAGGTTAGTTCTGGTTCCAACTTTTGTTCTTGGAGGTTAGTCTCACACTCATTTACCAACTCTGACAAAGTTTGCGTTTGTCCGTTGTGGTGCTTGGGAACAAAACTATCTAATTCTGATGGCGACGACAGCAAAGATTTTACTGACAGATTTACAGCGTAAGATGATTTAGGCGATCGCATTGCAAAACCTCTGGGTGTGACATAGCGTTCATAAGGAACCGTATCTTCCCCAAAAGTTTGCATATATTCTGGACTATCGATCATTTCATCAATCAGTGCATAAAAGCCTTGATTTGCAGAGATGTCGTAGTAATGATTCATTTCCTGTCGCCCGTAGGTAGGACGGCCCAACAAGCGTCGATGGATGTATTCAATCGCTTTAGTTACGTACAGTGGTTCCCAAAACATTCTGCGGAATAATTTAGATTTGGCTAACTGGCGGATAAACTCCCGCATTGTAATTGCACCACTTAGGAATGCTGATTCTGCAACTGTTATACGCTGACCTTCAAAAACATCGCGTCCAAATACTTGCTGATAAGCTGCCTGAATCACTGCGGACGGGGAATGATTTGTTAGGCTGACGTTGGGTGGTGCTTGTTTTCCATTTACTAGAGATTTTGTGTGTAACTTCTCTGGATGATCTAACTTGATTACCCTTCCCAAAGTTCCTGGGACTTGTCCCAAGCCATCAGAACTAATCAGTATGCGGCGATTATCTTTACCAAAGGGTGCAGGACTGTGGAGAGTTGTTGCGGGTAAAGCATCTACAGGAAAAATTGCACCAAATTGAATTTCGAGAGGGTCGTTACCAGAACCGTAAGGATGCTGATTGGGTAGGGGTTTGGCGTATTTGCCAAACAGGGTCACAAACTGGGGTACTTTGTGAATAACAGCGCTGTACTTCAACAAATCTATTTGTGGTCCCCAATTACGGCACTCCTGAGCTTCTTGTCCCAAACCACGCAGATATGGTACTGTTTCCTCGCCAAAGTAGTCAGCGTATTCTTGGGAATCTACCAAAGTATCAATTAGTTTAGGTAAACCACCTTTGGTAACTACAGCAAAGTATTCTTGGAACTCTTCTAGAGAACTCAATCCCCGTCCCAAAAAGTGACGCATTGCCAATTCAATCACGCGACTAATGGTATACGGCTCCCAGAAAAGTCTGCGGTAGAGGCGAGATTTACCTAAACAACGAACAAACTCCTTCATGGAAATTTGTCCACCTTTGAGTTGGGACTCCAATTCATCTACAGCGAAACCATAGGTAGCAGTTACATCGCGCTCAAAAACTTGCCGATAGGCAGCTTTTATTACTGCTTGCTTTTCTGTCTCTGGTAAGACAGATTTCATCACATATTTGAGTCGCGCGAGTGAGGCGATCGCATAACTTTGAGGTAATACTAAACCCTGCTGTTCGTTGGAAACCCCAATTCTAAGTTGAACTGGAGGTTTTTCAACAAGGTATTCCGATATTAATACCTGAAAATTATGCTTGATAATTTCCTGCGCCTCAGCATCATTTGCAAAGTAATTCAGGGATTGTCGTTGCATTTCCTTAAGAGCAACAACAGTAGCATCTGTTACATCTTCTGGAATAACACCGCGCAAGCCTCTGGCATTAGCTGACAAAATACTAGTATCACCAGCAACAATGGCATAAGTTATATAACGTAAAAACCACGCTAAGTCTCGCATAGACCGTTTCATTCTCGTTGGCCCGTAGCGAGAAATATTGATAAAACGGAAGCCCTCCGGAAGCGGATCTCTGTCAGTAAAGAGAGTACGCGCTTGTTCCCACCAACCCCTTAAAGGATTGAAAAATCTTGGCGTTGGTATTAAATTTACCCGTTCCTTATCCGGAACATAACCATTTCTTCGTGCTGCACTCAGGTAATCCTCACCTACATAATAACCTGAACCTGGCAATCCTATGGGATCTTGGGTTTTTTCCAAGTAATCCATGGGAAAACCGCCAACAAAAATCCGATTTGCCCCCACAGAGACAATTTCATCTGCATTTTTAGTTAGCGTTTCTACAATTTCTAAACGCTTATTACCAGAACTAAAAAATGAATTGAGTTCTTGAAGTTCAGTACGCTTTAAATAGCGGTCTTGTTGTTCTGCTTGTGAAATAACTGCAAGAGGTACAGTTTGATACAGTTGTGGATGAGCAACTGAAATATTACTACTTGCTTTCGTACTCATTTTTTATTTGTTGGTAGTTGGTAGTTGGTAGTTAGTTGTTGGTTGTTGCTATTAACCACTAACAAATTAAGGCATCAAACTTTGAATTAAATAATCAAAATAAGGCGCTACTTCGGTGGCGTCTTCTAAAGTAAATAAATCTAAAGATACTTCTTTGAGGCAACGTATTGCTTCCACTAAATTAGGTAAGGGAATTTCTAGGGATTCGTACATTTCTTTCACTCCAATAGTGCCAATTGCTGCTAAAGGCTCTACATCTCCCACTACTACAGCATAAGTAATCAAACGAATGTACCAACTTTGATCGCGCAAGCATGAATTTCGATACATTCTATTACCGCTATTACTAGGTGTATTTGGACAGCGTTCCCAAAATTTGAGACTTGCTTGTTCTACAATTTCTTTTTCATTTTCCGTCAGAGTCACAGCAAGATTTAGCCGAGAAACTCCGCCCTCGTAAAATTGTTGAATTGCGCTTAACTCACCAGCGTTGAGATACCGAGCTTCACGATCAGCATTCAAAATTGATTTTATAATAACGCTCATTGGTAATAGGGAATTGTTAATTGGTAATAAAAAAGTATGAATTTGGGAACAGTTATGAGTTATCAGTTATGAGTTATCAATTATTAATAAAGAGATAAACATACTGATAACTGTTTGCTGTTTGCTGTTGACTGTCCCCTATTTTTTGTTCTTTAACTCAAACCAGAGACGATATAGTCGAAATAGACACCCATTTCTTTACCGGCTTCAACACCTATCATGCTATTAGTTACTTCCTTCATTGCTTGCACTGCTCGTATAGTTGCACCAATAGGAACGCCCAAAGAGTTGTAAGTTTCCCTCAAACCATTCAAAACGCGCTCGTCTAAAATTGAGGGATCACCAGCCAACATGGCGTAGGTAGCATAGCGTAAAAAGTAATCTAAGTCTCGAACACAAGCAGCATAACGACGACAGGTATACATATTGCCACCAGGAGCCGTGATATCTGTATAAAGCAGAGATTTTGCTACTGTTTGAGTAACGATAGTTTTGGCATTAGCACTAATCGTAGTAGCAGCACGCGCCCGCATATCACCAGTATGGTAGTAGTGTTGTAGCTTCTCTAAAGAATTGTTATCCAGGTATTTGCCTTGAACGTCAGAGGAATTAATCAAAGAAGTAATTGCGTCTTGCATAATTCTGTGTCCTTAATTTGAGTATTCGAGTAATAGATATTTAAGAAAAGACGAAAAATGAAGTATAAATTTATTTTTTATTTTTCATACTTCATTATTCATCCGTTACTCCTTTCTATGACAACGCTCTAATGATGTAGTCAAAATATGGGCCTACCTCAACAGCATCTTCCTCACTCATCATGGATACAGCTTCTTCTTTAATGCAGCGCATTGCTTCCACTATATTTCTGAGTGGAATTTCTAAATTGTTGTACATTTCTTTAATGCCAACAGTGCCTATTTCTTCCAAGGGTTTCTCACTGCCTGCCAAAACTGAGTAAGCAACTAAGCGAACATACCAACCTTGATCGCGCTGACAGGAAGCTGTTTTTCGCTCATTACCACTATTACTAGGTGTATTAGGACAGCGTTCCCAGAATTTCTGGCTACCGCGTTGCACAATTAGTTGTTCATTTTCTGACAAAATTTTTGCAATCCGAATTCGTTGATCTCCTGTTTTCAAAAAGTCTTGAAAAATCCTTAGCTCTTTAGGAGCAGGATAGCGAGATTCACTATCAGCATTTAGAATTAATTCGGTAACAACGCTCATTACATTACTCCTGATTTTTCTAGTTAGTGGTTAGTGGTTGTACCAGACGTGCCATGGCACGTCTGGTACATTGATTCGTGGTTCGTGGGTTATAAATAACAAACAAGCAATAACCAATAATCAACAACAAATCGATGAGGAAAAGGTTCAGTTGTCAGGGAGGAATCAAGCTGACAACTGAAAACCAATTAGGCAGTGATGGAAGGCGCTGTGATTGCTACAGGAACAGCTTCACCACAGGCAAGATCCAGTGGGAAATTATGAGCATTCCGTTCGTGCATCACTTCAAAGCCTAAATTTGCTCGGTTCAACACATCAGCCCAACTGGGGAGTACACGTCCTTGGGAATCAAGAATGGAATTATTAAAGTTAAAGCCATTCAAGTTAAACGCCATTGTGCTGATGCCTATAGCAGTACCCCATATACAAATCACCGGCCAAGCTGCGAGGAAAAAGTGCAATGAGCGGCTATTGTTAAAGCTGGCGTACTGGAAAATTAGGCGACCAAAGTAACCATGTGCTGCAACGATGTTATAAGTCTCTTGTTCTTGACCAAATTTATAACCGTAGTTCTGCGATTCTAATTCTGTGGTTTCACGGATGAGACTTGATGTCACTAGTGAACCGTGCATTGCACAGAACAGCGAACCTCCCAAGACTCCAGCGACTCCAATCATGTGTAAGGGATGCATGAGAATGTTATGTTCGGCTTGGAACACGAACATAAAATTGAAAGTACCGCTGATACCCATAGGTAGACCATCAGAGAAGCTACCTTGTCCAATTGGGTAAATCAAGAACACTGAAGTTGTGGCGGCAAGAGGAGCGCTGTAGGCAACTGCAATCCAAGGACGCATTCCCAGACGGTATGATAATTCCCACTCACGCCCCATGTAGCAAGCAAGGGCTGGAATGTAGTGGAAACCAATCATCTGGTATGGCCCGCCGTTGTAGAGCCATTCGTCCATAGAAGCTGCTTCCCAAATGGGGTAAAAGTGCAGTCCAATTGCGTTGGACATAGGAACTACGGCGGCGGTAATGATATTGTTGCCGTAGAGCAGTGAACCGGATACTGGTTCGCGGATGCCGTCAATATCCACTGGGGGAGCGGCAATGATGGCGATAACAAAGACACAGATAGAAACTCCTAACAAAGGAATCATCAAGACGCCGAACCAGCCAATATACAGACGATTTTCGGTACTTGTTACCCAGTCGCAGAACCTATCCCAGGTTGGGAAACGGCTCGTTGGTCGTGTGGAAATAGTAGTCATAAAAAATTCCAAATTGAAAATTCAAGATGCCTATTTCCAAGGCACTACTTCACCTGCTGTTAAGTTTTCAGGGAAGTCATAAATATGGCGTTCATCTAAAATTTTTATCCCTAAAGAAGCCCAATCAATTGTGTCTGCCCAAGTATGAATAATCTGCCCTTGGCTTTTGATCTGAGGCTGATGAAATTGCAAGTAGTCAAAGTCAAAGGCAGCAATGTCTACACCCAAAGCCGCAGACCAAATTCCTGCTACTGGTAAAGCTGCCAAAAAGAAGTGCAATTTGCGAGAGTTAGGAAAACTAACACGATGCCATATCAAGTGCCATAGATAAACTTGAGCAGACCTAAAATTATAGGTTGGGTGTTGTTGACCAAGTTTGTACCCTTTGTTAATTGATTCAGACTCGCTGTGATTATGACTGCGAATTAGGGTAGATGTGACTAGGGAACCGTGCATTGCAGCCGCAAAAGCACCACCCAAAACTCCAATCACTCCTAACTGATGTAAAGGATTCATCAAGATGTTGTGGTCTGCTTGAAACTGCAACATGAAGTGAAATGTGCCAGATATTCCTAAAGGCATTCCCGCAGATAGGCTACCTTGTCCCACTGGGTAGACTAACAACACTGAAACGGATGCGGCGACGGGAGCAGTAAATGCTAGAGAAATCCAGGGACGCATTCCCAAGCGGTAACTTAGTTCCCATTCCCGGTCTTGATAGGCGATGATGCCAATCAAAAAATGCAGCACAATCATTTGATATGGCCCACCATTGTAAAGCCACTCATCAATGGAAGCTGCTTCCCAAATTGGATAAAAATGCAGACCAATTGCAGCCGATGTTGGCACAACAGCAGCAGTGATAATGTTATTTCCAGAAAGTATTGAACCGGAAATGGGCGCACCTATTCCATCCATGTCTACAGGAGGGGCAGCGATGATGGCGATGATAAAAACAGTTGTTGCTGTTAAGATGCAAGGAATCATCAACACACCAAACCAGCCGACATATAGTCTGTTTTCTGTGCTGGTAACCCATGAACAAAATTTTTCCCAATGATTAACTTTTTTGCGTCTTTCTGAGAGTTTGTTTGCTGCTGGCTCAGAAGTGTAATTGCTACTATCTGAGGTTGCAATTACATGGTCTGACTCTAGCTTCATACTCAATACATCCTCATTGAATGGGCAGGAGTTTCCATCGCAGCACACTCTCACACCAGAGGCGATGGCAGGGCTATATATTTGCAGTCAAACCTTCATCAGCTACGACGAAAATATTATTCAAGATTGATGAAAATCAGAATAGTGAAAAAACATGAAGAACTAATGAAGGAATTAATTTTCTTTACAAAACTTTACTAAGTAATAGTTGATAGTAAATTTGAGCAGTTTTAAGAAGTGGTTCGTAGTCGGAAGTTTAGTGCTTACTTTACTTTGACAAACTACAAAATAAGATCCCCGAGTTTTTAGAGTGTCGGGGGTCTGTAACAATTCTTCCCTTTAAACCACTCTAGTACTTATAAAAATAAGTAAAGAAACTAAAACTTTCTTGAAGCTAGATAACTGTTTTGTTGAGAAATCTGTTAATAATGATTGTAACTGTGAACACCATATACATTTAATAAACCAAATTCTCCTAAACTAAGGAAAATGTTAGTAATATTTTTTGTGAGCAATCAGTTACTTTTTAATAACCAAATTTTTTGTTCCCAGCTTTTTTGATTTTTTGACAATTATCCGCAACTTAATTCAAAAACCATGCATTTTTAACAAAGTACTTTCATTTTGTAATTGGAGCCTTCCCAAAGGATGCGGAGCGATCGCATGGCAATTCTACAACGCTGCTTGTTAAAAAAGTAAAAGATGAAAAGGTGAGTCTTCCCTGTTTATCTTTCTCTTGAATTCTTTCTTTGACATCATCGAAAGATGATCGGAACAGTCAACTGATTAATTGTGAATCTCACGCTTGCTAAATCGAAACGAACAAGCGGAAATTTTTGATTAAATATCTCTCCGTATTGTTCAAGCTCAAAACACAAGCGCGTAATTCCATATATTCCGATTAATAACAAGGCGAATATTTCATGAGACTTTTATTAGTTGAAGATGATGAGTGTATTGCCAATACTCTAGAAAATATTCTTGGGAATCAACATTATGTTGTTGATATTGCAAATGATGGGGAATTAGGCTGGGAGCTTGTAGAGGCTTTCAACTATGACTTAATTTTGTTGGATGTCATGCTACCGAAGTTGGATGGTATTCAGCTTTGTCAAAGGTTACGTTCTCATAACTATCAAGCTCCAGTGCTGTTGTTAACAGCACAAAATTCTAGCACTCATAAAGTGATGGGATTGGATGCTGGAGCAGATGATTATCTTGTTAAACCTTTTGACATGTCAGAATTATTAGCTCGGATTCGGGTTTTATTGCGGCGGCGAAATTCAACTCTACAAACAGTTTTGGAATGGGAAAATCTGCGTCTTGATCCTGGTAAGTGTGAAGTTGTCTATAACAATCACCTTCTAAATTTGACTCCCAAGGAATATCGTTTGCTAGAACTTTTTCTTCGCAATGGACATCAAGTTTTTAGCCGCAGCGACATTTTAGAGCACCTGTGGTCAACGGAAGAAGCTCCTCAAGAAGATACAGTTACAGCTCACATTAAAGGTTTGCGACAAAAACTCAAACAAGCAGGAGCAGAGAATAATTTTATTGAAACGGTGTACGGTCTAGGTTATCGTCTGAAAGTACCTACATCTTCTAAAAAAATATCAGAAAATCGCAAATTGAATCATGTAAAACCAAGTACAAAACAACAGACAGGAGATTCATTTGATGAGACTCAAGATTTACATAATGGTATACAACAAACCAAAGCAGCGTTAACTAAATTATGGGAGAAGTTGAAAGTTAAGAGTTGTGATCGCATCATCATCCTAGAACAAGCCACCACAGCATTACTAGAAAACAACCTGGGCGACGAATTAAGACAAAAAGCACAGCAAGCAGCACATAAACTGGCAGGCGCTTTGGGCATCTTTGGTTTTATCAAAGGTTCGCGTTTGGCTTTTGAAGTTGAGCAGATGTTGCGATCGCATATGAACATTAATCAAAATCAAGTGTTGCATTTGTACAACTTGGTTATAGCCTTGAAGCAAGAAATACAGCAGCCTGCGTTTGCAGAACTAGAGAAAATACTTTGCCATGATGTTTTAGATGATGCCATCGAATAATCCCCATTCCAAGGCGTTAAATCAGACTAACACTGCTGGTGAAAAGCAAATCACTTCTTTAGAAGTATTGCTACATCGGATGATGAATCGCATTCGCCAATCTCTGGAATTACCAGCGATACTCTCAATAACTGTTGCCGAAATCCGTGGATTCTTGGAGACTGACCGGGTTAAAATCTATCGATTTGATACAGATGGTAGTGGTGAAGTGGTAGCAGAATCAGTGGATCAAGAACGTCTACCATCCTTGCTAGGGCAACACTTTCCTGCTCAGGATATTCCACAAGAAGCTAGAGAATTATTTTTGTTGGCTCGTCAGCGTTCAATTGTGGATGTAGCAACACAACAAATTGGACTCAGCCCTGGGCCGGAAGCTGACGAATCTATCGAACTTAAAAATGACATGCGATTTCGTTCAGTAGATCCTTGTCATGTAGAATACCTCACCTCAATGGGAGTGCAATCTTCTTTAGTAGTGCCAATTTTGCATTGTCAGCAATTATGGGGCTTATTAGTTTCACATCATAGTTTACCGCGTCAAGTGACAGAGCGAGAATTACAAGTGGTGCAGTTAGTCGCAGATCAATTATCAATTGCGATCGCTCAATCTACTCTCCTCGAACAAACCCGCCTCCAAGCCCAACAAGAAGCCACAATTAACCGTGTTGCCAAGCTGCTGCACTCCATGACACAGATGCAGGTGCAACAAGCACTAGAATTAACTGTATCAGCACTACAAGGCGCAGGCGGCAGAGTTTGTATCATTCCCCAGAACTCTAGTGAGAAAGCGCAGTTGTTTACCACTGGCAAACAGCCCGACACAAAACAAGGGAGACAAGGGGGAAAAAGGGTAAAAAGGGGACAAGGGGGACGACTTGGGGGACAAGGAGGAGTAATAAATTCTTCGTCTTTCCCCACTCCTCACACTCCCCTCGAAGAATATCCTAGCTGGCGAGAATGGCTAAGAATGGAAACAACTGTTGTTGAAGAAAGCCCAGTTTGGGTTGTTAATGATTTGTATCAAGCGGCACTACAGTCAGATTTAGCACAGGCGTTTTTGAAGTCTGGGATTCGTACTTTGTTAATTGTGCGCTTGCAATATCGGCAGCAGATTTTGGGTTACTTAAGTATTTTTCGTAACGAAATCGACATAGAAACCATCTGGGCACGACGACCAGACCGCGATGATGAGAGACATTTGTCCCCGATTAAATCCTTTGAGGTCTGGCGAGAGTTGAAGCGAGGTCAAGTCCAAGCATGGAAAGCTACGGAAATTGAACTTGCCCAAGCTTTAGCTAGTCACTTTGCAATGGCAATTCATCAGTACCAACTGTATCAGCAAGTCAATGCTCTCAACGCCAACTTGCAGTGCGATATCGAAGAGCGCAAGCAAGCTGAGAAAAAAATCTGTGCATTGAATGCCGAATTAGAGCAACGAGTTCAAGAGCGAACCGCAGAGTTACGACGAGCCAATAGACGATTGTTGGAAGAAATCAACGAACGAGAACGCGCACTTCGTGATCGCAAGCAAACACAAGCCTCACTAGAACGCCTTAGTCGGCAAAGCGAGTTAATTTTGAACTCAGCCGGCGAGGGAATTTATGGTTTAAATTGTCAGGGCAAAATTACTTTTGTAAATCCAGCAGCAGCAAGAATGCTGGGATATGGGGTGAAAGAACTAATCAATCTATTTATGCACGAAGTCGTGAAGCATTCTAGACCCGACGGTGTCCGCTATTTTTTGGAAGATAACCCCATTTATGCTACCTTGCAAAATGGAACAGTACAACATGTTACTGACGACATATTCTACCGCCGCGATGGTTCAAAATTTCCAGTAGAATACGTCTCTACACCAATTCGAGAACAAAAAAAAATTGTTGGTGCTGTAGTTATTTTTAAGGATATAACCGAACGACAAATAATAGAACGGATGAAGGATGAATTTGTTTCTGTTGTCAGCCATGAATTACGAACACCTTTAACCTCAATTCGCAGTGCTTTAGGCTTATTGGCACGGGGTTCCTTAAACAATCAACCCGAAAAAAGTCAGCGGATGCTAGAAATTGCCTTTGATAACACCAACCGTTTAGTGCGTTTGATCAATGACATCCTTGATATTGAGCGCATCAATTCAGGCAAAGTGACGATGCACAAACAAACTTGTAACGCCGCAGACTTAATGATTCAAGCTGTGGATGAAATGCGAGCAATGGCTGAGAAAGCAGAAATTCACCTAGAACTGACACCGGCATCAGTGCAATTATGGGTAGATCCAGACCGCATCATCCAGACAATTACTAACTTACTCAGCAACGCTATTAAATTCTCGCCTCCAGGTAGCACAGTATGGCTAAGTGTTGAACTTCAACAAGAGGGGGAAGTAAAGAAAGCCGATTGTGTGGAGAAAAATAAATTTACTACTCCCCCTACCTCGTATCTCTTGTTCCAAATCAAAGATCAAGGGCGAGGTATTCCTGAAGATAAACTAGAAACAATTTTTGATCGCTTTCAGCAAGTCGATGCTTCTAACTCCCGTCATCAAGGGGGTACTGGCTTGGGATTAGCAATTTGTCGCAGCATAATACAACAGCATGGAGGCAAAATCTGGGCAGAGAGCACTTTAGGGAAGGGTAGCACTTTTTATTTCACATTGCCTATTGGTTAGTGATTGGGGATTGGGGAAAGGGGAAAGGGTAAAATACCAATCACTAACCACTAACAACTAACAACCAACAACCAACAACCAACAAATTACAAATGACAAAACGCATTTTGATTATTGATGATGAACAGGATATCCGAGAAACTACTCAGATGTGTCTAGAGATAGCAGGTGAATGGGAAGTTTTAACAGCAGTTTCCGGTAAAGAAGGTTTGATCAAAGCTGCAACAGAAAAACCTGATGTTATTCTCTTGGATGTGATGATGCCGGATATGGATGGGTTAACAACCTTGCAAAACCTCCAAAAAAATCCTACTACTCAGAATATTCCAGTAGTTTTGCTCACAGCAAAAGCACAGGCTGCCGAACAACGTCAGTTTACTCAACTCAAGATAGCGGCAGTCATTACCAAGCCCTACGATCCTTTTACCTTATCCGATCAAGTGCTAGAGGCATTAATCAGTGGGTCGGTGTGAATATATTTCGTGTAATAGCTGTTGATTGTTGTTTTTGGAGTACATCAACTTTACCGTCTGTGCTCTCAGCAATGACTGCGATCGCATAGAGGACTAAGTCTGTTTGCTGATGCAGCTTTTTAACCTTCTTCACTAATTATTCAGATTTGTTGCCTACTCTACAAGAAGCTGGAACTATACATCTGCCAGTGAATTGAGGCAAGAAGGTAAATGTTAGTAGTGGTAACCCGGCGCATTTTACTGATTGAAAATGAAAACGCTATTCGGGAATTGACCCAGCTTTGCTTGGAAACAGAGGCAGGCTGGGAAGTGCTGACAACAGCATCCAGTTATGAAGCAATTGTTAAAACTGAGATCGAGCAAGTCGATGCTATCCTCATGGATGTGGATGCTTTTGTCTGCGAGCAAGACTTGTCTACAACCCTGCAACAGCTACAAAGTAACCCTGTAACCCATCATATTCCTGTAATTTTATTAACAACGGTAACAACAGAGGAAGTATCCCAGATGGTCAAACTTGGGGTGAGGGCTGTGATCGCTAAGCCTTTTGATTTAATGTCTTTAGCTAAACAAGTAGCTGAAGTGCTGAATTGGAATTAGTTTTTGTAATTTTTTATTAATAACTATCTTCCTTCATCAGTTCTTCATTTTTTTTTCTTATTCTCTATTAAAAGGGTTATTTAAAACCACTTGATGTCTCTTGAGCGAATAATTTATCTACAGAAGATAATCCAGCGTCACTGTTAATCCAATCGCTGGCTTTTTTCTCTTGGTTAGTGGCAATAGTTAATTCCCAAACTAACAACCAACAAAAAACTTAAATACAGCTACTTTGAGCAGAGTAAAGTTCTCATTTCTTTAATAGAAGAGGGAGAGTTCAATGACTCTTACGCCAGAGCGAGAGCAAGAGGCGAGGGTTGTAGTTGATAACGATCCAGTGGCAACTTCTTTTCAGAAGTGGTCGCAACCAGGACACTTTGACCGCACCCTTGCCAAAGGCCCCAAAACCACAACCTGGATTTGGAACTTACATGCTAACGCCCACGATTTCGACACTCATACTAGCGATTTAGAAGACATATCGCGCAAGATTTTTGCTGCCCATTTTGGGCATCTAGCGGTGGTGTTTATTTGGTTAAGCGGCATGTATTTTCATGGTGCTCGCTTTTCCAATTTTGAAGCTTGGATGGCAAATCCAACTGCTATTAAACCGAGCGCCCAAGTTGTTTGGCCGATATTTGGCCAAGAAATTTTGAATGGAGACATGGGCGGTGGTTTCCACGGCATTCAAATTACATCTGGGCTTTTCCAAATGTGGCGTGCTGCTGGTTTCACCAATACATCCCAGCTGTATTGCACTGCGATCGGCGGTTTGGTAATGGCAGCGCTGATGCTGTTTGCTGGTTGGTTCCACTATCACAAACGCGCTCCCAAACTGGAATGGTTCCAGAATACCCAGTCAAAGTTAAATCATCACTTGGCTGGTCTTTTGGGTTTGGGTTCGTTGGGTTGGACAGGACACCTAATCCATGTTTCCCTACCTACTAACAAGCTGTTGAATGCGGGAGTAGCTCTTGAGGATATTCCATTACCGCACGAGTTCATCTTGAATCCCAGTTTGATGAACAAGTTGTATCCCCATGTAGATTGGGGTTTTGTCAAAGGTGTAATACCTTTCTTCACGTTGCAGTGGGGGCATTTTACTGACTTTCTCACCTTTAAGGGTGGGCTTAACCCTGTTACTGGTGGCTTGTGGTTGACGGATGTTGCACACCATCATTTGGCGATCGCGGTAATGTTTATCATTGCTGGTCATATGTATCGTACTAATTGGGGTATTGGTCACAGCATCAAAGAAATGCTAGATGATGCCCGAACTCCCAATATGCTGCCATTTTTAAGCTTTATTGGGCCTGTCGGTCACAAGGGTCTGTTTGAAGTCCTGACAAATTCCTGGCACGCTCAACTGTCAATTAATTTGGCAATGTTGGGTTCTTTGAGCATTATTATTGCCCATCATATGTATGCGATGCCGCCTTATCCTTATTTGGCAACAGACTACGCAACTGTGGTATCTTTGTTCACTCATCATGTCTGGATTGGCGGTTTCCTGATTGTTGGTGCGGCAGCCCATGCAGCGATTTATATGGTGCGGGACTACGATCCAGAACAAAATTTCAATAATGTGTTGGATCGGGTACTACGGCATCGAGATGCTATTATTTCTCACCTGGTTTGGGTGTGTCAGTTTCTTGGCTTCCATAGCTTTGCTATGTATTGTCACAACGACACCATGCGCGCTTTTGGTCGTCCTCAGGATATGTTCTCGGATACGGGAATTCAATTACAGCCGGTGTTTGCCCAGTGGTTGCAACATATCCATACGATGACTGTAGGTAATCCAGCTCTCCCAGTTGCTGCACCTTTGGGTCATGCTTTTGGCGGCTTGCGAAATCTAGAACTAACAGGATTGGGAACCGCAGCTCCTAATTTACACGAGCCTGTCAGCTATGCTTTTGGTGGTGGCGTCGTGGCTGTGGCAGGGAAAGTGGCGATGATGCCGATTACCTTGGGTACAGCAGATTTCTTAATTCACCATATTCACGCCTTTACGATTCACGTTACTGTTCTGGTGCTGCTGAAAGGGGTTTTATTTGCTCGTAGTTCCCGTTTAATTCCAGATAAAGCTAATTTAGGCTTCCGCTTCCCCTGCGATGGACCGGGACGGGGTGGTACTTGCCAGGTATCGGCTTGGGATCATGTCTTCCTGGGTTTGTTCTGGATGTACAACTCTCTGAGTATGGTGATTTTCCATTTCTTCTGGAAGATGCAGTCAGATGTCTGGGGAACGGTGGGAGCAGATGGAGTGGTTACTCATATCACTGGTGGAAATTTTGCGACTTCTTCAATAACTAATAATGGTTGGTTGCGTGATTTCCTTTGGGCACAATCATCACAAGTGATCACATCTTACAACACATCACTTTCAGCCTACGGTTTAATGTTCCTGGGTGGACACTTCATTTTTGGCTTTAGTTTGATGTTCTTATTCAGTGGTCGCGGCTACTGGCAAGAACTGATTGAATCGATAGTTTGGGCACACAATAAGTTGAAAGTTGCCCCAGCTATTCAACCTCGTGCTTTGAGCATCATTCACGGTCGCGCTGTAGGGGTTGCTCATTACCTTTTAGGAGGAATTGTCACTACTTGGGCTTTCTTCCTGGCACGAATGACGGCATTTGGATAGTGGTGCAATAACTTATGACTGATGACAACAAACGATAAGTTGACAAGCAAAACGGCTATCTAAACTATGGCTACTAAATTCCCAAAATTTAGCCAAGACCTTGCAAAGGATCCGACAACACGTCGGATCTGGTATGCGATCGCCACTGCCCACGATTTTGAAACTCATGATGCAATGACAGAGGAAAATCTCTATCAAAAGATTTTTGCCTCTCACTTTGGTCATCTAGCAATTATATTTCTGTGGGCATCGGGGATTTTGTTCCACGTTGCTTGGCAAGGTAATTTTGAGGTATGGATTCAAGACCCTGTACATGTGCGTCCCATTGCTCATGCGATTTGGGATGCCCAATTTGGGCCAGGAGCAATTGAAGCTTTCACCCAAGCAGGAGCAAGAAATCCTGTAGATATTTGCTATTCCGGCGTCTACCACTGGTGGTATACCATTGGCTTACGTACAAATACTGATTTGTATATTGGTGCTTTGTTTTTAATTTTACTTGCTTCTCTTTTCTTATTTGCAGGCTGGTTACATTTACAACCTAGATTTAGACCGAATTTAGGTTGGTTCAAGAATTCGGAAGCTCGCTTAAATCATCATTTGGCAGGTTTATTTGGTGTTAGCTCCCTAGCTTGGGCTGGTCATTTAATACACGTTGCCATACCAGAATCTCGCGGTCAACATGTAGGCTGGAATAACTTCTTATCTACCCCACCTCATCCCGCTGGTTTGTGGGCGTTTTTCACGGGGAATTGGGGAGCATACGCTCAAAATCCTGATACCGCCCAGCATGTATTTAATACTTCTCAAGGTGCAGGAACGGCAATTTTGACGTTCATAGGTGGTTTCCATCCCCAGACACAATCATTGTGGCTGACGGATATGGCACACCATCATTTAGCGATCGCAGTTATCTTGATTATTGCAGGTCATATGTACCGCACTAATTGGGATATCGGTCACAGTCTCAAAGAGATGATGGATTCAAAGACTTTCTTTGGTAGAAAAGTTGAAGGTCCCTTCAATCTCCCTCACCAAGGACTGTACGAAACAGTAAACAATTCTCTGCATTTCCAACTTTCTTTGGCGTTAGCTTGTCTGGGAGTTGCTAGCTCTTTGACGGCGCAGCACATGTATTCCATGCCGCCTTACGCTTTTATCGCTAAGGATTTTACCACGATGGCGGCATTATACACACACCATCAGTATATTGCTGGCTTTTTAATGATAGGGGCATTTTCCCATGCTGCTATATTCTGGATTAGAGATTACGATCCAGAACAAAATAAGGGTAATGTTCTAGAGCGAGTCTTGAAGCACAAAGAAGCTATTATTGCTCATCTAAGTTGGGTATCGCTATTCTTAGGCTTTCATACCTTGGGTTTGTATGTCCACAATGATGTAGAAGTAGCCTTTGGTGCGGCTGATAAGCAAATATTGATTGAGCCAGTGTTTGCTCAGTTTATCCAGTCAGCAAATGGTAAGGTTTTGTATGGATTTCATACACTACTATCAAACCCAGATAGTGTTGCTTTCACAGCATGGCCCAACTATGCCAATGTCTGGCTACCGGGATGGTTGGATGCAATTAACAATGGTACTAACTCATTGTTCTTGACAATTGGGCCGGGTGACTTTTATGTTCATCATGCGATCGCTCTCGGTTTGCACGTCACCACCTTGATATTAGTAAAAGGTGCGTTGGATGCTCGTGGTTCCAAGCTAATGCCTGATAAAAAAGACTTTGGCTACGCCTTTCCTTGTGATGGACCCGGTCGGGGTGGCACTTGTGATATCTCAGCTTGGGATGCGTCTTACCTCGCTGTCTTCTGGATGCTTAACACTCTGGGGTGGGTAACATTCTACTGGCATTGGAAGCATCTATCAATCTGGCAAGGGAATGTTGCTCAATTTAACGAATCTTCTACCTATCTTATGGGTTGGTTCCGAGATTACCTCTGGGCAAACTCAGCTCAGTTGATTAACGGCTATAACCCTTACGGAACCAGTAACTTAGCTGTTTGGGCTTGGATGTTCCTGTTTGGACACTTAGCTTGGGCTGTTAGCTTCATGTTCCTAATTACATGGCGGGGTTACTGGCAAGAGTTAATCGAAACCCTGGCTTGGGCACACGAACAGACACCCCTGTCCTTTGGCTACTGGAGAGATAAACCCGTTGCTTTGTCAATTGTTCAGGCTCGTTTAGTCGGCTTAACTCACTTTACTGTTGGTTATATCGCTACCTACGGAGCCTTTTTAATTGCCTCAACGGCAAGTAAATTTGGTCAATGAATCAACTGTTGACAGTTAATTTTTGACTGTCAACAGTTAACAAATAAACTTCAATTATCAAGTTTATATTTTGTTATTTTTACTTCACAAATCAATTATTAAAAATATTAAGTTTCGACCTCCTCTCTTGCTTGACTGAGCAAGAGACTTTCCTATTTATGTTTGCATCATTGTTAATAATATTATTAAAATTATCTAAAAGGATATTTTTATAAATCGATAATTGATATATTAAAAATTAAGATAACAATCAACCAATTCAATTCAAAGGGTAATAATAATGTCTAACACAGTTGATACAGTAGATAACGATATAATTAAACCTTTCAAAGGCGATCCCTGTATTGGTAATCTATCCACTCCTATTAATGATTCTCCTTTAGCTAAAGCTTTCATCAATAATTTACCTGCTTATCGCAAAGGGTTAACTCCTTTCATGCGGGGACTGGAAATTGGTATGGCTCATGGCTATTTTCTTGTCGGACCAGAGGTTGTAATTGGGCCTTTACGGGAATCAGCACATGGAGCAAATCTGAGTGGATTAATCACTGCTATATATATAGCTGTATCCGCTTGTTTAGGAATTTCCATTTTTGCGATTACAACATTTCAAGGAAATCCGAAAGGTTCTTACAGCTCCTATTCCAAAGATTCCTTAAGACCATTGAGAACTCGTGAAGAATGGAGCCAATTAAATGGGGGAATTTTTCTTGGTGCAATGGGTGGTGCTATATTTGCATACTTGCTACTCGAAAACTTTGACTCTTTGGATGCCATTCTTAGAGGAGCCGTTAATGCTAGCTAAATGTTACTTTCTTAACACAAATTTTGCATTGGATAAATTTGAGTTTTAAATTTTGAGTTTCAGAGGAATTGTATGATGGTAGATATGACACAACTAACAGGTGACTATGCTGCTTCATGGCTACCCTGGATCATGATTCCCCTAGTTTTCTATATTTTGCCTTTTCCTGTGTTTGCCATAGTATTTTTATGGATTCAAAAAGAAGTCTCTGAGGAAATCAAAGAAACAGATAATAATCTTGCAGAAATCGGGGAACTTGAAGTACCTAATTGACGGGGCGACAATACGCGATGAAGAGCTTGCTGTATAAAGAGTGTAGCAATTCGTGGTAAGAAAAGATGAGTCCCAATTATCAATTTGAGTTTGGGACAATGCTTGCATCGAATTTTCAAGTTGTCTTAGTGCTTCATCATGACGATCACCTCTAGCAGTTTGGTGTGCTAACAATTGAGCCATTTGAACGCTTAATGAAGCTAGCTGGCTAAGAATTTGTTGTGTGTAGCTAGTGTTGTTTCTATACGGTCAAATCTAGTAGGGTCTATGCGAATTTATCCCACATTCCGCACCAGAACTTCAACCTGCCAATTAATTTTTCCCAATTTTCTCCAACCCATTAATTTATCACAAAACTTTTCTGCAAGAGGTCTAATGAAGACAAAGTCGCTAGAATTCTGATTAATTAATTCTTGAACCTCTACCCCAAAAATTTTTTATATTTTCTGAAAAGCTAACTCATGGGTAGTTTTTTGGCATGAGTACAGTTATTAATTAACATCAATCCATGCATTTTTTGTGAATGAGATAATCTAAATAATTAATAAATATGTCTAGTAATCCCAAAACTAAAGTTTTGGGCTGAAAGCTTAAACCCGTTAAAACGGGTTATAAACTGTACGAAAATATTTTGTTTTGAATTCAAGATACCCATACAAATTCTATCTCCCTGAAGGGAGACGCTACGCGTAGACGCGCTCATAGGCTTAAGGTAAGGGAAGGGTATGCGAACCCCCGTAGACGGGCGAAGCCTGGCTTCTCGTACGCCGTAAGGCGTTCCCGTAGGGTAGAGTACCCGTAGACACAAAGCGGCTTCAAGGTAGAGTACACCCCTACTAACCACTGTACAGACGTGCCATGGCACGTCTGTACAACAAACAACAACCAACAAACAACAACCAACAACCTTAACTTTTGGGGGTAGCTTGCAGGAGGAAATCATGCACACAACCTTTGCAACCATTGATGGGAATGAGGCTGTAGCCCGTGTTGCTTACCGTTTAAGTGAAGTCATAGCCATTTATCCCATCACCCCCTCTTCAGCAATGGGTGAATGGGCTGATGCTTGGTCAGCGTCAAACCACCCTAATTTGTGGGGTACTGTTCCTAGTGTAATCGAGATGCAGAGTGAAGGCGGAGCTGCTGCGGCTGTACATGGGGCGCTACAAACGGGTTCTCTGACAACTACATTCACTTCGTCACAGGGATTATTGTTGATGGTCCCTAATTTGTACAAAATTGCTGGAGAATTAACTAGTGCAGTAATTCATGTGGCTGCCCGTGCTTTAGCTACCCATGCTTTATCTATTTTTGGCGATCACAGTGATGTTATGGCAGCCCGTGGTACTGGGTTTGCGTTGCTGTGTTCTGCGTCTGTTCAGGAAGCCCATGATTTTGCGCTAATTGCCCAAGCTGCAACTTTGGCGGCGCGAGTGCCGTTTATGCATTTTTTTGATGGTTTTCGGACTTCCCATGAAATTCAGAAAGTCCAGTTACTGGAAGATGACGATTTGCGATCGCTCATTGATGAAGAATTAATTCTTGCCCATCGTACCCGCGCTTTAACTCCCGATCACCCTGTATTGCGGGGAACTGCCCAAAACCCCGATGTTTATTTTCAAGCCCGCGAACGCGCCAATCCCTACTACAATGCTTGTGCAGAAATAGTCCAGCAAGTCATGGATAAATTTGGCGAACGCACAGGAAGACATTACCAAATTTACGAATACTATGGTGCAAGTGACGCCGATCGCGTCATTGTCCTGATGGGTTCAGGCTGTGAAACAGTCCATGAAACAGTAGATTATTTCAACGCCCGTGGTGAAAAAGTTGGTGTTGTCAAAGTCAGATTATATCGCCCCTTTGATGTCCAAAGATTTGTTCAGGCTTTACCAAAAACCACAAAAGCGATCGCAGTTCTAGATCGCAGCAAAGAACCAGGTTCAGCCGGCGAACCGTTATATCTCGATGTTGTCACCGCCATTCATGAAGGAATAAGGGGACAAGGGGGACGACTTGGAGGACAAGGGGATAACGAAAATGTTTATACTCCCCACACCCCTCATACCCCTCACACTCCAACAATCATCGGTGGTCGCTACGGTCTTTCGTCTAAAGAATTTACCCCAGCAATGGTGCAGGCTATTTTTGATAATCTTGCCCAACCACAACCGCAAAATCACTTCACTGTTGGTATTAATGATGACATTAATCATGCTTCCCTAACCTTTGACCCCAATTTCTCAACCGAACCAGATCACGTTGTGAGAGCCATGTTTTATGGCTTAGGTTCTGATGGAACTGTGGGTGCAAATAAAAACTCAATCAAGATTATTGGTGAAGAAACCGACAACTACGCCCAAGGTTATTTTGTCTACGATTCCAAGAAATCTGGTTCGATGACAGTTTCTTACTTGCGTTTTGGCCCGAAGCCAATTCGCTCTACTTATCTGATTGGTAAAGCGAATTTCATTGGTTGTCACCAGTGGGTATTCTTAGATCGAGTAGATGTACTGAAAGATGCTGAAATTAGGGCAACTTTTTTACTTAATAGTCCTTATGATGCTGATACAGTCTGGGAATATCTACCAGCCAAATTCCAGCAGCAAATTATCAGCAAACAACTAAATTTTTACGTGATTAATGCTACTCAATTTGCCCGTGATAGTGGCATGGGTGGACGCATTAACACTATCATGCAAGTATGCTTCTTTGCCTTAGCAGGAGTTTTACCCCAAGCAGAAGCGATCGCCAAAATCAAGCAAGCTATTGAAAAGACATACGGTAAAAAAGGTGCAGAAGTCGTCCGCATGAATCTACAAGCAGTGGATCAAACGCTGGAAAACTTGCAGAAAGTCGATGTTCCACAACAGGTAGAAATCCAAAATCCAAAATCCAAAATCCAAAATATTGAGGGTGCGCCTGAGTTTGTGCGAGAAGTCTTAGGCAAAATTATGAGGTGGGAAGGAGATGATTTACCTGTAAGTGCTTTACCTGCGGATGGAACTTTCCCTACAGGTACTTCTCAATGGGAAAAACGTAATGTCGCGCTAGAGATTCCGGTTTGGGAAGCTGATATCTGCATACAATGCAGTAAGTGTGTGATGGTTTGTCCTCATGCTGCAATTCGCAGTAAGGTTTATGCAGAGAGTGAATTAACAAATGCTCCAGTAACATTCAAATCTATCAATGCCAAAGATAAAGACTTTGCTGGACAGAAATTTACGATTCAAGTAGCACCGGAAGATTGTACAGGATGCGGTATCTGCGTTGAAATTTGCCCTGCGAAAAATAAATTGCAGCCAGAAACGAAAGCAATTAATCTCAAGCCGCAGCTACCTTTACGGAAACAAGAACGGGAAAACTGGAATTTCTTTTTGAATTTACCAAATCCTGACCGACGGCAACTGAAATTAAACCAAATTCGCCAACAACAACTACAAGAACCATTATTTGAATTTTCCGGTGCTTGTGCGGGTTGTGGTGAAACGCCTTATTTAAAACTACTATCACAATTATTTGGCGATCGCGCGATGATTGCCAACGCCACTGGTTGTTCTTCGATTTACGGTGGTAATCTACCGACAACTCCTTGGACTAAAAATTCTGAAGGTAGAGGCCCGGCATGGTCTAATAGTTTATTTGAAGATAACGCCGAATTCGGTTTTGGTTTTCGCTTATCTCTAGATAAACATATTGAATATGCGGCGGAATTATTGCAAGAATTAGGAAGTAAGCTTCCTGATGATTTAGTTGAATCTATTCTTAACGCACCCCAAAAAACCGAAGCAGATATCTATGAACAAAGACAAAGGGTAGAATTGCTCAAACAGCAATTAGATAAAATTCTCGATTCTCAACCCAACTCCAATCTAAAATCCAAAATCCAAAATCTAAAATTGTTAGCTGATTATCTTGTTAAAAAGAGCGTTTGGATTGTCGGTGGTGACGGTTGGGCTTACGATATTGACTTTGGCGGATTGGATCATGTGCTTGCCAGTGGCCGGAACGTGAATATCCTAGTTATGGATACAGAGGTATATTCTAATACAGGTGGACAATCTTCTAAAGCGACTCCACGAGCTGCGATCGCGAAATTTGCCGCTAGTGGTAAGCCTGCTGCCAAGAAAGATTTAGGATTAATGGCGATGAGCTACGGTAATGTCTACGTAGCAAGTGTAGCGTTGGGCGCACGTGATGACCAAACACTAAAAGCATTTTTAGAAGCCGAAGCCTACAACGGCCCATCTCTAATTATTGCTTACAGTCATTGCATTGCTCACGGCATTAATATGACCACAGCCATGAACAACCAAAAAGCTTTGGTAGAATCAGGTCGTTGGTTGCTGTATCGCTATAACCCAGAGTTGCGAGAACAGGGTAAAAATCCTTTGCAATTGGATATGCGATCGCCTAAACAATCACTAGAGCAGTCAATGTATCAAGAAAATCGCTTCAAAATGCTTGTAAAGAGTAAACCCGAACTTGCTCAACGCCTGCTACAACAAGCGCAAGCAGAAGTAGACGCACGTTGGCAATTGTATGAGTATTTGGCAGCACAATAAATTGTGAATTCAAACAGATGCACAGCGATAATCCATCTGTGTTTATCGCTGTGCATCTGTGTTCGTTACCTCATATCCCGGTGTGAGAATAAATTCTCAACCCCAATAGCATAAGTCCGTTTAAACGGACTCAAAGACTTTCCTAGTCAGATTGATCTGACTTTCGCTATCAGCCAAAAAATTTATTTCTTGGCGCGACGAAAAGTTGGTACAAAATATGACATAGACGAGTATTTGATTAAGAGCGATCGCACTTCGTTAGACATTCGCCCATCATGTTATCAATGAAAATGATCACGTTTGTGATGAACGTCTTCACGTTAATAAGCAACGTTAAAACGTTTGTGACAAACGCTTTGATGTTCTCTATGGATGAAACAACGTTAATAAGCAACGTTAAAACATTTGTGACAAACGCTTTGATGTTCTCTATGGATGAAACAACGTTCGTAACCACAACTCAATTTCTACTTACAACGTAACAATGTGAGATCGCGCATAGCCTTCCTCAGTGGCGATGATCGCTCTTTACATTTCAAAATTGAAGAATAAAGATTTACTTCTTCACAAGTGCTGCAATTGCAGCAACTAATTTTGCAGGATCAGCAGGTTTAGCGATATGCATTTGAAAGCCAGCAGCAAAAACTTGTCGTTGTGTCGTTTCTGCGGCGTAAGCAGTTAAAGTGATCGCTGGAATTTCTCCGCCTTGATTGCTAGGTAGCGATCGCAGTTTGCGAATTAAAGCGTAGCCATCAAATTCTGGCATACCCAAATCACTTAATAGCAAATCTGGCTTTGATTGAGCGATCGCAGCAAGTGCTTCATTCGCTGAGGTTGCGATCGTCACAGTTGCTCCCTGTTCTTCTAATAAAAAGGCCAGAAACTCGCGTGTATCTGCATCATCATCCACGACTAACAACTGTATACCTTCGAGCCGCACAGGGAGCATTGAGAATGGATAAGAAGCCTCATATGCTTTGTAATCTGCACTTATTAATTTTTGACTCTGTTGTAGCACTGGTAAACTAACCGTAAATGTTGCACCTTGTCCATCTCCTGGACTTTCTGCCCAAACTCTACCACCGTGCAACTCGACAAGCTGACGTACGATTGCCAAACCAAGTCCTAGTCCACCTGAACTGCGGGTGATGCTACTATCTGCCTGACGAAAGTACTCAAATACATAGGGCAAAAAGTCAAGACTAATACCCTGTCCTGTATCCTGAACTCGAATATATACGTGAGAATCAATTTGTTCTAAATAGACTTCAACTTTTCCGCCTGTTGGGGTAAATTTGACTGCATTAGAGAGCAGATTCCAAATCACTTGTTGCAGACGTCCACTATCACCTTTTACCCGTCCAATCTTCTTACCTAAATTCAGACTAATTTGAATTGATTTAGCTTCGGCTGCTAATTGCACTGTCTCTAAAGCAGCTTCAATAATAGCAGCAAGATTAACAGTTTCTAAATTCAGTGCTAACTTACCTCGAAGAATGCGCGAGATATCCAATAAATCATCAATTAATTGCACCTGTAGTTCCGCATTCCGTTCGATAGTTTCCACAGCCCGAACTTTAGCAACTTCGTTCAATGAGCCTTTTTTCAAAAGTTTTGCCCAACCCAAAATAGGATGAAGCGGAGAACGCAATTCATGAGAAACAATAGCGAGAAATTCATCTTTAACACGGTTCGCTTTTTCAGCTGCTTCTTTTGCTTGTTGACGTTCTTCCGCTATTGCTAAAGCCTGATCTCGCAAGTTTTTATATTCTTGAACTCTAAACGTTAAATCAGTGACATCTTGAATTGAAAAAAGAGCATAAAATCCATCTCCATCTAATGCAGGAACAGCAGTTACTGTTGTATGTTGAATGCAGTATCTATCCTGTGGTAGCGGTACAGGAATCACATATTTATGCAATTGCGAAGAAAAGATTGTAGGAGGACCTCCTTCAAAAATTTGGTGCAGACGGTTAGCATAGCGAGGATGATTTAGATGAGGAAAATATTCATAAATAGAGTTTCCTAAAATCTTACTTCTGGAAATTTTCGTCCATTCCTCTAAACAGCAATTCCAGAATAAAACGGTGCAATCTGAATGCAGAACAAAAGCTCCTAAAGGAATTCTATCTAAAAGGCTAAATTTTTCCTGAGCTTGTTCTATTTTGTTCATCATTGCATCAAACCGTTTTTAATATTTTTATGCACTAAAATAATTCTCCGCATCAGGTGACGCTAATCTCTTTATTAATTGCATTGAGTAGCGCATCGAATGTACTTACCTCAAAGATTAAAATAATGTCTCCGATAATTTCTAATTTTTCAATAGCAAACCTTGCTTGAGCAAGTATAATATTGGAGTCACTTACACGGGTAGGTAATAGTAAATTTTCAATAGTATCTTCTAAATAAACAGGTAATGTGTAATTCATGTGTTGTTTAAGCACATTGCTGATCGAACCCATGACTCCATTAATCACAATATTACCTATCTCGCTCAAAGTGCCTATTTTTACTGCATCTAGATCAGCTGAACCTGGTTCTTCACCAGTTAAAATGGCAACCAATGTAGATGCACTCTCTGTAGGAAAAATCAAACCAGCAGTACCATAAAAAGATCCTGTAAAACTAAGCCTGACAGTCGCTAAACTGTCATCCTGAAATCGTGTTGCTAATTCGTGATAGGTATCCGCAGCAGTTAATACTTTTACAAATGGAATTTCCAAATGAATGTGAGAATCAAGCATTTCATTGAGTAAACTTGCTGCTTGACCAACTCCAATATTAATCAATTCTTGTAACGCATCTAGTTGATCTGCTGTCACATTCATGGGAACTTCATTCCTTATTATGAAGAACTTGTTGAACCGCCTCTCGCAGTTCATGTTCTTTTGGTGGTTTATTGATAAAGTTAACTGCTCCCAAATTATAACTTTTATTGCGTGATCCTTCCTGGATATCGGCAGAAATGATAATAGTAGGAACTTTCAATCCTTCATTTTGTAAAGCCTGGAGGAATTCAAAGCCATTCATATCTGGCATTAAAAGATCCGCTAACACGCAATTCGGTTTATGATTGTGAACTATTTCTAATCCCTCGCGTCCATTGGTTGCTTCTAGAATTTCATAGCCGTCTGCTTGCAGAAATTTGCGAATCATTCTGCGAGAAAAAGCTGCATCATCAATAATTAGAATTAACGCCATCAGCTTTACCCTTTTGATGTTTTACTCATACTCAATTAATTTTATGTTGATAATACTATGACTAATATAAAGTTCAGATGATTACTTATAATTTCCATTTAACTTCACTGCCATCACTTCTGATTGGTAAGGAGAAGAGTACGGCAGGCAGAGTGAGATTTTTTATTATAAGTAATTAACTAATCTCGATATAAATGAAGTATAAAATTAATATGTTAAAATCTGGATTCTTAATTTAAATAAAATCTAAATTTATAGTTATATGAAATAATAAAAAGATTTATAAATTCAATGATGCTAAAATTAAAATGCCTATGTATCGGGAGATTTGTTGAAATTAATCTTTTTTCTGCACTTTAATTAGGTGTGAGACACGGGAAGCCTCAACATTCTCTTCAATTTATCATTTCAAGTAAATTCAATCTTTTCAGGATTAAGTTATACATACATCTCTCTAAAAAGGTACATTGGTTGATCGTGAAACGCAGAGGGACGCGGAGGAAAGCGCGGAGGTTCGCAGAGTTTTTCTGCTTAGACTTCGCTACGAATATGTGAAATGTTGTAGTAAATAGCATAAAAATTTAGGTTTTCTCTGAATTCTGTGTTAAGAGTTCCCTATTCCTTGTTTTCAAATCAGGTTACTATTAACACAAAACATGAAAAATTCAAGTATATCAACCAAATGGAGTTAGCAGAAATTGACGATGACATAGAGGCTTTTTTAGTTGAGAGCTATGAAAATCTGGATCAAATTGAACGAAATATTATCGATTTAGAAAAAGCATCTCCTGATGGAGAAGCGCTAGTTCGTATTTATCGCTCACTCCACACGTTAAAAGGAAACTGTGGCTTTCTACCGTTTCCGAAATTAGAAGCGCTTGCACATGCAGGGGAAAGTTTGCTTTCATCTGTGCGCGATGCAGCAAAGCAGCAGCCTGGCGGCGATCGCAATTTAGTACTCACTCCTCAAATTATTAATATCTTACTGCAAACAGTTGACAGCATCCGACAGATTCTATCTCAAATTAAAAACACTAGGCATGAGGGGGACAACGATTATTCTGCACTCATCAAGGCTTTGACGGAATTACAACAGACTAAACCCACATCTCATCTGGCTGGGAATACTCAAGTGCAACAGCCTAGTGAACCTGTGCAATTGCTTCAGAGTAGCCACACTGACGAGGCGCTACCCAATACAAATCAAATAAACACTTTTTCCTCCCTTACACCCCCACATCCTTATATCCCTACACCCATTTTTCTCGACGGTGAACTTCCAGATGTTTCCACTTTCACTGCATCAGAATCTTCCTATATCCGAGTTAATGTTGATTTGCTTGATCAGCTGATGAATTTGGTGGGTGAACTCGTTTTAACCCGTAACCAGATGATCGGCTTGAGTAACAAGTTTCAAGATACTAGCTTGGCTGCAACTTGTCAGCGTCTTAACTTGATTACAAGTGAGTTGCAGGAAGGAGTGATGAAAACTCGTCTGCAACCAATTAGTACTATCTGGCAAAAATTCCCTCGCGTGATTCGTGATTTAGCGATCGCACTCGGTAAACAAGTCCAAGTAGAAATGCAAGGGGCAGATACGGAACTGGATAAAAGTATTATTGAAACAATTAAAGACCCGTTAATTCATTTAGTCCGCAACTGCATCGATCATGGTATTGAATTACCAACACAGCGAGTAGCTAATGGAAAATCAAGCATCGGATGCTTATTTCTCAAAGCTTTTTATGAAGGTAGTAAAGTCAATATTGAAATTGGTGATGATGGTCGTGGTCTTGATCCAGAACAACTCAAAGAGCGATCGCAGCAACTAGGTTTAGTCAGCGCTGTACAGGCGGCGACGCTGACTGAGTCGGAAGCTATGAACTTAATTTTTTTACCTAGCTTCTCAACCACTGAACAGGTTAATAACCTTTCAGGACGAGGGTTTGGGATGGATATTGTCAAAAGCAATATCGAGAAACTGAACGGTAGTATTGAAATTTACAGCCAGCCGGGACAGGGAACAACATTTAAAATTAAAATGCCCTTGACTTTGACAATTATCCCAGCATTAATTGTCAGCAGTGGAGGCGATCGCTATGGCATTCCCCAAGTAAATTTACAAGAACTAGTGCGTTTAGAAGGAGAGCAAGCACTAAATAGTATTGAGACATTTTACGATGTACCAGTGTATCGCTTGCGCGGTAATCTCGTGCCATTGGTTTACTTAAATCAAGTTTTGCAACTTCCAGATAACATCAGCAACGTAGAAACACTGAGTTTGGTCATTGTCCAAGCTGATAACTATCAATTTGGATTAGTTGTAGACACGATTGAAGACATTCAAGACATTGTTGTTAAATCTCTAGGAAAGCAGTTGCAAGCGCTATCCCTATTTGCAGGAGCCACTATTTTAGGAGATGGCACAGTAGCGTTGATTATTGATGCGATCGCTTTAGCAAATCAAGCTGGTGTGAGTGCAAAACAAAAACAGCTACTATCGAGTGCAACAATTAGAAATAACCAAGAGCAAGTAAGCGATCGCCAAATGGTTTTGTTGTTTGAGGGTCCCCAAGGCGCACGCATGGGAATTCCCCTGACAATCGCCTTACGGCTCGAAGAAATTCCCCCTTCTACTATAGAAAAAGTAGGTAATCAGTACGTAGTCCGCTCTTACGGTGAAATTTTGCCATTAATTGATTTACAAAATATTTTTGGCGATCGCCATCAAAATCATCTCAATGATCAAGCTTTAGCAACGCTAAGCGATCCACTCCCAATTGTGATTGTCTCCCCTTCCCCACAACTGAGTGTCGGTTTAGTAGTTGAGTGCATTCTCGACATTGTAGAAGAACCACTGACAATTAATGGTACCCCCAGTAGACCAGGCGTTCTTTTGTATACAGTTATTCAAAATCAAATCACTGAAATTCTTGACATAGAAGCCGTGATTCACATTGCTAACCCCCACTTGCTGCAAGCCACTAAAGAAGACGCGGTGACACGGTGACACAGAGAGGGGAAGACGCGTGAAGCAGTGAAATAATCATAATTCTATCCGCTTCCCCCTTGTCCCCCGTGTCCCCCGTGTCCTCCCCACCTCTTCAAAAACAATGACTCAACCTCAACAACAATTGTGTACCTTTTTTCTCAACGAAATTTTCTTTGGTATTGATGTACAGCATGTTCAAGAAGTAATTCGTCCCCAAGTTATGACTCGTGTACCTTTAGCACCAGCAGATATTTGTGGATTAATTAACCTGCGGGGACAAATTATCACTGTCATCGATTTGCAGCTGCGATTAGATATGGGTGAATCAGCAGTGCGATCAACAACTCACCTGGAAGATGAAGCCCAGGGGTTTAATATCATTGTATGTTCTGATTATGAAGTAGCTAGTTTACTCGTTGATCAGGTCGGGGATGTATTGGAGTTTACAGAGAACACCTTTGTGCCCCCACCCGCAACGTTAAAAGGTAAAATGCGTCAAATGCTAGCAGGAGCCTATCCCCTTGCAGAAGGTTTTCTGTTAGTTCTAGACACCGAAAAAATTCTAGAGACTTTAAATCAGTGAACAGTTAACAGTTAACAGTGACCAGTTTAATTTGATAACTGATAACTATACAGACGCGATTCATCGCATCTCTAACTGATCACTGTACAGACCGATTCATCGCATCTCTAACTGATAATTGTACAGACACGATTCATCGCGTCTCTAACTGATAATTTAGGAGTGCTTGGCAAATGGCTACAAGTCGATCTGGGAAAACAGCCAATTCTAAATCTTCCTCGGTCAACAGTGCAGATTCGACCGAAACCAATCAAACTACAACAGATGTGCAATTGCAGCCGTTACTAAAAGCATTAAAAGCAGCCAAAAATGGCGATTTTACTGTTCGTTTACCAGTCGAGAACAATGGTTTGGGGGAAATTGCCTCAGTTTTTAATGAATGGGTGAGTTTGAACCAAAATGTTACTAAAGAAGTTGCTCGCCTGGCATCTGAAATTGGTACGGAGGGAAAACTCGGTTCTCAAGCAGTTGTTAAAGGTGCTAAGGGTTCTTGGCAAGAATTACTCGACAACTTAAACCAAATGTCTGCAAATCTCACAGAGCAGATCAAAAGTATAAATGATGTCACCCTTGCTGTTGCTCAAGGAAACTTGTCTCAGCGCATCGAAGCAGCCAATGCTGGAGAGTTTCAACAGCTTAGTGATAACGCCAATCAGATGATTCACAACTTAAGGTCATCAATCCGCCAAATGGCAGATGTAGCGACAGCAGTTGCATCTTCTGCTGAAGAACTGACTGCTGTTAGTAAGGAAATGACAGAAAATGCCAAACAAACCGCAGAACAAGCCACTTCTGCATCCGCCTCAGCAGAACAAGTCAGTCAGAATACCACTACAGTTGTAACTGCGGTGGAAGAAATGAATGCTAGCATTCGAGAAATAGCTAAAACTGTCGCGGAAGGTGCAAAGGTGGCAAATGAAGCCGCTAAAACTGCTGATCGCACCAACGAAACCATAGACAAACTCGGTCAAAGTAGCGTTGAAATTGGCAAAGTCATAAAAGTCATTACCTCGATCGCAGGACAAACAAATTTACTCGCACTCAATGCCACAATTGAAGCAGCAAGAGCTGGGGATGCAGGAAGAGGATTTGCTGTAGTTGCTAACGAAGTCAAAGAATTAGCCAAGCAAACGGCAAATGCTACTGAGGATATTAGCCAGCGAATAGAAGCTATTCAGACCGATACTAAAGGTGCGGTTGCTGCTATTACTCAGATTACTGAAATTATCAACCGAATTAATGATCTACAAACTGTGATCGCCAGTGCAGTTGAGGAGCAAACAGCAACCACTAATGAAATCGCTCGCAATATAGCTGAAGCAGCCAAAGGAACCTCGGATATTGCCAAAAATATTGGGATTGTAGCGCTCAATGCTCAAAGTACAACAATTGGAGCCAGTAACACATCTGAAGCAGCTACAGAACTAGCTCGGATGGCAGTAGATTTACAGAAAGTCGTCAACAATTTTAAGTATTAATTTCAGTCAACAGTGAACAGTAAAGATAATAAAAATTACCTGAAAACTAATGTACAGACGAGATGTTCCTCGCGTCTCTACTAACTAATAACTGATAACTGATAACTCTTATGCCAAAAATTCGGGTGCTGGTTGTAGATGACGCAGTGGTAGTTCGTAGTCGAGTTAGTAAAATTTTGTCCAGCGATCCAGAGTTAGAAGTTGTAGGGGTTGCTGCCAATGGTCGCATTGCTCTTGCTAAGATTCCTCATGTAAATCCCGATGTTGTGATTTTAGATGTCGAAATGCCGGAGATGAACGGTTTAGAAACCCTAGCTGCGATTCGACAAACTTATCCCCAACTGTCGGTGATTATGTTCAGCACCTCCACGTATACCGGAGCAAGTGCAACACTTGAAGCTCTATCTTTAGGTGCTTCAGATTATGCAACCAAACCCAGTAATTTAGGGAATGTGGAGGCAATCAACCAACATATCCGCGAGGACTTGATTCCCAAAATCAAGGTATTTGGTGCAGTAACTAGTCCTTCTTTCAAGCCAACCAAAATCGCTCATGCAGTTGCTTTTCCTACCCGTACGAATATAAATCGGGTGGATGTTGTAGCAATTGGAGTTTCTACTGGAGGACCTAATGCTCTGGCCACACTACTTTGTGAGCTTCCAGCCAATTTATCGGTTCCGATCCTGATTGTGCAACATATGCCTCCGATGTTTACAAAACTATTAGCTGAAAGATTATCCTCTAAGTGTCAAATCCCAGTTCAAGAAGCTGTTTCTGGAGTCATAGTAGAACCAGGACACATCTGGATTGCACCAGGAGATTTTCACATGATCGTGCAACGTGACAAAGCTGTGGTTCGATTGGCTACACATCAGCAATCCCCGGAAAATTCCTGTCGCCCTTCAGTTGATGTCCTCTTTCGTTCGGTTGCACAAGTGTATGGTGCTGGGACACTCGCAGTTATACTTACAGGCATGGGACAAGATGGGTTGTATGGCTGTCAATGTATCCGTGAAGTCGGTGGACAAGTGCTAGCACAAGACGAAGCTAGTAGTGTGGTTTGGGGAATGCCTGGTTTCGTGGTGAATGCTGGACTTGCTGATCAAGTTGTGGGACTTGATCGCATGGCAGATGAGATCATCCGACGAATTCTTTTGGATCAGTAATGCAGCAGATTATGGGTATAAGCACTACTGATTTTGATTATCTGCGTCAATTAGTTCATCGTCATTCCGCAGTTGTCTTGGATGCTGATAAAAGCTACTTGGCAGAATTGCATTTACAGCCAATTGCCGAATCAGCAGGATTTGCTGGAATCGCTAATTTGGTAAGTTACCTACGAAGTCAACCGTTCAACAATCTGCACATTCAAACGGTTGAGGCACTAGTCACCAATGAAACCTCATTTTTCCGTGATGTCTATCCCTTTGAAGCACTCAAACAATTTGTGCTACCAGAATTGCTCAAAAAACGGGCAATTGAGCGATCGCTAAATATTTGGTGCGCTGCTTGCTCTCATGGACAGGAACCTTACAGTATTGCTATGCTGCTGCACGCCCATTTTCCCATGCTTGTCAATTGGTCAGTAAGGCTGATTGCTAGCGATTTTTCCAGCAAGGTATTAGCGCGGGCCCGTCAGGGGCGTTATAACCAACTGGAAATTAAGCGTGGGTTGCCTAAAAATTTCTGTGAACAGTACTTTCAAAAGCTAGATAGTGAGTGGCAAATTCACGAAGAAATTCGCCAAATGGTTGAGTTTCGCCAGATAAATATCGTGCAACCTTGGTCATCCCTGCCCCAAATCGACGTTATTTTTTTACGCAATGTTTTAATCTACTTTGATATATCAACCAAAAAAAACTTGCTGAATAAAGTTAAGCAACAATTAAGACCTGATGGTTACTTGTTTCTAGGTAGTGGCGAAACAACTATCAATCTGGATAAATCATTTGAGCGAGTTCAATTAGATAAAAGTATGTGCTATCGATTGCATGATCCTGAGACGAGGTAGAGGGGAGATGGGGAACTCACCGGCCCCTGGTGGGGATTAGGGGCAGTGGGGAGTGTCAGGAGAATAATTTATAGTCACCAATTCTTCCCTTTTCCTCTTGTTCTCTCGCTTAGATTGTGAATTGGTGATTATACTTTCTTAATATTTCTTAGATAAAATTGTTATAAAAGTACATTATTGGCTAATAAAAGGAGCGGTGAGTTATGGAAAGCACCGAGTTTAATAGGATTATGCGGCGCATAGCCACTGTATTATCTGTCGTTATTATTACCCTATCTTTGGTTGCAGCTTCTACTGGTATCTTGTTGTCTTTTTACTATGAACCAGCAGCAGGTAGGGCTTATCAGTCGTTGAAATTGATTACAGAGCAAGTGCAATATGGCTGGTTGTTCCGCAAAGCCCACAATTTAGCTGGTAATGGAGTGATTGCGATCGCACTTGTGCAAATCGTGGTGTTATTTTTGGGCAGACAATTTCGCAAGAGTTGGTTATCAGCCTGGATCAGTGCGATTTTCTTCACTCTCGTTGCCATTGGGTTAAGTTGGACAGCAATGATTTTAAGCTGGGATCAAGAAGGATTCTGGCGTTTTAGTATTGAGTTAGGAACCATTGAAGCGATTCCTTTGATTGGTTCGCAGCTACGCGAAATCCTGACTGGTGGTGCAATTAGTACGCTAACTATCCAAAGACTTTACACCATACACAGTTATATTCTTTCAATTGCTGCCATCATCATTTCTGGCGTGCATTTATTCAGCGTATTGTGGCAAGAAAAACAAATGAAAGCTCAGCTTCTCAACTCTGAAGGTGCTAGCTTGCCACCAAGTCAGATTCAAGGTGCAGGAGCATCACTGGCAGAAAGTTGAGATAATTTAGCGATCGGGATTTCCTCAACCTCTGGTAATTTTTCTAGAGAGAGGCGATTTGAGTCTCTACCACCCGATAAGCGTTTTAAAAGCTTCGGTCTGGGATCGTGCAATAGGTAGATGATGCGATCGCCACTTTGCCAAGCTTCACCCGCAGGCATGATCTGCAATTTCTCATCCCGTTCTAAAAAGAGTGGTACTAACTCGCCAGTCCGGATTAATGCCTGCAACTGAACCTTTTGTAATGAAAAACCAGGTTCTTTGAGTGTTGTTATCCCTAGCTTCACTTGCTCATCGTTGAGATATTGATTCCAGGTTTTAATTTGCAGGTCTGAAATGAAAGCCTGGCTGACTTTAGTATTATTTGTACCATTAGTGGCTTGGGGATCACGGGGGAAAACTGCTAAGACGCGAGGTGGGTTAAACTCTTCTGCGGCTCGTTGTGCCAAAACAAAATTCACCTCGCCATTTTTGGTCATCGCCAAAAAAGTCCCCACTGAAGCCAATCCTGCTTCTTCTAAAACATTGGCATCCAAAGCGCTGCTGGTTAACACTCGCAAATTTTCGGCTTGGGCTTGTTTACTAGCTTCAGGATCAGTGTCGATCATCACAACTGCTTCCCCCCGTTCTTGCAGCAGGCGAGCAACTAAAATACTTAGAGGATTGCAACCAACAATTACCGCCCCTGTCGCTTCTTTGGAGGTAATTTCCAGCCACCTAGCAATCCAGCCAGCCGTTAGTCCCTGACAGAAAACTGTCATGATGATTGTCAAGAAGACAAGGGCTTTAATGGCATCACCACCGTTAATGCCGTGTTGGGTCAACAAAATTGCAAATAAAGAAGCTACAGAAGCAGAAACAATCCCTCTGGGAGCAACCCAGCTAAGAAACAATTTTTGTCGCCAGTTCAAGTCACTGTTCCAAGTACAACAGAGAATATTGATTGGACGCACAAGAAACATTAACGCCAAAACAGTAAATAAACTGCCCCAACCTAGTGCAAACAAACTGTCAATAGATAAATCAGCAGCCAGTAAGATAAATAAGACTGAAACGCACAAAATCGTCAACTGACCTTTAAAGTGTCGCAGTAGTCGTTCTTCTGGGACTGAAGCAGTTCCAAATATCACACCAGCGACTACAGTCGCCATCAATCCTGATTCACTGCGAAGCATTTGTGCTAATGCAAATAAGCCCCAGGAACCAGCCAAGACTACTAGGTTCTTGACCTCAAAAGAGAGAAAATTGGCATATTTGCAAATTAACGCCATCAACCAGCCGCCTACTGCCCCAATTATGCCACCAAGACCTAGCCGCATAAGCAAGCTGCTGATAGCACCAAAGGGATCGGCGTTATCATTTAAGATCGTGTTCAGCACCACAACAGCTAGAATAGCTCCAACAGGGTCAATTAACACTCCTTCACCCTCTAACAATGTGGCAACTTGTCGTTCCACATTAATTTGTTTGAGCAGAGGACTAATTACCGTCGGGCCTGTAACCACTACTAGAGAGGCGAATAGCAAAGCGATCGGCCAAGGAAATTCACCTAGCCAATGAGCCGCCATACTCCCACCAAGTAACGTGATTAAAGTTCCTAAAGTTACGAGTAATTGCAAACTTGTAGAAACTTTGTTTAACTCTCGCAATTCTAGGTTTAGTCCGCCTTCAAACAAAATTATTGCTGTTCCCAAAGCAACAATAACTTCTAATCCAGTGCCTAACAAATGAGGATGCAACAGGCCAAATCCGTCAGAGCCAAGCAGAATACCAAACAGCAATAAAAATACTATACTGGGTACTCGCAGGTACGCAGCTACTACCTGAGCGCTTATGCCGGCAACGACGGCAATAACCATCTGCAAGGTGATTTCAAAAGATGCTTCCATGTTGTAGATTTTGAGCTATGTTTTTCAAAATCTCTTGTAAAGAATTGTAAAGACTCTATTTACCTGATGCAATATCACAACTTGAATACTCTTTACTAAGCAGAAAAGTTTTTATACTTAGTTACCTATGATACACTTGCTCCGGAGGATTGGTAAAGTGGTAACGACCCTAATGCTTGATTTATCAGCTTTTCAGTGCCATTTTTACCTCCTAAAGTGCATTTTTTAACCCTTGGCAATGAATCACTTTTGCTTCCACCCAGTTTAACCTGCTGCAATTTAAAATTTTGCTATCAAATTATTCATTTAAACTGTTGACATCAAAAGTAAAAGCCGTTAGATTAATAAAAGTGTGACCCGCGCCCCCATCGTCTAGAGGCCTAGGACACCTCCCTTTCACGGAGGTAACGGGGATTCGAATTCCCCTGGGGGTATCTAAAGTTGATACGATAAAAATACTCCACGGCTATGCTAAACAGCTTGTGGAGTGTTTTTTTACTATTCCGTTCGCCTGTTTCTACAGGCTGCGACTAAATCAAAAAACTTGTCTCACACGACACTAAGCTTTCTGATCGCATTCGTGTTCCGCTGTCGCTTGGTGAGAGCTTCAGTTGTGAGTAATAAGCATCTGAACTGATTTTTGCGCTTTCCAGATGCGGAATAATGGGAATTTAGACTGCAAACAATCAGAGGAGATTTATTGTCAGATGTCAAAGACTGCAATCATTGTTCCGAGATAGCTCGCTCGTTCTGTGCTTCTTGCTCATCGCCCTTTTATTTTCAGACTTGCTGTTAAGCTCTAAGGCAAGATTATCCCAGACTTGTGCGATCGCACAAGTCCCGATACAATCCACGCCATCTAATCCCTGTAGCGTTTTAACTCAGAGAGATTTTGCAGCTATTCCCGATGCGCCCACCGCAATCCTTTCTACTCAAGTCGTTCCTGCTACCGCTCAAACTCCTGAATACTGCGATGTCAAAGGGTACGTGACACCCCAGATTCAATTTGAGGTGCAGTTGCCTACCCAAAATTGGAATCGTCGCTACCTTCAAGTTGGCTGTGGTGGATATTGTGGCAGTTTGAGAGCTTCACCTGAATCTATTGCTGCACTTAATCAAAACTTTGCAGTTGCGTTCGACAATACCGGACACGTTGGCGGCGGCATAGGCGCAGCGAGCGCACTCTGGGGACTGGATCAACCCCAACTGCGGGCTGACTTCGGCTATCGCTCAGAGCATGTTACATTGCTTGGCATCATTGCTGGCGCACCCGCTGTCATCCAAGCACCACTCAATGGAGAATACGAAACGTGGAATGGGCGCGCGAACCAAGATTCGCAAGGAAATCCCATTCTGCCCGTTGATAAACTCGCGCTGATTCATAAGGCTGCGATCGCGGATTGTGACGGTAAAGATGGTCTAGTCGATGGACAAATCACCGATCCAAGAGTCTGTACTTTTAAGCCCCAATCGCTTCGTTGTCCTGATCATCGCGCTACTGCAAGCTGTTTAACAACGGCTCAGATTGCAGTCGTCAATAAACTTTATCAGGGTGCTGTAGATCGTCAGGGCAAGCTCCTTTATCCAGGTAGCCAAACGATTGGGTCAGAACTTGGGTGGGCAGGTGCGAGCATCGGCACAACTAGAATGCCGCCAATGGCAGCGGAGATCTCCAACAGCTATCTGAAATATCTCGCCTTTCCCAAGAGTCCCCCTGCATCGTTTTCCTACAAAGACTGGCAATTTACAGCTCTTGGCTTTGAGCGACTGCGTCCTCTGGGCAAAGTGTACAATGCGACCAACCCTAACCTCAAAGCGTTTCGCGATCGCGGTGGAAAACTGATTCTCTATCATGGGTGGGCTGATCCAGCAATTCCCCCTCAAGGCACGCTCGCTTACTATCAGGCAGTTCAAGACACAATGGGTGGTCTTGCCAAGGTGCAATCGTTTGCCAGATTATTTATGCTGCCTGGAGTGTATCACTGTCTGGAGTGTATCACTGTCAAGGTGGAACGGGTCCGAGCCGCGTGGATTGGCTCACACCGATCGTGGCATGGGTTGAACAAGGTAAGCCACCTACCAAAGTCATTGCATCCCAAACGGCTAATAACTCAGCAAGCGGTGGTTTTAGTAATCCAACCCAAGGATCAACAAGCAGCAATGCAAACATTGTCAGAACAAGACCGATATTTCCTTACCCGATGCAAGCTAGGTATAACGGCACCTTAAGCATTGACGATGCTGCAAACTTTGTGGGAGTAATGCCTTCCCAAACCCCCAACGATCATATTGATTGGATTGGAAATGATTTATTTCAACCTCAGTAATCTTAGAAAGTTTTAACGTGATGGTGAGAGCGATCGCAACCAACAGGCTGGTTCAAGAAACACTTACGATAGATTTACGGAAAACAAGCCTTCTGAATT
Source organism: Fischerella sp. JS2 (assembly GCF_032393985.1). NCBI lineage: Bacteria > Bacillati > Cyanobacteriota > Cyanophyceae > Nostocales > Hapalosiphonaceae > Fischerella > Fischerella sp. JS2. The sequence goes on from NZ_CP135918.1 coordinate 4,919,998, forward strand.
GATTGAGTTGCGGTGTACTTTAACCCAGTTGAATGATGCTGTCACACAAATTGCACGCAGTGGTAATTTGGAGCAAGTAAATCGAGTACGCGATCTGCTTGTTCAGATAAAGCATGAAATTTACAAGTTTCATGCAGAGCAGTAAGTTTCACGCATAATGCCTTATCAGACTCTTGAAGGGCTATTTGCTTGTCCCACCGTGCAAATACCGCTTGCGGTTCGTGCAGAGAGAAAGTTTCTCCAGACAAGACATCAGCATACGTAGCAAAAGATGGCGAATACTTTCGATTTGAGCCTCGAAGAAGGTTAGGGGCACGCCTTCGACCTCCTGATTAATCTGTTGCACTCGCATCCGCATCTCGCACACGCCCTTCTCAAATGGAATGACCATCGTCAGCCGCCCATCTCGCAGCAAGTTCGCTGTTGTGCTAGCTCTCGCAGAGATCGCGAATCGAATTTTTGCATTGGGTAAAGCCAGAACTTCACCCACGCTCAAGAGCGATGAATGAGGCCAGCCCTCTTCGTTCACGGTGGAGAGGCGGATTGCATTCATCGGTTTAGAAGGAAGGTTGTTGCCATCTAAAAAGGAGCGGATGGCGCTGGGTATCTCCTTGGGGTCGATGGGTTTGGGAGGAACATAAACTTGGTGCGCTTCGTTTCGCTGGGCCTATCCGGGTTGGTCGCATTACGGTTCCACCTGCACCCATGTATCGGTATACCCCAGCAAGTTCTGCTTTGGGATCGACAGGATGATCCGTTTCAATGTATTGCCCTTTGAATTTCTTGATATGTTTGATCGCAGAGCGCAGATCGTTGATACTCGGGACATTCCACCCAAGCGGATGGTCTGCTTTGGCTTGCTCGTTATCGTTCGACATGAGAAATCTTTCTGTTGCAAATTAGAATCAGAATCCAAGCAGTTCCTAACATTTAGTTTAGCGAGTCTAACCTAGAAGGAAATGAAGTAAGATTTGCTCAAATTGTTATATTAATCAAAACTGCATTGTCGGTTAGTCGTCTCCAACTGTAGTTAGATTTTCTGCATCTAAAGCCCTAAATACAATCACAGATGAAGATATTTGCTTAGGTAGAAAGTTGCCAACCTTATCTTTGAAGGCTTAATCCGCTCTTATTTATAACTATAGGAATTATCTTGGTGACGCTTTCATTCATCTTACAGTCCCTTAAATCGCACTGGTGATAGACTGTATGTTGAATATTGTTGTGTCCTATTCGCAAAATCCAAAATCTAAAATCGGATAACGTCATGCTTGTTGGAAGTCGGCTACCTTAACCCTCTAAACGTTGGTAAATTGCCAGCAGATTTAGTTGCAGGTCTTTCGCAAGGCGACGCTCAATGATTCCTATGGGCATAGTAAGTTTAGGCCAAACTTTGACTGTGTAGCACAGACTAGTCCCTGTTTGTTGACCTAGAGAATAAGGCTCTAAGCACCAGCTACCAGAGAAATCTTTAAAATCGCCCTCTACCATCTGGAAAGTAATTTCTTTAGGAAAGTGTTCCTCAAGATCGAGAACTACACGCGCAGAAAAATTCATGCGTAAAAAGCGCTGAGAACCTATTTGTTCTAAACGAATACCACCGTTGGGATGTTCCAGTAAACGACTGTGGGCTAAGTTGGGGATGAAGTCGGCTAAGGCTTCATAATTGGTGAGTACTTCCCAAACTTTTGTCACCGATTGGGGAATTTGAATTGTAGCAGTGATTTGTCGCTGTCTGTCGGTGATTTTCTCGATTTTAACAGCCACAGCTTGTAAATCTTTCGCCTCGAGGTTTGTTTCGTCTTCAATGGCGATCAAGTTGAGTTCTTCTGGTGTATATTTTTCTTCAGTCACTTTCGGAGTAGGTTTTGTTTTGGTCAGAAAATTGGGGCAGATTTAAGGTAAAACAGATTTGGCTGAGATCTGTATCCTCAATCGGGGTACTTTCCACAGCGATTTCCCCACTCAAATGCTGCACTAAGGATTTTACCAGAGCAAGTCCTAAGCCAGTGCCAGGAGTCCATCTTCCTCTACCGCGACGGAATGCATCGAAAATATAGGTTCCTTCTGCCTCTGAGATGCCATGTCCTATATTAATTACTTTAATAATAACTCGATCAACCTGTTGAATAACTTGGTGTGTGGCTTGTAGTTTGATGATAGTATCTCGTTCTGAGAATTTCACCGCATTAGTTAAAAGTTCCTGTAAGATGCGGTCAAAACTTTCTAGTTCGGTTTTTAATTCTAGAGATTGTTCCGGTAACTCATAAGAAATATTTAATCCTTTGTCTACCAGCTTTTTCTCAAAAGATGCTGATATGTCTTGGATTCTACTATTTAAATCTAAGGTTTCAAATTGCGGGGGTTCTTGATGATTCTCTAGCTTCTGGAGTGTCAACAAGTCATTGATCAAGTTAATTTCTTTTGTACACTCCTCCTCCAAAATATCCAGATACCTGGTTTGCTGTTCGGGGGTTCTTCCTGGTTGACGCAGCATACGCAAAGCCATACGCATGTTGGTTAAAGGATAGCGTAGGCGATCGCTCATGTTACTTAAAAACTCATCTTTGAGTTTGTTGAGTTCTCGCAATTGCTCAACATATTGCTTTGTTCTTTCATAGAGTTTCGCTTGAACGTCTAGACTGCGCTGCAATTGGGATGTGCGCTCATCAACTAACATTTGTACTTGCCGCAGCGTCTGTGTTTGAATGATGGCATTGCTGAGTTGAGCGCAGACCATTTCTACCATGTTGATTTCTGCTGTATGCCAGTAACGAGGTTGGGTTTGCTGTAGTGCTAAAAATCCCAAAACTTTGCCTTGACTCTCCAACCTCATTAACAACATTGCAGGCAATTTTTCTAAAATAAACGCTTGGGCAATTGTGGAGGTATCCTTACGTCTATCTTTGGTGTCATTAATAATTACAGGCTTGCCAGACTCTGCTGTAAAGGCGCGGCGACTAATTCCACACTCTGAAAGCCAGAAGGAATGATCTTGGTTATCTTGTTTCTCAATGTAAAAATTTTCTGGCTGTCTAGACCATTCACCAATAACAGTAGCTTTCGCTTTGGGAATTTGTTTTTTGAATAAATTTCTAAATAGCGGATCAGTATATTTGAGTAATATAATCAAACCCCGGTCTGCTTCTAAAGCCTCGGCAGTAGATGCGATCGCCACCTGAAGCATTTGATTAATCTCCAAGTTGCTGCGACCAAGTATTGTCAATTGCTTGATCAGGTTTTGATGCTTGGCACAAGTTTGGAGAAATTGCTGTTGTGAAGTGATCAGCTGTGCTTGTGCTACTTGTTCTAAAGCGATCGCGCAAACTGACTCCACTGCTGTGAGCAAATATTTTTCTGACTCACTCCAATCATATAGCTGGGACTTAATTAAGTTAATTACGCCGTTCTTTTTGTTTCCAAAATGGGTAGTAATTGCCAGAACCGATTTAAATGGTATCGGCACTTGTTGGCATCCTATTTTCAGACTGTTTTGAATTGTGGCAATGTCCTCTATAGTCGGTTCACCAGCACATTGCACTACTGGTAAATCCAGCTGCTCTAGTGAGAATATTTCATCAGGCGACGAATTTAAATACTCTTGGGGACACCAATTTGCAGCAATTTCTTCACCACCAGTCACTTCTTTGTGTGCAGTCACTAAGCAGCAGCAATCTACTTTGAATGCAACTCCTAGCAATTGGGCAATGTCTTGCAGCATCATTGCTGATTTTGAGCTATTGGCAATGATGTGATTGATTTTTTGTGCTAACTGGAGGGCTGCCTCTTCCTCATGCTGCATCAGATTGACCGGGTAGTGTTTGAGTCTATCTATTTCATCTGGGCGTTGTGGCAACGAAGACAAACGCTTTCTCATTCCTGGTACGCTTTTGGATATTGAACCCATTTCCTTTGTACCCAACCTCCTGCCATATGCTTAATCCCTTTGTAACCCTGCACCCTGTAATTGAATCTTTCATCTTGTCTTCAAGACTTTACTCTCACCTGTTATAGCCCTTTTCTATTGCAGATCGTCAAATCATCTCATATCAGAAACCTTGAGTAATAAAATACATAAAAATTAGTTTAGTTGTACTAAGCAAATATAATTACAGCTTTTTACACGCCTATTTTGTTACTAACATCTACTTAGATTATCCTGTCTATAAGTATACATAAACCGTAATTTCTCTAGACTTGTGACCAAGAGTTCCTAATTAACTCCCGCATTAATACTGAAAATTTTTATAAAAAATGTAATATTTTTTCATATTTAGCTCCTATAGCTGACTTTTTAGTTAGGTCAGACACCAATAGATGTAATTAGCGTCAGGGTTTAGCAAAATTTTCGACAGTTAAACAAGGGATAGGGAAAAATTTGTATTGAGACTAGTTACTTTACTCCTCATCTTTAGAATCATTTAATCTTTAGGCTGATGTTTTATATCTGTCAAGTGTAGTCAGACCCCCTGTGTTATAAATTACTAAGCTTCTAAATAGTTTCAACATTATTTAAAAGGAGGAACGGGCAATAGGCAACAGTGTGTTTATTTTCCTGTTAAATATTTATTTTTTTGAGCTAATTTAATTTTGGGGCAAGGAGCCCAATGATTCGGGCAGAATTTTTACGACTGTTACTGCCTGTTTTTATTGATTTGATGAATAAATAGATAAAATAACGAATTATAGTATTAATTTATAGAGTTAATAATTATACCTAATAAGCTTCCTTATTCTTTGTTTGCCTTCTATCTTGTTTCTCCTAAAGTTCATGATAAACACAGCCCAGTTTTGCTTGAAATAACATTAACTAGGCTGTATCCATCTGCATCCAAATTTATCCGGCTAAACTTTCGACACTTAGAGGAACCATATCGCCCGTCCTCGTCAGTCCTAACAGCATCGGTTGTTGCGGTTGAATTAATTGACCTGTGAGTACACAACGCTCTTCTTGTTGGGCTGTAGCAGCTATACTTGCTCGAATATCAGATCTCGAAAATCGAGGTTTCCACTCTCCTGATTTTTGCTGGACATAATTCCAAAGGATATCGCGGATGAGAGCTTGATATCCCTGATTGCCTGCTAGATCTTTAAGTTTATCTTTTAATTCGCGCTCAAGACGGATGCTGGTGACTTCCATATCGGTGGTGGGGGTGCGAGTGATGGTATGCATGAGTTTTTCTCCTTAAAACTATAGACAGGATAGTAATACAAGTGTAGTATGTTTAAAGGAATGTTCAATAGGTGAAATTTTCTGTGATATCCATTTACCCCATCTCTACTTCTTTACGTGCTGATCAGTCCCAAACCAGTTGGGAATCAGCGCCTATGGAAGTGGAGTATTTATTTATGGGGCTAATTTGCCTAAAACTGGGCAAATTTACAGAGGGTAATCATGATTCTAAATATGCCAGGATTGGTGTACTTAATCGAGCACCACAACTAAAAGAAAGAAGCGGGAGGTACAGACACCGAGATGCTGTACCGATAAAGGAATAAAAGACTTTTAAAGTCAATTCTCAACCCCCGCTTTAACTAAAGAAAAAAGCGGGGGTTTTTTAATGAGGAGTCAAACCGTGACGATCGCAACGCAAGTTTTAGATCAATCTGTGGTGGTGTTTTCTCAAAATTACTTGCCACTGTGTCGAGTAAATATCAAGCGAGCTATTGTACTTTTGATCACAAATAAGGCGGAACCGCTAGATATTACCACTAATGGTGGCTGGCAAGTTCACTCTCCTAGCTTGGTTATTGATGTACCAAAACAAATTCGCTTGAAAATAGCTTCTCGGGAACGGATGTGGAAAGTTCCACCAGTAAATAGACGGGAAGTGTTGCGACGAGACCATCACAGTTGCCAATATTGCGGTAGCAGCAAACATTTGACATTAGATCACGTGCTTCCCCGTTCTCGAGGTGGCCAGCACACCTGGGATAACGTGGTTGCTGCTTGCGAACGGTGTAACTCCAAAAAAGGAGATAAAACCCCACAAGAAGCGGGTATGCGTCTACGTACTAAACCAAAAGCACCAGTCCATCCCACGATTGCTTTTGCGGAACAGTTTTGGATGGACATGCAAATAAACCTGGAATAACAGGAGAGCATGAGGAATGCTGAAATTAACTTACACCGAAACGAGTTTTCACCTAGAGTGTCTGGCTCAGTCCCTTGAGGAATGGGTAGCGCAACGAGTGATTTTGACACTGCGAGTCGGTCAAAGTCTGTCTGTTGAACCTAGCACTGCTTCCTTTTTGCTTCCTGCGAATTTGCCAGGACTAGAACAACTCAAAACTCAGGTGCAATGGGAAGAAAGAGAAATTCTCGCTTTATGTGCATCTGATTCTGAGTACATTGAAGTTACTCTGAGTGGTTCTTGGTTATCAGATGGTTCTGAAAATGCACAAGGTGTGTTTGTTACCACACTGAGCGATCGCACTGAGTTTTTACTACACAAACTCTGGGTTATGGCTCAAGCTTGTGCCTCTGTTTTGAGTGAATAATCAAGTTGGACGAAATTTTGCGACGTTTTTCTTGAGGCGATCGCAATCCTCAATTCAGAGAAATACAATTGTTTTGTAGTAAGCATGCTTTACGCTTACTACAAGCAAAGAGCAAAAAGATCAACCATGCAATGTGAACTGTGTGAAAGAGAGATGGAATGTCTTACCGTTCATCACTTGGTTCCAAGACAAAACACCAAACGCAAGAAAACAGACCCAGGGCCAACTGTGAATATTTGTTCAGCCTGTCATCGACAAATTCATGCATTTTTTGATAACAAACTACTTGCAAAAGAACTTAATTCAATAGAGAAGCTTAGAAATGAGCCGCAAATGCAGAAATTCCTATCTTGGGTCAGAAAGCAAGACCCTAGTAGGCGGATAACAGTCCACCGCCAAAGATAGAATGATATTGTATCCACTTAAATATTTAATTATGTAGGTTGCGTAAGCTAGTAACGGGAAAAATCAAGACCAAATAACCAATCATCATACATAAATAATAAGGATGGGAAACTGCTCTACAGATGTCTACTATTCCAGTCCTCTCCATTTTTGATCATTCAAAAATGGAATTATTACTATTACTTATAGGTAATAATTTAATAACTAGCCTGGCAAATATATATCAAAATATCTATCTCTAGAGAGAGTATTTTGTAAATTTTTGTATTCAAACTTTCAGTCTACAGGTCGATTCAACAAATCTAGATTCCCGACTATAAAATTACTATGCACGCATTGAAAAAAATCAATGTGAAATGTAATCAAGAAAAAGTTATTGAGACAGATAAATAAAAATGAATACTAAATCAACAACAGCATTTAGTATTTATGACTGCTCAATGTCCTCTTGATCTTATATTATTTACACCAGTCGCTGGAGGAATTAAAATGCAAAAAACTATTTCTTTTTTAGGTTCTATTTTGCGTCCCGTACGTTTTCTAGTTGTAGCCTTTACATGTGCTTTGCTGTTATTCTCTAATGCTTTTCCTGCTGCTGCAATTGAAAGCTATCAAAGTAATCCAACAGAAGCTACCGATCAATTACTTGAAACTCAGCGTGAAACTGACGAGGTAGCTAAATCTGCTCCTCTGGGATTGAAAGAAACTCAACAGCGTACTAGTGGAGGAGGACTGAACGAAATTCAAGGTACTGCTGATGCTGAAAAAATGAATCGTCCTGAAAATTCTCAAGAAGCAGTCTCAGTAGAAGAAGAAGTAAGTAACTTTTTGAAAAAAGTTACAGGCAATAAGTAATAGACGTCAAGTGTCCTTTGCCCCAGTATTTTTAACTGGGGATTTATTTACTATGATTTTCTCTATATATCAGAAAATAGAATCCCCGACTTCTCTAAGATGTTGGGGATTTGTGCCTGATAATTTTCCTAAATAAAATAGAATTGCTATATATTCATATTGTAAAAAAGTTATTTAGATGAGTGTAAATAATCTCAATATTTTTATCGGTATATACTTTGTATACCTATACATGCACAACTGTAATACCAATCATTAAATAAAAAATATAGTCTTTAGTGAAATCTATAGACAGACATAAATTTGAGAGAGAATAAGATAGTTTATTAAACAAAAAAAGCCATTATTACTAAATAAAACATAATCATTCTTTGGATTGATGTTTACAAAGGCATGAATTGCTGAAGTTATAAGAGGAGTTAGCTTAAGGATTTAGAAACAATGCGTCCATTAAATATTGGTTTGACAGACGAGCAACGTCAAGGTGTGATTAATTTGCTAAATCAAGATTTGGCAGATTCCTATCTACTAATAGTGAAAACCAAAAAATTCCACTGGGATGTGGTCGGACCTCAGTTCCGCAGTCTGCATGAAATTTGGGAAGAACAGTACGAACAATTGAGTGAAAATATTGATGCTATTGCTGAGCGAGTTCGTGCTTTAGGTGGTTATCCAATTGGCACTATGGAGGGATTTTTGAAGGCAGGTACTATTAAGGAAGAAGGCGGTAATGTACCTACAGCAACCGGGATGGTGTCTCGCCTGGTAGATGACCACGAGCAAATTATTCGCAATCTTCGTGAACATATTGATCGTTGTGCTGAAGAATTCCACGATCAAGGAACTGCTGATTTCTTAACTGGATTAATGGAAGGTCACGAAGAAGCTGCTTGGATGTTACGTTCATTTATTGAAGGACAGGCATTGCAAGCTGATGGTTCTCAACCCCAAACCCAAAAAACACCTGTGGGTGTGTAACTATGTGTAACTAAAGATAGATAGAATTCACACCTCATGAATTAAGAAAGTTCGTAGTAAGTACTATCTTCGCCGAATATATCAAGACTAGAGACTTACTACGAACTATTTGTTTGGATATGTGCAAAAACAAAATAACAGGAGTGTTAAATGGCGGCAGAATACAAAGCTGAACGGACAATTTCGGCTGTGTACAAAGAACAAAACCAAGTAGATAACGTGATTCGGCGTTTGCTAGACCGGGGTGTACCCAGAGATCATATTTCGGTCATGGGCAGAAACTTTAAATCAGAAACTCGCATTGCTGGTTTCATTACTAAAAAAGATGTAATTCTCGGTGGTTTAAGAACAGGAGCAATTTTTGGCTCTTTATTTGGTTCTTTTTTAAGCTTGCTTACAGGTGTTGGTGTATTATTTATTCCTTTTGTTGGCCCAATTGTAGCAGCAGGTCCAATTGGTGCATTACTATTAGGGGCTGCAAGTGGAGCGATCGCAGGTAGTGCGGGTGCAGGTTTAGTCTCTGTATTAGCCACCTTGGGTATGCCAGAAGATAAAGCCGCAGTATACCAAACTCGTCTGCAAGCAGGAGAGTTCTTAGTTATGGCAGAAGTTCCTGCGGATCGGAGTGGGGAATTTCAAATACTGATGGAAAGTGCCGGTGGTGAAGAAATTCATACAATGGAAACAGCATTACCCCGTCCCTGTCCTGGTCGTTGCAATAGTCCCGAGGATTTATCTGCTGAGGTACGCTCTCATCTTTCCCCTGAAGCTCAGAATACCTTTATTGAGCGCTACAATGCTGTGTTAGATGAGACAAATGATCAAACAAAGGCTGAACAAGCTGCTTGGGAAGCTGTTCACCAACATTTTGATGAAGATGATAATGGTATTTGGTCGAAGAAAAAAGTGGTTGTTTAGTCATTAGTCATTGGATAGAAGTAATTAGGGAAAAGGTCATTGGTCATTGGTCAATTGACTAATGACTAATGACGACCATAACGAAAAAAATATAATGCACAACGAGTTGTTAACGAGTTGTTAAGGTGATTTATAACTGGCAACTCGAATAGTTAACTTACCTTTGCGGGGGTTTTGGTTGAATACAAATGCTCCTTCCTGCTTTTCACCACGAGATAAAAAGTCGATTTGTTGTTCTCCTGTTTGGGTAAGTTTCCCTTCTATTTCTAACTCAGCAATCAGTTGAACTGACTCGGCTGTCTCCCCGCCTATATTCACGACCTCAAAAGGAACATAAAACTGCCCGTCAGCTTCCCAAGTTTTCTGTTTATTACTGACAGAAAGAATGGGAGGCTGATCTTTTTCATTGAGCCAAATGTAACCGACTAAGCTCACAATCACAACAAGGATGAATGAGGCTATACCTAAAGTAGTCCATTCCGCAGCTGAACGCTTTGGTTGTTCTTGTTCTGTGTTCATATAGCCAACCTACCAGCAGCGCCACCAATTGTTCCAGGCAATCCTAATAGTAAGGTGTATTCCAACCACATTCTCCACGGGTCGCTAAAAGACAATTTTTGAAAAAACCACAGCATAAAAGCTGCTGCTAGTAGTGATACTAAATAAGACATAATCGTTTCACTGATTGGTCTTTGGAAAAGACCTCTTTGCTGTCTGCGTTTTTTTTGGTCTGAAAAGCCAGCTTCAAAGACAATGGCATAGGAAATCAGCAAAGATACAGCAATAATAGCTATCAGTCGGGGTGGTGAAACTGCCGCCGCCAACATGGGAATTTCATCTGTGGGAGCGATGTTAAATGCAATCACGACTGCACCAATTAAAGTCGCACCAATATCTGCAAAGGTGACATATAGATCATCAGAGTTACTATTTCTGTGTTGGTTTTCCGGGGAGCGTTTTTGTGTCTGTGAATTAGTTTCGCCACGAGTGTCTCCCAAAAATTGATTTGCTAGTGCTACACCAAGAGTAAATGGTACGCTTTCAAATACGATTTTTCCCAGTATTTCTCTGAGGGAAGTTTCTGATGTCAGTTCTTGTAATAGTAGGAGTATCAATGCAGAACAGGCTATGCCAATTGCCATTGCTTCTATGGTATCTGTGACTGCTTCATAAGGTCGGCTACCATGTCTACGTCTGCGAAAGCCTTCTGTGCGGTTGAGTAAAAAAACTACTATAAACGTCAATGCGATCGCTAACATGACTATTGATGGCTTAGCAATAGATCCTATCCACCAGACTTCCATCGTATAAAGTAAGGGGGTTCCAAATAAAAAACCACCACATATACCCCTAACAATATCGTTAATTTCATGTACCCATACATTTTTTTTCTGTTTATTTTTTACACCCATTATTTTCTGTCTATATAATTAATACTTACTTGGAAAATAGATATGTAGGCATAAATAAGTGTTTAATTTACTGCCCTTACAACCAAATAATGATGTTTAGAAATAAAAGCTTGAAGTCTTCCATAAAGTGTCGTATCTATCATATGGAAGATATTAGCTTTAAATTTCATAGTTTAGTTTTAAGTTTTTTATCAAAAAATCTATCTATTGGTAAAGAGTAACTCAATAAAATTATCTCTACAGGGCGATGTCTTTTTGAATTAGTAACAATAGTATTTGATCAACATATATTGAGGAAAAACAATTATGAGTATCGAAAATAGAGTAGAAGCAACCGCTAAAAACATAGAAGGAAAAGTTCAAGAAATGGTTGGCGAAGTAACTGGAAATCCTCAGGATAAAGCCGAAGGTCAAGCGAAGCAAGCAGAAGCACAGCTACGTCATACAGTTGAGAACATCAAAGATGATGTGAAAAAGTCCTTAGAGTAAAACAAGATTTAGGGCTTTAGCAACCAGAGGATGCCTGGTGATTATAATTTGTTTATACACAACTAAAAATTGCAAAATTAAGCTGGAAAATTTTTGTTGTTTCCTAAAATTTTTATAGATAAAGTTAGCTTGTGTAGTAACAGATTATCTTAGCCAAATTGTTTACAAAATCCTCATTACTGCTAGAGCTATTTACTAAAAATTGTTTATACAGTAGTACCCAGCCGTGCTATCACGTACCTTCCCTTAATTCCCCCGAATTTCAGGGGGAAACAAAACATATAGTTTCCTCCTCTTTACAAGGGGAGGATTAAGGTAGGGTAAAACCAGGATTCATAAGCTATTTCAGATTTCAGACTTATTCAGACTTATGTGTACACCGCAGCTTTGCTGAGCAAAGCTGCGGTGTATACTCTATTTAAATACAAAGTGCTATATTTAATCTTATCCAACTGGATATTGGGTAAACTATTATTATTTCTACTCTTAATTAATAAAAAAGGTTAGTTCCTAAATTGTTGGAGCTAACCACAGATATTTTATACATATTCAACACTACTCTAAACTGCACTACGTCTTGTGATCAAACTCCAGATAAAGATAGCAATAATTGCACCAATGATGGCAACAATTAAACCTCCAATGCTAAAACCTGCTCCTGTAAGAACCAAATTACCTGTGGATAACAAATTAAATAAGCTTCCTCCAATTAAGGAACCAATAATGCCTAAAAGCATGGTTGCAATGATTCCACCACCTTGATGGCCAGGGTAGATAGCTTTAGCGATAGCCCCCGCTAAAATACCTAAAATTATCCAAGCAATTAGATTGAGCATAATTAATTTATTCCTCAATTAACTTACTATTTGCCAATAGTATAACAATTACTAAATATTATTTGTTCTATCTCAAGTTCAGTTGAGACTCTATCGCAAGAAATAATATCTAGCTAATCAACTTCATAAAATTATTAGTAAAATAAACCTATCAAGAAAATGTTTACAATATTATGTGAATAGTTTTTCTTGGTATTAAATCAAACAAATGAATTAATTTTAATGTTTTGTATCAACAATTGATCCAATTAGTTTATAATCCAAAATTATATGTGAATATACTTATTTTTGTAATAAATTAATTAAAAGGGTTACAGGTAATGCATTGATTAAGCAGTTTTCATGCATTACAAATTCTCTCTGAAATTTCTATATTTTAAACTTTGTAAAGAAAAATAAAATTGACTCAATAACTTAATTCAAGATCTAACCGAGTAAATTGATTTGATCATAAGCAGTATGAACATATCTAATGGAAAACCTGCGCTATACCTTAGGATATAGCGCGGATTTGTTCACGCTACTAACCCTGAACGCAGGGCGCGAACGGCTGCTTGGGTACGGTCGTCTGCACAAAGTTTGTTTAAGATGTTGCGAACGTGGGTTTTGACAGTTCCAACTGTAATGTAGAGTTTTTCTGCTATTTGCCCATTGCTACATCCGGCTACAATCAACTCTAGAATTTCTAATTCCCGTTGAGTTAAGGGATAAGTTTCTAAGACTTGCTCGTATTCTGGCGCTAATGCATCTATTTTTACAGTCTTGGGTTTGTCAACCGACTGATTCTCTGGGAAAACTTGTCGCATTTGTTGTAATACAACATTGGCGATTGCAGGGTCAATCCAGGAGTTACCTTCATATGTTGCTTGGATCGCTTCTGTTAATCTTTCGATGCTTGTATCTTTCATGTAGTAAGAATCTGCACCAGCAGCAAAAGCAGCAAGTACTGTATCCTCTGAGTGTTCCATTGTCAGGATGAGAATTTTAGTTGTTGTATCTCCTGTTTCAGTTTGCCACTGCCGAAATCTGCGGGTGAGTTCAACACCATCCATGTCTGGCAAGCCTATATCTACCACAGCTACATCTGGCTTGGCACTTTCCAAAAGTTTCAGACCCTTAGTAGCATTTGCAGCTTCGCCAATAACTCTTACTGCACTGTCAGTTTGCAATGCTGCTTTTAATCCCATTCTTGTCAAGTCATGGTCTTCAATTAAAACAATACTAATCTCACTCATTGCTACTTGTACTCTCTACTAATTCCATCTGTCGTAAGCCGACATTTAGTGATTTATTTTTTTTATTTTCCAAAACCTAAGATAGATGATATTTTAATAAATCTGCATCCACCAATAGAAATAGTCATTTCCACGTTTGTTACTCGCGTCAGATGGGAAAATCTAGCCCAGGACATATAGCTAAATCACAAATAACTATGGAATACTGTCACTAAGCTACAATCGCCGCTACTATAGACTCTTAATGAATAAAAATTCCTGGTGTGAAGCGGTAAGCAGAAATTATCTTAAGTAAGAAATCAATATTGAATTTATAAACACTAATTTGTTCTGTATTGATGAAAAAATAATCGGTATAAATAAATTTATAAAGTTTTACAAGAATTTAGGTATGGTTCTAGAGTCCCAATCTGCTGCAATCAACATTAACAAAGTAGAGCAGGTAGAAGCAAGTAGAATAGAGCAATGCTTATGTGGATTTTTTAACCAAAACTGGCGATTTTGCCTATTGATGGGGTTGGATGGTAGTGTTATTGAAGTCAATCAGGCAAGTTTAACTTTTTTGGGACTTGAGAAAACCGCAGTTGTTGGTTGTCCGGTTTGGGATGTTTTGGACAAATTGATTTCAGCACAAGCTAAAACTCAATTACATGAAGCGATCGCTTGTGCAGTCCAAGGAAAATTAATTCGCAACCAAGTTCACATTCAAAGCAAAGAAAATAAAGCTTTGACCATCGAATATTCTGTGCAAGCAATTCGAGGTGAAACAGGACAAGTCATCGCTTTAATGTGGGAAGGTCAGGTAATTGATCTTACTGAATGCAAGTTAACTGAGCAAGCATTGCGGGAGACTGAACAGCGTTTCCAGGCGCTGGCTGATACAGCGCCTATGATGATTTGGATGTCTGGAGTCAACAAGCTTTGTAATTATTTTAACAAACCTTGGTTGGACTTTACTGGCCGTACAATGGAACAGGAGCTAGGTAACGGCTGGGCAGAAGGAGTGCATCCAGAGGACTTAGAACATTGTTTACACACTTATGTTACTGCTTTTGATGCTCGCCAGAATTTTGAAATGGAGTACCGTCTGCGACGCTTTGATGGTGAATATCGTTGGGTTTTAGATGTAGGCGCGCCAAGATGGAATGAGGATGGTAGTTTTGCTGGATATATTGGTTCGTGTATTGATATTAGCGATCGCAAACAAGCAGAATTGGCGATACAACAACGGGCAGAAGAATTAACACGCGTCAATACTATCTTGGCGCAAACAACAACAATGTTGAAAAAGCGCAACGACGAATTGGATCAATTTGCTTATGTCACATCCCACGACTTGAAAGCGCCTTTACGAGCGATCGCTAATCTTTCAGAATGGATAGAAGAAGACCTGCAAGATCAACTACCAGAAGAAAATCGACAACAGATGCACCTGCTGCGGGGACGAGTGCAGCGTATGGAAGCTTTAATTAATGGGTTGTTGGAATATTCGCGCATTGGGCGGGTCAAAACGCCATTATGTGTAGTAAAAGTGGATGAGATGTTGCAAGAAGTCATTGAATCTTTAGCACCACCACCAAGTTTTACAATTGAAATCCAACCAGGAATGCCCACTCTGCTAACAAAGCGACTGCCTCTGCAACTGGTGTTTAGTAATTTAATTAGTAATGCAATTCAACATCACAATCGGTCTGATGGTCACGTCAAAATTTCCGTAGAAGACCGGGGAGATTACTATGAATTTGCCATTGCAGATGACGGGCCTGGCATTGCTCTTGAGTTTCAAAATAAGATATTTGTAATTTTCCAAACACTCGAAGCGCGCGATCATAAGGAAAGTACAGGGGTGGGCTTAGCAATTGTGAAAAAGATTGTCGAAACTGAAACAGGTACAATCACTTTGAACTCTCAGCTGAGCGTAGGTAGTACCTTCCGCTTCACTTGGCCTAAGCAACCAAAAGAATAACTCTGTGGAATATTTTCATTGCAAAACTTTATTGCAACTCTGACCAATGGCTGAAGACGATATTCAACCAGTGAATCTACAATTGGGATGAACTGGTATTGGAGGTATTTTTTTTTACTATTTTTTTTGCTTTGAATTTGTGTGATTTAGGAATGCATACTCAAGGCTAATGTGGCCTATCTTTTATTAGGGAGAAAAATTTGGGAAACGAATTTTTTCCTTAAAAATTGCATAGGCAAAACAAATAAGGTGATTGCCAAATCATGATGACTAATTTTTAAGAAGTATTAATGTTTTGGTAATTAGCTATAAGTATAACTCTGATACTCTAGTCAGGAAAGTGAATTTAGGATAGAACTAAATCAATTTTAAGTAGGTGATGACACAAAGAATGATTAACATACTACTAGTGGAGGATGACGAAGTAGATGTCATGAATGTCAAACGGGCATTCAAAAAAGTTAATATTACTAATCCATTACATGTTGCTACTAATGGTATAGAAGCCCTAGCAATGCTGCGTAGTAGTAATGGTACACCTCCTAAGGTTCCTGCTAACCGACGTTTGATATTACTAGATTTAAATATGCCAAAAATGGGTGGAATCGAATTTCTTCAAGAACTACGGGCTGATCCCCAACTCAGACCTACTCCTGTGGTGGTCATGACAACTTCCAATCAAGATAAAGACAGAGTGGAAGCTTATAATTTGAATGTCGCTGGTTATCTTCTCAAGCCTGTGACCTTTAATAATTTTATTGAACTCATGGCAACGCTCAATAAATATTGGACTCTGTGTGAAATGCCTTAGTTGGTAAAATGTCATCCAAAATTGGATGTTGGATTAATTCTACACATAAATATAGCGGCTTGCACGATTGAGAAATCATTGGTCAGTTGCAAATAATTGTCAACCAAGAACTAACAATCAATTATTAATCATTAACTTCTAACTAAAAACTATCCAGATGACTAGAAAACTTCAATGTTATACGAGAAGCTGTATATAAGAGCAATAATTAAAAGCGATGGAAGAAACGCTAAAAGTATTAGTTGTAGATGATGATGAAGTAGACCGCATGTCAGTCCGGCGGGGCTTGAAAGCCGCAGGGATAAATGTACAACTGTTTGAAGCCCCTGACTGTAAAAGTGCGATCGCTCATTTGCAGGATAATTCTTTTGACTGCGTTTTTCTCGATTATCGCTTACCAGATCAAGATGGATTAACTTTGATCAACGATGTACGTTCTCGTAACATTAAAGTGCCTTTGGTAGTCCTTACCGGACAAGGAGACGAACAAATTGCTGTTGAGTTGATGAAAGCTGGTGCTATAGACTATCTTTCCAAATCAAGAGTCTCACCAGTCACACTAACTCAGGTTTTACGAAATGCCATTCGAGTTTACCGGGCAGAAATGCAAGTAGCTTTGGTAAACCAGCAACTTCGAGAAAGTAATGAATTGCTAATTCGTAAAAATCAAGAATTAGAAGCACAACAACAACAAATTGAACTACAAAACATCAAGCTGAAAGAAGCTTCACTGCTAAAATCCCAGTTTTTAGCAACAATATCTCATGAACTGCGGACACCGATGAATGCTATTATTGGCTTCTCTCAGCTATTGCTGCGTCCCAAATGTGGTGATTTATCAGCCCAGCAAAGGGATATGGTAGAACGTATCCTCAATAATGGCAAGCATTTATTAATGTTGTTAAATGAAGTCCTTGACTTCTCTAAACTGGAGTCTGGTAGATTATGTCTGAAACCAGAAATATTCGATTTATCACAGATAGTCAAAGCTACCGTTGCTGAAACTTTATCTCTAGCAGAGGCAAAAAAACTTTCTGTACAGGTTCAAAATAACTTACAAAATAGTATGGTATTTAATGATCCTGTACGTGTGCGGCAAATTTTAATGAATCTGCTCTCGAATGCGATTAAATTTACAGAGTCCGGTAGTATCGGTGTGGATGTCACAGAACTGCCAGATCATCAAATAGAAATTGCTGTTTGGGATACAGGCATTGGTATCGCCCCCTCAGATCTAAAATATATCTTTGAAGCCTTTCGCCAACTTGACCAAAGTATTACTCGTAAATATCCCGGTACAGGTCTTGGTTTGCCAATTGTAGATGCGCTAGTCCAAATGATGGGGGGCAAAATAGCTATAGAAAGTGAATTAAACCAGGGTTCAGTCTTTCGGATTTCGCTACCACGTCAAGTTTTGTCATCCAAGGTACAAAATCAAGATGGATCGCCAAGGATTTCTAATATATTATCATCAAAAAAGACCTTGAGTAAACAGCCAGAGACACTTAATTTTGCCCAAGACCAAGTGCAGCAACTACCCAGAGAAAGAGGCAAGTAATTTCATGTATTTAGTCATTTTTGATGAAGTGGAAATGTGAAATGAAAAATAATGACAGAGTGCAAAAACAGAAAAATAACAAATGACGACAATACAGCTTTCCTCAATATTATTATCCAATGAAATATGTTTTCAGCTACAGATACTAAAGTAGAAAAAATTCTTGCCGTTGATGATACACCTGATAACTTATTCTTACTACAGACAATCTTAGAAATTGAAGGGTACGAAATAGATTTAGTGGCAGATGGGGCAACAGCCTTACAGCAAGTCGAAGAATCTCCTCCAGATTTAATCTTACTAGATGTGATGATGCCAGGGTTAGATGGCTATGAAGTCACCCGGCGCATCCGTAATCACCCTTTTCTAGATTATATTCCTATCTTGTTATTGACGGCATTTCATGATGTGAGTGTTGTGGAAGGTTTGGATGCAGGGGCTGACGACTTTATCCGCAAACCATTTGATCAAGATGAACTATTAGCAAGGGTGCGATCGCTACTCAGACTGAAGCGTAGCCTTGATGAACAAAAAAAATTATTTCGTCAGCAGGAAGACTTTGTTTCACGTTTAACTCACGACTTACGGACTCCTTTAGTTGCTGCTGACAGAATGCTAAATTTATTTCGCCAGGAAACCTTCTGCAAAATTTCGCCAGAGATGAAACAGGCGATCGCGGCCATGATTCGCAGCAACCAAAACTTATTGGACATGGTTAACACATTGTTAGAAGTCCATCGTCTAGAAGCAGGTAAAAAGACACTGCAATTTGAAAACTGCGATGTTTGCGAAATTGCCACAGAAGTAGTTGAAGAATTACATCCACTCGCTGATGAAAAAGAAATACTCCTAAAAGTAGATAGCAGTGAATTAAATCAACAAACTGAAAATGATTGTATCATTTTAGGCGATCGCCTAGAACTACGGCGGTTGATCAGTAATTTAGTTGGAAATGCTCTGAAATTTACAGATACAGGTAGTATAATCGTTCGCATGTGTGCAACTCCTCCATCTTCTACAGATCAAGGTTGGATCAAGATAGAAGTAGAAGACACCGGATACGGAATTGCTGCCGATGACTTACCAACACTATTTGAACGATTTCGCCAAGGTAAAAATAAACGTGCTGGTAGTGGTTTAGGATTACATTTATCACGTCGTATTGTCGAGTTACACGGAGGAACAATCGAAGCCACTTCCGAATTGGGTAAAGGCAGTGTTTTCACAGTCCGTTTACCAAAGAAATGACCTGAAAGTTACCTCACCCCGTCAAAAGAGGACACCCCTCTGGTGAACTCGCAAAGAGGGGCAGGGGTGAGGTTTTACATGATTGCGATGAAATTTTTTCATCGGGACTGCCTTATTTTCAGAGTAGGGCAAATAATTGGACAAGCGCAAGATATGAAACAAGGGGAAGTAGTGAAATTTTTTTACTCAGATTGACTTATATATATTACATTTAAGCAAATAAATAATAAAAAATTTTTATAGGTAATACATAGGTGTATATCTTTCAGATAGTTTACTTATAACTTGATTTAGAGTGAAGATACTTCATTGGGATGGTGATCTAAAAATTTTGTACCACTATTATTCAATACAGCAACCTTAAACAGCAGACAGCAGGCTCACTAAATCATCTCTAACATCAATATACGTCAATGATTTTTTTAGGTTACACTGCTAGTGATAACTCAAAAAGTGAGGTATTATTTCATGATTAAGAGTCTATATTTCCTTAATAGTTGCTTGTTATTGTTTGGTTTTTAAATACTAATAAATAACGAATAACTAATGACTCTTGATTGTTGATTTGTTGCTGTACTTGTTGACTTATTACTAGTGGTCTATATCTTAGTTATACAAAATATATGGCAGAATCAATTCCCACTCGCGGTCAAGTAGAACGTACATTAGCACAACGTATACAGGCTTTATATCGCGAACAACTAGGACATCAGCCTAGCAAAGTAACATCTCGCCTATCAGATACAAATCTAGTGATTGTAATTGAAAATTCGATTACACCACCAGAACAGTTATTAGCTCAAACAGGTAGACACGAATTAGCTGAACAAGTACGTTCTGATTTAGATGAAGCTATTCAACCCCAATTAAGAGAATTAATTGAGCATATTTTGCATGTATCTGTAGTAGAGATACTAAGTGATGCGACCTTAGAAACTGGGCGTTCAGGGATTATTGCTATCTTATCCGAAACACCTGATCTTCGTGATTCTGCTTCTAATACCAAAATCAGGAAAAAGGCTTCATAAACAATCAAAAACTCTTGTCCTCCTATATTTTAGTTTTAACACAAGTCAAGAGCTGAATTATGCTTTAATTGGCTACCAAGATGACGAGAAACGATATCTTCTAGATCTTCTATCATGTAAGGCTTGCTGATGTAATCGTCAAAGCCAGCTTCAAGAATACGCTCTCTATCTTCTAAGCTAGCTAAAGCAGTAACTGCAATAACATTAATATGATGTGTCAGTGGTTCTTGTTTTAAGGAGCGTACTACATCAATACCATTGATGCCGGGTAACAAAATATCTAGTAGTATCAAATCTGGCTGATATTCTTTGGCTACCAGCACTGTTGCAGAACTGTCTGTTTGACAAATAAGCCTACAGCCAAATGATTCAAGAGCATAGCTCATCAGTAATAGGTTGTCATCATTGTCTTCCACCACCAGTATCAATGGCGGTTGGAAGCTTTGTCTATTTTCATCAACCATATACACTTGTGCCAGTTCCATTCCTTCTCCAGGCAATCTCATGTGCATTCGCCGTTCCTCCTGAACGAACAGACGAGGCATTCCAAGAGCGGTAAGATAACGCTCATTCAAGACTGGCTCGTTTATCAACTTTATCAAGTCGGTACTTTTTGCTCTAACAACAAAATTATATAGAGGAAAAAGTATATCAAGCTGAAAGAATGTAGCTACACCTTCTGATTATAAACAAAATAAAGAAAATATTTAGCAAATAAATTATAAGTACTTAATATATTTAAGAATATTTTAATATAAGTTCTAAAATTTCAAAGCGAAGCTGGTCTAAATCCCATGTGTCAAGCAACTTTTGATAGTTTTTACGTGTGTAGTATTTATAAATCAATAATTGTCAAGATGTGTGTGCTGCTTTTTATTATATAAAAAATCCTAATTTGCTAAGTATAAATACTTTGAAAGCTGACATCTGTAGCGATCGCTCAGATCAAGAGCTAAACTAGTGTAACACTTAAAAACAGATTGTAGAGACTTGAGAAACATTGCGTCTCTACTTACTTTTTGGGTTAAGCGTAAAACATCAAATTGTGAATCTTGAAAAAACTTTCTTTTACCCCTTGACATTTATTGTAGTACGCTAGTAGTATAAAAACAACAAACAAATTAAACAAATACAAAAAGTCTTACCTCCCAAAAATTTACACAAAGGAGGTTGTATGGTTCACATTCGCTTTGAAGGTCGTTCCTATGATGTTAGTGAGTTGCAACTAGGCTTAACAGCTAACATGAATGATAATATTATTAAACAGCGACTAGCACAACATTTTGATGTGCAACTAAACCGCTTTGAATCTTACGTAATTGACCGTAGACCAAGTGGGGATTTAATAGTAAGACCAGAAGCAGTTTACGGATAAAAGATAAGTTTTTGTCCCGCATCCTCACAGGTGAAGCTTACATACATTCAAATTCAACTTCGCAAGAAGTTTACAGGTTCGATTCCTGTCATCCCCGTTCAATGGGGATGTAGCCGAATTGGTATAGGCAAAATGTTCATGGCTTTACAAACTTATGCGGGACACCATTTTCCCAGTTATTAAATATTCCACTTCGCGCCCTCACAGGAAAAGCTTACATACTAGCCAAATGGAAAAGGCGCTTGATTTCGGCTCAAGATTATACAGGTTCAAATCCTGTGTATGAACAAACGGCTTTTTCAACTTGCGCGAAGTGACCTATCAATTTCACAATTCAACCCGTGTCCTAACCTGAAAAGCCTACACACGTGATAACGATCCTAAGGTAGCGAAAATCGGGCGACTGATCTAGTGACAGCGTTCATCATCTCACGCCAGATGCGGAATGCACGCCCACTGCTCGAGAATCAAACGGGTAAGAGCGATCGTAAGTTGGAAAAAGCTTTTTAAACTTGCATGGGTAATTAAATATGAATAATGAGTGATGAAAATAGCAAATATCAAACAGTTACGCAAATCGAAAATCTTATAACTGCATTCAAAAATTGTACTTTACCAAGCTGTGAGTGGCATCATACTGCACATTTAACAGTGGCATTATATTACCTCATAGAGTACGAGGAAAAACAAGCAAGCGATCGCATTCGCCAAGCTATCCAACGTTATAACGCAGCTATAGGTATCCAAACCAGCAAAAATAGTGGTTATCACGAAACTCTTACCAGATTCTGGATTCACATGGTGCGTCATTATTTATCAGTGAATCAAAAGCAAGCTTCCTTATTGCAGCTGACTAATGGACTCATCGATAGTTACGGTAATAAGCATCTACCACTGCAATACTATAGCCGGGATTTGTTAATGTCTTGGGAAGCCCGTATAAGCTGGGTTGAACCAGATTTGAGACATCTTGATGTGAGTTAATAATTTTTGCCGTACCCTCATCGAGGAAGCTTACACACTCCTATATAAGCAACTTAAAAAACAGAGTCTACGTCTGAAGCCGTCTTCAGGCTTATGCTTCCTCAACTTGTGCGGCAATTTTATTCTGAGTCTCAATGTAGCATTTGACATCTAGTCTTCTTGCAGTTACAACAGTAGTTGTCACCGCGCCCTAACAGAAAAAGCTTACATACTAGCTCAATTGGTAGAGCAGTCGGCTATTAACCGATGGGTAACAGGTTCGATTCCTGTGTATAAACCAACAGCTTTCTCAACTTGCGCGGTGATTTTATTCACCTCGTAGCGTGTGACAACTATACTCCACAATTTTAGTTTTTGTTTGCAATTAAAGTTTACACTGGCGAAGATATTTGTTAGAAATCGAACACCGATGCACATAGATACACACAGATTGACACAGATAGATTATGAGTGTGTATTTATGTTTTCGTGATCTAACCTCCGGGAAGCCGCCTGACGAGTGTCTACGCTTCGCTAAAAGCAACAAAATCTAAAATCCAAAATTCTTAATGGAGGTAGTACCTATGAATACAGCAGAACGCGATTTGCGTTTAGAACTTCTCAACAGCTTGCTGACTACGCCTCACCGCGAGTTGGAGAAGGTAGCAGAATTTCACAAGTTAATGATAGAACTTGACCCAATTTTCTACGGACACCTAGCTGTATGGTATCAGCATAACGGCGATGTCCGCGACCACAAGGAAGTGTTTTTGGGACATCTGCTGACAAGCAATGTAACTGCACACCGTGATGCTGGTTTTGTATTGCTGCAAGAATTTCCACCTTATCAAGTTGCACGGATTGTGGACTTTATGAAGCAGCAACGCGGTAAAGTTCCCCGTTCTACACGTACTGCTGTACAGTGCTATTTGCGCGCGCGAGAAATAAACCCCCAATTTTTTGACCGTGCTGCTTTACGGGGACGTAAGGCGATGAAGCACTTGTATGCAACTTTGCATATTAAACCAAGTATGCGTGCAGATGCGGTGTTATTTAAAGATGCACCACCAGAGGGTAGCTTGGCTTATATGCTGAAGCAGGTAGCAAAGGCAGAAACACCAGCTGCACAAGCTGCTTTGATAGTTGAGCATAACATCCCTTACACTATTGCCATTGGTGCAGTTAAGCAACTTACTCCAACGGTGTTGGTGGCTTTAATCAACTCTATGTCACCACAGGAGGTAATTAACAACCTCAAATCTCTGAAGCAGCGCGGTGCGATGGATCATCCAGAAGTCAAGGCGTTGATTAATGGGAAGTTAGAACAAGCAGCTAAGAGTGATAGGATATCTGCGTTTAAAGCCACGGTTGCGGCTGATGTCACTCAACTGGATACAGAGACTGCGGCCCGACTGGAAAATGTCGCTAACGAACAAGTCAAAAAGCGCGGTAAAATTGCCAAGCCGACAGCTTTGTTGGTTGATAAGTCTGGAAGTATGGATGTAGCACTAGAAGTTGGTAAGCAAATAGCTGCCTTGATTTCTGGTATTACTGAAGCAAATTTATTTGTCTATGCTTTCGACACCATTGCTTACCCAGTCAAGGCTCAAGGTACACAACTATCAGATTGGGAAAAGGCATTCCAGCATATTTTCCCTAATGGTGGAACCAGTATAGGTGCAGGTCTAGAAACCATGCGCTTGAAAAAGCAGGTGGTAGAACAAATCATCATTGTCACCGACGAAGGCGAAAACACCCAACCCTACTTTGTCGCTGCTTACCAAGCTTACCAGCGCGATTTAGGAGTTATGCCTAATGTGATTATCGTCAGAGTAGGAGGATGGTGTGATTACATCGAACGCAACTTGAAGGAGAAGCAAATACCTGTGGATACCTTTACGTTTGCGGGTGACTACTACTCTCTACCGAACCTAGTGCCATTGCTATCTCGTCCATCCCGACTAGAATTGTTGATGGAGATTTTAGAAACACCGCTACCTGTACGGGATGACAAATAAATAACGTCTAGCGGCTGTGCCGCTAGATGTTATTTAGGTATATTCATACTAAATGTATAAAGATATTAAGAGCGGAAACGTTTCTTATACCGTCTAGAATTAGCAACCGCTTTAGCTTTCCGCTTGTTTTTCTCAAGAGGAGTTTCAAAGTGACGATGTTTCTTTAAGTCAGGCATAATTCCTGCCTTGGAAACTTGACGTTTAAATCGGCGTAAAGCCGACTCAAGTGCTTCATTTTCGCCCACTACTATTTGGGTCATTCTATCTCCTTAGATATTACTACTGGATAGTGATAAGCTCATAAACATTCAGTTTGCATTTTTTGAGTAGAGGGAAAAAATTAATTATGCTTCCCTATTTCCCTCAAAACCGAAAATATCTAAATTAAAATGCACTTTCGCTTTGCCAATCCAGTTAACAGAGAACAAAAAAGGGCAGACTCCTTGCCTGCCCAAGAGACTTAAAAGTTAAACTTGGGTTTCATCAAATCTTAGTAGCGTCGGGAGTATCCTCCACCATTATTGCCACCACGTCTACCACCACCAAAGGAACCTCCCTCTGATTTAGGTCTTGCTTTATTAACTTTCAGGCTACGACCCATCCACTCAGCAGTATCAAGGGCTTCAATTGCCGCAGCTTCTTCTGCTTCTGAACCCATTTCTACAAAGGCGAATCCTCGTACACGACCAGTTTCCCGGTCTACAGGTAATTGAACGCTCTTCACAGTTCCATACTCGGAAAAAACCTGCTTGAGGTCGTCTTGCTCAACCTCATAGGACAGATTACCAACGTAAATCGACATAAAACATCTCCAGAATCAAATGGCGTAGAGTTTTAGATCCGGAGAAGTCTGTAATATAAGTACAAATAAAAACAAACCGCACAACCGAATTTAAACTTCTCCACATAGCTTATCACAAATTCCTAAGATTCAAGCAAATTTATTCATATCAAAATTCTATGAAACCTCTTAACCACGTTGACCTGTGCTTTGTTATTGATACAACTGCCAGTATGGGTAGTTTTATTCACTCAGCACAGCAACAATTGTTAAACACTATCAAGGTACTGTCGGCTAATAGTAATATTGATTTGCAAATTGGTTTGGTAGAGTACCGTGACTATCCTCCCCAAGATAACTCTTTTGTTACCCGTGTTTACTCACTGACAGCTAAATTGCAGCAAATGCAGCAAGTTATCAATAAACTCAGAGCTGATGGTGGTGGTGATGGCCCAGAAGCAGTGTATAGCGGTGTCTACGATGCCTGTACAAAAATGAAATGGCGTCAGCACAGTTGTCGTTTTATTTTACTGGTAGGTGATGCACCACCCCACGGTTTTGGCACATGGCTACGAGAAATGATGTTAGAGACACGCAGGTATCATAGTGGTGATGCTTGGCCTGATGCTTGCCCTAGTGGGTTAAATGTCCAGTCAGTAACTGCAACGGCAGAAAACCACCGAGTTATTATTCATGGGTTGTGTATGAGTGGTGATATGCTGGCACAAAAGGCATTCAATGCGATCGCTCAAGCTACCGGTGGTCAATGTGTAGCTGTTAGTAATGCCAAAGATGTCATCGATCAAATTGTGGCTGTACTGCAAAATGAATTCTCTAATTTGGAATTAGACTACAAAGTCTTAGAGGCTGTGCAACAAATAGGATATCTAGATAGCAGTAAAACTGCTGAAATTTTAAATATGCCAAGATTGCCAGTAGCAGCTGCGATCGCTCGTTTGGGTAAGCGGGGTTTTTTAAACCAGATGATCTTCTAAGAAACACCTACTGAATGTGTTTCTTAGAAGTCATGATTTCAGCAACCTCAACCGCATTTTGATATATTTATCATCTGAGGCGATCGCAATCGACACTTTGGTTTATCTGCTTCAACCTCACCAAACAACACCATTGTTTTCATCACCAGTAAATCGGTTTTGCGATCACAAGCCCTAGCTTGTCGCAAATCCCACCCTGATGAGTTTTTCTTCCGAGTCACTCTTCTAAAAGGGTAATAGTTACTTGGCGGTAACCTCGCTCTCGCAATGGTACTGTTTCTAAATAACGAGGGTCTGTTAACCACTTGCGTACGTGGTCAGCAGAAGGAAACTTTAATATCCGAATAGATTCTCCTTCAAAAGAGCCTAGCAATTGTTCTTTGACATTCAGACGTAAAACCAGTTCTGCTCCATATTCATCGCGGATGACTTTAGCTTGTCTTTTGTAATTTTCTAGAGCTTCTGGTTCGTCAGGATTAGGTGTCAGTATGGCAAGTACATAAACCATTTGCTTTTCCTCCTTGGTAATTATGGACTTAAGCGATCAAGCTTTGAGTGATTTTTGCTAAAGATTTGATACTTTTGTTTCCCGGAGCTTTTCTAAAGCGCTGCGATCTTCCAAGGTTGAGGTATCACCAGATATTTCCTGTCCAGTTACTATTGATCTCAGCAACCGCCGCATGATTTTACCCGACCGCGTTTTTGGCAAACCGTCCGTAAAGCGAATTTCCCCAGGACGAGCGATCGCTCCTATCTCTTTGACAACATGCTGTTTCAGTTCTTGACTCAGTTCTTCACTAGATATATATTTACTTTCTAAAGTAATGAAAGCTACGATATCTTCACCTTTGAGTTCATCTGGTTTGCTGACCACGGCTGCTTCAGCCACCGCAGGGTGAGATACTAGGGCTGATTCTACTTCCATCGTGCCAAGACGATGACCTGATACATTAATGACATCATCTACTCTTCCCATGATCCAGAAGTACCCTTCTTCATCACGTTTTGCACCATCACCAGCAAAGTAGACATACTGTTCATCTTTTGGGGGAATATATTCCCAATAATTACGTCGAAAACGGTCTGGATCACCATATATTGTTCGCATCATGCCAGGCCAAGGATAGCGAATAACTAAATAACCACCTTCGTTGTCTTTTACTGAGTTACCTTCCGAATCCACCACATCAGCTAAAATTCCTGGAAAAGGACGAGTTGCTGAACCAGGTTTAGTAGGGATAGCACCAGGTAACGGTGTAATCATTATTCCACCAGTTTCTGTTTGCCACCAAGTATCGACAATCGGACAGCGATCGCCACCGATCACTTTGTAATACCACATCCAAGCTTCTGGATTAATCGGTTCACCTACAGTTCCCAACAAGCGCAAAGAAGACAGGTTGTGCGTTTGGGGCAGATGTTCACCCATTTTGATAAAGCTACGAATAGCAGTAGGTGCAGTATAAAAAATTGTCACACTATATTTCTCTATTATGTCCCAAAAACAAGCAGGGTTAGAGAAACGGGGCGCACCTTCATACATCACCGTTGTTGTGCCATTAGATAAGGGACCATAGACAATATAGCTATGTCCGGTAATCCAACCTATATCAGCAGTACACCAGTATACATCTTTCTCTTGAAGGTCAAAGATCCATTTAGTGGTGATATGTGTGTATAAGTTATAGCCACCGTGTGTATGCACAACACCTTTAGATTTACCAGTACTCCCAGAAGTATAAAGAATAAACAGCATATCTTCACTGTCCATAGGTTCAGCCGGACAGTCTGTTGATACACTCTTTTGCAAATCATGCCACCAATGGTCACGTCCTGGTTCCATGTTAGTTTTTTGATTGGTACGCTGGACAACTAGGACATTTTGCACTGTAGGCACAGCATTATTAGCGAGGGCTTGGTCTACTCGTTCTTTAAGAGGTACAATCTCATCCTTGCGCCAACCACCATCAGCAGTAACAACTAACTTTGCTTTGGCATCAATTAACCGATCCCGCAGTGCTTCCGCACTAAAACCACCAAAGACAACACTGTGGGGTGCGCCAATTCTCGCACAAGCAAGCATGGCAATGGCAGCTTCGGGAATCATCGGCATATAAATACCAACGCGATCGCCTTTTTGTACTCCCAATAGTTTGAACACATTGGCAAATTGACAAACTTCCCGATGTAGTTGGGCGTAGGTGAGAGTGCGTGAGTCTCCTGGTTCTCCTTCCCAAATAATCGCGGCTTTATTTTTGCGCCAAGTAGTTAAATGTCTGTCAAGACAATTGTAAGAAATATTTATGTTACCGTTCACAAACCACTTGGCAAACGGTGGTTGCCAATCTAAAACTTTGTCCCACTTCGCAAACCAGTTTAATTCTTGTTCTGCTAATTCTGCCCAGAATTGTTCAGGATTGGCTTTAGCTTTGTTGTAGAGGTGCTGATAATCTGCCAAACTTTTAATATGGGCATTTTGGGAAAAATCACCAGATGGATAGAATAAGCGCTTTTCCTGCAAAATAGACTTGATTGTTTGCTGTGACATGATACTAATTTTGTCTTGAGGGTTTGAGAAAATATCTCATATGTAAAGCTTTAGGACTAACACCTTCAGAAAAATCATTTATCTGGTGTCAGTCCTAATGGTTTTTGCTTCAGCTATCAAGCCATTTCCAGTTGCGAACCTCTGGCATATCCTCGCCATGTTCAGTAATGTATTGCTGATGCTCAATCAGCTTGTCTTGGAGCATCTGTTTGATATAAGCCACCCTATCTTTCAGTTTAGGAACGCGATCAATCACATCTGCCACCAAATGAAAGCGATCCAAATCATTCAGTACAACCATATCAAAAGGTGTTGTCGTAGTGCCTTCTTCCTTATAACCCCGAACATGAAGATTTTTGTGGTTGGTGCGGCGGTAGGTGAGGCGATGGATCAGCCAGGGATAACCGTGATAGGCAAAGATTATTGGCTTATCTGTGGTGAATATATTGTCAAAGTCTTGATCAGACAGCCCGTGAGGATGTTCGCTTTGTGGCTGTAGTTTCATCAAGTCAACCACATTTACCACCCGTACTTTCAAATCAGGAAAGTATTGATGAAGAAAGTCAACCGCAGCCAAAGTTTCCAAAGTGGGGATATCCCCTGCACAAGCCATGACTACATCTGGCTCACTACCTTGATCATTGCTTGCCCAGTCCCAAATACCAATGCCTTTAGAACAGTGTTTGATAGCAGCATCCATATCAAGGTACTGTAATGCAGGTTGTTTACCGACAACAATGACGTTGACACAATGACGACTACGTAAACAACTGTCAGTTACCCACAGCAAGGTGTTAGCATCGGGAGGCAAATATACCCGGATAATTTCTGCCTTTTTATTGACGACATGATCAATAAAGCCAGGATCTTGGTGAGAAAAGCCGTTGTGGTCTTGTCGCCAAACATGAGAGGTGAGTAAGTAGTTGAGAGATGCGATCGGTCTACGCCAGGGAATGTGACGACTGGTCTTTAGCCACTTAGCATGTTGATTGAACATTGAATCCACAATATGGATGAATGCCTCGTAGCAAGAAAAGAATCCGTGACGACCTGTAAGCAAATAGCCTTCCAGCCAACCTTGGCACATATGTTCGCTTAAGACTTCCATGACTCGACCATCAGGGGAAATATTTTCGTCGTTCGGACGAATCTCTGCGGTAGACACCTTCTTTGTTGCTTCAAACACAGCACTGAGGCGATTTGAGTCAGTCTCATCAGGTCCCATTAACCTGAAGTTCCGAGATTCGGCGTTCATCTTGAATACATCTCGCAAAAAGCTACCCATAATCCGGGTAGCTTCAGCAACAACAACACCAGGTTTAGGGACATCAATAGCGTAACTGCGGAAGTCTGGCATTTTCAGGTCTCTAAGCAACATGCCACCATTAGCTTGGGGATTTGCACCCATGCGCCGATCGCCTTTAGGAGCCAATTCTGTAAGTTCAGCTATAAGTTTACCATTTTCATCGAAGAGTTCTTCTGGTTTATAGCTCTTCATCCACTCTTCGAGCATTTTGAGATGCTCTGGTTTAGTGGCTAAATCGGATAAGGGAACTTGGTGCGATCGCCAATAATCTTCAACTGGTTTGCCATTAATTTCTTTGGGTCCTGTCCAACCTTTAGGTGTCCGCAGAATAATCATTGGCCACAACGGACGCTTGCTAAACCCATGAACACGAGCTTCACGTTGGATAGCTTTAATTTCTAGTATTACAGCGTCGAGAGTTGCTGCCATTGACTGATGAGCATCTTCAACCGGATATGAACCCTCAACAAAATAAGGTTTATAGCCGTAGCCAATAAATAAATTTTCTAGTTCCTCATCACTCATGCGGGCAAATATTGTTGGATTAGCAATTTTGTAACCGTTTAAGTGCAAGATTGGTAAAACGGCTCCGTCATGTGTAGGATTCAGGAACTTGTTGCTGTGCCAACTAGCAGCAAGCGGACCTGTTTCCGCTTCTCCGTCACCAATTACGCAGCAAACAATTAGATCAGGATTATCGAAAGCAGCACCATAGGCGTGGACAAGAGAATAACCAAGTTCACCACCTTCATGAATGGAACCAGGAATTTCAGCAGCAAGGTGGCTGGGAATACCACCAGGAAAAGAGAATTGTTTGAACAACCGCTTCATCCCTTCGGCATCTTGGGAAACGTTGGGGTAAAATTTGCTGTATGTTCCTTCTAAATAGGTGTTGGCAACCAAAGCAGGACCACCATGACCAGGGCCAGCTATATAAATCACGTTCAGGTCATACTTCTTGATAATACGGTTGCAATGTACATAGATGAAATTAAGACCGGGAGTAGTTCCCCAATGACCAAGTAATCTGGGCTTAATATGCTCTAATCGCAACGGCTCTTTAAGTAGTGGGTTATCTAAAAGATAAATTTGTCCCACTGAAAGATAATTAGTTGCACGCCAGTAAGCGTTCATCTTGTCTAGTTCTTCAACGCTCAGAGCATCTTGCTGAATTGCGGAACCTATCAAACTAACCATAGTTAATACCTGTTTACTGAATTGCTACAAATGGATAAAGTCGAACTGAGAGGTTGTTTGGTAATCGGTATACGCCAAAGTTTAATTGTTTCGTCTCCACTACCACTAGCTAAGGTATTACCTTGAGGACTAAAAGCAACTGACCAAACGGGTTTAGAATGTTCTGTCAAATTGTTCAACAATTCACCAGTGGGTACATGCCACAGTTTGATTGTTTTGTCATAGCTACTACTGGCAAGAGTTTGCTGGTCTGAGCTAAAGTCCACTGATAATACTTCTGCCGAATGCCCTACAACTGAGCATAATGTTCTGCCATTGGTAATGTGCCATAGCTTGATGGTTTTATCGGCACTACCACTGGCTAAAGTCTGTCCGTCAGAACTAAAGGCAAGCGATCTCACCCTTCCTGAATGCCCTGCTAGTACATGCAACACTTTGCGAGAGGGTAACTGCCAAATTTTGATGCTACCACTTTCATTGCCACTAGCTAGGGTACTACCTTGAGGACTAAAAGCCACAGACCTTACCCAGTCTTCATCCTCAAAGGCGGAGAGTTGTTTGCCAGTGTTTAAGTCCCACAGCCGTATAGTCTTGTCGGTACTACCACTGGCAAGTAGTTTTCCATTCGGGCTAATGGCGATCGCTTTCACATCATCTGTATGCCCTGCAAGGGTACTAATCAGAGTCCCTGTTTGCAAATTCCATAACTTAATCCGATTATCCCAGCTACCACTAGCAAGTATATTACCATCGGGACTGATAGCAAGAGATTCAATTGCATCGGTATGTGCTTTGAAAGTGCGAAGTAATTTACCACTATGCAGGTTCCAAATTTTGATCGTGCCATCATAACTACCACTAACTAAAGTCTTGCCATCTGGGTAGAAGGCGAGTGCATAAACCCATACTGAATGACTTTTGAAGGTACTAAAAGATTGAGTAGTTAGATCAGAGTTAGAGGCTAGCGTGATTGTTTCTGATTTTGAAAACAATCTAGATGAGTAGATTCCAAGACTAGCTGCCATTGCCGTTATTGCCAAGGCTATTGAAACTGTATAGTAATTTGGCTTTAACACCATACAGAGGCGCTCCATTTTCAGAATCTATGCAATGGTTAATCATGCTATCTTGTAGTGTTTGCCGGTAACTTGGTTTGAGATATTTTTTCCTTTGTTTTTTGTGGTTGCTCTTGGTACTCAATCCAAAGTCTAATCAGCAATAAAATTATTATCGTGGTAGAACCTACAATGCCAACGGGTGTTAAATATGTCCAATGACCTGACATTTTATCCCAAATGTGCCATGTCAAAAGAAATGTAGCTAAGTAAGTCAGTTGATGCAATTTTTTCCAATTTTTCTTCAGTTTCTTCACACTCCAGTTATTAGAAGTGATAGCCAAAAGTGTAAAAATTATCAAAGTGATTGTCCCCTGAAAATAAATTAAATATGTCTTTGGATCAAAAGCATCAAAGTTCCTTTTTTTTACCATTAGGAATCCATGTCCCAAGGCAAAAAAAAAGCAAGAATACCAATTAGACGCCGATGTTTCAGCAGCAATTGAGGCAGACCGGTTGCTTTTGTTTGAGGAAAAACGATTTTTAGAATCGTAGGCAGCAATGTGACAATATAGCTAACTAATGCCAAAAATCCAAGCTTATTGGCTAATGATGCTATATCCATGCTCATACTAAATATTCTCCTTGTTTTTACAAAATGACATGGTAGAACTTACACTACAAATTTAGATGTCAAAGTGTAAGTCCAAAAAATTAGATTCAGAGGTTAACTGTACGCATCAAAGCCTCTGGATAACGCATATCAGCTGCAACATCCTGCGGTGCTACCTGATCAATTAGCTGTGATATGTAATGACTACTTCCCGGAGTAGCTGGATTGCTTGCTGATTAATTCTTTGAGCGTAAGCTTGCGGTACTATCATCTCTAAGTTGCGACAGGTGACAAACATCTTACCCCCCAATGTGACTGCTCCTACAATAATTGGAGCAATTCCTGCCACTGTTATGTAAAGTTGCTGCAAGTGCAATGAACCAAACTGCACTGGAAAATCTAAGCGACCTAAATTGGTGACAGTTAGGTCTGAACCTATCAATCCTTTCAAATATTGTCGTAACTTCAATGCATCAGGCTTGTTAAATAAAAAAGCTTTTACTTCTAACAGATGATTGAATATCTTGTCACTTGCCATTACCTGTTTGAGCTGACGTTTAACATCTCTAGCTACATTGCATAAGTTACTTGTATCTCTAATTTGATGGTAAGTGACTTCACGAGTATAGTATGTTCCAAAATCTTCACCTACTTGTGGTAAAAGGTAATTTCTGAGGTTAATCGGAGACATACATTTGAGAATGGCATCGTCTGCCAACTTCATTTCATTAGCAATTGCTAAGAGGTATGATGCACATAGTATACTATGAACGCTAATTTCCTCTTTTCGACAGTAAGAGATTAATTTAGCAGTTTCCTCTGGTAAAAAATACCAGTAAATTAGATGATTTTGTTTTTCATCAATACTGTTTTGAGAAATAGATAACTTTTGTTCAAAGATTGTGGAATTCTCTTGATTGATAGGATATCTTGTTCCAATCAATTGATCAGTAGTGTCTTTTAAAGGAATTAGCTCTTCACAGGAAGGTAATTCTCGCTGCTGTGGTAGGTAATTTATGTCAAGTTCACTAAGATAGTACAAGATATCTCGTAATAAGTAAACTCCTGATAAGCCATCACCAATACAATGGTCAAAGCTGACAATAAGCTCAGAAATACTAGGAGATTGCAGACACATCACACGTACGAGAGGATCATCAGTCCTAGAAAAAGGACGAGAAAGTTCTTCTTGCACCTCCACAGACCAATGTCCTTCTCCTTGGCGTTCAATGACTTGCAGTGGAATACTAGCAACTCCTTCTGATACAAATCGTGGATGCTCTGAGTTTTCGTCTACAACTTTTACCTTCAGCAGTGGATGTCGCTGTTGAACCCAAGCCAAAGCTGCATTGAGTTGTTTAGTAGTGATTGCTCCTGTAATAGTTGCACAAAGAACAACGTTTATTGGTTTAGTCTGAGCTAGTAAAGATAGTGTTTGTTCTGAGGCTCCTAATAAACGGTTCATAAAACCTCCATAAGGTTAAATGCGTCATGGCTTAACCATTTACCCAATTTGTGTAGTTCCCTGTATATTGATATTGATAATAAATGCTGTGATCAATAAGAAGAGAGCTAGAATTGCACACAAACCAGAAAAACCAATAGGATTTAAAAGGTTAGTTACTAAAGGACCAAAACTAGCACCGATAAAAAGCACAAATGTGTATAAAGCGAGTGCAGAACCACTGGCTCCAGTAGCAATAGAACCCACAAGGGCAATCAAGGATGGCATGATTGCAGATATACCTGCAACAAAGATACCACTCGAAAGTACTAGAATGAGCAGTTGACCAGAAATAGCTTCTAAAGCTAAACCAATAGATGCAAGCACAAGTCCTGTCAATACTACATTTTTGCTTCCCCATCGCTTGATGAAACTACTAGTAAATGGAGCTAGTAGCATTCCAGGAATACCAGCCATCCGAATAAACAAAAGATTGTTTTGGCTAATTCCATATCGACTAACTAGATGTGGTTCCAATCCACTGTACATTGATACAAAGCTGAGGAGAACCATGAAAGCTGCTGTATAGGCAGCAAGAAGTCGATGCGATTTCAAGAGGAATATCATATTTTTGTAAACACTGAGAACGCTTGTAGCAGACTTTTTGGTTACACTATCAGGAAATCGATAAGCAACAATAAAAGCAGCTACAGTGTAAGCGATCGCTAAAAACCAAAATATCCAACGCCAGCCATAGGTTAAAATTACGATACTGGAATATATTTGCCCTACGATACCAGCTAAAAGAAATCCTGTACTCACGCAAGCAATACCAGTAGCACGAGTTGATACAGGTAAAACTTCACTGACATAAACTAAAGCGATTGGTGCAAATGTTGCAGCTAGAAATCCTTGCAAAGTCCGAAATTTAATCAGGAAATCAAAAGAGGGACTTGCACCCACAGCAATAGTTATCAAAGCTAGCATTGCTAGCCCAGGAACTAGTAATACTTTGCAACCAAATCGGTCACAAAGAGGACCAAATATCAAGAAACCAAAAGCATATGCAAAACCAAATGTACTTGCAATCCATGTTGCTGCAATTGGAGATATATGAAAATATTCGCGAATAACTGGAATTAAAGGAATTGCCAAGTAAAGTTGGGACAGTACAAGTAAAGCACAAACTGATAGAACAGTTATCACCAACGGGACATTGAGTGCAGGTGTGAAAATTCGGCGATGTTTGTACATTGTTTGTCAATTTAAATACCTGAATTATTTAATCTTCAACATCGTTAAATTCGGCTCAATACTCAGGTAAATTGTAATTTTTACTACAGATTTGCGTAAAATTGTAGCGCTTTTAAATGCCCCAAAAACCTGAATTCATCCCACCAGGTAGCAGAGTTTTATTGCATAGAATTCGCTACAAATTAATGAAAAATTGTAGTACATACCTCGCTTCTCGGAAGTATGTACTAATTTTGACTACACTAAAGCATTGTTGACAACGTAATTACCTAAATTTAATCCCAATGTGAAAGATTCATTGGCACTAGTTGGGTAATGTACTCCACCGTAGATGCGACTTAAACTATCTTCAACACCAGCCTCATAGAAGCTACCGTATGACCGAGATATACCTGGTGTTTCTGGTGAAGTAATGGTGAAATTAAAATCCTCACCAAAAAAGTCAGTTAAAACTTCCACAGCTGCACCAGCACCTATAGAATGTCCTGCTAAATATTCAGGATTAGGTGGAGTTGTTAACAGTGGCATCCATTCTGGATCGCCAACAGTATCTGGATTACCATCATTATCAGCTTCCCGAATTGCAGTCACTGGCCGCCATAGACCAAAATTGTACTTGGATGCTAGGACGGCAATACCTGAATCAGCTTGTCCAAAGTTGAGCAGTGCAAATAAGCGGGCATTTTCCACTAATGTATTATCCTGCTGAATAGCAATCTCTTCTGCAATTTGGTTCCAAAAACCCGTGACTCCAAAGCTATCTATGCGATCAAAAGACCAGAATTTAGCAATTTCTGTTTGGTCATCTGTACGTAATGTGCTATCAACACTACCTAAAGCCTTGGTTTCATTAATCTCTGCTGCATATTGTTCGCTTGTCAACTCTGGGAAACCCTCGCCCAAGTAGTCATCAACTGAAGGTATAACAAAGGGAGTAACTTTACCCCACTCCGAAAATCCTGCTGGTAAGTAATTAGGAGGCGTTGGTCGCCATTCACCAGCTTCGGTTCCTGGCTCGTAGAAACCCCCTGAATAAATATCTGCACCATCTGTACTGCGAATTTCTAATATTTCCTCAGCAACATATGTTCCTAACTCAATACCTTTGAGTTTTGCAGCATCATCAGGGATTTCTGCCAGCGATCTTTTGAACTGGAGGTCGAATTCAGCTGTTTGAGTTGGGAACAGATCTACTAAGGCAGTATATGCTGCTGCTGCTGCTGCTGCTTCAAGGGAAGCACCCTCAGCGACAGATTCCTCCACGCTCACAAGATAAGGATCGTAGCTGCGATCTATAGCATTGACTGCATCGTATATTGCCGCATGAACGATCGCCAAATCACGTGCTGCTATTGGAGCAAACTTTCGAGTATTTTGTACTGCATTTAAAGCAGTTGCATTCCAATCGATGACAACATCGCTATTGTTAACAGAAACATGTGTGCTGCCTAGATTATTTTCTGTATTGCTTTCAGCAACGTAATTGGCTGCTTCAACTCCAGCAATCAAATAGTAAGAACCAGGTGCAACAACAGAGGGGTTACGAACTTCAGATCCTGCGAAGTCTATAGTAAATTCTTGGGATTCTCCAGGCGATAAGTTAACTAAAACAGAATCTACACTGCCTAGTAACTCATCTTCACCGACTAAATTCCCTTCATTTAAAGGTGAATCTAAATCTGAGTCTATAGATGCATAGAGATTAATATCTAAAGGTCCTGCAAATTGTCCCTCACCTTCATTTGTGACAACAACACGAACTAATCCCTGTTCTTGAGGAAACAGTCCGGGTGAATCTATATTTTCAATTTGGATTGTTAAGTCTGGAGATAAAGCAATGTTGTTTGAAGTCATTGAAAGATCCTCCTATGAAATGTAAATAAAGCAGCTTTTGATCGTCAAATCGACTTAGCTCCAAAAATTTCTTTTATCTGGGCAATTGTTGTCTGCAATGAATTAATATCTTCAACATTCAAAATCAAAGCAGACGGAACAATTTTGCTAATTAACTTGGATAATACTTGCCCCGGGCCGATCTCAACAAAAATTTCAATTCCTTGTTGGTGAATGTAACGTATTGAAGCCTCCCACAGGACAGCAGAAGTCATTTGTTGCTTCAACAAGTTTGCCCATTCATAACCGTTAATAACTGGCTGGGCTGTAATATTTGAGATCACAGGTATAGTTGCATTACGAAATTGCACATTACGAATCTCATCAGCAAATTCTTGGGCAGCTTCTTGCATCAAAGGAGAATGAAATGCTCCTGAAACAGGCAAAGGAATAGCCTTGATATTATTTTCAAAGGCACATATAATTGCTGCTTCTACAGAATTATCATCTCCAGAAATTACTATTTGCTCTGGTGAATTTAAGTTAGCAGGAACTAATACACCTTCTGACTGAACAGCCTTTGCACATAACCTTTCTACTTCCTGTAATGTTACTCCTTTCAGAGCTACCATACCGCCCTTTTGCATTTTTGACATCAAAGAGCCTCTAAGCTGAATCAAACGTATAGCATCAGAGAAAGAGAGTACACCAGCAGCAATCAAAGCAGCATATTCTCCTGCACTGTGTCCACAAATAAAATCTGGATTAACAGGAAAATGTATTTGAAAGACAGTGTATAATGCTATGCTCGTTGTCAATAAGCAAGGTTGTGTGATTGAAGTTGCCGTCAAATCATCTTCAGAACCAAAGAAGCAAAGGTCTTGAATAGCTAAATCGGTAATCTGTTCTGCAACTTTGAAAATTTCCTCTGCTAATGGGAACTCTTGAGCTATCTCCCTTCCCATTCCTACATACTGAGAACCTTGTCCTGGGAAGACTAGGGCGTAACGAGCTTGCTTGATTTGTTTCATACCCCAAATAATGCTTCTAATGCCAAAGCTACTCCATCTTCGCGGTTAGAGAGTGTTACAAAGTCAGCCACTTGTTTAAGTTCAGGTACTGCATTACCCATTGCAATACCTAGCCCCACATTTTGAATCATTTCTATATCGTTGTAGTTGTCACCAAAGCTGATAATTGCTTCTGG
The DNA here is from genome assembly GCF_032393985.1 of Fischerella sp. JS2. Taxonomy (NCBI): domain Bacteria; kingdom Bacillati; phylum Cyanobacteriota; class Cyanophyceae; order Nostocales; family Hapalosiphonaceae; genus Fischerella; species Fischerella sp. JS2. The sequence continues at coordinate 4,958,827 of NZ_CP135918.1, forward strand.
TTCAATACCCAAATGTTTGGCGACTTGCAAAACTCCTTTGCCTTTGGAAGTATTAGGAGGTAAAAACTGCATCCTCCAAATATTACCTTGCCAAGGAACTAATATGCAATCAACTTTTCCTTGTAATTGAGCAGATACTTGCGTTAATAATTGCTCTAGCACATCTTTGGTATCTATTACTAAGATACTTGTGGGAGTTTCTTCAAGTTGTTCTAATGAGGAGATATATTGCAGAGCAATTTGCAATTCTTGTGAATAGCGATCGCTATAAGGATTAGGAGTTGTCAGATAAATATGATCATCACAATTAAAATGAATAATTATCTCCTGTCCTGCTAGCAAATTTAGTAATGCTGCAACTACATCTTTGGAAATTGTTTGATGATGATAAATTTGACCTGTTTTGACATCTTTGACCAAGGCTCCATTATGGGCAACAATCAGACCTGGCGTTCCTAATTTTTCAAGATGATTTTTTACAGCACTGGCCATGCGAGCTGTTGCCAATAAGACAATTATGCCTTTTCTGGCAATCATTTTCACAGCTGCAATTGTACGTTCTGAAAGTTGATGGTGGGGATCTAGTAAAGTCCCATCCATATCAAAAGCTACCATTCTCAAGTAACTAATCTTATTTCCAGAAGTTATTTGATGTAGCTTATGAAAATATACGTTCTCTGTGCTAATCATTACTTTACTCCCGTCTCTAAAAATTGGTAAGCATCTTGTACAGTTTTAATTTTTCCGGCTTGAGTGGTAGATATCTTCACACCAAATTTTTGACGTATTAACATGACAATTTTGACGATATCTACAGAAGAAATTCCGACATCATCTACCCAGGAAGCTTCAGGACGAAGTTGAGCTTTGTTGATGTTAAGTCTTTGAACAACTGCATTGCAGAATTCCTCAAAAGAGGCTTGACTAGAATGTTTATCATTGATTGCAATCATAAGCTTCCTCTTTTACTATCCTCGTGAGAAGTACTAAGCGATTAACTTGATGTTGAAATATAGTATTTCTAGTTGTTAAACCAATTGACTGTTAACTCAAACAGTTCTTGTTGATGAAATGGAAATGAATGATGCGCTCCTTCTATGATCTGTAACTTTGGTGGATTCTGGAAATTCATTTGTGCTTGTTCTACAAGTTTTTCTATCTCTGGTAATGGAACAGTGGCATCCTCAGTACCATGAATGATTAATAAAGGCTGGATGAGTTGAGCAATTTCCTGGCGCATATCAAGTTCGGAAGATTGCTTGAGAAGTTCAGGTCCACATCGCATTAGTTCGCCATGATAGATAAATTCTGCTTCGTCACCCTCTAGCAGTATAGAAAATGCATCTTCTCCAATCAGCCGCAACACAGCACCTGATAAATCAGTAAATGGAGCCCATGCTACGGTCTTATATATTTGTGAATTTCTAGCGCTTTCTCGAATTACACTCACTCCACCCAAGCAATGTCCAACCAGTCCGATTCTGTTCGGGTCAACGCCATCTATTGTCGTAACTAAATTGATCGCAGCTTGTAAATCCTCTAATTCTCTATCCAAGGTCAGGTCTACCAAATCACCATCACTATCACCTGAACCTGCAAAGTCAAATCGAAATACCGAGAGATTGTATTTGGTTGCATAACGAGCAAATTCCACAAACCTTCGGCTTCCACCAATTTTTGTACCAGCAAAACCATGACATGTAATTAAGCAAGGTCTTGGTTGATCTCCTTGGCCGTGATGCATAACACCAACAAGATTTTGACCGCGCTGATTCTGAAATACGAATGCTTCCATTTTTGGCATATGATATACCTCTTGTGATGCTTAAATTTTGCAATCTTTCCAGCACATTGCTACTGCGATCGCTACTGCAAAATCTTTTTCATGACTAATACTCACATCTAGATGAATGGCTGCCATTTTCATCCAATACGAAAGAGCAGATCCTTGCAAAAAAACTATTGGTTTTCCAGAACTATTGTGTAGAACTTCTATATCTACTAGTTCAGTCTCGCTAATACTACTTTCCAAAACTTTTAAAATTGCTTCTTTGCAAGCAAACTTACCTGCTAGTCGTTGCAGTCGATGAGTTTCGTGAGCAAGAGCTATAGTATCCTTCCATTCTCTTTCTGTAAGCCAGACTCCTATTGGTGCATCTATCATTTCTTGTATATCTTTGATACAGACTATATCTATTCCAGTCTTTATTTGGATAGAAGACTCACTAGAAGATGCACAAAGCCTGTCTTCCATAAACATTCGATTTTTGATATGTAAACAACTATTTAGCAAACAAAGGATTTGTCCCAGCGAATTAAACTCGCTGCACAAGTCAGTCCTGCTCCAAACCCAAGCATCATTACATAATCATCGGGTACAATTTTCCCTTCTTGAACTGCATCAAATAAAGCTAGTGGAATTGAAGCAGCAGATGTATTCCCATATTTATGCAAGTTACACATGAAACGCTCAAATGGAATTCCCAGAAATACAGCCACTTCTTCAATAATATGAAAATTTGCCTGATGAGGAACAATCAGCTGAACGTCTTTAATGGATATCTTTGCTTGTTCGCAGGTATCGATGATGGCATCACACACTATAGGCACTACAGCTTGGAATAATTCTTTTCCTTTCATTTTCAAAAAGTGTTGCCTATTTTCGACAGTTTGAATTGATGCTGGCAGTGCAGTTCCACCAGCAGGCATAAATAATAGATCCTGACCTGAACCATCAGCACGAAGTACAGAACTCAAAAAACAATTTTCCTGTCCTGATTCAAGCAAAACCGCTCCTGCGCCATCCCCAAACAAAACACATGTAGAACGATCTTGCCAGTCTATACATCTGGAAAGAACTTCTGCTCCTATAACTAAGGCATTACGAACTGCACCAGTTTTGATGAATTGTGCTGCTATTTCAAGACCGTAAACAAATCCCGAACACGCTGCTGAGATATCAAAGGCAAAGGCATTAGTTGCCCCTATACTATTTTGTACTTTACAAGCAACTGATGGAAATGGAGTATCTGGCATCATAGTCGCCACTAAAATCATTTCTATTGCCAATGGATCGATTCCATGCTTGCTTAAGACTTGTCTTGCAGCAGCAGTTGCTAAAGTAGATGTGTTTTCTTCGGGAGCAGCAATCCGACGCTCAATGATCCCTGTTCTGGTTCTAATCCACTCATCAGATGTATCCACGATTTTTGCTATATCGTGGTTTGTCATGACTTTAGTAGGCATGTAGATTCCTAAAGCAGACAATTTGATAGGTATCACACATATCTCCTATGAAAATATCTAATGATTATGATTTGGATTGCTATCTAAACATGCTTATGTATTGACAGCAAAATTGTGTCAAACTGACTGTATTATTTGAGGTACAGCCATCGCGATACTTGCTTCCTGGTTAGAGTATGAAACCCTAATTACAGGCTTACCATCTACTAAAGTCAGTAGAAGACAGCACTTATCACCAGTTTCAGAATCCCAACAGTAGATTGGAATACCGGAATGTTGCGAAAATTCTTCCTTAGCTTTTTGGAGATCGCAAAAAGTTACATTCTTAACTGTAACTAGATTTGTTCTTAAAAGAGCTTCTGCAAGAATGAATACGGAGCCAATTTCACTTAAGCCTCTGCTTTCTAAAGAAATATTCTTGCCAGATTTTAACTCATTCAATTCTGTATCAGAAAGTTTCAGTCCGAGAAGATTTACTGCTTTTTGAATATTGCAAACTTCCAGATCTAGTGTTTGTTCAAACATATCACTATTCACATTCCTACTCAAGGATTGTATTGCTGTCAGAATCTTGATCAGGTATATAAATAAATGCTTCTACAGATCAACAAAAAGCTAACCAGAAATATTAATATAGTGGACAGGATTTCTCAGCAAGACTCCACAGGGATTATGGAACATATTTGACAGCAAAATAAGCCATTCAATACTCTGTTAAAATTTCTTAAGCATCAAAAATGACCAAAACTTTCTCTGGATAAAACTTCTAACAATCGCACTCACACAGATTGTGAGAAATGCGGATATTGCTGCTTATGTAAACTCTGATTGAGAATTAATTAAGATAAATGACAGCTTCAAGCTAAATCGTTGCTAATAAAGCTTCTGTATTTAGCAACTACATCAAAACGTGTTAGCCATATTGATATTAGCTTTATTCTTCAAAAAAGAACATACTTAATCTTGTGTTTCAAATGATACTTAATTTATTTTTCTTATTAGGTTAAAATTTAGGTTAAAATTATTTATTCAAAATTAAATAGTTAAAGTTTATACCAGAAAATATTGTAATCACTAGTGCAAATTCTACGAAAAGATAACAAAAACTCCATTATAAAGATTAAAATTTTTGTAAAAAACTATACCCTTACTCTAAAAAAACTGATTTTTGAAAAGTATTAAGTTTTTTAAAAAAATCCTTCTCAAGATGGATACTTGTTCTTAAAGAACAAAAACAGTGAATAAAAATAGAAATTGTTAAGGTTAAAATTTTAAACTGAACAATTGATATATCTTAAAAAAGTATTAAAACGATTAATAACCCATAATTTCGCAGGTCTATTTAGGAGAGTAGGATAATATTTTTGGCAAGGAGTAATAAGAAACTGGAGAATACAACGACGTTCATTTGTAAAATGAGCAATTTGTTTGGCATTAGCAAGCATTATGAGATGAATAGACATAAATTTATTTCTACTTATAGATGCATCGACAAAATTCACTTACTTTTAAATTGCTATGTAATGATGTGCGATCGCTTTTTATAAGTGTTTTTAATTAATAAGGAAGCGATCGCTGATAACAACCACTTCCTTTGAAACAGTTCCATTAATTTTTTCGTTAATCCCAGTAAGGAATGCTACGAAACCGCTTGACTAGAAAGTCAACAAAAGCCTGTATTTTAGAAGGAATATATCTTCCTGGTGCAAATACAGCAAAAATATCAGTCTCTGGTGTAGTCCATTCATCAAGAATAGTTAGCAATCGTCCGCATTTCAAATCTTCACCCACGATAAAGGTGGCTAATAATGCTATACCACAGCCATTCAAAGCTGCTCGATACAATGCTTCAGCATTATCAGACCTGATCCTGCCTTGAATTGGAACAACTACCTGTTTATCTCCACACGATAAATGCCATGTGTCACCCGTAGCAAGCAACGAAAAAATTAGACAATTGTGCTTTTCCAAATCTTTTGGCTTCTTTGGGTATCCATAATGGTTGAGATAATCTGGAGAAGCACATAAAACACGGCGGTTAGGAGCTAATCTGCGTGCAATAAGTTGTGAATCTCTCAGTTTGCCTATACGGATAGCAACATCAACATTTTCTTCTAATACATCGACAAATCGATCACTAAATGATATGTCAACGCTGATTTGTGGGTAAAGAGTTAAAAACTCTGGTAGCACTGGGGCAATATGCCTTTGTCCAAAGGTGACAGGTAATGTGACATGCAACAATCCACGTGGTTCCCCAGACAGACTAGATATTGTTGCATCAGCCTCATCTAATCTTGCAAGAATGTCTAAGCAACGCTCAAAGTAAATTGCACCAGCTTCTGTAAGTACAACGCGACGGGTATTACGGTTGAACAGCCGGACACCTAGTGTTTCTTCTAGACGTTGAATTCGTCGGCTCAAAGTAGATGGATCAACGCGCAGTGTGTCAGCAGCCTCAACAAAGCTAAGTCTTTGGGCAACGACTACAAAGCTACGAATAGATTCAAAACGATCTTCGATCATGCACTGTTACAGCCTCATTCTATATTGCTGCCTAAAAAGTATATATATGTTTATTAACTATTAATGCACCACATGCAACATTGAAATGCACATAACTATGATTATTAATTTGGATACATTAGTTAAGATATTTAACTAACTGACAGCAAAAAACACGGTAATGACATCAAAATTATCATTCCAAGGCAAAACTGCAATTGTCACAGGGGGCGGACGGGGGCTAGGTCGAGCTGTTTGCTTAGCACTGGCGAAGACAGGTGTAAGGGTTGGTGTTATAGCCAGGACATCAGCAGAAATTTTAGATGTAACCTATGAAATTCAAAAATTAGGAGGTCAAGCTTTTCCGATTCAATGTGATATGGCCGAGGCTGATGCAATTGAGAAAGCTTGCCTTTTAGTTGCTGAGCAACTAGGTTCTGTCGATATATTAGTAAACAACGCAGCGATTATTGCGCCACTCGGACGTACTGTGGAAATTGATCCAGTAGCTTGGGAACGCACTATTAAAATCAATTTAAACGGTGCTTTCCGATGCATCCATGTTGTCCTACCCAACATGATTAAACAAGGTTGGGGACGAATTGTTAACATATCAAGCGTTGCTGCCACGGGTACAGGTACACCAAGTGGAAATGCTTATGCTACAAGTAAAGCTGCTTTAGAGATGATGACTCTGAATTTGGCAGCCGAACTAGAAGGAACTGGTGTCAAAATGAACGCCTTTCGTCCGGGGACAATCGATACAGCAATGCAAGCAGAAGCTCGCTCAGCTCCTGTAGAGGTTGTAGGTGAGGCTATGCACAATCTTTTCCAAGGATTTTATAACAAAGGTATGCTTCGCGATCCCAAAATTCCAGCTGCGGTTGTGATCGATATAATTCGAAGTGATCTGAATGGTCAGATAGTCGATATCAACGAATACCTCAACCGTGGTATTTCACTTGAATTTTTTAGCAACAATAGTAATCAATATAATTCGGTCTGTAGTGTAAGAAGATAAAACCTGGCTTGAACTTGATTGAATACACCAGAGTTTGTTAATGCTGGTTGGCAAATTCTCAAAATTAGCAATTGAGTAGAACAAACGATACAGTATAACAGTATGTCTAATTTTATCTTTAAGACATTTCTGCATACAGCTGCACTTGTGGTCTTTACTGTTAGCTCAGTTCAATGTGTTGCAGCAGAGGTACGCACATTAACTCCTATCAATCTGCCTGCTAATTTCCAGTACCCAAATGGAATTACACGTGCTAGTGACGGTACGTTGTATATCGGTTCGATTGTAAGTGGACGGATACTGCGTATCAGCCCAAAAGGCGAACTCAAAACTTTCTTTCCTGGAAGTGATGAAGTTTTTGCTGCCACAGCTCTGCGGCTAGACGAGCAACGAGGAATCCTCTGGGGAACTTCTCCTGATTTTCTGGGAGTTCGTGATTCAAATGGTAAAATGACGCGCCGCCCACACCGGATTTTTGCAATTGATACCCGTACAGGGAAAGTTTTGCGCGTCATTTTGATGCCCGATGGTGGATTTGGAAATGATATGGCACTGGATCCAAATGGAGGTGTTTATCTTACAGATAGTATGCGTCCTCGTATCTACTATCTTGCACCTGGAGCAGATAAATTACAAATTTGGGCAGAGGATAAAAGGTTCGCCTCCAATGAATTAGGGCTGTCGGGAATTGCTCGTAGATCCGATGGAGTTACCATTGTAGGATTGTTCTCCAGTGGAAATTTATACAAAGTTATACCTCAGTCCCGAGGTGGTGTAAAAGTTGAAGCTATACCCCTTGAGCGCAAGTTGGAAAACCCTGATGGAATGCAGTTTGCACCCGATGGTTCCTTAATAGTTACAGAAGGTGCTGTCGCAAGCGGTAATGGTCGCCTTTTACGCATTGATGCACTTTCCTCAGGAACTAAGCCCAAGTCAATCGAAATTATTGCATCAGGTATGGAATCACCAGTCAACTTGACTTTGGCAGGTCGCGAGGTTTGGGTGACTGAAGCACGAATTCGTCATCGCCTCTTGCCAGGAAAGGAACAAGAAATTCCCGATCGCTTCTTGATTCGTCGGTTTATGCTGCCAGCAAATGCTGCTAATGACGTAATGGAAAACTCTACATCATCATCTATGCTCGAACCCTTGAAATGAAAGTATTGAGGTAACGTGATGAAAGCAATTGAACTTAGTGATGGATTTGGTATCGAAAACTTGCAACTTGTGGAGCTACCAAAACCCAACCCAACCAGAGGGGAAGTACTAGTCAAAATGGAAGCGGTTTCCCTCAACTATGTAGACTTACTTGTAGTTAAAGGGTTGCTAGATCCAAATCTATCTTTGCCTTATGTTCCTGTATGTGATGGAGCAGGTGTTGTGGAACAGGTAGGTGAGGGGATTACAGCATTTCAACCTGGTGATCAGGTTGTGACGACGTTTATTCCTGATTGGGTGAATGGCAAACCTACTCGCCAAACAACAGACTATTCAACTCGACAAGGCTTGGGTACAATTCCAGGACAAATCTCGGAATATAAATGCTTCCACCCCAATCAGCTTGTTCATAGCCCAACGCATCTTTCTTCTACTGAAGGATCAACTTTACCAATAGCCGGACTAACCGCTTGGAATGCACTGCAATACAGTAATTTGCAAGCGGATGAAACAGTATTGTTGCATGGAACAGGTGGTGTATCTATCTTTGCGCTGCAATTTGCAAAAGCGCGAGGCGCACAGGTGATTATCACTTCCAGCAGTGATGCAAAACTCAAACGGGCGCAACAGTTGGGTGCTGACCTATTGATTAACTACAAAACAACACCTGATTGGGAAGCAATTGTAAATGAATTTACTTACAACAATGGAGTTGATGTCATTGTTGAGACAGTAGGTGGTCAAAATTTGCAGCGATCACTTAATGCACTGCGTATGGGAGGACACATCTCAATAGTAGGTTTACTAGACGGCTTTAACACCTGTGTCAATACATTAACACTATTACACCAACAGGCTACAATTAAAGGCATGGAAGTAGGGGGGAAAGAAAATTTTGAGGCAATGAATCAGGAAATCGAAACTAATAAAATTCATCCTGTCATTGACAAGATTTTCCCCATAGAACAAACTCAAGAGGCATTTGAATATCTAGAGCAGGGTCGTCACTTTGGAAAAGTTGTGATTACCGTCTCATAATCACCACAAGGATTATGCTTCACTACAAATTTAATCGTCGTAGTTTACTTCAAGCTACTATGTTTTCTGTTGGTTTAGCAGCCCCTCTTTACTATTCGCAGTATGCAAATGCTAGTGATGAACTAGTAGACGCTATTGTTATTGGTAGTGGTTTTGGTGGAGCAGTTGCAGCCCTACGTTTAGGAGAAGCCGGTATTGAGACAGTTGTACTGGAGCGAGGTCTTGCATGGCCAATTACTTCTGCCCAAGATACTTTTGCTACTTACCGCAAACCTGATGGTCGTTCTGCCTGGCTCAGTCCGAAAACAATAATGTTTGAACCAGTACCTATAGATATCTATACGGGGGTTCTAGAACGAAAAGATGAATATGGAATTTCTGTTCTATGTGGTGCTGGAGTTGGGGGTGGTTCGCTAGTTTACAATGGTGTTACTTATCAACCCCCACACAAATTATTCTATCAATCTCTTCCTCGTGCAATCAGTTACGAGGAAATGGATAAAATTTACTACCCTCGCGTTCGAGCAATACTCCAGCCATCAGTGATTCCAGAAGACATATTAGCTAGTAGCTTCTATCAATCTCCACGCGTATTTATGGAGCAGGCAAGTAGAGCGGGATTGCCAAACCATTTACTAGATATAGCTTTAGACTGGGATATAGTCCGCCAAGAAATTAATGGAACTAAGGTAGCTTCCACTATCATTGGCGAAATATGGTATGGCATCAACAGTGGCTCTAAAAAAAGCTTGGATCAGAACTACTTACCGAGAGCAGAAGCAACAGGATATGTGAAAATTCTCCCATTACACATAGTCACATTGATTACTGAAGCCCCCTCCAATTCTGGGTATTGCTTCCGTGTTTTGTCTAATCAAATCAACGACTCTGGCGAAGTTATCCGAAGGAAATCTTTTGCTTGTCGCTATTTATTTATGGCAGCTGGTTCTATGGGAACTTCGGCATTATTGGTCAAATCCAAAGCGTTAGGTACATTGCCCAGGTTAAATTCTAATATTGGTCTCTTTTGGGGAGATAACGGAGATGCTTCTGGTAATCGTACTGGTATGCCTCCTAATAATCCAGGTGAAGGAGGACCAGCTGTTGCTGTTATTGAACACTATGATAATCCAATTAGTCCAACGACTTTAGTTACTACTCCCATTTGGAACGCTCCTGAGGGAACTTTGCCATCTCTGAGTATGGGTATCCCACCAGCTGTTGGAAAATTCAGTTATGAAGCGGCTACAGATTCAGTTAGATTGTTCTGGCCCTCTGAGTTTTTGGAAGTTCAAAAAGTCAAGCAAGCAGCAGAATTTACTTATAGCCTGTTAGATCGGGCAAATACTACCTCAAGTAGCCAACCTACAACAATGGTGACTCCTGGGCTAACTGCTCATCCATTAGGAGGTGCAGTTTTGGGGAAAGCTTGTGATTTTTATGGACGGGTATTGGGTTATAGAGGACTTTATGTTGTTGATGGTGCGCTGATTGCTGGTTCAGCAGGATGTACAAATCCTTCCTTTACTATTGCTGCTCTTGCAGAACGTTGTATGGATAAATTTTTGACAGAAATTCCTGAGCGCCGCTTTCAAAATACCCCGATCCAAGTCAAGAGAAACTTATGAAACTATATAAGAAGGTAATACCCAATCAGACATGCAAAAGCCTAGCGTGGAAGCGACGAAAGTTTATAGAAATGTTAGCTACATTTACCGCCCTACCATCAGCTTTTATTGCCTTTACCACCAGTGTTAGAGCAAACCAGAGCAATGCCTATCTTCCACATTCTCGGGATCGTTACAAACGTGGTCTGGAGGTACTGAACAAAATCGCTGGTGCAGGGACTGATGACAGTACGTTCATTAGCCTTCGAGTCTTCTCTCCTGATCTAGTACGCTTTTATATAGAACAATCTTATGGGGATATCTTTTCCCGTCCTGGCTTAGATCTAAAGTACCGAGAGATCGCTAATGTTGCCACATTGACTGTCCTTGGTAACGCTCAAACGCAGCTAAAACACCATATTAATGGTATGTTTAACGTCGGCTGTACCCCTCAAGAGGTCTTAGAAACAATCCTACATGTAATTATCTACCGCGGTTTCCCTGCTACACAAAATGGTATTAATGTTGTTCGTGAGGTATTTAGGGAGCGTAACATTGTTACAAATATTGACGTTGCCCAAACGGAACAGGATGAAAGCCGTTATCAGCGAGGCATAAAAAATCTAGAGGAGATTGTCGGCGAAAACAGTACGCAGATAGCTGAACAGTTCACTGATATTGCTCCCGATCTGGCTCATTACATTATTGAGTTTGCTTATGGCGATATATGGTCACGTCCTGGATTAGGTCACAAGTCGCGAGCGATCGCATCTGTCGCAGCTCTTACTGCTATTGGTAATCAGCAGTCCTTGCTGAAGTTTCACATCAAAGTTGCTCTCAATGTCGGTTGCACTCAGCAGGAGATTGTTGAATTGCTGATGCAGATGAGTGTCTATGTCGGCTGGTCTGCTGCGATCACCAGTACTAACATTGCTCAGGAAGTGTTTCAGGAGTACTATCAGCAACAGCAAAATTACGTGGAAAGTAATTTTGCTGTTACAAAGTACACAACAGAAACTTCACAAGTTCGTTATGAGCGTGGACTAGATACTTTAGGGAGAGTTACCAAAGCATCTGGTGAAGCAGTTGTGCGGAGTTTCAACGATATTCTTCCCCAACTAGGACGCTATATTGTCGAGTTTGCCTATGGGGATATCATCTCGCGCCCTAAATTGGATTTGAGGACAAGGCAACTTGCCACAGTTGCCGCACTAACTGCAATAGGTACGACAGCAGTGCAAGGTCCTCTTAAAGTTCATATTAATGGTGCGCTCAACGTCGGTGCTAACACACAGGAAATTATTGAGGCAATTCTTCATATGTTGCCTTTCGCTGGCTTTCCTGTTGTTCAGAATGCCATAAATACTGCCAAAGAAGTGTTTAAGGAACGGAATTTGACGGTGTGAAAGGTTGAAAGCGGTTGCAGTAAAGAATTCATTTGAGAATAAATATAAATTTAATCATGGCTGAGAATACAAAAAAAGTTTGGTTGATCACTGGTAGCTCAACTGGATTCGGACGGTCTTTGACCGAGACAGTACTTAAGCATGGCGATCGCGTTGTGGCAACAGCCCGTAAACCAGAGCAACTCAGTGACCTTATCACTCAGTATCCAGAGACAGTTAAACCTGTTCAACTGGATGTTACTAAACCACAGGAAGTTCGTAATGCGGTTAACGCCGCTCTTGATGCCTTTGGACGTATTGACGTATTGGTTAATAACGCTGGCTACGGTGCTTTGGGAGCTATAGAAGAATTCAGTGATGAGGTGATCCGACAGCAATTTGAGACCAATGTCTTTGGAGCGCTTGATGTCATGCGGGTAGTACTTCCAGTAATGCGAAAACAGCGCTATGGTCATATCATCAATGTCTCGTCGGTAGCTGGTTTTGTGTCATTTGTGGGAACCGGAATTTATTGCGGCACCAAGTTTGCGTTGGAAGGAATATCAGAAGCACTAGCTCAAGAAGTGGCTCCACTGGGGATTAAAGTAACAATTATTGAACCTGGTGCTTTCCGCACAGACTTCAATGGGCGATCGCTAGTTACACCTGATACACTCATCGACGATTATGCCTCTACTAGTGGTGAATTTCTGCAATGGATTCACAATATGAACGGCAAACAACCAGGCGATCCAGATAAAGCAGCTCTTGCCATTATGCAAGCCGTTACAAGTAACCACCCACCCTTGAGGTTAGCTCTGGGAGCAGATGCTGTCAACGCCATTGATGCTAAGCTCAAGTCAGTTAAAGAAGAACTTGATACTTGGAAATCTGTTGCATGTGATACGACATTTGATGGAGTTGAAGTGGGAGCGATCGGTGGATAGGCAAAAAGTTTACTAAATATTATCACCTAGAAATAGTTCCTTTGTTGGCAAAGTTTGTATCTATTTAGTTTTTGAAAGTTAGTAAAATAGGCAACGATAACAATGCAACCGAATTTCTTTCAGTTGGTTTATTATCTGGGAATTTTCTTTTCCCTATCTTTGCTAATCGTCAATCCTGCTGAGGCAGCAAATCTAATAGAGGGATTTTCACATCCTGAAAGTATTACTGCTGATTCCACAGGAAGAATTTTTGTCTCCAACATTGGTGAAAAGATGGAACCCACTGCCAAAGATGGAGATGGCTTTATTACTGAATTATCAGCAGATGGAACTGTCAAACGCAAGTTCTTCAACCCAAAAGGAACATTGAATGCTCCAAAAGGCTTAGCCGTCGTGAATAACGTTCTTTATGTAGCTGATATAGATCGGATTGTTGGTTTCAACCTCCAAAACAGTAAACAAGTCTTTTCTTTGGACTTATCTGCCAAGACATCCTTTCTAAATGACTTGGCAACAATAGATGAAAACACTCTACTAGCATCGGCTTCAGATACCGGAACTGTCTATCAAATCTCTATTCCTAATAAACAATTTGTAGCTCTATCAGGTCAGATTCCAGGGGCCAATGGTATCAGCTACGATAGTCAAACCAAGAGTATATATGTTGTCGGATTAGGAGAAAACTTTAATGGCAAGGGGGGTATCTATAAACTTACTATGGCTAAACCCACTGCACAATTTGAGCAGATTAGTGTCCTACCTGGTTTCTTTGATGGCATAGCTCTTCTCAATGACAATCGATTAATCTACTCAGATTGGGTGGGAATTCAAAAGCCAACCCCAGGAGCAATTTACATCTATAATGCCAACACCAAGAAAGCAGATTTACTCAAGTTACCAATCGAAATTAACGGGCCAGCGGATTTTTATTATCAACCAAAAGCTGGTTTGCTGTGGTTGCCGCTGACGTTGAATAACAAGGTTGCTATTCTCAAGCTGAATTAAACAGAGCGATTTTTTTCGGGGGAAATAGGCAACAATTAAGCAGGGGCTTTAAACATCAATCACCCCAAAGACCTTGAAATTTTGTAGATGCAAGTTCGGTAGAATTGATAACTTGCACCAGTTTCAACAAGCAAAGCATTTTGGAAATATGCGACGCTCCTGAGTGCGAAGGGTTAGGTAGTGGCTGCAAACAAGGGTGTTGTATCAGTGTAGAGCCTGATAGAAGTCACACTTCCTGTTTGGTTGCACCAACTACCCACAAGAGCGCTTGCGATCGCATAGCGTACCGGAGGTTTATCGCCCTCATTCCTGATAAGCGGTTCTTATGAACGGTATCAGTCCTTTTTTGTCAAGTCTTGTTGACTATTTGTAACAATATTGTTATATTTATTTACATAAAGAAACAAATAAAGGAAACAAGCTATGTATACAACAGTTAATGAAGACGGCGTTTTGAATAATTACCCAACTGAACCCAAGATGTACTATTCCGAGTACCCTGCAATTTGGGAACAACGCAAATACGTTATCCAAGCTGTTTTTGCATCTTTAATTGTCACTACTCTAGTTTTAGTTGGTTTTAGTGTTAGTTAAGATTTTTGGCGTTGCATAAAATGGGCATGTAGACGCGTAGCGGTGAGCCAGTGCGGTGGACGGGTTCCCCGGCATAAAGCACCTGGCGAACCCGTAGGGCTTCCCGCAGGGTATAATGAACCGCCAAGAACGCTAGGAATTAAGTTTTTTAATTGGCAGAAAAAGTAAAATCATCCCGCAAATATGCAAAGCCAGATTTTTTGTTTCTCGCTATATCTCTCAATTGTCATTCGTACTTTTGTTTTACCTCGGTACTTAACACCGAGGTTGTTTGTTGTGGGGGATCCGCTTCAGCGCACCCCAATTAGACATTGCAGGCCGATCGCTCACGTACACTAGAGTTGGGTGATCTGTTTGGTGTGATCTGCCAGAAATCGGCGGATATGACTGGCGATCGCATCCAAATCTTCTTCGAGGGCAAAATGTCCTGTATCTAGCAGATGAAACTCGATGTTTTTCAAGTCGCGCTGATAGGGATGAGCGCCTTCAGCGGGAAAGATGAAATCATTCTTGCCCCAAACAACTAATGTCGGTGGTTGATAGGTACGGAAATACTCCTGCCATTGGGGATATAGCGGCGGGTTGGAACCGTAGCTGTCAAACAAAGCAAGTTGAATATCATTGTTACCTGGTCGATCTAAAAAGTGTTGATCGATAATCCAATTATCAGGGCTAATAACTTGAGGATTACGAACACCATGCGTATACTGCCATTTGGTGGCATCAAGAGTGAGAAGTTGCCTCAACTTATCGGTATTTTCTGATGAGCGATCGCGCCAGTACGCTTTAATCGGTTCCCAGAATTCATTTAAACCTTCCTCATAAGCGTTACCATTTTGGACAATCAACGCCTCAACTCGCTCTGGATGTTTCGTCGCTAGTCGAAATCCAATCGGAGCGCCATAATCCATTACATAAAGACTGTACTTGCTTAAACCAACCGCTTCAGTGAACTTTTCCATCACTTCCGCTAGACGATCAAACGTGTAGTCAAACTCATCGACT
This sequence comes from Fischerella sp. JS2, assembly GCF_032393985.1. Classification (NCBI taxonomy): domain Bacteria; kingdom Bacillati; phylum Cyanobacteriota; class Cyanophyceae; order Nostocales; family Hapalosiphonaceae; genus Fischerella; species Fischerella sp. JS2. Next base: position 4,974,338 of record NZ_CP135918.1, read on the forward strand.
TTTGGCATGGAACTATTACCAAAGCCAGGATAATCAGGTGCGATCAAATGGAAGCGATCAGCAAGAGCAACAATTAAATTGCGAAACATGTGAGATGAAGTTGGAAAGCCGTGAAGCAGCAAAATAGTAGGATTGTTCGGCGCTCCAGCTTCACGATAGAAGATGTTGAGTCCATCAACCTCAATGATGTGGTAAGTCGTTTGGCTAGTCATTGCGTTTAAAAGTGGTGTTGTGAGGTTTACACTCTTATACTCAAGCAGATAAACTTATAGAGCAAGACTATTTTTAAGATTAAAGTCATAGACAATATCTATGGATATGTACCAAATTCGCTATTTTCTAGCGATCGCAGAAACAGGTGGTTTCACCAAAGCTGCTGAACGCCTGTTTGTCTCCCAACCTTCACTTTCGGCAGGTATCAAGAAACTGGAGCAAGAACTAGGAGTGACGTTATTTGAGCGGGGTGGGCGACGGGCGATTCTAACACCAGCAGGAAAGTTTTTCTTGGAAAAGGCAAAGACGATTCTGAATGAGTACCAGGTAACGTTGCGGGAACTGAAGGGATTTCACCACCAGCCAACGCTGCGTTTGGGTACTTTGCGAACAATTCGTATTAGCAGTTTGGCAGGGCTAATTCGTGATTTTCAAGCACAGCATCCCAATATGCTGATCGAGTTAGTGGACGGTACCATCGAAGATTTACGCAACACCTTAGAGTCAGGTGATATAGACTTAGCAATTACTGTCCTGGATAACCGAGAAGACCCAAAAACATCAATGATCTTGTACAAACAACGCCGTATGCTTGCAGTGCCAACCTCTCACCCATTTGCCCAACGAGGAAGTGTACGGTTGATGGAACTGAATCAACAACCCTATATTGATCGATTGCACTGCGAACTGTGGGGAGAAACACAAAATTTGTTTGCATCAAAAGACATTCAACCCCAAGTTATCTACAAAGCAGATCATGAAGAGTGGGTGATTTCGCTGATTGCTGCCGGACTGGGAATGTCGATCATGCCAGAGTGGCAAGGTATTCCAGGAGTTACTTACATCCCTGTTTTAGACTTACCATTACAGCGTGCAATCGGTTTAATTTGGCGAGCAAAGCAAGAATCAGTGGTGATTAACAAATTCTGTGCCTTTGCAGCAAGCCATTATTGGCAGGGATAATACTGTGGTTAAAAGCCTGATTGAAGGCGCTACACACAAAGAAATGCTCAATAAGATAGTCGAACAGTTAGGGGTTGCAACTCAAAACACCTAACCAAATATAACGAGCGATCGCTCCAGTGATGGCATAATCGAAGCCAACGATAGAATTAATGAAGTCAAAGTTTATTTATACAAGATTAGAAATAAGAAATTTTATTTAATACCTTACTAATCTATTATTTAGAGTTGGATTTTCATTTCATAGTTAATACCATAATTTAGAGCTATGTTTACATGTATTTAGTAATATTTAATTTTTGATATTAAACTGTCTATTAATTCATACAATTTAGTTTATTAATTTAAATTAGATTAACAAATTCCGAATATTACTCTTAAATGAATGTTAATTAATTCACTAACTAATTAATTAACACTTATTTTTCAGTTAACTCAGGATTAAATTATAAATATTAATATTTTTCATGAGAGAAAAACTTTCAAGATGAAGTACAACTTCAAATAAATACTCATGAAGAAAGCGAAGTTTTCGACTTTCCTGATTTCTTGTGCATCTGCTTGTCCGCTTGCTGTTTTACTTGCAACTATATCCACTCCTGCACCTGCCCAAAATTCCGTGCATTTAACGATGGGTAATCCTAGCAATGCAGGGACTTCTAGCCTAAGTAACTATTTATTAGTTAAACCACAATACGCAACATCACATCACTGTAATAGAGGTATACCAAACTGGGTTAGTTGGCAATTGAATTCGTCTTGGCTAGGAAGTGCGCCTCGCCAAGATGATTTCCGTGCTGATACCACACTACCAAGTGGTTGCTATCGAGTCAGCAGTTCTGATTATACAGGCAGTGGATTTGATAGAGGGCATATGACACCCTCAGCAGATAGGACAAACACAATTGCGAACAATTCCGCAACATTTTTGATGACAAATATAGTTCCTCAAGCTCCTGATAATAATCAGGGTCCTTGGGCAGCTTTAGAAAATTACAGCAGAGATTTAGTAGTTTACGAGGGAAAAGAACTATATATCATTTCTGGCGGATACGGCTCAGGTGGAACTGGCTCCAATGGAGGAGCTAGTACAATTTCAAGTGGTAGAGTTACAGTACCAGACAGAGTTTGGAAGGCTATTATAGTCTTGGATCGACCCGGACTTGGAATTAGCGGTGTAACAGTTAGTACACGAGTCATCGCTGTCGATATGCCTAATGACCAAGGAATTAGAAACAACGACTGGCGTTGGTACAGAGTGAGTGTAGATACAATTGAAGCGAGAACAGGTTACAACTTGTTTTCCAATGTTTCGGATATAATTGAAAATACAATTGAAGCTAGAGTTGATAATCAGTAAAAGTTAATAGCACTTCAAACAATTACCCGTCTTAATATTAGACGGGTAATTCTTTTTGTTACTTCCTAATATTTGTTTATCAGGTTTCTACCAGTTTGGTTGATAAGCCTGCTAAATTACCTGACTGTGTTTTGCCAACTATATAGACATCAATATTTATTCTTCCAACACGATAAACTTGAACGTCGCTGAGGTTACTTTTTATTGTTTCAACAAGCTTTTGATATTTTTTCACATCCTCTTTTTGTTGTTCATCATGCCATTCTTGCTCAACAGCAACATTTCTAAAAAAATAATCTAAATCTACTACTTCTACTGGTACATCTAAGGGATGATCTGTGAACTCTAGAATCTTTGTATAAGTAATAGGCTCTTGTTGAGTAATTTGCCAGTAAACCGATTCAAAAGGAAATTCTGATTCACTAGGCATTAATAAACCATCAGCAGCTTCTTTAAGTTTTGCAGCAACTTCTGCATTATTCATTGACTAAATTCTCCAAGTATTTTGTTGAATTATGAATTTATATAATTCACATTTGAAGTGCGATCGCTTTTAAAAGTTAAGCTCTAACAAAAACTATCTAATATTAATAACTTCTTAGGCTGTATTTAAACCAGATTTGGTAATCAATACATATAGCAACTAGTTGCCTGTTCCTTACTATTCTAAAACAGACATTTATGAAGCGTTTTCACTTCGAGCGCTTGCTATCTACTAAGGTAGAACGGCGACGCTTTCTGATTGGTGCTGGGACAGTTACAGCAACTATGTTCGCCACTGTTTGGACTCATAAAGTTGTTGCACAACCGAGATTTTCTGCTTATCCCTTCAGTCTTGGTGTGGCTTCTGGTGATCCCTTACAAGATAGTGTAGTGCTGTGGACGCGACTAGCTCCAGACCCGTTAAATGGTGGTGGTATGCCACAGGTGAATGTGCCAGTGCAATGGCAAGTTGCTTTGGATGAGAATATGAGAAAAGTCGTGCGACGGGGTACAGTAATGGCAGTCCCTGAACTTGCACACTCTGTTCATGTGGATGTAGGTGGTTTAGAGCCTGATTGTTGGTATTGGTATCAGTTTAAAGTAGGTAAGCAAGTTAGCCCGATTGGTCGCACTCGTACTGCTCCAGCCATCAACAGTTGGTTCAATCAGCTTAAATTTGCGTTCGTTACTTGCCAAAAGTGGGAGGATGGTTACTATTCGGCTTACCATCGCTTGGCTGAGGAAGACCTAGACCTAGTTTTTCATTTGGGTGACTATATTTACGAATATGGTATCCCTTCTACAGGTGGTGTACGTAACGTTTCTTTGCCTGAGCAGTTCTCGGAGGAAACCAAGACGCTTGAGCAATACCGCCTTCGGTATGCCCTATACAAAACCGACCCAGATTTGCAAAAGGCTCACGCCTTATTCCCCTTTGTGGTAACTTGGGACGACCATGAAGTGGACAACGATTACACTAATAATATCTCTGAAAATAACGATCCGGTCGAAGATTTCCTCAACAGACGTGCGGCTGCTTATCAGGCCTACTATGAACATCAACCACTGCGTCGATTTTCTCTACCCCGAGGGTCAGATATGCGACTGTTTCGTCGGTTGACCTTTGGTAATCTGGCTGAGTTCAGCGTACTTGATACCCGCCAGTACCGCAGCGATCACCCGTGCGGCGATGGTGAAACACCTCGTTGCTCAGCGGCTGTTGATCCCTCAAAGACCATGCTTGGCAAACAGCAGGAGCATTGGTTACTCAAAGGTCTTCACCGCTCCCAAGCACGCTGGAATATACTTGCTCAACAGGTGTTGATGGCAGAGCTAGATCACAAAATTGGAGCGGGCGAAGTATTTTGGAACGACTCTTGGGATGGGTACCCTATTGCACGTAATCGCATTTTAAGCCAGATCGCGACTCAAAAAATCTCCAATCCTGTCGTCATTACTGGCGATTGGCATTCGACATTCGTTAATGACCTTAAGCTTGATTTCAAGAACCCTAACTCTCCAACAATCGCCACAGAGTTCGTAACTCCCTCACTCACCAGCAATGGTGATGCCATCGTCTACGGTCCTTACTACGGCCCTATGATCCCCGAAAACCCACACATTAAGTTCTTCGACGGTGATCGTCGCGGCTACTTCCGAGTTAACCTCAACCATGAGCGTTGGCAAACCGATCTGCGTGTCGTCGAAACCGTAAGCCGCGCAGATGCACCCGTCTATACTCTGGCTTCTTTTATTGTTGAGAATGGTCGTCCAGGCATTCAAGCATAATGTAGCGAGAATAGATTATTGTCGGCGAGGAATGTTACTGTCTAAGTGGAGGTAAAATTGTAAGCAGTATGAAAGTATTGCCCTACGTTTAAATACAATCACCACTTTATAAAGGAAGCGATCGCTCACTTTATATTTTTATATCAAGAGTATAGTTTATCCTGACTTTTGAGGGCTTGTTTCCCATATACCATCTATCTTTATGAAAAGCAAGCAATCCTAAATGTCCAACGCAGTTAAATTATGCATGGGAGTGTCAATCTACAACAATATATTTTTACTCAGTTTTGCATGTGTCCCACACTAACAACACTGTACTATTCAGTACTTGTTGTATAGCGTGGGACTGTCGTTGATGGTACTAGCTGGGAATTTTACCCAGGAAAATTTCAAGACCATATCTGTCTTTAGAATATTAGTCTTCTTTTTTACCAAATACCATCTGTAATACCACAGGGACTCCGTCATCTTGATGATACTTATCTGCCCAAGCACGGATAATCTCATCCAATTCGTCTTTGGCCTGCTGCATTTTTTCTGGTAAAATATCTAACTCCTCCAAGACGCGCATGGTGTTTGGTCTTTTTTCTGCCCAATCTCGCATCATTCGGAAGAAGCGGGCAGTATCTTCCACCATGATGTAAGTACGCTCTTGGTCGTCTGCTGGCGCATAAAAGGGACGGGTGAGAGCGTAGAAGGGCATTCCCCAAGGAGAATCAATGCGTGTCACCGTACCAGAGTAAAGCAAACGGCGCTTAATATGCTCCGCTAGAGCCTCACTCAAAGGCATCTGGTGTTCTTTGGGTAAATCTTCTTGCGATCGCTTGTGCAGAAATTCTATCAACTCTAGAAATTCAAACGAGGTGATCAAATGAGCATCTGGTAGATTAGAAGGTAACTTCTGCTCAATTTGTCTCTTTTCCTCGCTAGTTAGACTTGTACCGGGAATGCGCGAACGTCCAGGTCGCCAAGGATATTTTTCCATCCAGACATAGGGAAACTGAATCAGATAGCGTGGTTCTTGAGAACCAAGCATCTTCAACAGTTTGCCCTCAGTCAAGGCTTGTCTAACTTCCTCGACAATGGCTTTGACTCGCTTTGGTTCTAAGTGATGCAAATGCCCTGTCATCCGCAGGTTTTGTCCCTGCTCTAGATAGGTCATGTAGATTGCACACTTGGCTGCGGTTGCGGCTGCATCTAAAAAGGCCCCATGCCTGTGCCCACTAGTCCGCATGGCACTAAAAGCCAGATAAAGCATGATCTGATCCATCGCACTGGGGCCAAGACGTTTGATCAGATCTACGTCGTTACTCATATAACAGGCAATTAAATATCACGTTTACAGTAATCAGTCAATGGAAAGTATGTAGTATACACCCGACTGAAGGCGATGTCTTTACTTAGATGATCTATTATGCGTTAAGTATGGGTGTTCTTGGTAGTCATAATTGTCATTTAGTCCGTATTTTCTGGCAAATTGGCAGAATCAACTTAGTTGGTAGGTTTGCTCAACAAAAAGAAAGGGAACGGGGAATAGGCAATAGGCAACAGGCAACTCTTAATAGGAAAGAGGGAGGAAAATCTCCTTACTTTATTGCCTGGCTGGACAATGGTCAATGGCAGAGTCTTAATGGGGGTTCACCTGCCTCTACCATATACAGTCCCTGTTCCTTTTTACTAATTACTCCTGTCTGTGGCGTCTACCCTTGCCAAGAAGGTCGAAATTAAGCTCAACTTCGTACAGAACAAGTATTACTCCTTAGGTCATTGGCTGCAACCCTGTGCTGTATATGTTCTGTGACAAGAGAGCTAGCCTAAGAAGATGAAGGTGGCATGTTTAGCAGTCTCACTAAAAACGCAGCGTATGGTGAACTGCTTTGTAATGGCCAAAGGATGATGCTGTCCTGATGATAAGGCGGATCTGATTGAGGGAAAGTCATAGACCTCAAAATTAAGATAATAATTCAAAAAACAAAAAATCTTTTTATTTTCAACAAGATTTTTGCTGATTTTAGCAATTTTTAGCCAGTGCATATGTAAAAACATTTACAAATTTGCTATTTCTGCTAAAAGTTTTATTTAGAAGCTTCTGCTAAATTACAAGTTTAGACTTTTTGCTTAAAAATTGTTAATAAAAATTTTGTTTTTTTTAAACTTTTGATTCACTGCCAAGTATGAAAAATATTTTCCTGCACTCTAACATCCTCATACCCTTACGCCTTTTTGGTGCGATTCCGCATTTTTTCATAGCTAACAACGGCCGCACCACCCGTCACAAATAAAACTCCTAATACCTGTGCAGGTAGTAGTGTTTCTTGAATAATCAACCCGGCCAAAATCACAGTTATTACAGGAACAGTAGCACCTAAAATTGCCGATCGCGTAGCTCCAAGTTTGCGAATACCGACGTTATTAAAAACATGACTAAATAATGTCAGTACGCCCAAAATGAAGGCACTTAAAATCAATTCCAACAATTTACTTGGATTGACTTGAAGGCTCCAGGTAATAGGTAAAGGTATGATCAAACCAATGCAAGACAACACGAGCATAGTAGCAAAATTAATTAAAGTAAAAGGAACAGGATGGAGTTTGCTAGCACAGATGTTTGTTAATATCACGTAGAAAGCAAAAGCTATTCCAGAAACAACAGCTGTGATACTACCTAAAAAAGCGTTTCCTGTACCAATACTTGTATCTCCTGCTAAAATCAGCATCTGCCCCAAAAAAATAGAGGCGATCGCACTCAAACGTAAAGAAGTAGGTTGCTCTCTCAGTAAAGACCATGCTAAGAGTCCGCTAATGGCTGGATAAACAAACATTAAGGCGATCGCTACTCCCGTCGCAATTTGGCTAATAGCAATATAAATTAAGACCTGAGACAAAAATAAAAAGCATCCGCTGACAATCGACAACAGCAATACTTGCTTAGCTTTTACATTAGTAGTGGTAGATTTTGTTCGCCGTGATCCCACTAGACTTTGCAAGTCCTGCCATACTTGCGGATACAGTATAGGAGCTAAAACCAACATCAATGGTACAACTACCAGCATCCTGAGCATTAAAATCAATAGAGAATTACCAAGAGTAGGCGCCAGTAAACCTTCTACTTCAAAGACTCCAAAAATTAGCGAAGTTGAGTTGAAAATAACTTTGATGGCGACGTTGTAAAGTGATATCACCACTGTTGACACCAAAATCAACAGTAAACCCATTGGTGCAACTGATGAATTTCTTCTCCTTCGGGATGGTGCAGCTGCGGTTACTTGTTCGCTTGGTGATGCACCATTCATAGAAAATATTGTGTCACTGTCTTGGGAAGAATTGACTGCGACAAGATTATCTTTAGTTGATGCAAAAACTTCAGATTCTTCTGATCGATCAGTTTCTGCCCCTCTATACTCTCGAATCCTGTCTGTTTCTATTTGCGTCGGTATATCCCAGGAACTCGATCCCTGCTGTTGGGTTGGTTCGTCGGTAGGATGGGGTGGTGTTTCCCAGAATGTTGATTCCTGTTGTTGGGTTGGTTCCTCAGCAAGGTATGGTGTTGTTTGGATGACTGTTGGAGGAGATTGTTGCGGGAATCGTTGTGTGGTTTTTTCTAGTTCTGCACGTATGAGTTCTCCACGCAGGCGATTTACTAACTCTGCTAAAATTTCTTCCCCTTGCTGTTGTTGCAGTGACATCTGAGACAACTGTTGAGAAAGATTATTTTGATAGTTCTTTACTTCCTGCTGGAGAGTGTTAAAAGTGATAGTGAGGGTATCATCTAAAGAGCCAAGCAGATGATTGACAACGGCGTTGCTTTTGTCATTGTCCTCACTGTCTTTCTCTACAGCTTGTTTGGCTAAGGTTTCTAGAGAAGATTGCAGTTGTGAGGATATGTGACTCGCCAATATATTGGCGAGTTGACGCAACAACACTTGTAATTCACTTAATTGCCTACCTTGTAGTAGTTCTTCTTTTTCTTCTTGTAGACGCTTTATATCGTCAGCTAAGCGGAGTCTTTCCGTCTGTAAACGCTTGATATCTTCTTGTAAAGACTTGAGTAAAGTCCGTTGTATAATTTGCAATTCCTCGGTGACAGCTCGTAGAGCGGTATCTACTTCTGTAAGTTGATCGCCTGCTCGTGAGTTTTCTGGCCGCTTCTCATATCGCCCCATTAGTTTGTTACCTCTGACCTAAGGTTCCAGTCTTAATTGCAGAATTTTGATATGGCTTCAGGCTTTGTATAATTTTTGATAATTTTTTAGATTCAATCAATCATTATCTGGTATTGTTTTTTTCTGAATAAAAATATTACAGAAATTTATGTGGTCGAAATAAAAACTAATAAATTCTTTTGGTACTTCAAAGTTTCCTAAAAATACATTTACCATGTAAGAATGTAAATTTAATGACAGTTTGCCTACAAAACTCAAGATTAATTTTTAAGTATTTTGTGCAAGTTAAAAGTTTTGCGATCACCCGTAAAGCATTTTAACAGTTATCAGCTATCAGTTATCAGTTTTATTACTTTGGTGAGGCTCTCTCCAGCAACCACTACCCACTAGGAGACTTCCAAATAAAAAAATCTCCGATTTTCTTGGACAAAGGAGACACGGGAGATACGGGAGAAGAATTTGTGGGCGATGCAGGAATTGGAGAATTAATTTTTTGGTGTTCACGACCCACTAACCAATCCAAAATCTAAAATCCGGGCAATGCTAAAGATTACAGCACTAAGTCCTGCACTGACGGGAACTGTAACTAGCCAAGCGGTGGCGATTCCTTGGAGAGTCTTAAATTGAACAGATTTAGGGTTCTGTACCAGTCCTACACCAACTACACCACCCACGAGTGCGTGAGAAGTAGAAACAGGTAGCCCCAAACGAGAAGCAAGCAAAATTGTGGTAGCAGTAGCAAGTTCAGCGCAGAATCCACTACTGGGTTGTAAAGAAATAATACTTTCGCCAATAGTAGCGATGACTTTTTTACCCCAAATTGCTAAACCAGCAACAATACCAACACCACCAAGCACTAAAATCCAGATGGGAATAGCGATCCCGCCTATGGGTACTGTACCAGTGTTATGAATATAGACGATCGCCGCCAAAGGAGCGATCGCATTACCGACATCATTAGAACCATGAGCAAAAGCCACAAAACAAGCACTCAGTAACTGGAATCTGGCGAATAGACGTTCAACAGTTGGTAGTTGGTAGTTGGTAGTTGGTAGTTTGTTGTTAACCATTTCCCCGTGTTCCCCTTGTCCCCCTTCGCCCCCTAATCCCCAGAGGGGACCCCGAGTTCCCCCGTGTCCTCCCTGTCCCTCTTGTCCCCCCTGTCCCTCACTCCTCCTCTCCAATTCCCGCCAGCTATACAAACTCAACCCAACTGCGGCAATTCCTCCCACACATAACGAAATATCATGAGTGGGTATTTTGACGCCAACTTCCTCAATCAAAAAATTTGCCAGTGGTTGAGTAACTGATGGTAAAACTATCACACCAAAAATCCCTAGTAAAATCGCACTTAACCAGGGAATCCACTCATTCATTTGTAATAATTGATGCGGTTGTTCTAAAATCCAACGCTTGATCTGACTGTAAAACAAACCAGCGATCGCACCACTGATGACTGGCGTCACAATCCAACCGAGAGTGATTTTACCAATCGATGACCAATCGATCGCATCTACTCCTAAAGCTACCCAACTAAAGCCTGCGATCGCACCGACAGCTGCATGAGAAGAAGATACAGGTAAACCTCGTGCAGTGGCAATCTGTAACCATAAACCGCAACTAATCAGCACAGTGATCATCCCGATCATTAACATCTGCGGTGTACTGGCAAATAAGTCAGGATTAGCAATTTTTGTTGCAAGAGTTTCTGATACTTCCTGTCCAAACAATACCGCACCTGTGAATTCTAAGACACCAGCAATAATCAATGCCTGTTTCAGAGTTACAGCCTTGGAACCGACAGAAGTTCCCATTGCATTAGCAACGTCATTAGCACCAAGGTTAAAAGCGAGATAGAAAGCGAGGAGGATGACTATGAAGATCATGGGGGAGGTGGGGGGAGTATGAGGAGTGGGGGGAGTGGGGAGAGTGGGGGGGAGTGGGGAGAGTGGGGGGAGGGTGATATTTCCCTTGTCCTCCATGTCTGGCTTGTCTTCCATTTCCCTCTTTTTCTCCTTGTCCCCGATCCCCAATATTAGGTATTAGGGATAAATCAAAATCTTATATGTTTCTGGTGTTGGTGCGATCGCTTGGTCTACGGCTTGAGATAAATTTTGCAATGGATAGCGATCGCTGATTAATGCCTGTACATCAATGCGTTTATTAAACACAATATCGGCCGAGAGGCTTTGCAAGCGGTAGGATGAACTATAGCTGCCCATCAAATCAATTTCTCGGCGATAGAGAATATTGGGATTTAGAGGAATTTCCACTTCATCGGGAAACTCGGCGAAAAAGAGAATTTTACCGCCTTTGCGGGTACAGTCAAGGGCTTGGAAGAAAGCTTTTTCACTGGGAACAGCGAGTAAAGTGACATCCACACCTAAACCATTGGTGAGTGCTTGAATTTTAGCTGGTAAATCAGCATCACGGGCATCAAAAGCCGCTTCTGCACCCACAGCTAAAGCTTTTTCAATTCGTGAGGGGATCAAGTCAGTAGCGATCGCTTTTGCCCCAAAATATTTTACCAACATCACAAACATCAACCCAATTGGCCCCGCACCAGTAATCAAAACTGTTTGTCCGGGTATAATTTGGGCTTTTTTCACTGCTTTGAGACAGCAGTTAGTTGGCTCAACAAAGCTTGCTTCTTCAAAACTGATATTATCGGGGATGAGAATTAACCCACCATTGCGGACAATATGACCAGGAACCTTGACATATTCAGCAAAGCCGCCACCACTGGGTGCAAATCCGGCTGTCGTGCAGATATTTTTATAGGTGTCACACATTGAAAAATTGTCATTCAGACAATAATCACAACGCATACAAGGGATGTGGTGCATCACCGCCACCCGTTGTCCGACTTGCCAATTTTTTACCTCTGCACCTACTGCTGCAATGGTTCCCGCAGTTTCATGTCCAAAAATGCGTGGTGGTTCATACAGGGGATAACGAATTTTCTTGATATCCGATTGACACAAACCCACTACCCGTACTTGTACCAGCACTTCATCCGGTTGTAGTTCGGGTACAGGGATTTCTTCGTAGGAAAGTTGATTAACGCCTCTAAATACCTGTGCTTTCACGTTGATATCTCACCGCTCAACGATATTAGATTTAACACTAGGGACGTGATTTGGGCTATGAATTTTGAGATTTTTGTTTGTGTTAATGCTCTGAAGAGAATTTAAAGTGCATCATCAAAGCTACAAGTCTGATGTTACTCAGGACTTAGTATAGCTTTACGTGAAGTCGTAGCAACACTTAAACGCGGAGGGACACAGAGTTTTTCTGCATGGAATTCGCTACGAATACAACATTGATCTCGCAAAGAAAAATTGAAGATTTGTAACGTTATGAATATATTGTGGCACTTCATCCTGAATAGCAATTATATCAAGTCAAGTGTGGCTAATTACTTAGGATATGGTTGGTAATTTGTATTGGTAATTGGTAATTGGTAATTGGTTTGTTGCATATGTGATTTGGTTATTTTTACTACTTGCTTCTATTAATTATTCCTACTGAGAGCGGGATTTATAAAAATGTATAAAGTAAAAGGAATTTCTATGAAGCGTAATCTAACTGCATTAATGATATTTTTGGTAGTGCAATTACTGCTATGGAAAGTAATTCCAATTATATCCCGTACAGCGCACAAGAATGCCTCAAAACCAGAAGTCTCACAAGAAACCAATATTTTACAAACTACTCTCAAAGGTCACGCATTAAAAGTAAGTTCTGCAGCTATTACTACTGATAATAAGACCGTAATTAGTGGTAGTGAAGATAATACTATCAAAATTTGGAATTTAGAAACTGGTCAATTAAAGCGCACTCTCACGGGTCATACAGGAGTTGTAAATTATCTCAGCGTTACTTCTGATGGCAAGTATATAGTTAGTGCTGAATCGAAAAATATCAGAATTTGGAACCTGCTAACTGGCGCATTCATACGTGAACTAGAAAATCCAAATGGAACAATTAATTTTGTTGAAACTAGTCAAGATGGTAAAACCATAGTAATGGACGGTGGTACTCAAATTATCAAGACTACAAAAGTGGATCAATCTGGTTATAGCTATAAAACAGAAATCACAAAATATATAATCAATGTTTTTGATTTACAATCTGGTACTTCAATCAGTCGGATTGTCAATGATAACTTATTGACTAAAGTTGAGATTAGTCCCAGTGGAAATATTTTAGTAAGTGGCGATAACACAGGGAAATTAAATATTTGGAATTTGCGAACAGGAAGATTACAAAAAACGCTGATAGGACATGAATTTGAAATTAAATCTATCGCTATTAGTCCAGATGAAAAGACTATTGTCAGTACTGACAAGGATGGTCAAATTAAAATTTGGGATGTGGCTTCTGGCAAACTCAAAATAACCTTTACCGGACATCAAATTCAGTCATACACAGATAATGTAGTTAAAGTTTTAATTCCTGATAACAATACGCTTGTGAGTTGGAAGACAAATACAATTTATTTAAATAAAAATGATGTCAAAGTATGGAATTTGCAAACTGGGGAATTGAAATATACTCTTCAGCCACCGAAAAAACAAAATTCAGATTTAGATAGCTACTTCTATTTTGTCACAGTTAGTCCAGATGCTAAAAATCTAATTACTCAGGTTGAGAATAGTATTCAGACTTGGAAAGTAGCAACAGGTAATTTACAAAATACTATTAAAATCCAAGGTGATATTCTCGCTTTTAGTCCTGATGGCAGTATTTTGGCTACTCGTGTTGAAGAGAATAATATTAATCTCCAGCAAATTAACACTAAATAATAGATAAATATTTTTAATTAAACATGAGTATATGTCTTAGTTCCTAGTTAGGGCTTTAGCCCTTGTCTCATCTATTGTAGTTATTATTAGCACAGCAAAATTTATCATATCAAATTAGCTTGATATTAACTATGAACAACAAACTAGATTATTCAGAACATGGCTATCAAATTATCCAAGAACTTGGACGTAACCGAGAAGGAGGAAGAATTACTTGGCTAGCTTCATCTCTGACGACAGATCAGCAAGTCGTCATCAAACAGTATGCTTTTGCTCAAATAGATTCTACTTGGTCAGGATTTAATGCATATCAACGCGAAATAGAAGTATTAAAAGGACTCAATCACGCAAAGATTCCTAAATATTTAGGAGCCTTCCCTACATCGAATGGCTTTTGCCTAGTTCAGGAATATATCGATGCTCCTTCTTTAGCTATTTCTCGCAATTTTCAGCCAGAACAAATAAAAAAAATTGCACTCAAACTACTAGAAATTATCTCTTATTTACAAAGTCGTTTTCCTTATATAATTCATCGAGACATTAAACCAGAAAATATTTTGGTAGACGCAGAATTAAATGTTTATTTGATTGACTTTGGTTTTGCTCGTATTGGTAGTCAAGAAGTATCAGGTAGTAGCGTTTTCGTAGGAACATCCGGTTTTATTCCACCAGAGCAATTATTAAAGCCTACAGCAGCTACAGATTTGTATGCCTTGGGGGTGACATTGATTTGTTTGCTAACAGGAACCCAATCAAATCAAGTTCAAAATTTAATGGATGAAGATGATCCCTACCAAATTCGATTTCGACATTTATTACCCCAACTTAGCCTGCGTTTTTTGGACTGGTTGGAAAAGATGGTACAACCAAGACTTAAAGACCGCTTTGAAAATGCACAACAAGCACTCAACGCTTTGATACCTCTTGATTTAACTCGCTGTCCCCAAGTTAAGTTCAGTCATCAAATACAGGATTTCCAAGCAACACACTTAGGTGAAAAAGTTAAGCAAACTATCACTATTGAAAATCCGATACCAGACACACTACTTGAAGGTCATTGGGAAGTTGCTCCCCATCCCCATGATCCACCACATACATCAAAGTCCCATCCTTGGATTAGCATCATACCTAGGAAGTTTATAGGTAATTATAAAAAGTTTGATATCGAAGTGAATACGAGTAATTTGATGGCAGATAAGTTATATAAGCGCCAGCTGGTATTACATACAAATGGAGAACCAGAAACTCATACTTTGACTGTGAAAATACAGACTGCTGCTATTCCAATTGAAAGGAGAGAATCAAAATCTTATGCAAGTTTAATTTGGGCATTTTTAACTGGTGAGATAGCTACAGTGACGCTCATTGGAGTTATACCGTGGATTTTAGCATCTCACAATATCGCATTCTGGAATGTGCCTGAGATCGCTGATGGTATTTCTGGGGCTGGAGTTTTTGGTACAGTAGGAGCGATCGCTGGGGCTGTAATAGGTGCTGTAATTGGTGGAATATACGACCTTGTTGAGCAAAATAAGCAAACATCAAAAAGTTCTAACTCATATTCAAATGATTCTTGGGAATCTACAACCACAGCTTCGTTTGGCGGAGTTGTGATTGTTGGTGTACTGGGGATTATTGTTGGTGGTGTGTATGGAACGATTTTCAGTTCATCAAGACCTAGTGATTTAGTGGGTATTATTGGAATGTCGATAGGGGGGATTATAGTAGGAGGCTTTGGCGCTTTTATTGTTGGTGGAATCGCTGGATTGATAACTGGGTTTATAAGCAGTGTTTTAATCGTGACTATTCTGAAGTTAATAAATGATTGGTTGTCGCTACTCGCCGCAGCATTTGGAATTAGTGTAGGGTTTGGTTTTGTTGGCGGCTTTTTTAATCTAGCTACTATATTGACACTGGGAATAACAGGAATACCCTTGTTATATGGACAACTTTATGCGCCTATCAAGCATCACAGATTAATAACTAAATATCGTCAGTCTGAGAAAAATCTGATCAAGCCTTAATTAGTCCTCAAGCGTGATTTGGGCTATGAATTTTAAGATTTTTGTTTGTGTTAATGCTCTGAGGAGAATTTAAACTGCATCATCAAAGCCATGATATGATGCTTCTTGTTCTTTAGCCATCACCGACTCTACAGGCGGGCTTGACCTAGAGATCATAGTCTTAATGGTGACTGAATAATATGAGATATTGTCCTATAATACCTCATATTACATAAACGCAATATCTGAAATAAGACCTAATTCTGTCCTCTACCAGTAGATGCAGCCCGCACCAAAATTACCGTCTGCTGGCTATTACGGGAAATAGTTGCGGGAATATTACCATGTACTACTTGCTGTAATAACCCCTCACGAGAAGCTCCTAAAATAATTACATCGCTGTGATTCTGCTTGGCACACTCCAACACCGCATCTGTAACGGAAGTAGCATGGACTGGAGTTGTTGTGACTGAGCCATCAAGATGTTGTTTGAGGAAATCAGCAGCTGTTGTTAAAGATGTAGTATTTGGTTTGATTTCATCTTGCTCGAATACCTGACATAAGTTGACTGTCGGTGTTCTACTCAGTGAAGTTAGTGCTGGTAGCAATGCGATCGCCTGCTGGGAATTAGGTCCACCTGCTATTGGTACTAGCCAACGTTCAAATTGACTGTGGTCTTTGAGCTTGACTAGTACCACCTCACAGGCTGCTTGGCGAATCACCGTATCTACAACGCGACTAAAAACTCTTCCAGGTGTGGCTGTGCTACCTTTCCAACCCATTAGCACTAGATTTATATGACGCTCTTTAATAGTTTGCAAAATTGCTTCCGATAAATCATGAGCAACACGGATTTGGGTATGCACTGGTACATCCCATGCTTGTCCTAAACGCATGGCCTGACGTAACAAACGTTGACCAACTCTCATACTTACATGAGCCTCTGCTAAAGATTGGTGGCGAGGTACAACAATCACATGCAGACACTCAATTTCGTAATGGCGATCGCGGGCAATTGCCACAGCCATTGCTAATAGTATTCCAGCTGTTTTGGGATTACTCAATGGTACAAGTAAGCGTCCTTGTCCAGTTTCCGACGCCCGGATGCGGTAAATTATTTGTGAAGGTTCTGCTTTTGGCCCTGGCAAATCTTCCTGAGCATTAATATAGGCCGCTTCTACGCGGATAATATCACTGCGGGTAATAATACCAACCAAGCGGCGTCCTTCCACTACAGGTAAACTACTTAAATTATAGTGATTGAGCAAGTGTAGGACGTGGGCAAGGGTATCTTTAGGATGAGTAGTGACAGGTTCTGGAGTCATTGCTTCTGCCACAGTGCGATCGCCACTCAATCCCTTTTGAGAAAAATTTGCAACATCTTTTTGCGTGAGAATACCTACCAATCTCCCCTCTTCTAATACTGGAAAGCCCCGGTGGGAAGATTGGGAAAATGCCTGCAATGCCTCATCCAATCTCATGCGGCTAGAGAGAGTTTCCACACGAGGCTGCATAACATCAGCTGCTGTTAGTTCTGTCCACGGGCCTTGAGAATCAGCTTCTTTACCAAGATGAATACCTTTAAATTCCAGCAGTTTATCGTATAGTGACCCTGTCTCCAAAACTTCTGCCACCAGATAAGCAGTCACTGAAACAATCATTAACGGCAACACTAAATTAAAATCGGTGGTCATTTCAAACACGATAATGACCGCCGTGATAGGAACTCGCGCAACCCCACAGAAAAATGCCCCCATCCCTACACGAGCATAAGTTGTCGCTAAACTTAACCCCAGCCATTGATGTTCCCAAATGCCAATCAAATAACCCAAGGCTGCCCCCAACGCCAGAGTCGGAACTAGCAATCCAGCAGGCGCACCGGAACCATAGGTAAAAATTATCAGCAAGAATTGAATACAGAACACTAGTATGACTAGTTGCCAGTTGGCATCACCTGCTAACAACAGTTCCCGTAATCCCGCATTATCCCGAAACACTGTAGGCAGAGCCACGAGTGCGATGCCAGTTACCAATCCTGCTAATCCAATTCGCCAAGGTAAGCTAATGTTGAGAAAGCGACGATAGAAACTAAGACTGGCAAGAATGCCTCGATTAAATAGCACACCTCCTAATCCTGCCAAAATCCCTAACAGCAGGTAAAAAGGAATCTCTGGAGCAAAAAAGCTGGTGTTAGGTGTGACTAAATTTAGATCCAAATCTAGACTATGAGTACCCCAGATGCGGGCAACAACGGCAGCGATAAAGGAAGCTAGTATTGCTGTTCCTAAAGTAATGCCAGAGACATCTTGTAAGAGTTCTTCTACTACAAACAACACCCCAGCGATCGGAGCATTGAAAGCAGCCGCTAGTCCTGCTCCCGCTCCAGCTGCAATTAATTGGCGACGGTGATCAGGCGAGGTGGGAAACCAGCGACTAAATTGATTAGCTAAAGCTGCTCCAATTTGAACTGTTGGCCCTTCTCGCCCCAGAGGTATACCAGATGCCAAGACTAATGTGGCACTGACTAGTTTCACTAACGCAATTCGCAAGTTAAGGGGCATGGGAACCTTTGCCAGCACAGCCTTCACTTCTGACATCCCACTGCCAGCAGCTGCCGGAGCAATCTTTTCTACCAACCACCCTGCTAAAAATCCTCCCACCAGACCAATTAGTGGTAATGCATAGTAAACAGGAAATAAATCAGATGCACGTTGTCGCCATCCACCCAGCCATCCCACGCTTTGTCCTAATAAGGCCGCAGCTAATCCAGAGACTAAACCAATGAGGCAAGCTTCAAAAATAGCTAGGCGCTTGGGTCTTAGTACCATGCGGGATAGACGCTTCCAAAGAATATGTCCCAGGCGTATCATTTTGAGTTAAAATTTGACCACGAATTAGCCACTTCATCCATAAATCTACAATTATTCCTGTGAGGTGATCGCACTCTCTACTATGCATTTAATGGCACTGATGTAAACACTTGTGCATGAGAATTTGATGATTGCCAAGGCAATGGATGATGATTAAACCAGTAATCTACAAAAATCCCAGCAGTAAATAGTAACAGCAACAGCAATAGTTCTGTCCGTCCAAATCTATAAAATAAGTTCTTTGTCAAGCCGGATGAACGTAGATTTTCATTATTATGAATCCGATCATGTTTCATAGAATTTCTCCACTTGCATGAATGGTACTTCACCTCACACAGATGGCTATGCCAATGTTTGGAGATGCAAGTGATACTTCATTAATTTCTCAAGCATCCAACAGTCGACGCATCTGTCTTGATAGTGAAATATCCACACAGAAATTTTGAGATTTTTGCTCTAACTAATTTTAATAAGTCTGTTTGTCACTCCCATGACACGCTGATGACAAATAATGAGATTTCGTATTTCTTTTTCCCATATTTTCCTGAGAGGTACAGATGAATAATCAAACATACACAGCTGATGTTTTAGTAGTCGGTGGTGGGACTGGTGGAACTGCTGCTGCTATCCAAGCAGCGCGACGGGGAGCAAAAACTATCCTGGTCAGCGAATTTTCTTGGCTGGGAGGAATGCTAACTTCTGCTGGTGTGTCTGCACCGGATGGTAATGAATTAGAAGCTTTGCAAACAGGTTTATGGGGAGCATTTTTACGAGAATTACAACAGCGACAACCAGGAGGATTAGATAATAGTTGGGTCAGTTTTTTTAGTTATGATCCGTGTATAGGCGCAGATATTTTTGCGGATTGGGTGCGGGAATTACCAAATCTGCTTTGGATTTCTGGATATGTGCCTTTGGAGGTTTTCCGAGAAGGAGATTGTATAACTGGCGTTGGATTTGCAGATTTTACTGTTAAAGCCAAAGTGACTCTCGACGCTACGGAATTAGGGGATTTATTAGCTTTAGCAGATATATCTCATCGCTGGGGTTGGGAATTGCAGTCGGAGTTTGGAGAAATTAGCGCCCCAGCTGATTTTAATTCTCTCACAACAAAATATCCTGTGCAAGCCCCGACCTGGGTAGTGGTGATGCAAGATTACGGTGAAACTGTTGCCCCAGAAATCCCGCCTGTGCCAAACTATGATCCATCACTGTTTGCTGGTGCTTGGGATGGCTATGGTGCTGAAAATTTTTTAAACTATGGACGCTTACCAGGAAACAGGTTCATGATCAATTGGCCGATTCACGGTAATGATTATGGTGAAGGTACAGGGCTATTAATTAAGTCAGAATCAGCAAGGCGAAATTTTCAAAGAGAATGCCTTTGGCATAGTCAGAATTTTGCCCATTTTATTCAAAATCAGCTTGGTCGTCGCTATGGTTTAGCAAATGGTATTTTTCCCCAAACCCAAAATCGAACAAGTGCTTATGCTTTACAGCCCTACTACCGCGAAAGTCGTCGTCTAGTAGGGTTAACTACTATTAGAGAACAGGATATTTTACCAGTAGCAGGGGGTAGGGTAGCAGCATTAAATATAGATGCGATCGCGATTGGCAACTACGCCAACGACCATCATTATCCTGGTGTTAAGTTCGACCTACAACCAAAATCCATTCGTTGGGGAGGGCGCTGGACGGGGACTCCCTTCACTATTCCTTATCGTTGTCTAATTCCGGTAGAGACAGACGGTTTACTGGTGTGTGAAAAGAATATTTCTGTGTCTCATATTGCCAATGGCGCAACTAGATTGCAACCTGTTGTTATGGGTATTGGTCAAGCAGCAGGGATGGCTGCTGCTATTTGTGTAGAGTTGAATTGCCAGCCCAGAGATTTACCCGTTAGAGTCCTACAAACAGCTTTACTACTAGATCAAATAGCACCTGCGGCTGTGATTCCGTTATTCAACCTTTCACCCACCGATAGAAATTGGTTACACTGGCAACGCTATTACTTAGACCATCCAGAAGCCTACTCATGTAGTGGATGTTGTCCTAATAATTTTGATAATCAGTATTTTTACGACAGTATAAAAACTGTACAAGAACAACATTTTAACTGTTTTCAAGGTATTTTTCACCGTTTAGATCAGCAAGATTACAGATTCACGATCACGATTCCAGCTTCATACAAAGGCCAAATTTGGCAGCTTGTGACTCTGCGATCGCACATCAACGAGCGGCTACAAACATTATCTCACGGGCAAAAACTCAAGATTTGGGGTCGCCTCAATCATGCTGGTCATTGGTTACTAGTAGAAAATACTCATTGCTAAATCAAATATTTTTTTCAGTTAAAAACAATACTTTTTTTACCAAATTGTCCGGAAGCAGTAAAAAAAACTCAGTATCAGTGAAATGAAGAGTTTTAAAATAGACACTTGTTATGCGTGCTGCCATTTCACTTTTGGTTACAGGTCTGTTACTGAGCAGCCTAGCTGCGAACAGCCAAACAGTTACCAATTCCCTATCCCATATGTTGCAATCTCACTCTAGTTCTTACCTGTTAATCTCGGCAAAATCTAAACCCTCTAAGTCTCCATATCGAGGTAGTGGACGCGATCGAGACAGAGAAAGAGTGTCTTATCTTTTACTGTCTTCAAAAGCCAATCCTCCCAAAAACCGTCCCGCGAAGGGTGGTTCACGTAGAGATTTAATGGAACATTCTGGTAATAAGCATGTTGTTGCCTAATAACTACATACTCAAAATAATCTTTTAGGCTAGTAGTTTTGTTGGTAGCAAGGAATTCAGATTACACCCAAACACGATGTTTTACTTAAAC
Source organism: Fischerella sp. JS2 (assembly GCF_032393985.1). NCBI lineage: Bacteria > Bacillati > Cyanobacteriota > Cyanophyceae > Nostocales > Hapalosiphonaceae > Fischerella > Fischerella sp. JS2. Next base: position 4,995,829 of record NZ_CP135918.1, read on the forward strand.
ATCTGTTACACACCTTCTATAGCAAGTATATAACAATTAAGACACAACAAAATCAGGTAATAGCTCTGTATCCATTCTGTAATCTCCGTGTAAACAAAGGGTCTTCCACCCTTGCGAACAGAAGGCAAAATCAACCATAATCCGTACTGCAAACAGCATCACTCCTCAAAGCAAGTAAATATATCTCGATCGCAAAGCTCAAATAATCAGGAAAAGGGTGTCACTTCGTCTACCAGTTCCGCGCCAGCACATCTGTTTCAGACTACTCAGGCTTTTGTATGTGTTGAGCTACTGGTATCTTGCATCGGGAAACTAGAATTTTGTTGAGGTTGCAAACAACATTACTATTACCGAATCAAAGCTTGTGCTTGCTCATACGTTCAAGAAATAGGGGTGTAGGGGATTAACAAGTAAAAAGAACCAAGTAATAATTGAGCCACTCCCCCGTTTTGAAAACGGGGGATTCAGGCATCAAACAGAGATTGCAGTCTGAGACTGTCTAACATCTCCTACGCCTAGAGTCGAACTCCCGACTCTTTTAATATTAAGACTGGCGTTTTCATCTCTATCATTTTCAGATTGACATGAAGGACAACGCCAGCGTCTAATCGACAAATCCAATTTTTCTAAAATGTGTCCACAGCTAGAACAAGTTTTTGTGGATGGATACCATTGATCTACAAACACTACTTGTTTATGCTTCTTCTTAGCAATCCATTCTAGAATTTGCAGAAATTCACGCCTCGCCAAGTCTGATATTTTCCTACCCCAAAGACGTTGCATTCCTTTAAGATTTAAGGTTTCAAAACAAAGCACATCAAAATTATCTGTTAATTTATGAGCGAGTTTCCAAAACCAATCACGTCTACGATGAGAAATATCCTCATATTTGCGAACTAGATTTTTTCTAAATCGCTCTCTGTTTGATGAACCTTTGAGTTTTTTAGAATGCTGTCGGCTAGCTTTCCTAATGGCATTTAATGATTGTTTTAAAAATTGGGGAGACTCAATTTTTGTTCCGTCCGAGCAAGTGAGGAATGTTTTTAATCCAAAATCAAATCCCGCTATTCTACCAGTCGCAAACTTGATTTTTGAATTAGAACAATCATCAACAACTATAATCATAAATAGCTCGCCTAAAGGAGTGCGTTTTATGGTTAAGGTTTTGACTGTTCCCTCTATCTCTCTCGACTTCCAAAATTGATAAACTTTGTTCCCAATCTTGACTCGATTTCCACCTAAAAACTTGTATCCAGATTGTTTAAGAGTGAATGATTTGTATTTCTTAACTTTTTTAAATCCTGGCGGTCTAACTCCTTTTTTGTTGTGTTTAAAAAATAATTGGTAGGCTTTCTCAATGCGTTGACAAATATCTTGTACTGATTGAGAACCTACTGTTTGCCAAAATGGATTACATTTCCGCAGTTTGGCAATATGAGATTGAAGTTTTGCACAGCTTAAGTGTTTGCCCCACATTCGATAGTAGCGTTTGTGTAGGGCAATACAATGATTGTAGATTATCCCACTCGCGTTAATCATGCGCTTGAGGAATCTATTTCTTTTGTGCTGATACAGTTTAAACTTCAGGGTTTTCATGTGATTATGATATCATCAGTGGTGTAGATAATCAATACTCATCTACATGAAAACTGTTTATAATCATTACAATCATGCTGTTGGATTAGCTACTGTCCATTTAATCTGGATACCATGCAGACGCGCTCGTGTATTCGCTAATAACGAAAACTTAAAACTTCGATGCATTGAAGTATTCCAGTCTGTTGCTAATGACAAGAAGTGGATTATCAAAGCATTAGAAGTTGCGCCGGATCATATACATCTACTAGTTGAATATGATCCGCACCACTCAATATCTCAAATAGTTAAAGCTTTTAAAGGAAGGTCATCAAGACTACTAAGAAAAGAATTTCCAGAATTATTGAGATTACCTAGCTTATGGACACATTCTTATATGTTTGACACGACTGGAAAGATTAGTACTCAGAAGGTTTTAGAGTATATTAATGACCCCCTTCACGGATGAATAAATTCATCATGTTCGCTTATATCCGCCCTTTAGAAAAAGGCGGCTTTACGCATCACGATTCGTAAAGCGCCAAAAACGGAATTAGGCAGAGGGTAGGAATCAGAATTCCCTTCTGCCTCCTGCCTTCTGCCTTCTGCCTCCTGCCTTTTCCCCTTTCCCTTTACCCTTGTCCCTACTTTCCTACCCCATTTTGGCGGTATAAGGACTTGTCAATTTATCCAACTGCTTGATCAACAAACTCAGGAATAATCCGACATCTGTCACCACGCCAACTGATTCAACTGAACCTCTGTCACTTAACTTTGTCACTACTGCTGGGTTGATATCCACACACACCATCTTCACACCCGCAGGTGTCATATTGCCCACACCAATAGAATGCAGCATTGATGACAACATCAAAATCATCTCTGCACCTTTGAGTAGTTCGGCGTATTTTTCTTGGGCTTTAATTAAATCCATCTGGGTATCAGGCAAGGGGCCATCATCCCGAATTGAACCTGCTAAACTGAAAGGCACGTTATTTTTCACACACTCATACATGACGCCACTCTTAATTACCCCAGCTTCTACAGCTTTGGCAATACTACCGTAGCGCCGAATGGTATTAATTACCTTCAAGTGGTGGCGGTGTCCACCGCGAACTGCTATACCCCGCTTCATATCGACACCGAGGGAAGTACCCATAATTGATTGTTCGATGTCGTGAACAGCGATCGCATTTCCTCCCAAAAGTGCCTGTATGTATCCTTCGCGAATCAGCCGTGATAGGTGTTCGCCACCACCAGTATGAATCACCACTGGCCCGGCTGTGACCACAACTTTACCACCTGCGTCACGAATCTTACGTAATTCCCAGGCTACCTGTTCAACGACTAATTCCACACGCCGTTCGCTGGAAACCCCGGACGACATAAAGCTGAATTCCTCAGCATTGCGTTTTTCCCGTGATTCTGTTTTGCGAATGGTGCGGATACCTTGGACATCCACAACCACCTGTTCGCCAACTTCGAGATCCCGTAATATTTTACACCTTGCTACTAAACCTTGGGGAGTTTGGGAAATAGTGATCGCTCCGTCCATGCGTTGATTTTGCACCGTTACCCACTGACCATTAATCCGCACCTCGGTGGGATAAATCGTACTGACATAGAAATCATCGGGAGCTACACCAGGAATCGTCACTGGTTCTAGCTTGACATCTCGTTCATCTTGTGGTAAGTCTACTGCACCTAAATCAATAAGTTGAGAGATAATTTCTTCCATCACCTCATGGGAAGGTGCAGATACCTTCACCTCTGCGGCTGAGGTACTTTGTCTTTGTTCTCCCAAGTTAAAGTTTAGAACTTGGAAGCTACCGCCGTTATCTACGATTAAATCTAAAGCGCGGTTAATTAAGCCAGCATCAAGCAAGTGTCCTTCCATGCGGAGAATGCGGCTTTCCACCGACACAGTAGCATGAATTTCTTCTCTGACTGGTTCTGTGACTCGTAGAGTCAAACATTTTGCTGCACCACCCGCCTTGAGAAATTCCGTGAGCGGTGTTTCAATAACTTGAAAACCAACATCAGCCAGACGCTGTTTGAGAGGATCGCTAGCTTTGTTCATAATCACGATGCGATCCACATTCACCGCATTGCAGGCGAAGTTCACCGCATCAGCTTCACCAATCGCTATCCGCTTTTCTGGTGCTACTCGCATTTCAATAAGACGGTTGGAGTAGGAATCAAAGGCCGCAGGATAGTAAAGTAAATAACCATCTGTTAACGGACACAAACAAGTGTCTAAGTGATAGAAGCGATCGTCTATCAACCGTAGGGATAACACCTCAATATCCAGCCATTTTGCCAAATAAGGATGAGAATCTAATTCTGAACGGAAGCCGTATCCCGCCCATAACCAGCGTCCTTCTCGATCTAAGAGTGCGTCACCTGCTCCCTCAAACGGCAAGTCTTTGGGTAGTTCATAGACTTTGTAGCCGTTTTCCTCAAACCATTGGTTAAAATACGGTTCTTCTCCTTGACGCTCTTTATGCAAAAAGCGACTTAAAACTACTGTATCTCCCAATACCAGACCAGCATTAGCCGTGAATACCATATCTGGCCAACCCTTTTGGGGTGACACTAAATCTACGATCGCGTGTTCTTTGAGGATGTGGTAAAGTTGATGCCACTGCTGCACAGCGCGATCGCGCGATGACTTATGAATATTCCCCTCCATCCAAGGATTAATTACATAATCAACATCGTAGTGGTCAGGCGGACACATCAAATAGCGAATCTGGGAAGTCATAAAAAATATCACAAGCGTATAGATGCGGTGGTCTCTCTTGAATACTAGTTGTTGCTGAACCGTTTCTGCAAAAATTGATACTAAATTTATATCTTTTGATAGTTGAACTCTATCAAAAAGCTTCTTTCTATTTTATATATCCGTAGACATACAAGATAAATTTTTAATACCTAAATATAGAGTGAGCAAAATCAAGAATTAATAAGTTTTATCCGGCTTGAGTAATTTGAACAGGCAAAATTTCTAGCAGCTAGACGACTGAACTGAGTATAGAAAAACCAGAAATACAAGAAAAAATAGCTTTGTTTCCCCCTTCCATGTCCTAAATCAGTGACCAGTTTAATTTGATAACTGATAACTGAATTATTTGTCTCCCTTGTCCTCCTAGAAAGTATTGAACGATATGATGTTGGAAGTGAAAAAATGTCCTTGAATGCTGCTGTTAATCCAAGTTATTGTGTGTGTCTTACTAGTAGTTATCGTGGGTACCTGGTTATCGCGGAGTGCCGATATTATTGCTGAAAAGACAGGCTTAGGACGTAGTTGGGTAGGTGCAATTTTACTTGCTGGTGCCACTTCCTTACCAGAGTTGGCAGTTGGTATCAGCGCAGTAGTTGTCTTCAATGCGCCGGATTTGGCAGCAGGTGGTATTTTTGGCAGTTGCTTATTTAACCTATTTATTTTAGCGCTGTTAGATATTGTGACTGGGCCAGATCCATTATTGCGACGAGCGCAAATTAGCCATGTTCTAGCAGCAGGGTTGGGATCTATATTGCTCGGGATTGCCGCAGTTGGGATCTTGTTAGCTCAAACAAACAACAATTTGATCCTGGGCTGGGTTGGTATTCCTAGCATTGTGTTGCTTGTACTGTATTTAGTTAGCGCCCGAATCATTGCTCAATTTGAGTTACAACGTCGTGCACAAGTGTTGGAACAGGAAGTGGAAGTTTTTCAATACGAACACATCAGCCGCCAGCAATCATATCTAATGTTTGCTTTGCTAGCATTGGCAATTGTGGTATTGGGAGTATGGCTAGCATCATTGGGCGATCGCATTGCCACAGTCACAGGGTTAGGTCAAAGTTTTATTGGAGCATTATTATTAGCAGCCACTACCTCATTACCGGAAGTCGTTACCGGCGTCGCAGCAGTTCGACTTAATGCAGTCGATCTAGCAGTATCAAATATATTTGGCTCGAATATTTTTAATATGGGTATCTTAAGTATCTATGACCTAACTTACTTACAAGGGGATTTGTGGTCAAACATCAATTCTGTGCATATCTTCACTGCGATTGTGGCAATGATGATGACTTCGGTGGCGATCATTGGGCTAATTTACCGCGCTGCACGTCCGTCCAGAATATATCTTACCTGGGATGGAATGGCATTGATATTGCTATACATTGGCGGAATGTATGTTATCTATCGCAGTTAATTCTAACGTGGAGTAGCTTTAGGATTAGTAGTTTTTTCTTTAGCCCGATTATTGGCAGCTTGTTTAAATAATGGTTCAATTTTATTTCGCCAATATTCAATATTAGGTAATTTTTCTGGTTGATTTTTGTAAGCTAAAACTTTATCCCATTGCCCATTATCTAGTGCTTTATTAATTTCATTGAATAAAGCTTCTGACTTTGTCCAATCTTGCTGCCATTGGGTAATCATTTCTGCTGTTTCTTGAAAGTCAGATGCATTTAAAGGTATAGATTTCAGAAGTTCGATCGCCCTATCTAAATCTCCGGTTTCATACTCCTGTCTCGCTTCTTCTAAAAGTTCCGTAGCACTTTTATGAGAAGTTTTATTGTGTGAGTTCTCTGAATCTAATTTGGGTGATACTGAAGGTTCTGATATTTCTGCTGGTGAAGTTTCCACATCAACAACAGCTTTTGATCTGGGAATCGGACGACTAGCAATCACACTATTATCATCTACTGTTTTGACTGCCAGACCTCTGTCTCGCAGACAAGTAACCCATTCTTCTTGATTTTTAATGACATCAGAATATATCCAAGCAGAATTCTTGGGGTCGATTTTTACTTCTACCCAGCCGCGTTTTGTCCGCTTGCCAGTGACTTCTAACTTCTTGCCACTGCTAACAGTTTCTATGATATTGCCATTGGCGATCGCATTTGGTTGATAACGGAGATTGGCTTTGTTAACTCCAATCTCAACAAAGCAGTTATTCGCACTAGCGTCACTACTCCCTACAAAACTAGTAGTGAAATTTTCGACATTTTTGACTACAGCCGGGGCGACAGCAGCCGCACTACCTGCTAAAACCACCAGAATACATAGCTGTAGTAAATCAGGGCTATGAGAACTTCTGGGAATAGCTGTATGCTGGGGGGTTGCTGGTTTTTTTGCAACTGCATGATTTACAGGTGCAACGGCAAGAGTTTTTTGCTGAGACTGAACCGATGGAGATTTAATCAGTTGGTAGCTAGAATTTCTGGGGTTGGCTACAGACTGAGAATGCATACCAAGAGAATGCAATGCTTGCAGTGCTTCTGTGGCAGTCTGGTAGCGGTCTTTAAAATGATAGCGTACCATCTTGTTTAACACTGCTGCTAAATTTTGGTTGACAGGTAGTAAATCCTGCCAAAGAATTTCGCCAGTATGAGTATCTTCTTGCAAATCTATTGGCGCTACTCCGGTCAGCGCTTGAATAGCAATAATACCCAAAGCATAAATATCGCTGTTGGGTCGGGGTTTGCCTTGCCCTTGTTCTGTAGGCATGTAACCAGGAGTGCCAATCGCCACTGTGGCTGAGAATCCCCCACCCAATCCCGGGGCATATCCAGAAGCAGAACGTAACTTTTTGACAGCCCCAAAGTCTACTAAAACTAGTTTATTGTCAAAGGCACGACGGATGATATTATCTGGCTTGATATCGCGGTGAATTACCCCTTGGCTGTGAACAAATTCTAGGATACTCAGAACTTCTATTAATAAATCAACAACTTCGCCCTCAGTCCAAGTTTCCTCAGGAACTAGTTCATCATTGAGGGGATGTCCTTCAATAAATTCTTGTACCAAATAAAATTCTTGATTTTCGTCAAAATAAGCCAACAGCCTTGGTATTTGGTCATGATTGCCCAGTTTTTCTAAGGTTTCGGCTTCGCTGTGAAACAGTCGCTTGGCGGTGTCAAACACTGAAGGATCGGTGCTGAGTGGCTTGAGATGCTTAACCACGCAAATAGGATTACCCGGACGCTTCGTATCTTCGGCAATGTAGGTTTCTCCAAATCCCCCTGTTGCCAAAACGCGGATAACTTGGTATCGGTGATCTAGTAACTTGCCAATCATATTCCCTTTCCCTCCCCAGTGTTAACACCCAGTTTTGCTGAATGGTAATAAATATCTCCAACCTTTCATCGATAAAATCCGCTATCTTGAGAAAAGATTTGCACGTAAAAAACTGTTTTTGAATAGATACCCATTGTTAATTTATTTTTCAATAACATTTTTTAGTAACCATGCCGCCTAAAATAACAAACTCAGTCGCGTGGCAGCAGGCTGAACTCCTCATGCAACCTGCTTTCATTCGCGTTGTTGATAACATTCGCAAGCTGCTTGATCTATCTGATTGGAAAGGAACTTACCAGGATGTACTGATTTGGCCCCTAGAAACCACAGAAGACACAAAAGCAGTCGTTACGAAGCTTTTGCAAGAACTAGAAACTGCAACACCAGACAAAGCTGTGGAAATCAGGGAAACACTAGCTCATCTGCCAATTCCCCATCCAGGATATCATTTGTGTTTGCAGCGTCAAGAGCAAGAAGTTAGCGTAGATTTATGGGAATTATGTTATCAAGTTTGTTTCCTTGATTACAATTTACCCAACAATGATGTAGTGGAGATTGATACTAGTTTAATTGATGAGGTGGGCGATGTGGATTGGCAACGTTTAGATAATAAGGCTAAGCAGTTAGTCGAACAGGTGTTTGCTTCTTTACCGTCGGCATAGGGATCGGGAATTAGGGAAGGTGCAGCCCCCACTCCCTAAAGGGAGTGGGGATTAGGGGCGAAGGGGATTCTCGTTTTGTCCAATATGGTATTCACAACTTTCTGTTGCTTATACTCGTAGAACATTGTCGGTGAATAACTCACCACAACATCTGCTATTGAGTATGAAACCATGCCACGCATTTTTGACAACATAGATTTGCAACTGCTACCGATTTTGCGAGAGACTCTCAAAGTTTCTTATCGGGCAGATTTTTGCGTTGGCTACTTCAATCTTAGAGGTTGGCGAAAAATAGATGATTTGATTGAACAGTATGTTGGCAGCGAAAAAGCTTGTTGTCGTTTGCTGATTGGGATGCAAAGTCGTGAGAGTGATGAAGTCCATGCAGCTTTCACTCTTAGTAGTGGTGACGGGCGGATTGATAATAGTGCGATCGCCCGGCTGAAAAAACGGATGGCGGCTGAATTTCGCAAGCAGTTAACTATCGGTGCGCCTACGAATCAAGATGAAGCAGGGTTGCGGCGGTTAAGTCAGCAGCTAAAAACGAAGAAACTAATTATTAAACTGTTTCTGCGTCACCCCCTCCATGCTAAGTTGTACCTTATACACCGACAAGATCCAAATGCACCAATAGTCGGATTTTTGGGTAGTAGTAACCTGACTTTGCCGGGACTGGCGAAACAAGGGGAATTAAATGTAGATATTTTAGACCACGATGCTGGCAACAAACTGCAAAAATGGTTTGATGACCGTTGGCAAGAATACGGTTGTGTAGATATTTCCAAAGAACTAGCGGAAATTATTGATGAGAGTTGGGCAAGGGAAGAATTAATCCCGCTTTACCACATTTACCTAAAGATTGCTTATCATTTATCTGGTGAGGCGATCGCTGGACTTTCAGAATTCCGCATTCCCCGTGAATTTAACAATTTGTTTGATTTCCAAAAAGCAGCAGTACAGCTAGCAGCGCGGCATGTGACCAGACGTGGTGGTGTGTTGGTGGGGGATGTGGTTGGTTTAGGTAAAACCTTAGTGGGAACTGCCCTTGCCAAAATCTTACAGGAAGATTGTTTTTTAGAAACATTGATTATTTCCCCCAAGAACTTGGTGCAAATGTGGCAGGAATATGTTGATAAATATCGGCTTTATGCCAAAGTGTTGCCGATTAATAAAGTGCAGAATCAGTTACCAGAATTACGCCGCTACCGAGTTGTGTTAATAGATGAAAGTCACAATTTACGTAATCGGGAAGGGAAAAGATATAGAGCGATCGCAGAATATATTACTGCCAACGAAAGTAAATGTATTTTACTTTCTGCTACACCTTACAATAAAACCTATCTTGATCTTTCTTCCCAATTAAGATTATTTGTGCCAGAAGACCAAGATTTAGGCTTTCGACCAGAAGCTTTAATCAATGAACTTGGAGAATTAGAGTTTATTAGAAGACATCAATGTTCTGTACGTTCTTTAGCGGCTTTTGAAAAAAGCGAACATCCCGACGACTGGCGAGAATTGATGAAACGCTACATGGTGCGGCGAACGCGATCGTTTATTAAAGATAATTATGCCCACACAGATGCCACTGGACGTAAATATTTAGAATTTTCTGATGGCAGTCGTTCTTATTTTCCAGACCGCATTCCTCGTACTGTCAAGTTTACTTTAGAAGGATCTGATACTGACGTTTATTCTCGCCTTTATTCTGAGTCAATAGTAGAGATAATTAATCAACTTAATCTACCTCGTTATGGGTTAGGAAATTACGTTGTCAATAAATACAAACAATCACCCACAGAAACTGAACAACGCCAGCTTCATGCATTATTTCGGGGTGGACGTAGATTGATGGGATTTTCTCGCACCAATTTATTTAAACGTTTAGAAAGTAGTGGAATTGCTTTTATCCAATCAATTGAACGCCATATTTTACGGAATTTTATTTATTTATATGCCCTAGAACAGGGACTTGATATTCCTATTGGTACTCAGGAGGCTGAGTTATTAAATACAAGTAATAACGATGAAGATGCTGATTCGATTGTAGCAACTTTGTTTGATACAGAAACTGAAGATGATGTTGATGAATCCTCTGTACAAGAGGAAACAGAGGCAGAAAACTTAACAGAAAAAAGTTTTCGACAAAAAGCAGAGTCAATTTACACTCTCTATGCAACCCGATATAAACGGCGATTTAAGTGGTTGCGTTCTACACTATTTGATATTAAAAGATTAAAACGGGATTTATTGGCAGATGCTAAAGCACTAATCAATGTGTTGCAACACTGGGGTAAGTGGAATTGTCAAGAAGATAAAAAGTTTGCCGCTTTGGTCGAATTACTAACAAAAACTCATCCAAAAGATAAGATACTAGTTTTTACCCAGTTTGCCGATACAGTACGTTATCTAACTGAGAATTTACAGGCAACAAATATTACTCATGTAGCAGGGGTAACAGGTCAATCAAAAGACCCTACGGAACTGACGGGAAGGTTTAGTCCTATGAGTAATGGAAAACGCGATCGCATCACCCCTTCTCAAGAATTACGTATCTTAATTGCTACCGATGTTCTCAGTGAAGGCCATAATCTGCAAGACTGTGCAATTATCATCAATTGGGATTTACCCTGGGCTATTATTAGGCTGATCCAAAGGGCGGGACGGGTAGACCGGATTGGACAAAATGCCGAAAAAATTCTCTGTTATTCTTTCTTACCAGCAGAGGGAGTAGAACGCATTATTAATTTGCGGGGACGATTGCGCCAGCGACTACAAGAAAATGCGGAGGTGGTGGGAACTGATGAAGCATTTTTTGAAGATGATTCTACTCAAGTAATTCTCGACCTCTACAATGAAAAATCTGGGATTTTGGATGGCGAAGAGGATACTGAAGTAGACTTAACTTCAGAAGCATTTCAAATTTGGAAAAAAGCCACAGATGATAATCCTGCTTTGAAAAAGATGATTGAGGAAATGCCAAATGTGGTTTATTCTACTCGCGGCCATACTCCCCAACCTATGCAACCAGAGGGGGTACTGCTTTATATGAAAACCACTGAGGGTAATGATTCTTTAATTTATGTTGATCGCGAAGGAAATAGTGTCACTCAGTCGCAATTAGCAATTTTAAAAATAGTGGCGTGTGAAGAAACTACCCCTGCCATTCCCAAAGACAAACAGCATCACGAGTTAGTTAAAAAAGGTGCTGAACTGATTGCTGAGGAAGAAAAAAATGCAGGCGGTCAGTTGGGAAGACCATCAGGTGCAAGATTCCGCACTTATGAACGATTAAAAAGTTATGTTCGCGAAATGAAAGGGACATTATTTGTTACTCAAGAATTGGAAAAAGCAATTGATGATATTTATCGTTACCCGTTACGACAGTCAGCCATTGATACTTTAAATCGGCAAATCAGAAGCGGCATTAGTAATCAGCAATTGGCAGAATTAGTAGTAGCCCTGCGGATGGATGACCGTTTGTGTATTGTCAGTGAAGAACTAGAGAAACGAGAACCTCAAATTATTTGTTCGCTGGGATTATTTCAGGAGTAGTCTAAAGACGACTGAGAACGAGAATTTTATATCCGCATGACGTGGAAGTTTGACTGGACGAAAAATGTTTTAATTAACCAGATTGAAAACCAAAGTTATGAGAAAACTTTATTAAATCAAACTAATTTTGACCAAACTGTTCCAGAAAATATTCGTCAACAAGCTTTCTTGGCCTTAATTAGCCTGAAAACTCTTAGTGTCTTAGTGGTTCAAGATTTTTTCACCACCAAGACCTTAAGTCAGCTAGTAAGCTTATGCCTGCGTATTTACAAGTCAGTACTATTTTAAGTATAGATACTGAAGCTATTTGTAATAAAAACAATTATTACAGATACAGGGCGATCGCTACTTTATAAAGTTATTACATTTTGAATCTTTAAATAAATGCTTTTAGCTCCAGGCTATATGTCTGTTGGAGCAAGTTTTTCATGCTTAAATATTGGGCCTAAACTGCGTAGGATTAATGCGTATACTATAGCACTGAATTTTCAACGTACACGGGATTTACTCTATAATTTTCAATTTGAGGATTTGTTTATAGAGGAGTTAGGTTGGTCACAACCGACACGTAAAAAGCCTGTTCTGTTGGAGATTGAGGACAAGACCTATGAATACCAGCCTATTGCTGAGAGTTCTGGTGTAGGTGTTTTTGAAGTGACCGCAGCAGATGGTGCTATTCCAGAAGCGAAAATTCGCGCTGCTATTCACCAAGAGATTACTAAATTAAAAGCTGAAAATCTGCTGATTTTTATTGGGAATCAACGTACTCGCAGTCTTTGGTATTGGGTAAAGCGAGAACGTAGAGACGCGATTAATCGCGTCTTTACAGTTCGTGACCATTTGTATGTAAAGGGTCAACCGGGAGATTTATTTTTAAGTAAGCTTGGTTCTCTCGTTATTGATATCACTGAACTGGAGGATAATAGTTTATCAGTTGTCAAAATTGCTTATCGACTGCAAAAGGCTTTTGATGTTGAGCGGGTTACTAAACAGTTTTATAAGGAATTTCAAGAGCAGCATCAGCAGTTTTTAGGGTATGTTAAAGGGATTAATAATCCTCATGACCGACGTTGGTATACTTCGGTGCTTCTCAATCGGATGATGTTTGTTTATTTTCTCCAACGGAAGAGATTTATTGATAATGGTGATTTAAATTATCTGCAAAATAAACTTGAAGAAAGTAAGCAGCGAGGCGAAAATCGCTTTTATAGTGAATTTCTCAAAGCGTTATTTTTTGAGAGTTTTGCTAAACCAGAGTCTGACCGGGATGCATCTGTACAAGCATTGGTAGGAAATATTAAATATCTCAATGGGGGATTATTTTTAAAGCATAGAATTGAGCAAGAATATGATATTGCTATAGCCGATGAGGCGTTTGAACAAGTTCTAGATTTATTTGCTGGTTATTCTTGGAACTTGGATGATACGCCAGAGGGAAAGGATGATGAAATTAACCCCGATGTGTTGGGTTATATTTTTGAAAAATATATTAACCAAAAGGCTTTTGGTGCTTACTATACCAGACCGCAGATTACTGAATATCTTTGTGATAGAACGATTCACAAGTTAATAGTTGACCGTGTAAATGATTCTATTTCAGACAAGTATAAACAATTTGAGGATATTAACGAACTGTTCCTCAAATTAGATGCTAATATCTGTCGTCTACTGATTAAAGATATTCTCCCCAATTTATCAATTCTTGACCCGGCTTGCGGTTCAGGTGCATTTCTCATCGCTGGATTAAAAACACTAATTCAAGTGTATAGTGCGGTGATTGGCACTATTGATTTAATGGGAGATGCAAATTTAAAAAAGGAACTTGAAGACACAAGAAAATTACATAAGTCATTATCTTATTACATTAAAAAGCGAATTGTAACTGACAACCTTTATGGTGTTGACATTATGGAGGAAGCGACAGAAATTGCTAAATTACGTCTTTTCTTGGCGTTGGTTTCTTCTGCTCATGATGTTGAGGAATTAGAACCGCTACCTAATATTGATTTTAATATTATGGCGGGGAATTCGCTGATTGGGTTGATACGAGTAGATGAAACTGCATTTGATATGGTAGGGAATACCAAACAAGGGAATTTATTACAGGCGCTAGCTGCTGCTAATTACAAGGCTATTTTAGAAGATAAAAATAAGTCGATTGAACTTTACAAGAAACACGCTTTTATTCCTGGTGAGGAAAAGTTAGCTGGTGGTGATGAGGGAACCCATCAAGATACAAGGTTGTTAAATCTGCGGCGACATATTGAAAAACTCAACCAGGAATCACAAGAAAAGTTAAACCTTTTGTTGTTGGATGAGTTTAGTCAGCGTTTAGGTATTAAATATGAGGAAGTGCAGTTAAATGGTAAGTCAAAGAAGCGTGTTTTGACTGCTAAAGATATTACTGCTTTGAAGCCTTTTCACTGGGGTTATCACTTTGACAAGGTGTTAGAACGGGGTGGTTTTGATGCGATTATCACTAATCCACCTTGGGAAATATTCAAACCTAATGCTAAAGAGTTCTTTGCCGAGTATAGCAACTTGGTTATGAAGAAAAAAATGGATATTAAGGCTTTTGAAGAAGAGCAGAAAAAACTATTAAATGACCATGAAATTGCTACTGCTTGGCTAGAATATCAAAGTCAATTTCCTCATGTTAGTGCTTACTATCGTTCAGCAGAACAGTATAAAAATCAGATTTCCATTGTTAAGGGTAAGAAAGCAGGTACGGATATTAATCTCTACAAAATTTTTATAGAACAGTCTTTTAATCTGCTACGTAATGGTGGACTATGTGGAATTATTGTGCCATCAGGTATTTACACAGACCTGGGTGCAAAGCAGCTACGAGAAATGCTATTTTCCCAGACTAAAATTGATACTTTATTTGGATTATCTAATGAAAGATTTATTTTTGATGCTGTAGATCATCGTTTCAAGTTTTCTTTACTGACTTTTGAGAAAGGTAGAGTAACTAATACATTTCCTGCTGCTTTTCGCATTAATCCGCGTGAAGCAATTAGAGTAGAACAGTTAGAAAAATTTTTCAAAAATAAAGATGAACAAGTTCATATTTCAGTTCCACTAGTTTGGCGTTTATCTCCTGACTCACTATCAGTTATGGAGTTTAAAAACGAGTCAGACATCCGCATTGCGGAGAAAATGCTCAAGTTTCCCTTGTTGGGGGAAAGGATTGATGGTAAGTGGAATCTGCGGTTATCTGCGGAATTTCACATGACTAATGATAGTCATTTATTTAATCAGCAACCAGGAAAGGGACGATTACCACTTTATGAAGGTAAGATGATTCATCAGTTTACTCACCAATTTGCTGAACCGAGATATTGGGTAGATGAACAGGAAGCAAGGAAAGCTTTATTAGGAAGAAATGAGAGTGATAAAGGTCAAAAGTTCGATTATCAATTCTATCGGCTTGCTTTTAGGTCAGTGGCATCTAGTACAAATGAGCGATCGCTGATTGCGAGTATTATACCTAAATCAGTATTTTGTGGAAACTCACTTTTAATATCATTGAGGTTTTCAGAAGATAATCAAATCAGCCTGAATAACTTAGAGATGCTATTTAGTGCAGCAGTATTCAATAGTTATGTAATTGATTACTATTTGCGCCAGAAGGTAACTACTAACCTCAATATGTTCTTTGTTTACCAGTTACCTGTCCCACGCCTAACAGAAGCCGATCGCTATTTCTGCGACATCGTACAACGCGCCGCCAAACTCATCTGCACCACTCCAGAATTTGACGAACTCGCGCAAGAAGTCGGACTCGGTTCCCACAAAAACGGCGTTACCGACGAAAGCACTCGCGCTAAACTCCGCGCCGAACTCGACGGAATCATAGCGCACCTGTACGGCTTCACCGAAGCAGAATTTACTTACATTCTCAGCACATTTCCCATCGTTCCAGAACAAGTCAAACAGGATGCATTAGCAGCGTATCGCACCTTTGCACCCCTGTCTGGCGATGCAGAAATTGTGACATTAATTCAGCCGCAAAGAACACAAGAGTTTCACAAGCCGTCATGAACTGCGTAAAAACCTCACCCCCTCCCCTCTCCGAACTCGCGGAGAGGACGGGGTGAGATTACTTTCAAGCTAGTTGGTAGGGATTGGTGAATTTTTATTGGGTTGTATGAAACCACCGTGCGATCCCCGATCAAAACTGACGTGACCATTCACTCGGCCAGCGTTCAACCACGACTTTCGTTTGCGTAAAAAACTCAACTGCATGATTACCTTGACCGTGTAAATCACCAAAAAAGCTTTCTTTCCAACCACTAAAGGGGAAAAATGCCATCGGTGCCGCAACGCCGATGTTGATACCGATATTCCCAGCTTCTGCTTCATAGCGAAACTTCCGTGCGGCTGCGCCACTGGTAGTAAACAAACAAGCCATGTTACCGTATTGACTACTGTTGACGAGAGCGATCGCTTCATCAATAGTATTCACATGCATTAAACTCAGTACTGGCCCAAAAATTTCGGTTTTAGCTATTTCACTCGCCGGATCGACGTTTTGCAAAATTGTCGGACGGACAAAATACCCTTTCTCATGCCCCAAAATATTTGATTTTCGTCCATCTACTAACAAATTTGCGCCACAGTCTGCGCCTTTTTGAATTAATTCCTCAATTCGTTCTTTGCTTTGGGCAGAAATCACTGGCCCCATCTCTACACCCTGTTCTAAACCATTACCTACCACCCGCTTTTTGGCAGTTTCCGCGATCGCTTCTGTAAAAGTGTGTCGTGCTTCCCCGACTGTGACAGCGATCGATGCTGCTAAACAACGTTGTCCTGCACAACCAAAGGCACTATCAGCAGCAATGCGTCTTGTCATTTCCATATCTGCATCAGGCAAGACAATAATCGGATTCTTCGCGCCGCCTTGGCATTGGACACGCTTGCCGTTTGCTGCTGCCCGACTATAAATATACTTTGCTACGGGTGTAGAACCAACAAAACTAATTGCCCGAATTTGGGGATGATCCAAAATTGCATCTACAGCTTGCTTCGCCCCATTCACGAGATTGACTACACCTTTAGGTAAACCAGTTTTGTCTAATAACTGGAAGATTTTTTGCATTGTCAGTGGCACTTTTTCTGAAGGCTTAACAATGTAAGTATTACCGCAAGCGATCGCATAAGGCATAAACCAAAATGGAATCATCCCCGGAAAGTTAAAGGGGCCAATCACCGCACATACTCCCAGTGGTTGGCGAATCATGATCTCATCAATTCCCCGGGCGATATCTTCCAGGTTTGTCCCCTGCATCATCATGGGAATACCGCAAGCGACTTCGACATTTTCAATGGCGCGGCGCATTTCACCCTTCGACTCAGCCAAAGTCTTTCCGCATTCTTGGGTTATAGTACGGGCTAAATCTTCAAAGTTTTCTTCTAATAAATTCTTGAGTTTAAATAAATACTGTACCCGTTCCGTAGGTGGAGTCCGTCGCCATGTAACAAAAGCTGTGGCGGCGACTTCTGTGGCTTGATTAACCTCTGATGCAGTTGATAGCGGGACTTTTGCCAGTACTTCTGTCGTCGCTGGGTTAATTACATCGAGAAACTCTGTAGCATTAGATGCACACCATTCACCGTTGATGTAATTAGGTAATGTGATAGTTGTTGCCATTAGCCAGATATTTTATTCCCAAAATAAAAATCTAAGAATATAAATATCTTAGTCCTTCAAAAATTCCCTTGTTTGTAGTCAGAGACTTCTCACTAACTTAACAGCAAACCCATAATCCATCGGTGTGTATCTCTGTGTACCTTACGGAAGCCGCTTGCGCGTCTACGTTCAAATTTTCATCAAATGGGTGTGGGGGTATAAAGGTGTAGGGGTGTAGGAGGAGTCATATTTTTATACCCTCGTTTTGTGATAAATCACACGACCGTCTAGCATGAAAATACTTGGTGACTTTGCGTCTTGGTGGTAAAAAAATCTTGAACCACTAAGACACCAAGACACGAAGAGTTTTCCTATGTTTTGGTGTACGCATAATTTAAATCTTTTGCCCAGCTACCTTTTTCGTAACAAAAGAAAATAACGAGGTCTTAACAAAAATTTTACCTATATTAGTGACAATTATCACCAGTCAATATAGGAACTAAACAGCATAAAGCATAATGGAAAACACAGAGCAATTCCGGACTTTATCGGTTGATATTGGTGGTAGTGGTGTCAAAGCAATTGTTTTAGATATTACAGGCAATCCTTTGACTCAAAGGTCGCGTTTAGAAACACCCCAACCTGCCAAACCATTATCTGTTATTAGTGCGATCGCAACTTTAGCTTCTACTCAAGGTGAATTTGATCGGGTTTCGGTGGGTTTTCCTGGTGTGGTACGCAATGGTGTCACCCAAACTGCTGTCAATTTAGATGCAGATTGGATTGGCTTTGATTTGGCTGGTGTGTTATCACAACGCTTGGGTAAACCTGTGCGAGTTGTTAACGACGCCGATATGCAAGGTTTGGGAGCAATCCAAGGTAAAGGTGTAGAGATGGTGATTACTTTGGGTACTGGGTTTGGTTCAGCTTTATTTGTGGATGGGAAATTAGTGCCAAATTTGGAAATGGGACATCATCCTTTCCGTAAAGGCGAAACCTACGAACAACAGCTAGGAAGAGCAGCTTTAGAAAAAGTCGGGAATGACAAATGGAACAGGCGTTTACTTAAGGCGATCGCAACTGTGCAACATCTATTTAATTATGATTATCTGTATATCGGTGGCGGTGAAGCCACTAGGATCAAAATTCAGTTGCCGACAAATGTAAAAATTATTCCTAACATTACTGGTTTATTGGGTGGAATTGCTTTGTGGCGCGATTAATTTCTGATCAGTCTGTTGTTGGTATATAGTCAACAAGCGTTGTTATGCTGGAAAAACAGAGAAAATAGATATTTTGATTAAGAGAAGGTTAATTTTAGGTTATGATTAACATCGGATTTTACTTACATAACTAACAGAGCTATTGCATAACTCAGAGAATGTTCAAGTAGGAGCCAGAGTATTAATTCTCGAACCAGCCTATGTGGCTGGCAAAACTGGAGTTGTTTTTTGTCCTGAACAACCTTCTGATGATCAACCAAGCGATCGCTGGCTAATTAAAGTAGATGATGAAAATATTTTGGTGTCTTTGACTCGTAGTGAATTTCGGGTAATTGATTAACTGAGAATAACGCGATCGCGTCCCTTTCTTTTGGCTTGGTAAAGTGCTTTTTCTGCTGTATTAACTAAAATCTCAGGTTCGCTTTCCCCTTCAGGAATCATGCTAGCAACACCTAAGCTCACAGTTAAAACGTTAGCTGGCAAACCACCAATACCAGGATACTCGCAGGTAATTGCTAAAGCTTTGACTTGTTCGCGAATCTTTTCCGCAATGTATACAGCAGTAACTGCATCCACATCCAGCAAAATTGCAAATTCTTCTCCCCCATAACGAGCCACTAATAATGAGTTATTTTCATGTCTCATATTCAGATTGCGAGAATTTTCCGCACCTAAAGCTGTGCTGACATAGGAAAGATGATTATTTACCAAAAAATGCTTAATACTCTCACGGATAGTATAAGCAATTTGCTGCAAACAAAGATCTCCGGCGTTATTTCCGTAGGTTTTATTATAAATTTTGAAATAATCTATATCACATAAAATCATTGATAAGGGAGTACGTTCGCGCATTGAACGTTGCCATTCCAGTTGCAAATAAGTATAAAAATAACGGCGATTAGCTAACTGCGTTAATTCATCTAAACTAGAAAGAATACGTAATTGTTGGTTTTCTTTTTCCAATTCTGCCACACGCCAACTATTGTTACTATTACTTGTATTGAGTTTTTCTTGAAAATATAGGCGAAATAATTCACATGCTACACTAACGCGATCGCCTTCTAATTTCACAAGCCCAATACTATGTAATTGATATGCCAGTATTGGTTCTATTTTTACAGGCTCTATAGCTGTAACTACTTCACGAAATGCATTTGCTAGTTGTGTTTCCTGTTGCAGCATCAGCATGTACTGATTCAAATAGTCTCTATAAATTCCTGTGTCTGTGGGTGCTTGTTGTAATATCTGTCCTAAATCGTTTTCTAAGCCCCCCTTACCGATCAGATGATACAATACCAACCTGACTAAGTAAGGATGTCCACCTATCATCGCCATTAATTTGTCAGCATCAAAGTTATCTGTCCAGTCTAATCCGTGACACTGGGCTAAATTCTGCACTTGCTCTTTTGTAAACGGTGGCAACCGCAATGGTAAACCAATATTAAATGGAGATTGAGTTACCTTCAAAGGCAAAAAAATTTCTGTAGAGCAAACCATTACCATGCGGAGTTTTTGCCAAATCTCCACTCGTTTTGCTTGTTCATACCAAGAACGCAATAATGGTAAAAATTCTGAGGCAATTTCTGGATACTCAAATACCCAATCTACTTCATTCAATACCAAAACCAGGGGAGTTTTGATTGACTGTAGCAAGTATGTCTGAACATACAAAGAACAGCTAATTTTATTGCCCATATCTTTATCCCAAAACTCGTTGAGTTTCGGTTCTAGCTGTAACTCTCTACTGAGATTGGCACAAAACCAGCGCAAAAATTTATCAAGATTGACAAATACTGCTTTATCTGCTTGTTGAAAGTCCAGACTCACAGTCTTATAGCCAAGATTGGTTGCATGAGCCAAAATCCTTAAAACTAGGGAGCTTTTACCCATTTTTTTAGGGGCTTTGATGCAGATCACACTTCCTGGCTCAGCAATTTCTGTGTACGCTAATTCTTCAATTGGTGGGCGAGGAATGTAAAATCTAGAATCAAGAGATACTGGCCCTGCTGGGAATTCTAAGGATATTGCTGTAGCAGCACGATTATATTCTCTAATCAACTGGTGCTGCATTCTACTGAGTGGACGAGGCTCCAGAGTTGGACGAAAGTTTAATTTGTTAATCGGTTCTTTCCAAAAATCACTCATTAATTGCCATAGATGAGAAGCAACTTTCCTAACTCGCTCTTCTCCGTAGTGTGCTTCTGACGCTATGTTAGTGTAAGTTTTTCCTTCCCAAGAAGAACGTAATACTAATTCTTGGAGTGGAGTCAATGCATTGGGTAAGGTTGCTTTTAATAGAAGTATTACTTCATCTATAGTCATCAGTCATCGGCTCTTATTGTATATAATTTTGCCTCAAATTATTTCTTTCCATTTATCGGGGTGCTAAAACATTTTACAATTTACTAGAAAAAATAGGATATTTTTATCATCGTACCAGCAGCTATGCAAATTGAAAAATCTCTTACCAGCAAAAATTGTAATAATGTTTGGAAAATAACTCATGAAAATAAGATATTCAGGCTAATTAAGAAAAATTTTATACTTCTGCTTTGTTGACTCTGCTTTTTCCTGTTAACTAGTCAGAAACTATATATACAAACATGCATAAAAATTAAACTGACAAAAATAGAGAGAAATAGTATTGAGGAACGATTAAAAGTCTCTTGAGTCTTGAACCATTACCCATTTCTCACGCTTAGTTACTTTATAAAAAGTCTATTTTTCTTTCTTTTTTGTTCCTTGCTGAATACTCATAGGGCTAAAGCTGTGTGTCACACTCAAGCTATCTGGTAGAGTGCGCTACTATTTGATAAATCGGTAATCAGCAATAAATTTTTGATATCTGATATACCCTACTAATATGCTGTGGAATCAATCCAAAATCTAAAATCCAAAATTGTATGACTTTAAATGTTACTCCTAAGCATCGAAAGTTACCAACTCAAGCAACGGGAGCTAAGATTTTCCACTGGCTTAACATTATTAGCCTATTTATCATGCTTACTAGCGGACTGCAAATTTATAATGCTAACCCTGTTTTCGGTGGACGTTCAGGTTTGCATATTCCACCGATATTTACCTTGGGTGGTTGGCTAGCAGGAGGAAGACATTGGCATTTTGCAGCGATGTGGTTATTTTCACTTAACCTTTTGTGGTATGGATTTTATATTTTCGTCACCCGTCGCTGGCGACACCGATTTGTAGGTGCTAATGATATCAAAGCATTACAAAAAACTCAAAATCCTAAACGTCTTATTTATGCTTGGCATCGCATAGTTTATACAAGTATAATTCCCATTTTACTTTTGGCTATATTTACAGGTATAGGTATGTATAAACCTGCTCAATTTCCTTGGATTGTTGATATGTTTGGTAGTTGGCAAGGATTGAGAATTATGCACTTTTGTTCAGTACCACTCGTGATTATTTTTGTGATTGTTCACTGGTGGTTGGGAAAAAAAGCAGGTGGTTCGGAGTTGACAGATTCAATGTTTTGGTGACGCGGTGACGCGGTGGGGTGTGAGGGGTGTGGGGAGTGTGTAGACGCGCTTTGCGCGGCTTCCCGTAGGGTGGGGTGTGAGGAGTAACTAACTCATAACTACTAACTAATAATCACCAACTAACAACCAACAACTAACCACTAACCACTAACCATTAATGTAGAGACGCGAGGAACATCGCGTCTCTACCCACTAACTACTAACCACTAACTACTAACAACCAACAACCAATAAATTATGCCTTTAATTCATAAGTTATCACGCCGTCAACTTTTACAAATTTCTGGACTATCTGGTATCAGTTTTCTTCTTAGTGGCTGTGGTGTACCAATATTAGAAGATGTTGTTGGTGAAGTTTCTGAACCGTTAAACCAGAAACTAGAAACTTTAATCTTTAAATCACATCAGCCTGTACCAGAATTCTCTAAGAGTGAAATTCATCCAGAAGCTTTGATCATCAATAGCTTTAGAGGTACTCCCGTTATTGATTCAACTAAGTATCGTTTGGTTGTTGATGGTGAGGTAAATAATCCCCTTAGCCTCAGCATAGCCCAGATTCAGGCTTTGCCTATGACTGAGATGATTATTCGTCATGTGTGCGTAGAGGGTTGGGCGGCGATCGTGCAATGGGGTGGTGTACGTCTACAAGAAATTGTAGCCCTTGCCCAACCCCAAAAGAATGTTAAATATGTCTACTTTCAATCGGCTGATGGCTATTATTCTAGTTGGGATATTACTTCGGTATTGCATCCCCAAACATTATTAGCTTACCAAAAAAATGGTGAAACTCTACCAAAAGAAAATGGTGCGCCCTTGCGTTTAGCTTCACCAATTAAACTTGGTTATAAGCAAAGTAAATGGATAACTAGAATTACTTTAGTTAGTAGTTTATTGCCTTTAAAAGGCTATTGGGAAGACCAAGGTTACGAATGGTTTGCTGGACTTTAAAAACTTACAGCAGATTTCAAGTTTGTGAGGTGCACAATACCCCACCCGCGCTATCGCGCACCCTAACCGCTTGCGTTTAGAGTTAGGAGGGGTGTACTCCATTTATTTGCAAAATGCTGTAAAATTTATAGACTTAAATTCCTAACCTTGAAGTACAAAATTTCCTAACATAGTAGCGAATTCTAACCCAACTAACCTCAAATATTAAATTGATCGTGAAAATTTTTGCTCTTTTGTAAGACGATGAGCATCAAAATTAACAGCAATATTTCTAACCAATAATCTACCAGTTTCTGTAATGCCAATCTCATCTTTTGATAGGCTGACTAATCCATCCGATTCTAAAAGTTGTAATGCTTCTAATTCTTGACAAAAATACTCATCAAAACAGATATGATATTTATCTTCAATATCTGGCTTATGCAGTTTAGCATGAGACATCAGCCGCATAATCACATCCCGTCTGAGAATATCATCCTCAGATAACTTAATACCTTTAGCGATGGGTAAAACACTCGCGTTAATCGCCTGATAATAATCACGCAAGCGTTTGTGGTTCTGGGCATAGGCATCTTCTAGCATACTGACTGATGTTGCACCAAAACCAAAAAGTTCTGCTTGCCCACAAGTAGTATAACCTTGGAAGTTACGCTTCAATGTGTAGTTGCGTTGAGCGATCGCTAATTCATCATGAGGTTTGGCAAAATGATCCATGCCAATGAAAAGATATTGACTATTAGTTAACTCTTCAATAGTCATTTTCAAAATCTCTAACTTCTCCTTTGGTGCTGGTAGCGCATCTTTAGCAATTTTTTTCTGAATTGATTTTACCCACGGTATATAGGCAAAATTAAAGACTGCAATCCGGTCAGGATTTAACTCAATTGTCTTTTTAATTGTCTCGTGAAAGCTTTGATAAGTTTGATACGGTAGACCATAAATTAAGTCTACATTCACACTTTTAAACCCTGCTTCTGTGATCCAATCCATGACTTCAAATAGTGTTTTTTCTGGCTGGACGCGATTAATAGCCGCTTGCACTTGGGGATTAAAATCCTGAATACCAAAACTAATACGATTAAAGCCAATTTTTTTGAGAAAAAAGATGTAATTTTTATCAACGTAGCTGGGATTAATTTCGAGCGAGATTTCTGCTTGTGGATCGAAGTGGAAGTGATGAGTAATATTGTTCCACAGGTTTTCCACCTGTTCTAAACTTAAGTAGTTTGGGGTTCCTCCACCCCAGTGTATCTGCACTACTTTTCTATCTGTATCAATCAAAGATGCTATTTGTTTGATTTCTCGACCCAGATATTCTAGATAAGGTTTGGCAATATTCTTATTATGAGAAATAACTACATTGCAGCCACAAAAATAGCAAGCGCTCTGGCAAAAGGGAATATGAAAGTATAAAGACAGAGGCGTTTTTCTTTGATTTGAACAAGCGATCGCTTGTTCAAATTCAGATGCTGTAAATGCTTCATTCAGTTCTGTAGCGGGTGGATAACTAGTGTATCTGGGTGTGGGAATATCGTATTTTTTGATGATATCTATATCGAAATTCACACCAGGAATTTGCAAAACCATCGAATTTTTCCAATGAAGAAGGGTATATTTCAGTGTTCAGTTATCAGTGTTTAGTTAATAACTGATAACTGATAACTTATAACTGTTAACTGATAACTGTTTCTTGACCACGAGTTAGGGAATTAAATAATACTTGGCCAATTGCTTGAACTAAATTTCCTTCTAGTTCTTGAGCCATTTTCATATTGAAACTGAAGGCATTATTTGCTTCTGCGACAATTTTTTCTGCTGTGGAATCATCAACATTTAATGTGTCTAATGCTTGACGATACTTGTCTTTAAAAGCCTTTTTATCAGGAATTTGGTCAAAGTTGTAAAAAGACGTACCTTGATAACCTTCTAGCTTTAAGACTGACTGAGCAATTTTCTGTAACATCTGACCGCCGGAAAGATCGCCCATGTAGCGGGTGTATGCGTGTCCAATCAATAACTCAGGTGCTGTTGCAGATACTTCTTGAATTCGGGCAATATAATTCTGGGCAGTAGGAGATATTTTGACGTGCGATCGCCAGTCTTTACCATAGTAAAATTCCATATCTTTTTCTAAAGCGGCTTGGCGATTTAGTTCTGGAAAATAAATACTACCGACTATGGCGTGATCTTGATGTTTTTCTATCTCCGCTTCCAGTTGGCTGTAGACGTAATACAAGTTACCTAAAAATTTGGCAAAGCAGCCTCTATCTACAATCCCTTTGAGAAAACACTTCATGAATCCCACGTTTTCTGCTGCTGTGTGGGATTTTTGGGTTCCGGTACGAAGCTTAATCGCTAAATTGCTACTCATTGGTTTGTTCCTTCATCTCAAAACGCAAGCTGATACCTATCAGTTCACTGTCAACGCCAGCGTTGAAAAATCGTTATTCAGGTTTAGGAAAGGATTTGCATCATCACCGTCAGCTAATCACATCACCGATGCAGACCCAAGCCATGTTGATTTCTACCAAAATCATTTAACATTCAATCGCTAAATAATCATATAGTTATTTATAAATTTTCATAGTTCTCCAGATCAATTCAGGATAGTGCTTTGAAGTTTACGGGTGTACTGTGCGATCGCATAGCGCATCTGTATTTTTGTAAAGTTTCCTACATCCTGACACCCCAAACCCTATTTTCTAGCCCCTATATTCGCTACCGTTATTAAATTAGTCAACAGTACCAGCAACAGTGATCAAACTGGTAACTGAAAACTGATAACTGATAACTGTTAAATGGAGAGCAACCTTGCCTGATTCCATGCAACACGCCCAGTCACGGCTGGAGTTTATTCCGCAAAGCTTCAACCCTGTTGTACTCCGTCTTGCCCAGTGGTTGCTGCCTATTTTGCTACGCTTTCGGCTAAGACCGTGGTTGCCAGCTGGAATTTCCCGCATCCAAGTCAAGAATGCAGAAATTTTAGCCGAATTATATCAACAATTCCAAACTGGCAAAGTTCGCTTTTTGATGGCATTTCGTCATCCAGAGGTAGACGATCCCCTGTGTATGTTATACCTGCTTTCCAGAGCAGTGCCACGGGTTGCACGTCAGCAAGGAATTCCCTTGCAATACCCAATTCATTCACACTTCATTTATGAACGGGGAATGTTATTGTGGGCGGGAGACTGGCTAGGCTGGTTTTTCTCAAATTTAGGGGGAACTCCCATTCGTCGGGGTAAGCGACTCGACAAGCTAGGTATTCAAAATGCCCGGAATTTGTTTGCTAATGGCAAAATGCCGATCGCAGTAGCTCCCGAAGGTGCTACCAATGGACATAGTGGGATCGTTAGCCCTTTAGAACCTGGTGTTGCTCAATTTGGGTTTTGGTGTGTAGAAGACTTGCATAAAGCTAACCGTTCGGAAGAAGTTTTGATTGTGCCGATCGCGCTCCAGTATAGTTATGTGAAACCACCTTGGGCAAAACTGGATTGGCTGTTGAGTAAACTAGAAGCTGATTGTGGTTTGCCAGTAGAGACTATTGGCACATCTGAGATTGCCAATCCAGAAGAGATACACTATCCACGTCTGTTGCGGCTAGCGGAATGTCTTTTAACAGAGATGGAAGGATTTTATCAACGCTTTTATCATCAGCATCTTGCTGCAATTGATTGTGAACTTGAGGCTAGAGGCAATGCCAATGAGATACTAATCGCTAGACTGCATCGCTTACAAGATACAGCCTTAAAAGTTGCCGAGCAATATTTTAAACTACAACCACAAGGAAATTTTATTGACCGTTGTCGCCGTTTGGAAGAAGCTGGCTGGAGTTATATTTACCGAGAAGACGTGTCAGATATTAACGCTTTACCACCCTTCCAACGAGGATTAGCAGACTGGGTAGCAGCAGAAGCAGAACTGCGAATGCGACATATGCGATTGGTAGAAACTTTTACAGCAGTTACAGGGACTTATGTCAAGGAAAAACCTACTCCAGAAAGGTTTGCAGAGACAGCGCTACTAATATTTGACATGATTGCCCGAACCAGAAATAACACAAAACTGCCAGGGCGTCCCCGTTTGGGTTGGCGACAAGTACTAATTACAGTTGGTGAACCAATATCAGTTACACAACGGTGGGCAAAATCTCAAAGCGATCGCCATGCAGCAAGAGTTGGGGTGACTGAGTTAACAAAAGAACTGCACCAAGCTTTAGAACAATTAATTAAGGCGTGAAGCCTAACTAGAGTTTTGTCAATACCTATCTGCGGTAAATATTGATAAAAAATGTTTACAAAGTTTAATAATATGGGTTTATACACTCATAAGTATTTTTGCTCATAAAAATGATAGGCGATCAATTTCCCTGGCTCACTGCGATCATCCTATTGCCACTTGTGGCTTCCCTAGCCATTCCCTTTTTCCCCGATAAAAACGGCAAGCGTCTGCGCTGGTATGCTTTAGGGGTGGGTATGGCGGACTTTATTTTGATGTGCTATGCCTTTTGGCAACATTACGATGCCAGTAGCGCATCTGTTCAACTTGTGGAGAAATACACCTGGATACCTCAGCTAGGTTTGAACTGGGCAGTTTCAGTTGATGGACTGTCTGTACCACTAGTGCTGCTAGCAGGATTAGTAACAACACTGGCGATTTTTGCGGCCTGGCAAGTCGATCGCAAACCCCGCCTATTCTATTTTTTGATGTTGGTGTTATATTCTGCACAGATAGGCGTGTTTGTTGCCCAAGACATGCTGTTGTTGTTCATTATGTGGGAACTAGAACTGGTTCCTGTCTACCTACTCGTTTCTATTTGGGGCGGACAAAAGCGCCGCTACGCAGCGACAAAATTCTTGTTATACACAGCAGCAGCTTCGATTTTTATTCTGGTAGCAGGGTTAGCAATGGCCCTCTACGGTGACAATATGACCTTTGATATGGTCGAATTGGGGATGAAGAATTATCCCCTGGCACTAGAACTACTTCTGTACGCAGGATTGTTGATTGCCTTTGGTGTGAAGCTGGCTATTTTCCCCATGCACACTTGGCTACCTGATGCCCACGGTGAAGCGTCTGCGCCTGTGTCAATGATTTTGGCGGGTGTACTCCTGAAAATGGGTGGATATGGTCTAATTCGTCTCAATTTAGAAATTTTATCTGATGCCCACGTTTATTTTGCGCCAGTTTTAGCTTGTCTCGGTGTTATCAATATTATCTATGGTGCATTAAATTCCTTCGCCCAGCCCAACATGAAGCGTCGCCTCGCCTATTCATCAGTTTCTCACATGGGTTTTGTTCTGTTGGGTATTGCATCCTTCACCGACTTGGGAATCAGTGGGGCGATGCTACAGATGATTTCTCACGGTTTGATTGCCGCAGTCCTATTCTTCCTTACAGGTGTAACCTACGATCGCACCCACACATTGATCATGTCAGATATGGGTGGTATTGGTCGAGCAATGCCGAAAGTATTTGCCCTGTTTACAGCTGCTGCAATGGCGTCATTAGCCCTTCCTGGAATGAGTGGTTTTGTGGGCGAACTCGCAGTCTTTGTTGGCATCACCACTAGCGACATTTACAGTTCGACTTTCTGTACTGTCATGGTTTTCTTAGCAGCCGTCGGACTCATCCTCACACCAATATACCTACTCTCAATGCTCAGACAGGTATTTTACGGTTCTGATGTCGCTCCTACCTGTGTTATTTCTGATGCAGGTTCACAAAACCAAGACAATCAGGAAGCTGTTTGCTTCGGGACTAACTGCGTCCTCCCGACTGAGGCTAAGTTTAGCGATGCTAAGCCGCGTGAAGTGTTTATTGCTGCTTGCTTCTTGCTGCTGACTATCGGTATCGGCGTCTACCCAAAACTAGCTACCGAGATGTACGATGTCAAAACTGTTGCAATTAATACCCAGGTGCGTCAATCTTACATCCAAATCTCACAAACAAATCCCCAAATATTTGCTAAGGGCTTTCTATTTCCTAAAATCGCAGAATCTAATATAGCGTCTGTTTCCGGAATAGATAAATAACCTTGCGATCGCCTTAATACTCAAGCTTTGCCGAGGACAGGGAAAATATTCCCAAATCTGGGAGGGGTTTAATAGCCCCTCCCATTATTTTTTAGCCAAATAAAATTATACAATGAAAAAAGCTATGTAAATAAACGTAAATCCCTTGGTTTTTAGTAGCGCTTTAGCACCAGATTTTTACACTAAAAATTCTGGTTAGGGAATCTACCAATAAAATTATGAAAAATGAAACGATTTTGGAAAAAAACTGCCTTTTTTACGATTGTTGCCCTAATTGTTTTTAGTCTAGTTGCAAGTAGTGGAACAACAAATAAAATCCTCAATCAAGATACTCGTAATTCAGAAAGTTACATTCTTGCTGATTTACTTCCCAAGCAGCAATCAAATCAACTTTATATTGGCATAGTTAATGAGATAGTCACCCCCACTCCCGAGGCTACTCCTACTCCTAATTTAAACTTAACTAGCAAAGAGCGATTTTTAACAGCAATAACAGATAAATTATCAACAATTCCCGAATCTGGCACTTATGAATATAATTTATTGCGTGCCTATGGAGCAGCTTTTGTGAATCATAATTCAGAGGTTCAGCTTCCATCTCAAGTGTTATTTAAAGATGAAAAAGAAACAAAAGAATTTCAGGCTACCCTGACAATGGGTAAAGTGAATGGAACTAACAACTGTTATTTACAAAAAGCAGCAGCCGATGCCTTAAATCAGGCTAAAGCACAAGTTAGTATTCCCTTAAAATCTGGTGACGCTGATAGTGATTGCACTCGTAGTTTTGCCGCCAACGTTAGATTTTGGAGAAAATATGCTAACGATAAAACTTTAACAAGAGTTCAACAAGGTCAAGAAACAAAAATTTTGGGAACAGTTGCACCTCCTGGCGCATCACAACATCTGTGGGGATTAGCAATTGATTTGAGAGTATCAAGTGAAGCTCAAAGACAGGCTTTAAATCAAAATGGTTGGTTTCGGACTGTGGAATATGATGTACCCCATTGGACTTATATTGGTTATCCGCCAGATGAACTGGGTGATTTGGGATTTCAAAATAAAGTGATTGGTGGAATTAGTTATTGGCTAACTCCTTTATAAATTATCCACGTTGGGGTGGAAAAAAGAGTACAGGGTACCAACTATAACGCAATAATTCAGCCGCAAAACTGGAAATCAACCATTCTTGGAGTTTACCTATCGTTCCTGAAGACACTGCGATCGCACTAATATCTGCCATTGTAGCTGCCTCTAAAATCTGAGTCACGCAGTGTCCTTGGCGAACTTCTATCTCTACTTGTAAATTTACTCCCTCCAAATCAGCTTTAATCTGAGATAGGGTTTGCCCTGCCTGCTGCGGTGAGATTTTCTTTGGTACTTCCCGACGACCAGTATCTTCTAAGACCCAACATAACGTACACTGTTGGAGATATCTATCAGATTGTTGTTGAGCTAACTGCTTTACCTGTTGCACCAGATAATTTGCCGCTTGAGTATCGTTGTAGGGAAGTAGCAAAGAGCGGAAAAGGTGCTGACAACGGAGAGTTAATTCCTCAGAAGTATAAGTAGAGATTAACTGAGGACGCACTACCAAAAGAGGAATCATTGTTTTGTGAGACAAGTCAGCCATTGTACTACCCACCAATTTTTCAGTGAGTAAGTTGCGACTTTGAGAACCCAGTATAATCAGTTGGGACTGATAGGTTTGAGCAACCTTAAGGATGATTTCAACAGGCTTTCCCGATTGAACTTCTATTTTTACTTCTACATCAGTAGGAGTTTCACCAACGGTTTTTGCCAATCGGGTTTGAGCTTGTTCTATTTTCTCAGTATCGACTCGTGGAATAATACCTTTTTCCCACAATGGAACAACGTGCAAAAAAACTATTTGCTTCATCCCCGCAAGCGCAAGACTAGAAACAAAATGTGTGAGACGGTGTAAACCGTCAGAAAAATCTGTGCAAATCAAAACTCGTTGAAACATAGATAACCAGTAAAAGATATTTAGAAATCTTCTAATTTAATCCCGTAACCTATAATCAAATTCGTTTGAATACTTACAGCATATTTCATTACAGCGATCGCAACTGGTGCAAAGTATCAGTCAACACACTTTACGCACTATAGACTGAGTTCGCATAAATTGCTAATTGCGATCGATTTTTCAGATTGAGACGATTCAGCAGGTGGGTGACATGAGTTTTGACTGTTCCTTCCGAAATATAAAGTTGTTGTGCGATTTCGCGGTTCGTAGCACCAATTGCAATCAAGCGCAATACATCTTGTTCCCGATCAGTCAGCAAATCCAATTTTGGTTCTGGTAACTTCGGGCTAGCAGGTTCTGAAGTTTGGATTTTAGGAACTATCTTTTCTAACAGCCCTGGTCCCATTTGGGTGTAACCTTTATGGACAAACCGAATTGCCTGTGCTAATTCCTCAGATGGCATATCTTTGAGTAAATAGCCTTTTGCTCCTGATCGCATTGCATCAGCAATGTATTCATCATCATCAAAGGTGCTAAGGACTATCACTTTTGTATTTGGAAACTGCTCGGAGATGATGCTAGTAGCCACTCTACCATCCATCACAGGCATACGCACGTCCATTAACACAATATCTGGCTGTAATGCCTTTACTTGTGCGATCGCACTTTCACCATTATCCGCAGTTCCCACAACTTCTAAATCAGGCTCTAAATTTAACATAGCCCTGATACCGTCTCGAATAAGAGTCTGGTCATCTACGAGTAACAGACGAATCATATAGGAGTGCATCTAAACTTTTGCAGGAGTACTACCCTAGTGTAGAACTCTGTCTCCCTGATGCATACCAAAAAAATAAATTATCCAGTAGGGTAGCGTGTGTTAGTGATAACGTAACCCACTATATTTCCGTGTGGAGGTGCGTTACAGACATTCGTTCTGTCACACCTACTAGCGAGTATTACTTATTCATTTCAAATTAATAACTGAAGATATTAGACCTCTTACATGAATCCTAAAAACCCTCAATTCCTCCGTGAACGCAGGGTGGTTTCATACAAACACCAGAAAATTTAATTAGCTCCTTCACACCTGGAGATATGTATGTTAACAAACCACTACAAACCACTAAGGACACAAAGAACACAAAGAGTTTAAGAAGTTAGTAGGGATTATAATTTTTCTTCCGTCGTATGAAACCACCCTGCTTAATCCCACTATTAACGGGCTACCGTGTATACACAAGTTAAATTTACCTCCCTTAATCCCCGAATATCTTGGGAAATAAGAGATATAGTTCCCTCTCCTTGTAAAGGAGAGGGTTAGGGTGAGGTAAAACCAGGATTCATAAGCTATTTCAGACTTGTATGTACACCGTAGCTGTTAACGGGGAGAGATTTAGTTCCCTCCTCGTCAATGCTTAGGGTTAGGGTGAGGTAAAAAATATTTGTTTAAGAGGTCTATTGAATTTTTCTCTACAATCTCCAACTTTAGTCTTAGGAATATTTACTCAATGACTCAACGAAAGTCCCAGTAGGTTTATTTATTTAGTTGAGATGAGAGTATAGACGTTTTTCAGATGTTTATCTCTAATCAAAATTCTACTATGAATACAGTTGCGAAGGCAATCAAACACAGAAGACCAAAAAATAAATGAAAAGGTTTCCAAACTATTGCTTTCTTCAACTAGTAAACAACACACAAACAACACAAACAAACGAGGTAAATTATGTCTTACGAAATTAACAAATCTATTGAATTGTCTGAACAAGAACTAGATGTAGTAGCTGGTGGTGCTAGCTTGAATGAAATCGCTGCTTTTGCTGCTGAACAAAACAGCATTAAATCAAGTGTAGCTGCTACTCCCTTCGGAGCTTTTTCCCAAACAGATATTCAGGAATTAGATCTCGCATCTGCGGTTCAAAAACAAATCGACGTTTAGTTTAAACTTCTAAATTAGTCATTCTTCATTTCATTAGCAGAGGATTACCTCTGCTTTCAAAAAAAAACACAAACAACACAAACAAACGAGGTAAATTATGTCTCACGAAATCAACAAATCCATCGAATTGTCTGAACAAGAACTAGATGTAGTAGCTGGTGGCGCTAGCCTGAATGAACTTACTGCTTTTGCAGCTAGCCAAGAGAGCATTAAATCAGCTTCAGCAGCAACTGCTTTTGGCTCTTTCTCTACAACAGATATTCAAAGTTTAGATGTTGAATCTGTTGTGCAAAAACAAGCAGAGGCTTAAGTTCATCAATCAATAATTCTTCTTTGATTAGCAGAGGATTACCTCTGCTTTCAAAAAAAACACAAACAACACAAACAAACGAGGTAAATTATGTCTCACGAAATCAACAAATCCATCGAATTGTCTGAACAAGAACTAAATGTAGTAGCTGGTGGCGCTAGCCTGAATGAACTTGCTGCTTTTGCAACTGAAAAAGAAAGTATCAAATCAGCTTCAGCAGCAACTGGTTTTGGCTCTTTCTCTACAACAGATATTCAAGAATTAGATCTTGCATCTGTTGTGCAAAAACAAGCAGAAGCTTAAGTTCATCAATCAACAATTCTTCTTTGATTAGCAGAGGTAATCTCTGCTTTCAAAAAAAACACAAACAACACAAACAAACGAGGTAAATTATGTCTCACGAAATCAACAAATCCATCGAATTGTCTGAACAAGAACTAGATGTAGTAGCTGGTGGCGCTAGCCTGAATGAACTTGCTGCTTTTGCAACTAGCCAAGAGAGTATTAAATCAGCTTCAGCTGCTACTCCCTTTGGTTCTGTTTCAACGACAGATATTCAGTATTTAGATCTTGAATCTGTTGTTCAAAAACAAGCAGAAGCTTAAGTTCATCAATCAACAATTCTTCTTTAATTAGCAGAGGAAATTTTGATTATTTTATTCAATAATTAAGATTACTCTGCTTTACCAAATAAGTAGGAAGTGAGGATAAAACATGTCTAAGAAAATTAAAACTGATGAAGACAATAAAATCACAGAATTGTCTGAGGAAGAATTAGATGAAGTATCAGGAGGTCTCAACCTATCTGAATTGTTTAAAGATATTAATCAATTTAGCCAAGTAAATATAGCTAATTTCAAACAAAGTAAATTTGTCTTAGATCAGGTAAGCATTGTAAATTCAGAAGGTTCTTTTAATTCCTTACACATCGAAATTACTAATATAGAATCAACTGCTATTCAAGATCTAAATATTAGCTAAATATTCTAACTTTGACAAAAAACAGAGAAAAGAAAAATTTATTCAACCATGAATAATTCTCTGTTTTTATAAACTGAAATCTTTAAAAAAATTGGAGAAAGTTATGTCAGATGAAATATTTAACGACAATCAAATTATAGAACTGACTGAGCAAGAAATAAATACTTTAGCTGGTGGTATAGAGAATACTCAATATGTTGCTAAGCAACTGAGTCTAGTTCCCGATGATTTAACACAGTCAGTTTCCCAATCTGTGGATAAAATCTTCTCTGCGATTCCTCTTTTAGGTTTGGATTTATAGACGTGAATACAAATCCTCGAAAATAAACTCTATAACCTCTTAACAGTTAAATCAAGAACTTATCAATCGCAGATATATACCAGAACACAACTAGAAAAAAGAGATTATACAACTCGCCTCGAAAGAACTGGTCTGAAGTTGGCGTGCTGAAGCAGGAAATATTGTAAAGAAATATAACATTATTGAATGGCTGCATAAATTCCTAACCTACCTCAGATAGTTACACAAAGGTTCAAACAAAGATCACTCGATCTTATGCTTGCATTCTGCAAAGCCTTTTTATTTCCATTGTTAAATTTTTTACCAAGTAAAAACGCTCTCATACCCTTAGAAAATATAAGAGAGTCTAATTATGACAGAAGTTCTACTCAAGGAACTTAGTAATAGTGATATTGACTGGATGCTGAAGACTGGTAGTAGAGAAGAAATTTCTACAGGTCAAGTTCTCATCCGCCAAGGCGAACCTGTCAATGCTTTATATATTCTCTTAGATGGAGCATTAACAGTTTCTATATCTCAGGCTGACAACAACCCATTGGGACGTGCCTTTGCTGCTTTAGAAGGTGGTGAAATGTCAGGGCGGGAAATCGCCAGATTATCTAGTGGAGAAATGGTAGGAGAAATTCCTTTTATAGAGTCATACTTGCCTTCGACCACTGTTAAAGCACTCAAAAATTCCCAGGTTTTAGTGATTCCGCAACAACAGTTAGCAACAAAACTGAAACAAGATGTCGGTTTTGCTGCCCATCTTTACCGAGCAAGTGCAATTCTGCTTGCAGACAGACTAGAAAAAATAGTTAGTCAACTTGGTCACAGTACATTAGTCCTCAGCCAACCTCGGTTGAGAGAAATCTTATTTATTTTTGCAGAATTGCATGATAGCGATATTGATTGGTTAATTGTTGCAGGGGATGTAAACCGAATTCCCGCAGGTGCTGTTCTTATTCCTAGCGGCAGACCTGTAGAAGCTTTGCATATCCTTCTCGATGGAAAATTGACACTTTCTACATCTGAGGACGATCGCAATCCTTTAGCCCGTGCATTTTCCAATTTAGAAGACAGCGAAACTGTAGAACGCGAGTTTGCGAACTTGTCTCGAGGCGACATTGTCGGAGAAACCCCTTTTGTGGAGGCTCCTCCACCCTCTATGACTGTGAAAGCCGCAGAGGATTCGATGGTCTTGTCAATTCCTCGCTGGCGATTAGCCGCTAAACTGCTGCACGATGTTGCTTTTGCTGCCCGTTTTTATCGAGTTCTGGCAGTTCTTTTAGCATATAAACAACAAGCAATAGTTAGTCGGTTGGGGTACGGCAGACTTAGTTATAGTACGGGTCAGTCGCTGGGTGAAAATATCGAATATGAGAACGAACTGAACTCTGACTTTTTAGGGCAAGTAGCGCTGGCTGGAGCCAGATTTGACTGGATGCTGAAAAGAATTAGCCGCACTTAAATTCAGTGAACAGTTATCAACCGATAACTGATAACTGTACAGACGCGATTTATCGCGTAACTAATAACTGTACAGACGCGATAAATCGCGTCTCTAACTGATAACTGATATAAGATTATGGTTACTCAAAAAAATAATTTATTTCGCAAACAAGCCTTAGATCATTCATCTTCACCTGAGCGCTTAGATCAGTTAATGCAAGTAATTAGCCCGACCAAGTGGCTACCTTTAATTGGTCTGGGTACTTTGGTTGCAGCAGGTTTGGCCTGGAGTGTATTGGGTCGTATCCCGATTACAGTTGAGGGTAAAGGTGTAGTTATCTTTCCTAGCAAAGTAGTCGGGTTCGATTTTCCTTCTTCAGGTCAATTGCAGACATTAAATGTGCGTGTGGGCGACTTCGTTAAGAAAGGACAAGTACTGGGAACAATTGACCAAAATGAACTGCAAGCGCAACTGCTACAACAGCGTGCCAAATTAGCACAACTGCAAGCCCAAGATCAAGATGCTAATTCACTGCAAGACCAACGCACTCAACAGCAAATCATAACGATCGCTCAACAGCGCCAAAACTTAGAAGTACAATTGCAGCAAGCCCAAGCTTTAAATCCAATTCTCAAAAGTAAAAATTTGGATGCGATCGATCAACAGCGACAAAATCTATTACAAAATTTGCGCGATGCTGAAACTTTAGCTCCTACTCTCAAAGTAAGACTTGAGCGGCGTCAAGCACTCAAAAATGAAGGAGCTATTTCAGATGATACAGTGTTAGAAGCACAACAAACTTACCTCAATAGTCTGCAAAAAATTTCTGAACTCAAACAACAACTCAAGCAACTGGATATCAATCAGGTTCAAGCCCAAAAGTCCTACCTAGAGAATCTTAACCAAATTGATAAATTTAAAACCCAGTTGACAGAACTAAACGCTCAACAAAAAAGCTTAGCAGAACGAAATTTCCAAGCTTCAGTGACTCGGAAAAATCAGATTCAAGATTTGCAGCGCACCATTGCCCAACTAGAATTAAATTTAAAAAATAACTCTCAATTTATCAGTAATTATACTGGACGTATTTTAGAACTTACCGTCAATCCCGGACAAAGTTTGGCTCCAGGAACTCGCATTGGCACAATTGATATTCAACAAACACCGTCTACAAAATTACAAACAGTTGCATTTATTCCTGTTAATGACGGTAAAAAGCTCCGCAAGGGTATGAAGTTACAAATTACACCTTCTACAGTCGAGCGGGAACGCTTTGGCGGTATTGTTGGCACAATCACCGATGTTTCACCCTTCCCGATTACAAAAGCAGGTGCAGCTAAGGTCGTAGGCAATCCAGACATCGTCAATAGTTTAGTCACAGCACAACCTCAGATCCAAGTCATCGCCGAACTTCAACCAGACACTTCAACCTTCAGTGGTTACAAATGGTCTTCTTCCAAAGGCCCAGAACAAAAAATCACTCCTGGTACGACTTCCTCTGTACGGATCACCGTGAAAGAAGAAGCACCAATTAATTTTGTATTACCCATTCTGAAGTCTTTGGGTGGATCGTAGGAATTGGGAAGATGGGGAGGTGGGGAGATGGGGAGGTGGGGAGTGTGAGGAGAATAACCAACCACTAACTACTAACCACTAATGTACAGACGCGATGTTCCTCGCGTCTGTACTAACTACTAACTATTGATAAATAACTATGTTAAAGCGAATATTAAAATCACTACCTAAAAAGCGTAAAGATACTCGGCGTCATACTCCCACGCTGCTGCAAATGGAAGCTGTGGAATGTGGCGCTGCTTCTTTAGGAATTATTCTTGGTTATTACGGTCGAATTGTGCCGTTGGCGAAACTCCGTCAAGATTGCGGTGTATCGCGTGATGGGAGTAAAGCTACTAACGTCCTCGCTGCTGCTAGAAGCTATGGGTTTAATGCCAAAGGTTTCAAGACAGATTTGGATGGACTACGG
This sequence comes from Fischerella sp. JS2, assembly GCF_032393985.1. Taxonomy (NCBI): domain Bacteria; kingdom Bacillati; phylum Cyanobacteriota; class Cyanophyceae; order Nostocales; family Hapalosiphonaceae; genus Fischerella; species Fischerella sp. JS2. Next base: position 5,033,964 of record NZ_CP135918.1, read on the forward strand.
GAAATGGAATGTCCTTACATTGTGTTTTGGAATTTCAACCATTTCCTAGTTGTAGAAGGATTTGGTAAGGATCGAGTTTATCTCAATGATCCTGCTAGTGGGCCACGCCATGTCTCTATGCAGGAATTTAGCAATTCTTTTACAGGTGTAGTATTGGTTTTGCAGCCTGGCCCAGAGTTCAAAAGAGGGGGACGCAAACCCAGCATTGTTGCAGCTTTGTGGCAAAGAATGCGCTTTTCGGTTGTGGCACTTGTTTATTGTGTGGTAGCAGGATTGTTCTTGGTAATTCCTGGAATGGCAATGCCAGCTTTTTCCCAGGTATTTGTAGATAATATTTTAATTCAGGGTCGCAAAGAATGGTTGAATCCCCTGATTGGGGGGATTGTATTTACAGCAGTAATTACTGGATTTTTGACTCTACTACAGTTGCAGTCTCTGCGTCGGATGAAAATCAAGCTATCTGTAGGTATGTCCAGTCAATTTTTGTGGCATATTTTACATTTACCTGTGAGTTTTTACGATCAACGATTTGCAGGAGAAATCAGCAGCCGTGTGCAGCTTAACGACTCTTTAGCAGGTCTACTTTCCGGTAAATTGGCAACCACAGCGATCGCAGCAGTAACGGTAATTTTTTATGCAGTGATCATGCTGCAATATGACGTTGTGCTAACTTCGATTGGCATAGCTTTTGTCGCTTTTAATCTCCTCGCCTTGCAGTGGGTATCAAGACGACGCGTTGATGCCAATATGCGATATCAACAGGATCAAGGTAAAGTAACTGGAGTTTCAATTTCTGGTCTCCAGAGTATGGAAACGCTGAAGTCATCGGGCTTGGAGTCAGATTTCTTCTCGCGGTGGGCAGGTTATTATGCCAAATCGATCAATACTCAACAAGAAATGGATGTAACTAACCAAGCATTAGGAGTGTTACCTTCTTTCCTCTCCAGAATTGCCTCCATGTTGCTGATCACTGTAGGCGGTTTGCGGGTGATAGATGGATATTTAAGCATTGGGATGCTAGTGGCATTTCAGGCTTTGATGCAACAGTTTATGCAGCCTGTGAACAATCTCATTACTTTGGGAAGTAGCCTGCAAGAAGTAGAAGGTAGTATCACCCGTCTTGATGATGTGTTGCGTAACCCGACGGTTCGGGAAAAGGGAGGACAAGGGGGACAGGGAGGGCAAGGGGGCGAAGGGAGACAAGGGAGACAAGGAGGAAAAGGGGATCTTGGGAATATATATGAAGCACTCTCCGCGTCACCTGCTCAGAAGCTTTCGGCGTCTTCTTCCGTTCCTGTACCTGCTGCTCCTGCAACTAAATTACAAGGGTATGTCGAGCTACGCAATGTTACTTTTGGCTATAACCGGATTGCTGCTCCTTTGATTGAAAACTTTAATTTCTCGCTTAAACCAGGACAGCGCGTTGCTTTAGTTGGTGGAAGTGGTTCTGGTAAGTCTACGATCGCCAAAATGATCGCTGGGCTATATGAACCTTGGGAAGGAGAGATCCTGTTTGATGGTCAACCCAGAAGTGAAATTCCTCGGCAAGTTTTAGTTAATTCTCTGGCTTTAGTAGAACAGGATATTTTTCTGTTTGCTGGCAGTGTTAGAGAAAACTTGACGCTCTGGGATACTACTGTACCAGAAAGTAATTTGGTGCGTGCTTGTAAAGATGCAGCAATCCACGATATTGTGATTTCCTTGCCAGGGGGTTATGGTGCTGAACTCTTAGAAGGTGCCAGCAATTTGAGCGGCGGTCAGCGACAGCGTTTGGAAATTGCCCGCTCTTTAGTTAATAATCCCGCAATCTTAGTAATGGATGAAGCTACCAGCGCTCTTGATACTGAGACCGAAAAAATCATTGACCGGAAACTCCGCCAGCGTGGTTGTACTTGCATTATAGTGGCGCATCGCCTCAGCACGATCCGCGATTGTGATGAAATTATTGTCCTCGAACGAGGAAAGGTAATCCAGCGCGGAACCCACGATGAATTGAAGCAGGTTGAGGGTAAGTATTTGGAGTTGATTCGTAGTGAGGGGGGAGCGCTTTAGGGGAGGTGGGGAGTGTGGGGAGTGTGAGGAGTGTGTAGACGCGTAGCGGCTTAAGGTAAGGGTGGAGTGTGTAGACACGCAAGTGGCTTCCCGTAGGGTGGAGTGTGAAGAGTAAAGACTATTAACTACTAACCACTAATGTACAGACGCGAGGAACATCGCGTCTCTACCCACTAACTACTAACCAATAACCAATGACTATTGACTATTAATTAATATTTATGATTAATCAAATTAGTTTTGTTATCCCACAGGGACAAGAATATATATTAAAGGGTAATCAACCAATACTTTTAAATGACCCAGAGACGGTTTGGTTGATTAAGTCTGGTTCGATGGCGTTGTTTGTGATCGCTGTTAAGGATGGTGTACCGGAGGGTTCTCGGCGTTATTTATTGACTTTGGGAGATGGAGAGGCGATGTTCTCGACAATACCTAGTCAAAATCAGGAGCAACGCCAGATTCTAGCGGTATCGATGGAGGAGACAGAACTCCTGAAGATGTCCAAGGCAGATTTTAACAGGTTGATTGCCAATAAAGATGGTGAGGCTGTGTCGCTGGTGGATGACTGGGTGAATCAGCTAGGCTTGGCACTGTCTGAAATTGTTCCTCCAGCAATGCCTGTCAAACCAGAAGGAATTAACTTTTTCTCCTTAAATAAAAGTGATATTTTCCAACCCCAACCTGATACAGTGTCTTGGGTGGAAATTCAGGAAGGGTATGTTCGTTGGATGGGAATTGAAAAACTACAAATTTATCCCAGTTCTGGCATTTTGCCTTTGAGTGCAGATATGTGGTTGCAGGCAGATAGTATTGTTGAGCTTGCTACTAGTGAAACTTCGGATCTGCAAAATGGAGATACGATATTAAAAAGTTTGTCCCAACTGACAACCTATTTTCTTCAAGGTATTGAACTGTTGGAGCAATCGGAAATAACCGCAGAATTACGGAGGTTTCAAGAAAGGGAACGTCTCAATTATCAGGTAATGCAGGAGGCTTTGGGGGAACTGTCATCCGTGCTAGAAGTACGGAAATCAGCTTTTCCTCCAGAGACAAAGTCGGTTGATACTTCAGATCAGGCTTTAATGATTGCTGCTGGTGCGGTGGGACGTGCTTTAGGGATTAAGATTTGCCCACCAGCCCAGTCAGAGGATCTTAGACGGGTAGCAGAACCACTAGAAGCGATCGCTCGTGCTTCCCGAGTCAGGATGCGTCGGATTTCTTTGGCTGACAAGTGGTGGAAAAAAGATTCTGGCCCCGTACTTACTTACACCAAAGACGACCACCCTGTAGCAATATTACCGATATCCGACAACCGTTACGAGATTTTTGATCCCCTGGAGCGGACTCGTACCCGTGTAGATGAGCGCTCTGCTGCTAATTTAGCTCCGACTGGCTACGTATTTTATCGACCTTTTCCTGATACAAAATTTAAAATTCAAGATTTACTCCAGTTTGCCCTGCGAGGACACTTCAAAGAGCTAATTTACATTATGCTGGCGGGAGTGATCACCACTGTACTAGGGATGCTGACACCCCAAGCAACTGCTATCTTGATCGACAATGCCATTCCGGATGCTAACCGGGGATTATTAACGCAAATTGGCTTAGGTCTTTTGGCTGTCACCTTTGGACAAACGATGTTTGAACTGACTCAAGCATTTGCCATTATCAGACTACAGACTTTTGCAGAATCTTCTACACAGGCGGCGGTATGGGATCGGCTGTTAAATTTGCAAGCGTCGTTTTTCCGTCAGTACTCAGTTGGTGACTTGAAATCTCGGGTGAGTAGCATTTCTCAAATTCACCAGAAATTAAGTAGTACTGTCATCAAAAGTATTTTCTCTAGTTTCTTTTCTTTGCTTAATCTTGGACTGTTGTTTTACTACAGTGCAACGCTTGCTTTGCTTGCATGTTTTGTTGCTGTTGTCAATATTGCTATCACTCTTTTCTCTGGTATTCTGACTGTACAAAAGTTCCGTCCCTTGCTAGAGCTAGAAGGGCAAATCTTTGGTGTGATGGTGCAGTTGATTAATGGTGTATCGAAAATCCGAGTTTCAGGAGCAGAGTCACGAGCCTTTGCCTACTGGAGTAGACAATACACTCATCAACTCAAACTGATGTTGAGAACTCAGGGTATTGAAGATGGTGTGACTTTCATCACTAAAGTGCTGCCACCTCTAACAAATGCTCTTCTATTTTGGGTTGCTGCTAGTATGATTCAGGACTCACCTGAAGGTGGCGGTTTATCTACTGGTATTTTCCTCGCCTTCAATGCTGCCTTTGGTAGCTTCATTGGTGGAGCGACTAGTTTAAGTACCACAGTTGTGGACGTTATGCGAGTCTTACCGATGTGGAAACGTGCGGAACCAATTCTCACAGCCATACCAGAAATCACTGCCAGCAAAACCGATCCTGGCAGACTATCGGGTAAGTTGCTTGTAGACCATGTGGTGTTTCGCTATCGAGATGATGGGCCGCTGACTTTAGATGATGTCACCATCAAAGCTGAACCAGGAGAGTATATTGCCCTTGTTGGCCCTTCTGGAAGTGGTAAATCAACTCTGTTTCGTTTATTGCTGGGTTTCGATCATCCGGAGTCTGGCACGATTTACTACGATGGACAAGATTTGGCTGGACTAGATGTGAATGCTGTGCGTCGGCAGTTGGGTGTGGTGATGCAAAATAGCCGGATGATGTCGGGTTCGATCTTTGATAATATTGCTAGCGGGGCAATGATTACGATGGAAGAAGCCTGGGACGCAGCACGAGCCTCTGGTTTAGCCGACGATATCGAAGGTATGCCGATGGGTATGCATACAGTAGTGAGCGAGGGTGCTACTAACTTATCCGGGGGACAACGACAAAGGTTATTAATTGCGCGAGCATTAGTATTGAAACCCCGGATTTTGTTATTTGACGAAGCTACTAGTGCTTTAGATAACAGAACTCAGGCAATTGTCAGTGAAAGCTTGGAAAGATTACAAGTAACCAGAATTGCGATCGCTCACCGTCTTAGCACTATCCGTAATGCTCATCGCATATATGTACTCCAGGGGGGTAGAGTCGTACAGCAAGGTAGTTTCGACGAACTAGCACAACAACAAGGACTGTTTGCTCAGTTAATGGCAAGACAGATGTTGTAATAGAGGCTAACGACTAATTCACCATTTTAGTCGTGTCAGACTGATAGTAAAACGGTATGAGCCTATGCTTCAATTATTGATGGAAGCTAAAACTGTTGAAGCATCTAATGATGCAGTTTACTACTTTCCGCTGAGTAATGGACGCTATGAGGTCAAACCTGGTTTAATTCCTTTAACCAACGACATTGGTAATGGTCAAGTTGACCAACAAGTATTTCAAATAGATGAAAACTTTGCTCACTATCGTGATGTAAAGCTTGCTGGGCGCACCGAAAGATTGAGCAAGTACTATCAAACTAGTAATTATTCTAATGTTGTAGCTAGTGCGATCGCTCAATTAATTATCAACCGCCTCACTCAAGAATACCCACAATACTTCCACATCGAACGCGGGAGCAACGCTGATATCAAATTTTACAATCAACTGACAGGAGAGTCTCTCTATCTAGATCCAAATTACCAGATACAAATAGCACAAACTAGCTCAATAATTCCACCTTATGCCTCTACTCTCGATGCGTTGGCGGCACAGATACAAGAAGATATCACTGTAATCTCCCGTAGAAAAAATGGTAACAATTGGGTAAGTGCAATTCATCTGTGCTATCCCAACCACTGGTCAGCAGAAGAGAAAATTGGCAAAGACTTTGCCACAGTTCATGTACCTGTGGCAGGTATAGAAAAAATTAATCGCCGCGCTAACGCCATTGTCAACACCATGATTATCCGGGAACCAATGGTACGCTTTGCTTGGGGTTTAAGTACTGACACTCGCCTGAACCATCACCCCGAAGCACCGCCAAATGTGTCAGTCAAACAATGGCTAGGTAGAAATTTTAATCGGGAGCATCCTCGCTTGTATCTGCGAATAGAGCGTCAAGTGATTTGGGGATTACCAGAGTGTGAGGCGGCGCTATTTACTATCCGCACCTACTTTCGGGATTGTCATGTGATCAAAAAAGACCCACAGTTGCGGTACCAACTATCTGCTGCAATTCACTCGATGAGACCGGAATCTCTCATTTATAAGGGATTGGCAGACAGTAAAGCCGAGATTTTAGCATGGCTAGACCAGGTTTAAGACATCAAACTTTGACTAAGCAGTGAAGCAGAATCTTCATCCAAAAACAGTGTTGTCTGAGAATATTTACGCAGCACAGAAACAGGACAATCTGTGCTGATCTGTCCTTGTAACATCTTTTGGACTATTTTAGCTTTATGTGATGCTGGCGCAAGACAAAGAATTTTTTTAGCAGAACAAATTGTGGGAATAGTAACAGTAAAAGCATATTTTGGTACAGCTTCTAAACTAGCAAAATGACCTTGCTTTACTTGTTGCTGGTGATTAACTTGATCTAATTTGACTAGTTTGACGCTGTAACGATCTTGGAAATTAGCCACAGATGGATCGTTGAAAGCGATGTGTCCGTTTTCTCCCACACCCAAGCAACACAAATCAATTGGTTGTGCTTGTAATAATTTGCTGTAGCGATCGCATTCTAGTATTGGTTCTAAAGTGTCACCCTCTATGTAATGAAATTCTTTCAGATTGACTCGATTGTGGAAACGTTCCCGCAGGTAGCGCCGAAAACTAGCAGCATGAGTAGCAGAAATTCCTAAATACTCATCTAAATGAAAACAAGTAACCCGCGACCAATCAATGCCACCCAATCCTATCAATGCATCGAGAAATTTAATCTGAGAATTACCTGTAGCTAGCAATACAGTAGCATTACCATTTTGTTGTAGAACATCCTGTAAATAATTCTGTGCAATTTCTGCTACATTCTGGGCTAATTCAGTTTCACCGTTATAAATTTGCACATTCAACTCATCAACATGAAACAATTTTTTGGCAGTTGGCATTGAATTATCAACTATGAATTATAAAGAGACTCTGTAATACCATTTTGGATTTTAGATTTTAGATTGAGAAACTCTTTAGTGGATAATCTCAGGTGCGATCACACAAATGACGGTCTTCCTCTTTAAGATTTGCACTATTTTTCAAATAATCCCCGATCCACTTGCACCCTTGCATCAATAATTTCTCTGGGCTGGAATCAAAATCTAAATTCCACAGAATTACTTTACCCAGAGAATCTGATGAAGCCAATACCCGACCATCAGGGCTGATACTCAGACTTTTGACACCAGCAGTATGACCTCCAAGGGTTTGCAATATTTCTCCCCTAAGGTTCCAAAGCTTGAGTGTCATATCTTCACTAGCCGTAATAATAGTCTGTCCGTTATCACTAAAAATTACAGCATTTACCTCAGCTTCATGCCCCCGGAGAGTCAATATTTCTTTACCTTGTCGGTTCCACAGCTTGACTGTTTTATCCTTACTCGCAGTCGCGATCATCTGGCTATCGGGACTGAAACTGACTGAATTTACTCCTGCCTGATGTCCTCGTAATATCAATAATTCTTTACCATCCCGGCTCCAAAGTCTAGCTGTAGTATCTTCACTGGCGGTAGCGATCGTTTGACCATCGGGGCTGAAACTCACATTCCTCACACCTGAGTGATGTCCCCGCAGGGTGGCAAGTTCTTGACCAGCTAGATTCCACAGTTTGGTAGTTGTATCCCAACTAGCGCTGGCAAGGATCTGACTATCAGGGCTAAAACTAACGCTTCTCACATCCGCTTGATGACCCCGCAATGTTACCAATTCCTGGCCAGTTAGGTTCCACAGCTTAATAGTTTTGTCTCGACTGCTAGTGGCAATGAATTTGCCGTTGGGACTGAATTGTAAACTTCTCAATGTATCGTCATGACCGCCGAGTTTTGTTAGCAGTTGTCCCTGTAGGTTCCATATTTTAGCCATCGTATAACGACCAGCACTACCAAGGGTCTGACCATCAGGACTAAAACTAACACTGGCAGCAGCAGCTTCACCAAGATTGAGTATAAAGGAGTGAGTATTGCCTAAATTCCATAGTCTTATCATCCCATCCTCACCACTACTCGCCAGCAGCTGACCATCCTTACTAAAGTTGACACCCCAAACTGCATCTGTATGACCTTGGAGAACTTGCAGTTGATTACCTTGACGATTCCAAAGGCGCACAGTTTTGTCCCAACCAGCAGTAGCAATGATCTGACCATCCCGGTTGAATACTGCACTACCAATTGTGTCAGTATGTCCACGTAGAGTTACTAGTTCCTTTCCTTGAAGATTCCAGAGTTTGGCAGTTTTATCCCGACTGGCAGTAATAATTGTTTTACCATCTCTACTGAAATTAACATACATTACCCAACTGCGATGTCCTGTGAGTGTCAGTAGTTCTTGACCATCAAGGCTCCAAACCTTGGCAGTACCATCCCGACTGGCGGTAGCAATCATTCCTCCCTTGGGGCTGAAACTAATCGCTACAGCAGGTGCATTATGGGTATGGAACGATCGCAACTCTTTTCCTTGCAAATTCCATAGCCGCATTGTGCCACCCCACTCCATCCCCGCTACCATCTTGCTATCGGGGCTAAAGCCTACGCACGCTACCCAATCTTTGTGAGGTAAAGTGAGAAGTTCTCGACCATCTTCAACACGCCAAACCTTTACAGTTTTATCCCGACTGGCACTAACCAACATCTTGCCATTCGGGCTAAAATTTATACTCCATACGCCATCAGTATGTCCATGCAGGGTGTGAAGTAGCTTGCCATCACGCCGCCAAATTTTCACCGTCTTGTCCCAACTAGCAGAAGCAAGCTTCTGTCCATCTGGGCTAAATTTTACCCGTGTGACTACATCTGTATGCCCTACTAAGCGATTGTTTTCGCGTATCCAGTAAATAGATTGCCGTAGTGCTTTTTCTACCCGCACTTTCAAGTCTGTATCCGCATTCTGCCATCCCAGTTGGTTCAATTTCTGACTTGCTTTTATGCTGGCAAGCAAGGCATCTAAGTTATGATCAGACTCAAAAGCAGCTTCTGATGAAAGGGTAAGGGCTTTAATTTCACCAATAGCTACCTGTCGTTTTTGTTGTGTGGTTTGCCATGTCAGCAATCCTGAGAGTCCTACTAGGCTAACAGCTACCACCGAAAGCACTGATAAACTCATCAATCCGCGCCGAATGGTTTTCTTCGCTTGCTGTTGGGCGTGAAGCAGAATTTGATTTGCTTGTTCGGATGTGCTGAGGGCATTCTGCACTTCTCGTTTATCGAGTTCCTCACTAGCAGCTAAAAAACGATAATCTTGGTTGCTCAAACTCTTGCCTTTTGCCCAGGTTTGAGCTTGTTTCAGCGCTTCCCCTCGTAGGAGATATGTTTCATCCTGAAAATCAGATGCTACCCAGCTATTGAGTAAATCTGCGTAAGGGCGTAATTTTTTTAATTGCTTTTCCACCCATTCGGGGTTAAATACCTCTTGATAAATGCGGTTGTAAACTCGTAAACAACCTTGTTGTTTGACAACTAATCCTGATAAGAGTAACTCAATTTTTTCTGGAGAATCGTCAGCACAGACACTATCATCTTGGAGAATTTGTTGATATAGCCCCAGCAGTCTACTAGCGCGTTGTTCATTACTGAGTAAGCGATCGCGTATTGTTCTTAAGTGGGGTGGCTCATCTTGGGCTGCCCAATTTTCAATGATGCGCGATCGCACAATTGCAGATACTTTATCAGCAATCTCTTCATGCTGTGTTAGTATCTCCCCCATCAATTTTTGCAGGAATGGGTATTGGGGGCTAGAAAATTCTTTTCCTGTTTCCCCGTCTTCCTCCTGTGCTACCAATTGACACAACTTTTGAGTCAGAAATGGTTGTCCTCCCGTCCAATCTAGAATCTCCTTGAGTACGGACTTGGGATTTTCTATTTTTGCAGCCAATCCTCCCTCTAATGGTTTGACTTCATGCAGACAGAAACCGTTCAACTCGATCGCCCGACCGATATTAAAAGGTGTACGTGTTTTATCTGCAATTAAATCTGAAGGGGTTGCAACTCCCAATAAAGCAAAGGTAAGGCGATTATATTCGTGGCAAGAGCGGATGAGAGCGAAAAAGTCATCTGTATTGAATGGTAGGCTGAGGGTACTGTCGATTTCATCGAAAAAAATCACAATTGGTTGGGCGATCAATTCTAGTAATACGTTTTGTAGCAACTCGCCTAAACGACCTACAGGCGATAAGTCTTGTTGTTCTGCTAGCCAATTGCGGACGTTAATCTGGCTAGATAAACGCAAACTTCGCACCAGACGCATAATAATGTCGGCATACCATTGGTCTGGTGTAATATTCTTGTTCCCAATTCCAGACAAGTCAACCGTTGTACAGGCAAAGCCATCTTCTTGCAGTTGCTTAGCTACCTGTACCCGCAGGCTAGACTTCCCCATCTGGCGACAATTGAGAACGTAACAAAAAGCACCTGCTTTCAAAGCCTGATAGAGTTCCTTATCTGCCTGGCGCATGACATAGCTAGGTGCATCTACTGGGAGGCGACCACCAACTTGATATTCGTAGGGTGACAACAGTTCGTGCATTCTGATTGGCTGCGTCATTCATCAAAGGTTGACTGACCTTATTTTTAGGGTTTAAGCGGTCAATTGTCGATGTAGAAAAGTTAAGGATTTTGCAAACAGAGGTAACTTAACTCTAAATTCAATGGCGATCGCTATGGCGTTATCAAATAATTTTTGGCTTATCACAAGCTTCATCGCCAATTGATGTAAGGGTCGTGGGAACTGGTGTAAGCGTCTACCCACTAACTACTAACCACTAACAAACTTTTGATTTTACATCTAAATTTTAGATTTATCTTTACATAAGACGAAAGTTATAGCTAATTTTACTTAACCAGTCAACGAAAGTCAGAAGCTGTTTACATATTTAGTTGAATAGGGATTTGAGACATTCTTCAGATGTGTATCTGTTTTTAAATTTATACGATAAATACAATGCCATAGAAATTAAAAATAGATTTTGATCAATATAAAAACTAAGAATTATGATCATATTCTTTCCTATTGCCTGTCTCTACGAGTAATTTCACCAAATTAAAGAGGATATATATTATGTCTAAAGTTGTATCTGTTCATTCGTTCCGTGGCGGAACAGGTAAATCAAATGTAACTGCTAATATAGCTACTCTCATTGCTCGTTCGGGTAAGCGAGTTGGTATTGTTGATACAGATATTCAATCGCCTGGAATTCACGTTCTTTTCGGTCTTAACGAGGAAAAGATAAAGTATACTCTAAATGATTATCTTTGGGGACGTTGCCCAATTGAGAAGGCTGCTTATGATGTCACACCACTGATTAAAATGAGACAGAAAAATGCTGCCATCAGAGGTAATATTTTCCTTATTCCTTCTAGTATTAAAACTGGTGAAATTTCTCGTATATTACGCGAAGGATATGATGCACGCTTGCTTAATGATGGTTTTCAGCATTTAACCAGACGTTTAAAACTAGATTATCTTTTTATTGATACTCACCCTGGCATTAACGAAGAAACTCTACTATCTATAATTATTTCTAATATTCTTGTAGTCATCCTCCGACCAGATCAGCAGGACTACCAAGGTACTGCTGTAGCTGTGGATGTAGCTCGAAAATTAAATGTTCCTAATATCATGCTAGTAGTTAATAAGGCACTACCAGCTTTTAACTTTCAGTCTTTACGACAACAAGTATTTTCAACTTATGGCACAACTGTAGCTGGTATTTTACCTGTGTGTGAAGAAATGTTTTACCTGGGTAGTAAGGATATTTTCAGTTTGTGCTACCCCGAACATCCTTGGACACAGGAAGTAAATGTGATCGCCAAGCAGATCATGAATAACAGATGATTTGCATAAATTTTCTCTCCACCTTAAATACATCGACTAGTTTTATTCAAACAGAATATCCGATTATCTTTCTGATATCTAAGTCAAGAGAAAATTCAATATCTTCCACAAAAACATCAATCAAAATTTCCAAGGTAATTAACAGTGAAACATCAATTATTTATTCTTAGTCTGACTGGGGAGTCAAAATGCTAATTGCAACTCTACTTGCCCTGATAGCAATGTTAATAATCAATTCGCAAACTTCCCAAGCTAAAGCCAAGCGTTTATCTCGTCAAGTTCGGGAGGGAAAAATCTCTTCTAAACAAGCGAGCGATCGCTACTGGGCTAATCAAATCAGAGAATGGGATGCTGTTGATGATGGTAGCATTCCTAAAGTACCTCAAGAATGGGCAGATCGCTTCCGTAGCGGCAAATTTACCCTTGCTGATATTAACAAAATTGCTAATCCCAACATGCGAAATACTCTACACTATTGGTATCACTATGGCGATTATCGCTAATAGAGAATAGACCTCTTGCAATAGATATAATTCTTTGTTTTGACTAAAAATATTGATATTCAACAAAGCAAGTATTACCCTAAAATTAAAATTATTTTGGCTGGGTATAACAAAAATCTGTAACATAACCATTTGCAGAAAGAGCCATTTAATGATTCTCCATGAGCGTAATAGATTGCACCATCATAGTTCAATGATTAAAGATAGCTAGTAGTATGATCGTACTTGCATCGGAAATCAAAAAAATGACATATCTTTGTAAAATATTTTAGCGATCGCCTGAATATGTTCTTGAAGAGCCTGCCTTTCTTCTGGGATTATCGGTAGATAAATAAACTCGTCTTACCTATACTGACTGATTTTCGCCTTCTAGACTTGCTGTTAAAACGGTATGAACTAGCTTCTAGCCTCTACACGCCACTATGTTATGCTCTACAGCCTAATTTCACGTGGTCTTACTTTTCTTATATTATCTACATCTTCTGTCAACTTTATTCACCATTCATCTTAACTTCTGTTGCTTTTATCTCCACTTGCTATTGTGATAACATCGTTTTTAGTCTCTCAAACCTTTACCAATTCAAATTCCTATCTTTTCACTTTTTTGTTAAGAAATATCCGACTAATGCGTAGTTAAAAATTTGGATTGCAAAAATCCTTATTTGATAAGGTTATTTTAATCTAATCTTAACTCGAAAAACCTTAATATTCTCCATAATAACTATTAATTATTTCGCTACCGATAGAGTTATTTAGAAATAATTAAGAGAGGATTTAGTGGCTTTATCAAGACGTCAGTTTTTCACACTAGCTGGCACAAGTACTGCTGGTGCTATATTGTTATCCCCATTGCAGGCTTTATATGCTAAAAGAACTTTAGCTGCCGGCCCCTACGGTTCGCTTCAATCTGATCCTAAAGGTGTTCTAGATTTACCTGCCGGATTTTCTTATGTGAGATTGTCTGAAACTGGGCAAACGATGACCGATGGGTACAAAGTACCGGGTGGGCATGATGGTATGGGTGCATTTGCAGGAGCTAATGGCAATACAATTCTCATTCGCAACCATGAACTCGCACCAACATCAAGTAATGGCGTTGGCGCACCTAACTCTAAGAAATACGACACCAAAGGAAGAGGCGGCACAACAACTTTGGTAGTCAGTCCGAATCGGACTTTGATTAGTCACTACGGTTCTTTAGCAGGAACTTACCGCAACTGTGCTGGTGGGCCAACACCTTGGGGGTCTTGGCTCAGTTGCGAAGAGAGTTTTGAGACAGGAAATAAAAAGCATGGCTATGTATTTGAAGTACCTAGTAGTGCAAGTGGATTTGTAACACCTGTAGCCCTGACGGCGATGGGTCGCTTCAATCATGAAGCAGCAGCAGTAGACCCCAATACAGGCTATGTGTATATGACTGAAGATCGCAGTGATGGCTTATTGTATCGCTTTATACCTAATTCCCAGAATAACTTGAGTGCAGGTGGTACGCTGTATGCTTTGAGAATTACTACAAGACCCCAAGCAAACACCACAACAGGATTTACAGTAGGTCAAGCCTTTGCAGTGGATTGGGTTCGGATTACCAACCCCAATCCTTCAACCGATACAGTACGAACTGAGGGCTTTAACTCGGGAGCTGCTAAATTTGCTCGTGGTGAAGGTATCTTCTATGGCAATGGAGATATTTATTTTTGCTGTACCAGTGGTGGAAGTGCTGGATTGGGTCAGATCTGGCGCTATACCCCTGCCACTGAAACACTTCGTCTGTACATAGAACCTAACAATGGGGGTATTCTAGACTTCCCAGATAACATTGTCGTTGCACCTAATGGTGATTTATTTCTCTGTGAAGATGGTGGTGGTACTGACTTTATTGTGGGTATCACACCAAGCGGCGCACTCTATAAATTTGCACGCAATGCGTTGAATTCAAACGAGTTTGCAGGGGTTTGTTTTTCACCTAACGGACAAACTATGTTTGTGAATATGCAGACACCAGGAATTACTTTTGCTATCTGGGGTCCTTGGTAAATTAGACCTCTTGCATAAATATTTTTTACTCCACCCTAACCCTCCTCTTAAACGGGAGGGAATTCAATCTTCCCCTCGTGAACGGGGGGCTTGAGGGGTTTTTAGGATTCATGCAAGAGGTCTATTGTAGAAAATTCCAAAAAATATCAACCGATTCAGAAACTCAAACTGAGATTATCCAGTTTTAGGCATTTGAATTAGGCAATCCATATATATGTTTGTTTGTCAAGACCAGTTTTTCAAAACTGATCTACTTCAAACTGATCTTTCGCCAAATTGCCCAATAGAGCGATCCTAGAAAAGATGAAAGCCTCCAGGAATTTACAAGCCGCTGACGATAGTTGTTAGAGGTATCTTATGTCTAAAATTATTGCTATTCATTCTTTTCGGGGCGGAACTGGTAAATCTAACTTAACAGCAAATTTAGCAGTCGCGATCGCTCAACAGGGAAACCGAGTTGCAGTGGTAGATACAGATCTCCAGTCGCCAGGTATTCACGCCCTGTTTGATACTGATGAGGGTGTGACAAAAAATACTTTAAATGATTATTTGTGGAATCGCAGTTCAATTAGTAACACAGCTTGTGATATTAGCTCTTACTTAACAATAGAGGGCAAAGGCAGAGTTTTCTTAATTCCTTGCAGTCTAAATGCTGATGAAATTGCCAGGGTTGAGTATGAAGGATACAACGTTAGTCTACTTAATAGTGGATTTCGGCGCTTGATCGAAGAATTGGATTTAGACTACTTATTCATTGATACTCACCCTGGACTGAGTCGAGAAACTTTATTATCTATTGCTATTTCTGATTTGCTAATGGTGATTTTGCGTCCAGACCGCCAAGATTTTCAGGGAACAGCAGTTACAGTTGATGTTGCTCGCCAGATCAAAGTCCGCAACATGATGCTGCTGATTAACAAGACACCGATAAACATGGACTTTTGGACACTACAACAGCAAGTAGAGAAAACTTATAAAATTCCAGTAGCAGGCATCTTGCCACTGTCGGAAGAAATGGTGCAGCTGGGCAGCAGTGGGGTGTTTTGCCTGCAATATCCTAACCATCCCCTGACTCGGATACTCAAACAGGTTGCAGAAAAAGCAATTACGGAAACTTGCCTAGTAATTAAGTAAGAAAAATGACTGACAGTGGTGGAGAAGAATTTATACCTTTTGAACTAGCCCTGAAGTTGGTGGATGCAGCTATTTTCGCTAAGACCTCTAGACACTTGAGAAACATTGAAGTTGCTGTTTTGCGAGGAGCTTGGCTAGGTCAAAAATATGACCAAATTGCGGTAGAGAGTGGTTATGCTCCTGAATACATCAAGCATGATGTCGGGCCGAAACTGTGGCAGATGCTTTCATCTAGTCTGGGAGAAAAAGTCAGTAAAACCAATTTAATGGCTGTTTTAGCACAGCGAGCCTCTCAAGAATTCAAAATACCTGCGGAAGCCGCTACGCGTCTACAAAATGCAAAATTCACAATTGAAGACTCTTCCTCATTTTCCAGTCTCCAGTCCCCATTACCTTTAATTCCCGACCGGGGTTGTGAGTTCCCTAATTCCCAATCCTCAGAATTAGAACCGCCAGTTGGACTAGTACCACTGGACTCTGTTTTTTATGTAGAACGTCCTCCAGCAGAGTCGCGCTGTTATGAAGATATTACTAGACCAGGGGCGCTCATTCGTATCAAAGCACCCAGTCAAATGGGAAAGACTTCTGTGATGGTGAGAATTTTAGCTCATGCCAAAAAACAGAAATTTGATCCTGGGGATGGACTAAAGGTACATACCGTAGCGCTAAATTTACAGCAAGCAGACCGAGCAGTATTTACTGACTTGGATAGATTCTTGCGCTGGTTCTGTGCATCCATTACTCGCAAACTCCACTTACCCCATAAGGTAGAAGATTATTGGAGTGAAACCTTTGGCAGCAAGAGCAACTGTACTGCTTACTTTGAAGATTGTTTGCTACCAGATATTGATGGTGTTTTAGTCTTAGCTTTGGATCAAGTAGATGAGGTATTTTTACACCCAGAAATTGCTGATGATTTCTTTACGTTATTGCGATCGTGGTATGAAGAGGCAGCTTATGGAGATAGTGGCAATCCTTTATGGCAAAATCTACGCCTAATTATTGTCCATTCTACAGAAGCTTATATCCCTTTGGATATTAATAACTCCCCTTTTAATGTGGGTCTAGCAATTGAATTACAGGCGTTTACAACTGAGCAAGTCTTTGAATTGCAACAACATTATGGATTGCAACTATCAGAAAGTGAAATATCTGAGTTAATGCAACTTGTGGCGGGACATCCTTATTTAGTGCAACAGGCTTTCTACCACCTAGCACAGCATGACCTAACTCTCAATCAGCTAGTGCAAATGGCTGCTACAGATGCAGGTATTTATAGTAATCACCTGCATCGGCATTTACGAAATCTTCAAGAACACCCTCTATTGGCAGCAGCATACGACCAGGTGTTAAAGTCATCACAACCCGTGGAGCTAGAGCAAATTTTAGCATTTAAGCTACACAGTATGGGACTCGTCAGTTTACGAGGGAATCAAGTGGCTATCAGTTGTGAATTATATCAACGGTATTTTGGGAGAGCAATGACAGTAAATGAGTAAAATTTTGGACTGTAATAAAGATCGCACAAGTATATGAATGCGATCGCCATTTATCAAGAGGTTTTTAACCTCGAATAGGTGGAACAGCAATTAAAGATCACCCCGGAACATATATTTTGCACTTGATCTTGATTACCATTCTGGAAAACCTAAGTTGATTTTATTGATAATGCCAATCTCAGTTAATTCAGTAAACTTAAGGTATTAGCCCCAAATTTAGATGAGGGTCAGTTAAGGAAAGGATAATTGTAGGTTGGGTTGAGGCTTTGCCAAACCCAACAAATGCTTAAAATGTTAGTTGACTCTAAATATTTGCAACAAAGGCGATCGCAAGTAGAAAATATTTTTATTCTGACTTTAAATCTAGTATCTTACAAATTTATCAGTGGGGGAAAAGATGGAATCACAAGCTAATGAAGTGAAACAAATTGCTACACAGTTATTAGCAGCTATGCTTGCTAATCCTCATATATATGCAACGATCAGTGATGAAGGTGCTAAAGGTCAACAAGAGCAAGAATTGATGATAATTGCCATTGAAATGGCTGAAAATTTAATTAACAAAGTTGATAATAAAAAATGATGCAATAGGGCAGTACTTATAGTACTTGCCCTATTGTTTTGATGAGTAAATTGGTAAAGCTAAAATTTAGTCACTGTAAGGTTAATACCAGAATTGATTTGTTTTGGAGTTTTAAAATACTCTATTGGCTGGAGATATTCAGGAGTTTGATTTTTCCGTTCTTCGCATTCTTTGATGACTAGACCTGGATTCTGAATTAACTCAAGCGGGTCAATCTTGGTGCATCCCTGTTCCCTGATTACCGTAATTGAATTTGCAGTTGTTTGTAGACGATTGTTTCGGTTGCCGACATTACTCCATCTGTTATTAATTGTCACTGGTCTAGTAACCAAAAAACCTGCTCGATTACTTCCATTCGTTACTGGAGTACTCACCTCGTTGGCATAGGCGCTTGGAATCAAACTAAGTGTACCAATTAAAACTGCCAAATTTAGTAGTAAGCATTTCATAAATCAAATTTCTCATAAATAAATACCTACTATTAATTTTGGCTGATCCTACTTGAAGCTGCACTATAGTTAGACACTTTTTGATTCTGCAACATCTGGGTTAAAGATAAGTTAAAGGTTTTGACGGCATACATTCATCCGATTACGTTTTCAAACCACAATTAGCTGTAGCTTCCCGTTCCCTGTTTCCTTACCTCCACCCCATAAAAACTTAATTTTGCCTTATTACTTAGACTAGATGCAGCAAAATGTAACAAACTACAGGCAGTGTGACAGTTTTGCAATTAGGCGAGATTAGCATACAGGTCTGACTCTAGCTGATGTTAAATCAACAGAGATGATCAAGAGTACAACACTGAATAAAAGTAGCGATCGCAGAGGTAATTAAAGTTCACAAGTTTATTAGCAATAGATTTTTGGGAAAAACTTAGGTACACTAAATAATGTCCAATTCTTGGAAAATGTCAAGTATTTAGACAACAATATCAAAATATTTTATATATGAAACTTTACTACATTACCTTAAATAACGCAGATGAAGCGCGTCAGATTGGTCGCGCTTTATTGGAACAAAAATTAGCTGTCTGCGTCAATTGGTTCCCTATTACTTGTGCTTACATATGGAAAGGAGAAATCACAGAAGAGCCAGAAATGGTTTTAATTGTGAAAACTCAAGCTGGATATCGGGAACAAATTGAAGGAGTAATTCGCCAGTATATTAATTACACTAACTTTATTGCCGAAATTTCACCCACCGAAATCAACCATAACTTTCTTGAATGGTTAAATGCAGAAGTTCCCTTAAATTCATTAAAAAAGATGTAGTTAAAAATTCTATAGCAGTAGCTATTTTCAGCTTGGACTAGAGAACAATAATAATAGTTGTCTAGTTAGAAACTAGTTATGACTCGAAATGAGAACTGTAATACTCAGTCGAAAGTCAATCAATCTTCTTCCCATATTGATGCACGATATTGGGGCAAAGTAGAAGTAATAGAAAAAGGGAATAATTACAGTATTAATCGTATTGAAATCAAGCCAAAGCACGGCATTAAACCACAAATCCATTATCACCGTGGTGAACACTGGGTTATTGTTTCTGGTACAGCAAAGATTACTTGTGGTCAGGAGGAAAAATTTCTTAATAAAAATCAATCAACATTTGTTCCTCCTGCAACACTTCACCAAGTAGAAAATCCAGGATTTATCCCACTCATTATTCTGGAAATTCAGAATGGCGAATACTTAGGTGAAGATGATGTAGAACGCCCATTATCAATTTAGTCTAGCTTGTAGCACAAATTTTATTTTACAAAAATCATAGGGTGGGCAATACCCACCCTATAAGATATGAATATATATTTTCTCACTTATTATTGTGGAGGAACCAGGCTAGCAGTTTTTGTAGCACTGTTCCAAACTATCCAACCAAATTGATGATCTAAGTTATCATCAGTATTTGTTACTTTAAAATAAAGCTTTTCACCGCCCTTCATTTCAATAGCAAAATCAGCATTTTGAGCGTATACCACCTTAAAACCTCTGTCTCGCAAGCAATACATCGCCCAAGCTTTTAATGATTGTTTTGCTGGTTCGTGTGGAATTGGAGGTTTTTTGATTGCTTCTTCAATGACTTGGAAAATTTGCATATTAGTCAACGGTCAATGGTCAATGGTCAATGGTCACTATTTATTCTCCCCACACTCCCCACTGCCCCTAATCCCCACCTCCCTTCCCTTCAAATGGGATCGCAGCGAATTTCGATCATAAAGCCATCGGGGTCATAAAAATAAACACCGCGTCCAGTAGGACGAGTAACTGGCCCGTGTGCGATCACAATTTGGTTTTGTCTAAGTACTTCGACAGCGCGATCAAAACTGAGTGGATCTATGTCGAAAGCAAGATGATAAGCTCTGGTAAAAGTGAGTTCTGGATTGGGATCTGGTGGTAATAATTCTGGTTCCCAAAATAAATCCAGAATAGTCCCGTCAAAAGTAATAAAGTTAGCTACTTTTCCCTGCACGACTAAATCCTTTAAGGTTTCTGGAACTTCTTCACCTGTGAGTTCATGTAAACCCAGAATATTACCGTAGAAGTGCCGTGAAGCTTGCATATCTTGGACATTCAAAGCAATATGATGTACACGACGCAAGTCTCCTGGAGTCAAAACAGAGTTGAGAGAGTGGGGACTAGAAAGCATGACTTTACTAAAATTTACTTTTGAGGATAGATGGCAAAGAATTTTTTAAAGACTATTTTTAATAGTAAAAACTTATCATGATATTTGATTATTCACTAGATTTTCAAAATATTGATTTTCGCCAACACCCTGAATTGTATCGTATTGGCAAAGGTGAGCAGGGTGTGCTTTTGGTAGAACCATATAAATCGGAAATTTTGCCACATTGGCGGTTCAAAACACCAGATATTGCTCGAGAATCTAGCGAAAAAATCTATGAAATGTTTCTAGCTTATCTTGAGCAGGATGATTTTGTAGGCGCAGATATGGCACGGAAATTTTTACAAATGGGTTACACGCGATCGCGTCGTTATGCAAACCACAAAAGTGGCAGAAAATATAAAACTAATCCCCAAAAAGCTGGCTCAGCAGCAGCCCAAAAGCAAGCGAGAAATGATATCTTACCTTATGAAGTAGACCCTATTAAGGCTGAATCAGCAAAAATCTTTAAACAAAAGTGGATACAAGCTAAAACTAACGAGAAATATCTACAGCTTTTAGCCAGACATAAACAAATGTACGAACAAAAATAATTGTGAGTGCTTGAGTTAATTTTGTTACTTGACACTTTCCCGTTAGAACGCAAAGCGTTTAGCGGTGGGTCTGTGTCACTCAGAAATTCTCAACTTCAACGTCACCTCGCCAGAAGCTGGTTCTGTCCACAATCTTCTTTTGCCGTTTTGATCAGTTGCTATTATACTTCCTTCTATTTTTGACTGCTTATTAATTAAGACTGTGGCATAGTATACCGTGTTTTGCACCTTTGTATTGTAAGTAATCTGATTTGGTTGTGTTAACCGCGCCGCCGGAGTACATGCAGCTAATTCTTTACGGTTTTTGCTGTCGTATATATTCATTAATAACTGCTGTGGTGAAGTATTTCTTGTCCGAAAAACTCTCACAGTCTTGCCATTATTGGTATTAAAAAGTAAGGTTGTATCACTTTTATCTTGTCTATCGCAATTTGTAACTTTTGTATTGGCTTGTGCTAATAATTCTTTATTTAGCGCTTTTTCGATCTGTTCTTGCGACACAGTAGATTCAGAGCCAAATTCTGCTTTTGCTGATCCACAGATAGATAACACTCCTAAAAAAGCTAGAAAAAAGGATATAGATTTTTTTGTTAACATGGATAGATGTACCTAAAATAACTAGATTTTACTATTACATTTATCACAAGTATTCACAACTGAGTACAAAATCAATCTTAAATTTGTAAGCTACGTTAAACCTGTCTAGCCATTCGTCTATCAATCTCGTTTTATTACCTGCTTAGCTCCTGGTTGTGACATAAAAATTAATATTCTGTATTTTTAGTCACTGCGGATTTCAAAAATCATCCAACAAGTTGGTTATCTTAGAATTAAGTAGCTTAGCTTTAGTCAAAATATGGTCTTAGTGATGATGTTTGTAACCGCCAACTACTTAATATAGAGGCGAGTTTAGCGATATTTTATTCAACTTAGAAATCTTTTATGTTTATATAACTCGTTCCTACCGCCAAATTTAATATAAAAGTCTATTGCCGCAAGAAACAAACAAGAATAAGAAAACTGTCTAAAAACCAAGAGTGAAGAGTCCAAGGGGTTGAAAAAAGATGAATGCAGAAAACCATACCAACAAAGATCACCAAGAACGTCTATTTGTCTCCTACATCTTGAGTGCAGGTTGGTTTTTTGGATTAGGAGGATTACATCGTTTATACAATGGCAAAATTGGGACGGGTTTGTTATGGTTAGTAACCTATGGTGTTTTTGGCATCGGTCAGTTTATAGATTTGTTTTTCATCCCCAACATGGTAGATGAACATGAACTAAAACTAAGATTAAAAGCAGGTGTGTCGCCGTTTGGCGTACCTTTGGAACAAGCTGTAGTTGCTTCACAAGTATATCGTCCTACTGGTAATCAACTGATCGTTAAACTGATCGAAACTGCTGAAAGTCGGGGTGGAATGATCACCGTCACTCAAGGCGTAAAAGCAACTGGAGCCAGCTTTGCAGAAGTAGAAACAGCTTTAAAAGACTTGCTCAAATCAGGTTATGTCAGGATAGATAACGACCCCATGACTGGAGCTGTTACCTATCATTTCTATGAACTAGGTTAATTTCTTCCTAGCCACTTCTGACCATTCAATCGCTGCATCAAACCATACACCAGCAAATCTAGTGTGATTTTGCGTTCATCAATTAAGAATGATTCCAGAGTACTAGGGTGTTTCCCTTCATTGCAGGAAAAAGCTTTTTTCCCTTGAATATCTTCATCGGGAAAATATAAATTGAAGTGGCGTACACCATCTGCAAAGTTGCCCACTACTTGCCAACACTCACCGAGTTGTTGCATTCCTTTGATAGGAACCTGCTGTTTCACAAAAGAAATTTGTAAGTCTTTTACCCCTTCTTGAGCTACAGCTTTTTGTAAAGCAGGTAAGTAATATTGTTGGATAAACTCTGAAAAAGGCTTATCTTCAACTGCTGGTGGTTTTTCCTTTTTAGCTGCCTTGGCGGCGGCAGGTTTTTCCCCATCTGCTGCTTTAGCTGCGGCGGCAGGTTTTTCCCGCTTGGGTGGTGCAGTTGTAGTTTTAGCAGCATTGGGGTTTGTGTCTGGGTTTGCCGCTTTTGGATCTGGCGCGTTGGAAGTGGGAATGTCTGTCGCTTCCGGGGAATCGGTGCTGGGAGCGTGTTCTTCTGCGACAGTGGGAGCCTGTTTGTCAACTGTGCTGGGAGCCACCTCTCCCGCTTCATTGTGATTGGTTGCTTCTGCCATTGCTCAGATCAATCCTTATGTATAGCTTTAGGGGAGCTTTGGGAGCGATCGCTCGCCTGAAATCATTAATCATCTTCATTTTGACACAGCATAGCCAGTCTATATATATTGCCAAGAATGCGTTATGAGAATGGTGACAATCGAAGAAACTAAAGGTTGACTCTAGGGTTTTGGTGTTGCCATTTCGGTTCGTAGCAGATGTATGAATTTGTAGAAGATCCGTGGTGGTACAAGTTGGATTTGCTGTTGCGCCTGATTATTGCGTGGTTATATCAAGATCTTGCTCTGTTTACGTCTGTTTTCGTCGTTCCTAGTTGTGCGATCGCTCTCAGGCGATCGCTCCACGCTATCGCCTGAGAACTAAAAAAATAGACGCAATCAAGTACAATTGAACTAATTTTCATTTAACTAACCTTCGGTCAATTCACCTTGGACGAACCCTAAGAACTACTATTAACTAAACTAGGAGAAGGCCTACCTGCTATCACCCCATCCTTTGGAGCAGCTTTGGCAGAAGCTTGTGCAGTGTCTTTGGAAGATCAAAATCATTCGCAAGGTGCAGAACTGACGATAAATGGAGATATAAGAGCTAAATTTAAACTTTATTGGCAACCAGTAACAGAGCAAATACTGCGCTGCTGGAATGATGAAGAGTTTACAACAGAACAAGCTGCTTACGGTATTGCCTTTTTAATTATTAGGCAATTAACTGATTTAACAGTTATTAAGCGTTCTCGCAAAGGTACAGGTTTCGATTACTAGCTAGGTACTGAGCCAGCACTGAAGACAGATTCCCCGTCGCAGGTAACTGGTGAATCTCGAAGAGGTGAAAATGAAGATAGCGAACTTCCATTTCAAAATAAACTCAGGCTAGAAGTTTCAGGTATACGTAAAGGAGATGATAGCCGTATTCGAGCGAGAGTCAAACAGAAAATCGAGCAAACCAATCCTTCTGATGGTAAATTTCCCGCTTACATAATTGTCGTAGAATTTAGCAAACCTTTATCTATGATTGTGAAAAAATGAGTCAGATTCAACAGTTACATAATCAAGCAATGGATTTGGCTGAGGCAGCTTTTATAGCTAAACTCAAAGGTAATTTAGAGCAAGCCAACCAACTGACTCGACAAGCCTTTGAAAAAGAATGGGCAGCAGCTGGAGACTAATTGCCAATCTTCTTGATGCAGAACCAACTCGTTCTGTATTGCATTGCAGTGCAACTTCCCTTGCTATTGAATGTGGAGAATTTCAAATAGCAGAACGTTTGATTGCAACTGCTTTATCAGGAAATCCACCACAAGAGATTGCGGAAGAATTAAAGGATTTGTTTATTCAAATTAATTTACGTCAATATTTAGAGCGTCGCGGAATTGAAATGGATGAGGAGCAAATTAATAATATTTTGCTCCAAAATAGGTGAGTCTATAAAATAAATTTATCCGTTTCCAAGCTAATTCCATCTGACTAAAAATAATATGTCTCAAGAGTGTTTCACCACTATTACCGCATGAATTCACTACAACAGGAAATTTACAAAGTATCTTACCACTCTTGAAATAGTGTACCTCCGGTTGTTTACCTGCATAACCAACTAAAGTCACTGTGTTAAGCATGGATATTAACTAAGTTTTATAGGGGGATATTGAGTATCCACTGGAAATTCTTTTCTAATCTAGTTTTCAGTGGCTATTGTTATAGTTCCCCAGAAATGAATTTTTATAACAGTCTGTAGCTAGTAGGTATTGCACTATTTAATGATGAAAGTGAGGCAATTGTGGAATGGATACACGATTAAAGTATCAAGATATTATTAAAAGCATCCTCCAAAAACACGCAGATTATCCCGCTGCTCTACCCGACAGTTACGACTCTCAAACTATATTTGACGATGAGCGAGGGCAGTATTTAGTTTTGGGTATTGGCTGGAGTGGTGACAAGTAGTTCCATGCAACACCTATTCATATTAGTCTAATCGATGGCAAAATCTGGATTTAATATGATGACGCCGAAAAAGGTGTAGTGACTGATTTAATACAAGCAGGTGTTCTCAGAGAAGATATAGTACTTGGTTTTCGTCATCCTAAAGTACGGCAGTATACAGGCTTTGCCGTAGCATAGATAACCGAAAGGCGAGATCTGCGACGCTAATTCTTCAGCTAAATTGTTTTCAATAAAAGCAAAGCCCCACTTGAATATTATTGAGTGGGGCTTTTAACTATTAATAGTAAGTGAAAGCTCAAAAGAGGAAATTCCTAATTTTTGCTCAACCGCCAGCTACAGCAGGAACAATGCTGACTTCATCACCCTCTTTTAAAGGTGTTTTTGTTCCTTCTAAAAAGCGAATATCTTCGCTATTGACGTACAAATTTAAAAATCGTCGCGGCTGTCCTCCTTCATCACATAAGCGTGACTTAATACCAGGAAAAGCCTGCTCTAGAGATTCAAAAAGTTCTGCAATAGTACTAGCATTGCAATCTATAGTAGCCTGATTATCAGTAAATTTTTGCAGAGCGGTAGGAACTAAAACTTTTACAGACATTTTTAACTGTTAATTGTTGGTTGTTGATTGTTGATTGTTGGTTGTTAGTAGTTAGTAGTTGGTTGTTGGTTGGTTCCTACTAACCACTAACCACTAGCTAAACAAGAACTTGCTGCCATTCTAGGCGCTCAAGTGTACGAGAACGCTCAAGGGCTCCCTCAAAACTATCGAGCTTTGCTTCTATTGTCAAAGGTTCACCAATGTAGCCGTGTACAGCTTCTTGGGTTTTTAAACCATTGCCTGTGATATAAACAACGGTGGTTTCATCTGGGTCAATTTTGCCAGCTTCCACCAATTTCTTCAGCACGGCAATTGTTGTACCACCAGCGGTTTCGGTAAAAATACCTTCAGTTTCCGCTAGCAACTTGATGCCTTCTATAATCTCAGCATCAGTTACAGATTCAATGCTACCACCTGTCTTCTTGGCAATTTCGACAGCGTAAATACCATCTGCTGGATTGCCGATCGCGATCGATTTAGCAATTGTGTTTGGTTTCACTGGCTGAATAAAATCACGATCTTCTTTAAAGGCTTGAGCAATAGGTGAACAACCTTCGGCTTGGGCGCCACTATATTTAACTGGTTTACCTTCGACTAAACCAACTTCCACAAATTCATTGAAGCCTTTATAAATTTTTGTAAACAGCGAACCTGATGCCAGAGGTGCAACGATATGGTCAGGTAGCTGCCAACCCAGTTGTTCTGCAACTTCAAAGCCCAAAGTTTTGGAACCTTCTGAGTAGTAAGGACGCAAGTTAATATTGACAAAACCCCAACCGTGTGTATTGGCAACTTCCGAGCAGAGGCGGTTGACTTGGTCGTAGTTAGCTTTAACAGCCATCAAAGTAGGGCTGTAGATCAGGCTGCCCAAGATCTTACCAGCTTCCAGGTCAGCAGGGATGAAGACACAACAATCTAAACCAGCATGAGCTGCGATCGCAGCAGTAGAATTCGCCAAGTTACCAGTGCTAGCACAAGAAACAGTCGTGAAACCTAACTCCCGCGCCCGTGTCAAAGCAACTGATACCACCCTATCTTTGAAGCTGAGGGTAGGCATATTCACAGCATCATTTTTAATGTAAAGCTTATTCAAGCCTAAGCGACGTGCCAAGCGTTGGGAACGCACCAAGGGAGTCATACCAGTTCCCACATCAATAGGGTTTTCGCTAGCCACAGGCAAAAACTTCCGATAGCGCCACATCGAATTTGACCCCGCTTGAATTGATTCGCGGGTAACAGTTTGACGAAGGCTGTTATAGTCGTAACTTACTTCCAAAGGCCCAAAGCAGAACTCACATACATGGCTGGCTTTGAGTTCGTATTCTGCGCCACATTCTTTACATTTCAAAGCTTTGAAAGCGGCGGTTGCCTTTTGGGTGTCAATTGCCTGAGTCATAAACTAGCTTCTCCCTGGATTTCCCTCAAATGTCGCTTGATGCTATCACGAGTAAAAATACCAGTCAAACATACCCGATAATTTTTATCGGGTTTAAAACAGTCAGAAAGATTACAAAAATTGCATACTTTTAATGCTGTATATATAATCATTAATTACTGTAACTAATTATGTGTATTTCCTGAAAAAATACGTAATTTTATTGAGATATTCTAAACATAGGTATATTTTTTAACAGTACACATAGTTAAACAAATAAAATTTCATTGTTTTCACTAATGGTCTGAACTTATAATAAATGCTACTTTGTTAACCATGACTTTAACAATTAATCAATATGTCTTGAGATAGATTTTTTAGATTAAATATATGATTGATTAAAAGTCTGTACTTAAGTAGTACTCAAATCATAAGGTGCATTATTAGACATGAATACTCAAGAGCAGGAATCTGTTGGTAGATATTTTGGCAAGCGATGTTTCATTTTACAAATGTCAAAAGGTCTAGCTTTTGTGTTGCATTATTTCATCCAACGCTAAAAAGCTAGGTAATTATTTAGCTTTTTGTTGGGTTTAACTGATAACTTGCACCAAGCTCAACTAGAGTCTCTAGCTCTAGTTCTTGTTATTAGGTTCAACCTGGTAATAAGGATTTGGAGGCTCAGCCTCCTGGCTGTTGCAACAAGTGCAAGGTGTAAACTTTAACCTAAACTATCAAATAAACCTGTGCGTATCTTAGCTAAGGATAGGAACTTTTAGATAAAAAATCCTGTGTTAAAACACAGGATTGACTTTGAATATAAATTAAGCATCATAAACTATGTCACAACTTAATCATTTTGTCAAAAAAACGCCAAGGTTGTACCGCTCCTTGGTAGTAACAGCGTTGCTTGCCAATGGCATTTTCCAATTTATTGCCCCTGTGTTAGCAGAAGGTACAACAGCTGGTCAATCAATTAGCAACACAGCAACTGCAACCTACGAAGATCCAAACAATCCAGGCACGACCATCAATACTACTTCTAATACAGTAACTGTCACCATAGCAGAGGTCGCTGGTATAACTGTCACAGCCTCTGGGATTACAGACAATACATCAGGAACTCCAGTTTCAGTGGGTGATACCCTGTACTACAACTACACCGTCACCAACGTCGGTAACGACCCCACCAAGTTCCGTGTTCCCAACTTGGCACGTGTTACAGGCCCGGCAACGGCGGGTAATTTGGAATACAGCACCGATGGCGGTACAACCTGGACACCAATTAGTGGCAGTGAATATATAACAGATTCCATCCCTGTTAGCGGTTCGATCTTAGTACGTGTGCCAGTAACTGTACAACCTGGCGCTCAAACCAATGATGTAATTACCGTCACCCTTGGTGATACCCCTGGTGATGGTCAGAACCAACTGCGAGATCCTAATGGTGGTGACGTTTACACCGTAGATAACGCCGATGGTTCGGTTACAGGGGAAGTTGCTGGCGCACCTGTAAACGGTGTACGTGAGGCTAGTGCTACTCAGAAAGCATCTGTAAATTCTTCGCTGAAGAACTATGCTTTGGCTACGTTACTCAAAACCCGCAGTGATTATGACAACGCTAGTACTCCAGAAATTACTGATGACACCCTCAGTTACGATTTGAGTTTGAGAGTAGAGTTAAACGATCCAACAGGTAATAACATCACTCCTGCACCACTTGTCGGTACGACAATTCAGGGCTTGACTGGTTCACGTATTTTAGTTTCCGATGCAATTCCTGATGGTACAGAACTAGCAGCTGTACCCACTCCACCGCCTGGTTGGCAAGTAGTTTATACAACCGATCCAGTTAGTATTAATGCTAATAATGCTACCTGGCAACCGCTTACAGGTGCTACCAATCTTTCTACAGTTACCCGCATCGGTTTTGTCAATGACCCAGCTGTAATTACTTCCATTGCTCCTGGTAAAACAGTTAGCGGATTCTCGATTGACGTAAAAGTTAAATCAACTGCAACTTCACCATTAACAGTTAACAACATTGCTCAACTGTTTGGTCAAACCTCTGGCGGTACAACCCTGGTATACGACGAATCCGGAGACCAAAATCCCAGTAACTACGATGGTCGGACAATTCCTCCAGGTTCAACAGATACCAATAATGATGGTGTTCCTGATACAGATCCTACAGTGACTGACGGCTATATCAATGACACCACTGACTTAAGCAACACAGGTACAGACTCTGGCAACAACAACAGTGGTAGTGGTGTCGGAGGTGAAGCAAACACCTTCACAGTGCAAACACCTGTGGCTTCTGATGTACTGAACGGGCCCGAACGCACCCCAGATGCTATTGGCCCGACCAGCAATAACGATGACTTTACTAATAAATCTTCCTTTGTACCTCCAACTCAAGCCCCGGGTTCAACACTTGATCCATCAGGTGTAGCCTTTACTAACACAGTTCAAAATAGTGGCACTGACCCGAACGACATCTCTCTAGTTCCCACACCACCAGATAATCCAGCTGATTTACCTGTGGGTACACTTGTAACTATTACCTATGGGTCTGAGTCAGTATCTTACGTGTGGGATGGCGACGAGTTCTTATATGATGTAGACCGTAATCCTAGCACAACCAACGACCAATCTCCGATTGATGCTACTTCTGAGTACATCACTGTTCCTAACGTTGCACCAGGAACAAATATCAACTACGGTGTTGAGGTGAATCTACCTGCAAATACTCCTCTCTCTACCGATATTGACAAAGGTTTCCCGGTTCCAGTCACAGCCTTCGTTGATGATGCGAATCCTGGTTTAGACTCAGAACCCCAGAATACTACTATCGATCGCGTCTATACTGGCTTCTTGAAACTCGTCAAAGAATCAAGGGTACTTCCAGGAACTGGCCCAGCTGTTCAAGGTAACGATGGTACTTTCAGCAGCGATCCGAAGAAACCTGCACCAGGAAACATTATTGAGTACCGGATTACTTACAAGAATATTTCAGAAGCTCAAGCTGGTACAGGTAACATACTCTTGAAGGCTGACAAAGTTGTAATTACTGAAGATGGCACAGCTGGTGGTAACAACTGGGCGTTAGACAACGATATTAACGGTCAAATTGATACCAGTAACATTGTCGGATCAGCTAAAGATTCTGGGGCTGCAACCATCAACTTCTACAACGGTAATCCAGCAACCAACTCTAGCATTGACCAAACCGGCACAACAGTGGACACCGATGTCACCAAGTATGTAGACACCGTCACAGGTAACGTTGCACCGGGTGAGTCTAGAACATTCACATTCCAACGCAAGGTAAATTAAGTAGATCGTGGGGAGATGGGGAGATTGGGAGATGGGGAGAATACAGAATTAGCATCTCCCATCACCATCTGGTGAATACCCTTCTCCCTGACTTCTGCAAGAAGTTGATTGCATAGATACCGTTTTTGAGATTGGAAACGAGAAATGACAACAATTTTGAACAGGTGTATCAATATGAAGCGTTTTTCAATTGCCGGTATGGGAGCAGTAGCACTGATTGTTACACTTCCATTCGTTAATCAAATTCCGGTACTCACAAATATCTGGCATTCTCATGCTGCTTTTGCTCAAAATGCTCAAGCCAAAGGTCGAGTAGAGTTGCGCCTAGAAGCAGAAAAGAAAATATTAGGACAGCAAGTCCAGGGTAAGCAAAAAGAAAGCTGGCAAGCATTGCAAGGTAAAGCGGTGGTGCAACCAGGGGATGTACTGCGCTACACAGTCACTGGTGTCAACAATGGCGATAAAGCAGTAAAAAATCTCGTCATCAATCAGCCGATTCCCAAAGGGATGATATATGTGCTGAACTCTGCAACTGTCAATCCTAACACTGGCGTCAAAATTACTTACAGCATTGATAACGGACGCACCTTTCTAGAAAAGCCAACAGTACAAGTCAAACTTCCCAATGGCAAAGTGGAAACTCGTCCTGCACCAGCGATCGCCTACACCCATATTCGGTGGAATTTTGGTACATCTGTTGCAGCCAAAGCGCAAATCAAAGGAACTTATCAAGTGCAGGTGCGGTGAATCAGTGATCAGTGAACAGTTATCAGTTATCAGTGATAACTGTTCACTGAAAACCCCAGCCACGGAACCGTAAAGTTTTACAGGAGAAAATTTAGTGCGCCGTCAAAGTTCGCGTAGCTGGTTTAGGCGGATAGCGGCAACGTTTGTAGTCACAAGTGTATTGCAGGGTTCTACGTCTGCGATCGCTCAAGTTGAGAATAGCAAGCTGCTGACCAACTTTACAAATCAAGCTACTTATACTTATACAGATTCTAGCAATAATCTTAAATATCAAGGAATTTCTCGTCAGATTCAAGCTGCTCCCACCCCATTAGTTGACCCACTAGGACGAATTTTAGGATGTGCTGGTAATGTTTTACCTGACTACACAGGCTTTTCTGTTGCTGTTTATGAGCCTAACCCCGGCGATCCTACAGGGACAGAATTAGGAAAATTGTTACCCCTGACTCACACAGAGTTACCTGATATTTCTAACAACAAAATCCCTGGTGGATTAAAACCAAATATTGAGAATAGCAACCCCTATTTCCTAACAAATACAGAACCACTAGGTGCTTATAACTTCCTACTCGATCCAAATTTGGGTCAAACCGATCCAGGCAGAACCTACATTTTTGTAGTTAATCCCCCGGCAAATTCTATTTATAAACAGCGTCGAATCAAAATTCAAATTGTGCAAAGCACTGGTACGGAGAACAATAATGTTGTCCGGTATGTTGCTACATCCCTAGATGGTCAACCAATTACACTTACAGGACAAACCCAAACCGAATCAACGGTTGTTTTAGTTCCCAATGCTGAACTCCAAGGACTGGACTTACTAGCTTTTGAATTTACTACCAATATGTGTCAGCCGGAACAGGTGCAGATTGTCAAAACAGGCGATCGCGCTGTGGCAGAACCAGGAGATACAGTAATCTACCGCCTCTCAGTCAGAAATTTAGCCGATGCTGGTTTAGATAGTTTAGTTGTCACTGACACCTTACCCTTAGGTTTCAATTTCTTAGCCAAATCTGTCCGGGGTGAAATTGATGGTCAGCCTGTCACCATCACAGTAGAACGCAATGGTTCCAATGTGGTCTTCCGGACAAATACTGTGATTCCGTCGCAGAAAGTATTAAATATTGCCTACGCAGCACAACTCACGCCAGATGCAGTACGTGGATCGGGACGCAACTTAGCCAGTGTCACTGCTCAAAGAGCAGATAATCGTTTCCTCACTAAAGACGGGCCCGCTACACACCAGTTACAAATTAGACCAGGAATTGTATCAGAATGCGGCACAATTATTGGCCGAGTGTTTGTAGATAAAAACTTTGATGGCGAACAGCAATCAGGCGAACCGGGAGTTCCCAATGCAGTGATTATTATGAAGGATGGCAACCGTATAACTACTGATGTTAACGGTTTATTTTCTGTGGCTAATGTCTTACCGGGTAATCACACAGGAGTTATCGACCTCAGCAGCTTGCCTGGTTATACCCTAGCACCCAACCTCAAATTTAAAGAACGCAACAGCCAATCCCGCCTAGTACGTTTAGAACCCGGTGGTATGGCACGCATGAATTTTGCAGTTACCCCCACATCTGGTGAGGAGGTCAAGAAATGAGTAAAGAAGGCAGGAGGCAGGAGGCAGGAGGCACAAGGGAGTTACTTCTATCTCAACGATTGAACGCAAATAGTTTCAACCTCAGATTAATGGGGGCGATCGCAGGGGCTGCAAGTCTAGCATTGTATCCTGTCGTAGCCAAGGCAGAATACCCCAATCTTGTTCAAGAGGAACAGCAAGACCTCACACCCAAGCACTCAAAAGACGCACAGAAGCTTCTAGAATCCAACACAAATTTATCTAAAGATACTATTGACTCACCCCTGACGGAACAGTTATCTGTTCTACTAGAGGAAGAAATAGCAACAGATACAGTCACAGACCAACTCTGTTTTCTATCTACGACAAGATCCCCTGCGATACAACCATTTCAACCAGCACAAGATATCAAATTACCAAAAGGCCTACAAAAACTATCACAAAACACATCTGTTCCCCCCACTCCCCCGATCAAAATCCTCACCCCTAATACTGTAGTCGATATACCAGCTACCACAGTCATCTTGCAATTTCCTGTGGGTGCAAGAGTGGAATTACGGGTGAATGGGGATTTGGTAGATCCATCCTTGGTGGGACGGACAGAAAGCGATGCCAATACTAACTTAGTAACGCAGACATGGTATGGTGTCTCCTTAAAAGAAGGAACTAACACTATTACTACCCAAGTGATAGGTTCTAGTGAGCCTCCCGTCAGCGTGCAAGTAGTTGTCAGAGGCGCACCCACACAATTGAAATTGGAAGCCGTCGAAACTCGGATTCCAGCAGATGGACGTTCCACAGCTACAATTAAGGGTGAACTCCGAGATGAAAATGGCAACCGTTCCAATCGTGATGGAGTTGTTACTCTCGTATCTACTGCTGGTGAGTTTATCGGTGCAGATTTTAAACCTGACCAACCCGGATTCCAAGTAGAGGCAAAGAAAGGACAATTTACCGCCTCTGTGAAATCAAGTTTAAATGCTCAAACTGTGAGAATTCGAGCGATCGCCAATGATTTAGAAGCATACACTCAACTGCAATTTGAAACAGCCCTGCGTCCGAGTTTGGTAACTGGGATAATAGATGTGCGTTTGGGTGCGAGGGGTACAGACTACTACAGCAGTTTTCGCGAATTTCTGCCTCCGAACAAAGACAATAGCACTCAATTATACCAATTTGAAAAAAGAATGCGACAGATGGTAAAAATAGACAGAAGTAGCATTCAGGGTATGTGATGGTAGGGGTAACACAGATCGAGATAGTTGATAGTGTCGAGGAACTAGAGAAGTTGCTCAGACATCAAAAACAGTCTCGGAGCAAAGAACGTATACAAGCCCTATATCTGATTAAAGGGCAAGAAATGAGTGTAAGTGAGATTGCTAAAATCTTGGGAAAACATCGAGCTACAGTACATCGATGGTTGGCAGATTATCGAGAAGGAGGAATTGAGGCGGTTGTTGAATTTGGAACGAGTTCAGGTCGAAAAAGAGCAATACCAGATTGGGCTGTATCGAGTTTGAAAAAACAACTCGAACAACCAGAAGGTGGGTTTCAACGGTACACACAAATACAACATTGGTTAGAAAAAACCTTGGGTGTGCAAGCTGAGTACGCAACTGTACATCATCTGGCACGTTACAGGCTCAAAGCCAAGCTGAAAGTCCCACGTCCGCGTAACCGAAAACAGGACGAAGAAAAACTAGAGTCTTTTAAAAAAAACTCGGTGATGACTTGCAATTAATTGCTCAATACAGTGCCATTATCTTGCCCCAGTACGAAAATATTCGTTATTTTGTACAAGATGAGAGTCGATTTGGACTCAAAACCATTGAAGGACGTAAAATTACTCTTCCCGGAGTTAAGCCTATTGGTGATTGGCAGTGGCAATTTAAAGCGTTCTGGCTATATGGAGCAGTTGAACCACTTACTGGGGAAAGTTTATTTTGGCAGTTTTCTCATGTTGATACCGAATGCTACCAACAATTTTTGAACGAGTTCGCTGCCTGTTATCCCAAATCACTTAACATTCTCCAAGTTGATAACGGCTTATTTCATAAAGCTAAACGTTTACAAATTCCAGAGAATATTGTTCTTTTGTTCCAGCCTGCTCATTCTCCTGAACTGAATCCCATAGAGCGCGTTTGGGAATATCTCAAGCAAGACTTGAAATGGGAGCTATTTGATCACCTGGAGCATCTGCAAACCAAGGTTGCTCAACTCCTAGCTCTCCTCACTCCTCAAATTGCTGCTTCTTTGACTGGTTATGACTTCATCCTCAATGCCTTATCTGTCGCAAACATTTTTTGAATTGGTATTAGATGTGCGTTCGTCGGTATTTGCAACTGGCGCGATTGGAGAATGGTTGTTTACTGGTGCTTACAACAGTTCTCGTAATCTGAATGAAGACTGCAACTGTGATAACAGGCTGTTTCGTGCTTTCCAGTTCAACGACCAAAACTATCCTGTCTACGGTGATAGTTCCAAAACCGAAGTACTCACTCCTTCTATTGATAGCGTCTATGCACGGTTTGAGCGATCGCCTAAAACCACCGGTGCTGAACCCGATTATTTCATGTGGGGTGACTACACCACCCAAGAATTTGCCCGTTCATCCCAGCAATTTACCTCGGTAACACACCAATTACATGGCTTTAAGGGAAACTACAGTTTGGGAAATCTGCAACTGACTGCTTTCTATGGCAATAACGTCGAAGCTTTTCAAAGGGATACCATTGCTCCTGATGGTACGAGTGGTTACTATTTCCTTTCACGCAGATTACTAGTTCCGGGTAGTGAAAACATCGCGATTGAGTTGGAAGAACTCAACCGTCCTGGTACTGTGTTGGAACGCAAGCAACTTAATCGCGGTCCTGATTACGAGATAGATTATGATCGCGGTACTATCTTATTTCGAGAACCCATTCAACGTACTGATCTAGATGAATCAGGACAGGTTTTAGTCCGGCGTATCGTCGTTACCTACCAATACAAAGGTAGTGGTTCCGATAGTAATATTTACGCTGGTCGTCTGCAATACAATTTTGACCGCACCCTCAATAAAGAAAGCTGGATAGGCACAACTTACTTACAAGACCAGGGGATGCATGACTTTGAACTCTACGGTGCAGATGCACAGATTGCTTTGGGTTCAACAGGCAAATTGATTGCAGAATATGCCCATGCCACCAATAGTTCCGATATCTCAGGAAAGGTGAGCGGTTCTGCCTACCGCATTGAAACCGAGGGAGAAATTTTCCCTGGTTTACGAGGACGCACTTACTACCGTTCCACAGATGTAGGTTTTGCTAACGATGCCACAATTAGCTTTGTCCCCGGTCAAACTCGCTACGGGGCGCAATTAACAGGAAAAATTTCACCTACTACTAATTTGCGGTTCCAATACGACCACGAAGATAATTTTGGGACTGCACCCCAACCGCTAGATACTTTTGAGGAGTTATTTGCACCGCGCACACAAGCAGTTCCTGGGAGCAAAGTTGATAATTCTCTGACGACAATTACTGCGGGGATTCAGCAACGCTTTGGCAAAGCGACTGTGGATGTGGATTGGGTACATCGCGATCGAGAAGACCGCATCTCACCAGAAAGTCTAAGCAGTAATTCCGATCAATTGCGATCGCAACTTAAAATCCCGATTACCAAAACCCTCACTTTCCAAGCCATCAATGAATTTACTCTATCTTCAGAAACAGATGCTGTATATCCAGACCGGACTACATTTGGTTTAAATTGGGCTGTTGTACCTGGTATCAACGTCAGTCTGGCACAACAGTTTTTCACTCGCGGTCAATATGACGATAACTCGATCACCAGTTTAAGTGTCAATGGTCAACACAAACTTGGTAGAGATACGACTATCACTGGTCGTTACACAATTTTGGGTGGGGCGAATGAACTAACTACCCAAGGAGCCATTGGATTAAATAACCGTTGGGCTATTGCCCCTGGCTTAAAACTCAATCTTGCTTATGAACACGTCTTTGGCAACTTCTTCGGACGTACTGCCACAGGGCAACAATTTCCCCAGCCTTTTGCTGTTGGTCAAAGTGGCTACTCCTTGGGCTTTGGTAGCGGCGATAGTTACAGCATTGGTCTGGAATACACTGATAACCCCAAGTTCCAAGCCAGCGCCCGCTTCGAGCATCGTAGTTCTGATCGTGGTTCAAACTCAGTAATTACCGCAGGTGCGATAGGGAAAATATCACCAGCACTCACAGCCTTGGTACGTTATCAACAAGCAAATTCTGCCAATCAAAAACTAACAGGATTGGGAGACACAGCCAACCTGAAAGTTGGTTTAGCCTATCGCGACCCTAAAAACGACAAATTTAACGCCTTGCTGCGTTATGAATATCGCAAAAATCCTGCCGTGATTCCTGATACTGTCTTGTTGGGCAGTGGTACAGGTTCCGAAGACCATACCTTTGCTGTAGAAGCTATCTACGCCCCCAATTGGCAATGGGAATTTTACGGTAAGTATGCTCTACGTAATAGTACTTCTTATTTAGCTGAAGATTTAGTTGGAACTAGCACAGTTAACTTAGGGCAATTACGGGCAACCTATCGCTTGGGATATAGTTGGGATATGGTTGGTGAAGCTCGGTTGATTAGTCAAAATGATTACACAGAAACAGGCTTTGTCGTTGAAGCAGGTTACTACCTTACGCCTAACTTACGCTTGTCTGCTGGTTATGCCTTTGGTAAAGTCGATGACCGTGATTTTTCGGGAAGCCGTTCCCCAGGGGGACTTTATCTCGGTTTAACGGTGAAGTTGAACGAATTATTTGATGGATTTGGGTTGCACAAAGTTGCTACCCGACAACAGGAATCTGCAAGCAGTGTTAAACCATGAACCAATTTGTCAAGAAAATTTTGCGCCTACCTCTGCGTTTTAATATTGTTGGAATTAAACAATGAAATATTTATTTAAGTACCTGCGGGAATTGCATCTATCCCAAAGCAAGGCGTTGCTGAATAAAGGTATGTTTTAGGCAGGTAAGGGAACAGAACGATATTTGAGGTAGTGCAATAACAATCGAACAGAGTATCTCAGCATTTCCTCGGTTTTGGAATAACATAAAGTTTTACGATGAAGACGAGCCAAATAATGTCTAAGCCTTGTGTTTTCATTTTCGACTCGTGTCATGTAGGTCTTACTCACAATTTGGTCACCATCAGGAACAAAACAAGGGTAAACAGGGTATCCATCTGTGACGTAAAAATAACTCTGCCAACACTGGACAATGTTCCATAACTGTTGGAAAGTAGTCGAACTACGATCACCTAAAACCCAAGCAAGAATACCTTGAGTAAAGTGATTTACCGCCGTCCACAACCAGATTTTATTTTTTTTGAACCAATAAATGTTTCTAATTCATCTAGTTCTCCCACCTGCGGAATTTCCTTTGAATTTGGTGTATCCGCCAATTGTGTACCCACTCGTTTAACCCAATGAATAATGGTAGTATGATGAACGTTTTTCACCCTTTCAATTCCACGAAATCCCATACCATTGACGTACATTTTTAGGCATTCTTGTTTGATTTCATCCGAGTAGCCCCTGGGTGGTTTATAGACATCAATGAATTGACGACCACAATCACAGCAAATGTGATTCTGTTTACCTCTTTTCTTTCCATTCTTACGGTTATGACAAGATCCACAGCGTGGACATTCCATGATTAATTGACCTCAATTCATACCGCTATTATGCAACGCCCAAAGCAAAATTATTCAAAAAACCCCCCTGCAAACACTTAAACAGTCCCCACTAATTTTGTCTTGCTTGTCTTTTGGGTTTGCCTTTGTCGGCATTCCATTGAGTGCAGGTAAAGCTCATGCTGCGGTCGCAGTTAATAAAGAATTCAACCCCATATCTATTTCTGTTAATCAAACTTCAACCCTAACAATACAACTATTTAATTCCAACTTTTCGGCGGCAACCAACACTAGCATCACCGATAACTTACCATCTGGACTTGTGATTGCTAACCCAGCGATGATGAGCAATACCTGTGGTGGTACGGTGACAGCTAACCCTGGTGGTACTAGTATTCAACTCTCCGGTGGTACGATTCCAGCAGCAACAAGTGGTACTCCTGGTAATTGCCAAATCACTTTGAAGGTGATTGCATCTACTCCCAATACCTACGTCAACACAATTGTGGCAAATACCGTTACCTCTTCTCAAGGCACCAACCCACTAGCAGCTAATGCTACTCTCACTGTCTCCTCTGGTATACCAATCACAGGTTCTAAATCCTTTTCTCCTAGCACTGTTCACGGTAATGGTTCACCCACTACAATGACCATTACCTTAAACAACTCAAATGCTTTCCCCCTAACTAACACAGGCTTCACTGATAACTTGCCAGCTGGTTTGAAAGTAGCAACAACTCCTTCAGCCTCAACAACCTGTGGTAGTGGCACTGTGACTGCCGTTGCTGGATCGAATACAGTTAGTCTGAGTGGTGGAACCATCCCGGCTAGTAGTTCATGTACTGTTACCGTTAAATTAGAAGCCAGTAATCCCAATGATTTCCAAGACGGCAACGTTAAAAATACAATTGTTGCAAACAATGCCATTACAACAGAAGGAATTACTAATACTAGCCCGATTGAAGGTTCTGTGAAGGTGCAAACAGGAGCCGAAGTCAACAAAGCCTTTTCTCCTAGTAATGTCCAAACAGGTGAGACATCTGTACTCACTTTGACCCTACATAACTTCAATAGTACGCCAATTACCTCAGCTAATATTACTGATACGATGCCTTCAGGGCTGACAGTAACTGGATTGGTTAACAATACCTGTGGTGGCACAGTAATATTTACTGCCACTCAAGTCCAACTCTCAGGTGGTACAGTTCCTGCTGCACCTTCAGGTAGTGGTTCTGGTTCCTGTCAGATCCAGGTAAATGTGACTGCGAATACAAGCGGCAGCTACAAAAACGATATACCAGCTGGCAACTTGAATGGGGTAAATTACCCTGCAACGAATGCCACTTTAACAGTTAGCCAGGCTACGCCTGTTTCTTTGAGCAAAAGCTTCTCACCAAGTACGAGTGTACAGGGAGGACAAAGCACTCTCACAATTACCCTCTCCAATACGGCAAATAGCCAAGCTACCATCACATCTTTCACCGACGACTTGAAAACAATGGGTTCGGGGTTCACCGTTGCTTCTAGTCCTGCGGCTAGCACCACCTGTAGTGGTGGTACGGTGAATGCCACAGCAGGCAGCACAGTTATTACTATGAATAGTGGCACAATTCCTGCCAAAAGCTCATGTACAATTACCGTACCTGTACAAGTTGCCATCAATGCCCCTATAAATAAACGCAAAAATACGATCGCGATTAATGGTTTACAGACAAATTTGGGCAATAATACTGCGATCGCAACTGCGGAACTAGATGTGAAGTCTGCTTTAAGCCTCAGCAAATCATTTTCTCCAGGAACTGTTCCGGTGGGAGGTGTCACTCGTTTGACTATCACTGTCGCCCGTAACAGTGGCGCACCCGCATTCACAGGTATCAACCTAACTGATAATTTACCTACTGGACACAAAATTAGCTCTACACCCAACCTGACAAATTCTTGCAATGGCACACTCAGCGCCTCTACTAACAGCACGCAGATTACCTTAAGCGGCGGTACATTGCCCACAGTCGGAAGTTGCAGTATTAGTGTTAATGTGCAAGTACCCAATACAACTGGCTCTGATGAAAATATTATTCCCAAAAATTCTGTAATTACAGACCAAGGTGCAACTAATACAAGTGATGCCAAGGCAACAGTGACTAGGATTAATAGTTTCGTGACTTTAAACAAATCTTTCTCACCCACAAGCATCAACTATGGTGGTACATCGACGCTAAATATTTTGATTCTGAATAACAATGCCAATGCCATCAAATTGACAGGTGTTGCATTAATAGACGAATTTCCAACGGGCATGAAAATTGCCAGTTCACCTAATGCCACTTTTACAGGTTCTGGTTGTAGCGGTGGTACTATAGTAGCCAATCCTGGTAGCAATCAAGTTTCTCTGAGTAATGCCACCATAAATGTTGGGGCTCAATGTACGCTCACAGTAAAAGTTACATCAGATTTTGTCGGTAATCTTACGAACGAATTACCAAATAACTTGGTGACTTCTAACGAGAGTGTGACCAACAACAATAAGCCATCAGCAACACTGACTCTGTTGGGTACAGCCGATATCGAAGTAGTCAAAAAAGATGATGGAGTCTCTTCTGTCGCACCAGGAGCAACAACCACCTACACGATTATAGTGCGAAACAATGGCCCTGATAATGTCGCTGGCATCTATGTCGCTGATCTAGTTCCTCCTGGTTTGACATTTACTAACTGGTCTTGTAATGCTACTAATGGTTCTAGCTGCGATCAGTCATCAGGTACGGGTGAGCTGAATATCACAGTTAGCTTGCTTAAAAATGGTACTGCAACTTTAACGGTTGATGCCCAAGTTGCTCTTAACGCCAGTGGTACAATTACCAATACTGCTACAGTTACAACTCCACCGACTGTCAGCGATCCAAACAACGATAATAATAGTGCTTCAGACACTAACAACGTTGCCGCTACTGCAAATAATCCAAACGTAATTTTAGTCAAAAGAATTACAGCCATTAATCACAGCATGGCTACTAACAGCGGTGATGAATTAGATAAATATAAAGATGACCCCAGTAGTCCCTATGATGATAACAATCTCGATACTCCCACACCCGATCCTAAGGACACAGATAAATGGCCTAATCCCAATACATTTCTAATTGGTGGGATCAACGGTGGTAAGATTCATCCTGGAGATGAGGTAGAATACACGATTTACTATCTCTCAACTGGAGATAATCAAGCCAAGAACGTAGTGGTGTGTGATCGCATCCCCAGTAACGTTACTTTCTTACCCACTGCCTTTAATAGTTTCACCCCTAAAAACAACATCGGTTTACAAAACACTGACCGAGGAATTATCTGGCTATATAACGGTAATACCGAATCTCTCACTAATATCAAAGATGGAGATGTCGCGCAGTATTTCCCACCTGGAGAACATCCAACAGATGTTTATCCTACTGTTGACTGTGGTGGTGAAAATACAAATGGTGCAATTGTGGTGAATTTAGGTGATTTACCCAAGGCCACTGCTTCTGGAATGCCCACCAACTCCTACGGTTTTATTCGTTTCCAAGGACGGGTGAAATAATAATCCATAAGAACAAAGCGATCGCACTGCCCACCTCAGTTAGTAAAAAAGTAAATTAAGACCTCCGGCAGCGTTGGGTGTTCCCTATTTTCCACTGAGGTAACATATCATAAACTCTCACACCCTTATACCCTTACACCCTAAAAGCTGTATTTTTTGGGCAAAGCGTAAAAAACCTACACATGTAAGTCTACCCCTGTATCCCCTGTGTTTCTTAAGAGTGTTATATCAAAGGTATACTTCCAAAGTTATGTATATTTTTTAATTATTCTTCATTAAGATACAGCTATTTTTTATCTTGATTCTGACTTTTGTCTAGCTAATAAGATAATAAAATAAGCCGCAAGAAACTAGCCACTAATAACAGTTATAAATAATATTGACTTAGTAAATAGAAAAGTATGTCAATAATTTAAACAGTTATGATGTTAAATCCGAAGCATGAACAAATTTTGCTGTACCTAACTCAAGCTCTAGCTGAATATGAAGTAATTCCAGCAAATTTTGGTTGGCATATTCACAAAGGAGATAAATATTGTGGACATCTTGAGTATCAAGAAAAAAAAGGATGGCAAGGCAGCGCTTTAAAGCGTCTTCCGTCTCAATTAGTAGCAGAACTTAAGAAGTTCAGTCAATTGGGTTTTTTGTATACTAATCTTAGTTCTGCTGCTTAGAGGATATCTCTTGAAATTAAATTTTATTCAGAATCACCGATGTTCGACCTGCACAGCTAAACAAATAAAAGTCAGTACGCTTTGATTTTCTGTTTAGTCTGTACAGGCGGACTTTCGTTAACATAAATATTTCTGGGTGGGAAGGGACTAATTAAATTTTCTCTACTTGTATGAAACTACTCCCCTCAATCCCCCGTTCCCGGGGGGAAGATTTAGTTCCCTCACCGTTTACGCTTAGGGTTAGGGTGGGGTAAAAAATATTTGTGCAAGAGGTCTTGAATACAAATAAAAATGCCCCAGTGTTCCTGAGGCAAACTTAAGTAGCTGCTTAAAGAGAGGTTTTGCTCCTATAAATATATAGAGTATAAAATCAACTAGTTTAAACAGCAGCTATCTAAAGAGATAGTTTAGATAAATAATTTTTTGTCGTTGAGAATTTTATTACTTAACTTTGTAAATGATGATATTTTTGAAATAAATAACTTCAATAGACCAGTATCCAGAACGACTATAGATACAACCGATACCAATTCAAAAAAATATTTAAGGGCGGGCAGATAACTCAATCCCCTTAACGGCATCTTAATCGCTCTCGCTTAGGGTTGGGGAGGGATTTTCATAATTATTCATGTGTTGCATTCTTTTTTCAAACTGGTATAATCACAAATTAATGACTAGAATTTATCACAAAAAATATATTTATTGCTACCAATATTTCCTGTAACAAATTAATTTTGTATATATCAACACTTAATTGTTTAACATGTTTTATATCTTTAGTTAGATTGGACTGAACTGTTAATTCTAAGATAATTGGAATTGAGGTAAAGTCAAACTTATTATCAATTGATAATTGGTGTCCAAAGTGATGAATGAGGGGTTAAGTCTAAAACAGACTCTTTCTCCTCTATTTTTAGAATTAATGTTAGTATGAAATTATTAGTAAATAAATTTAAATACTAAATATTTATTAATAATTTTTCCTAAAAATATGAGTAATAAAAGTTTTCAAAACGCTATTGGAGTATTCTCCAAGCTTGAGAAAGCTGAGCAAGCACTTAATGAATTAAAAGCTTCTGGCTTGTCAATAGAAAAAGTATCTATCATCGCCAAAGATGTAGATCAAGGTCAACAAGTTGGTATTGTGCAAACGAGCGATCGCATCGGTAATCAAAATGTAGATATAACCGGAGCAGTTAGAGTGTTTGGTTACTTGCAGAGATCAATGTCCATGTCTGCCTATGAATGGCTTGGTAAAATCCACTCACACCTGCTACACTGACAAAAAACAGCAAAATACTTAAGGGTTGCCCGACGC
The DNA here is from genome assembly GCF_032393985.1 of Fischerella sp. JS2. Lineage (NCBI taxonomy): Bacteria > Bacillati > Cyanobacteriota > Cyanophyceae > Nostocales > Hapalosiphonaceae > Fischerella > Fischerella sp. JS2. Next base: position 5,077,992 of record NZ_CP135918.1, read on the forward strand.
AACATGAGTTCGTGCGTCAGGCGAAAAACATAAGTTGGCTCGTGATGATAAACCATAAACTATCAACGACTGCTATTGAGTATTTTAGTTATTACCAGAAGTCCGAACAATATACTGATTAGCAGGTGAATCTTTAAGAAGTGGTTCCATTCTTCCCTGAGAAACCAATGTTTGATGGATTAAAGCCGCAATTTCTGCACGGCTAGCAGGCTGGTTAGGGTTGAGTTGTCTTACATTTGGATAGTTCACCACTATATTTTGTTTGGTGGCTGCGGCGACATCAGGAATAGCATTTTGCGGGATACTGCTGGCATCTGTGTAATAGTCATTGACAATAGCTGAGGCAGAACGTTGGGGTTGTGTAGCTTTTTGAGGTGTCTTTGTTCCAGGAGCAGTTGCAGCAGGAGGTACAGCCTCGGCTCTAGGAATTATTAGAGGCTGCATTAGGGAAGTAATCGCGATTGGAACAAATACTGGTTTTCTCCTTGCTCGTTGTTGTGTAGTTGGTTGAGTAGTTGCAGAAACTGCCACTGGCGTATCAGAAGTTAAATCTAGACCTTTGTTCAAAGCAGTTATTGCTTCAACTTTGGTAACAGGTTGATTTGGTCGAAAATTACCATTAGGGTAGGCAGACATAAAGCCTTGTTGATATGCTGACTCAATCGGACGTTCTGCCCAGTATTGTTCAGAAACATCTTTGAATGCAGAGCCACTTTCTATCTGTCGCACTGGCGGTTGGTTAAAAGCTTGACGAATAATTGCAGCTAATTCATCACGCTGTACTGCTTGCTCTGGTCGAAATGTGCCATCAGGATATCCTGCCACTATGTTCCTTTGTGCCAAGCGTTGAATAAATGGTTGCGCCCAGTAATTAGGTGGCACATCAGGGAAGGTAGTTTGTGTAGGAGTTTGAGCATGACTTAGTAAGGGTATAGCTGCATTTACAGCCAAACATAAAGTGGGTAAAGATACAGCTACTGAGAATAATCGAAGAGAGCTAGTCATGAGGATACCTCCTAATGATCATACTTATTTACTAATAGTATTTTCGGAATTTCATTTCTGAATCTACCTATTGGTATTAAACTGATTTTCCTAGATGCTTATAGGACTTACGCAAAATCTCTCTGAAAGCCTCTTTCTTCGTGTTCTTTGTGTCCTTTGTGGGTGGTTCGTTATACCAATTTGAAAAAAGAATGCGACAGATGGTAAAAATAGACAGAAGTAGCATTCAGGGTATGTGATGGTAGGGGTAACACAGATCGAGATAGTTGATAGTGTCGAGGAACTAGAGAAGTTGCTCAGACATCAAAAACAGTCTCGGAGCAAAGAACGTATACAAGCCCTATATCTGATTAAAGGGCAAGAAATGAGTGTAAGTGAGATTGCTAAAATCTTGGGAAAACATCGAGCTACAGTACATCGATGGTTGGCAGATTATCGAGAAGGAGGAATTGAGGCGGTTGTTGAATTTGGAACGAGTTCAGGTCGAAAAAGAGCAATACCAGATTGGGCTGTATCGAGTTTGAAAAAACAACTCGAACAACCAGAAGGTGGGTTTCAACGGTACACACAAATACAACATTGGTTAGAAAAAACCTTGGGTGTGCAAGCTGAGTACGCAACTGTACATCATCTGGCACGTTACAGGCTCAAAGCCAAGCTGAAAGTCCCACGTCCGCGTAACCGAAAACAGGACGAAGAAAAACTAGAGTCTTTTAAAAAAAACTCGGTGATGACTTGCAATTAATTGCTCAATACAGTGCCATTATCTTGCCCCAGTACGAAAATATTCGTTATTTTGTACAAGATGAGAGTCGATTTGGACTCAAAACCATTGAAGGACGTAAAATTACTCTTCCCGGAGTTAAGCCTATTGGTGATTGGCAGTGGCAATTTAAAGCGTTCTGGCTATATGGAGCAGTTGAACCACTTACTGGGGAAAGTTTATTTTGGCAGTTTTCTCATGTTGATACCGAATGCTACCAACAATTTTTGAACGAGTTCGCTGCCTGTTATCCCAAATCACTTAACATTCTCCAAGTTGATAACGGCTTATTTCATAAAGCTAAACGTTTACAAATTCCAGAGAATATTGTTCTTTTGTTCCAGCCTGCTCATTCTCCTGAACTGAATCCCATAGAGCGCGTTTGGGAATATCTCAAGCAAGACTTGAAATGGGAGCTATTTGATCACCTGGAGCATCTGCAAACCAAGGTTGCTCAACTCCTAGCTCTCCTCACTCCTCAAATTGCTGCTTCTTTGACTGGTTATGACTTCATCCTCAATGCCTTATCTGTCGCAAACATTTTTTGAATTGGTATTACTTAAGGTTGTGATATCAATTGTATAAAAAAATGAAACAGATTGTTAGTAGGGGTTGAACGCAGTGAAACCCAATAAATATAAGACTGTGAGTGCTGACTCATTCACTTGCAGATTCCGTGCTTGCACCAGACGCAAATCGGCGAAAGACCTCCCCATCTTCCTTTTCTGTGCTGGCAAGAAAAACTTTTTACCAAAGTGATATGAAAGTCATTTTAAGTGGGTAAGTTACTTTTAGAACACGGCAATCACCTATAACATCCCCACTTTAAGGAGAAACCCATGCTCAAGCCAGAACTGCAAGCCAAATTCCTCCAGCATTTGAACAATCGTAAGAAAAAAAATGAAGAAGGTTTTACACTTATTGAATTATTGGTGGTAGTAATTATTATCGGTGTACTGGCGGCTATTGCATTACCTTCGCTCTTAAGCCAAGTTAGTAAAGCGCGTCAGACAGAAGCAAAACAGAATACTGGTGCGATGAACCGGGCGCAGCAAGCATACTTTTTGGAAAACAATAACTCTTTCACAACTTCAGTTCAGCAATTAGCTCTTGGTATCAGAACACAGACTGATAACTATGTATACGAAATAGGGTCTACTGGTACTACTGGCACAATTGTTACCAACAAAGGCAAGTCATTAAAGGCAAAGCTTAAGTCATACGCTGGTGTAACTTACACCTCAACTCAAACAGTAAGCGGAGTTAATGAAGCAATCACCTTAGCATTTCTCTGTGAAAGCTCGAACCCAGCAACCACAGATTACGCGAGCGGTATAACAGTGAACGATGGAGCCGCAAATACTACTGCTTGTCCTAATGATGGTACTGGTACAATGAGCCCATTGAAATAAGCAGTGTTCTATTTATTGCTTCCGCAAAATTTACGAGCAATATAGATGGATGATTCAATCAGAGTGGGTAGTATCAACTACTCACTCTATTGACATGTAATTTAAGTATTTAGTTGCATTGAAGTTTATGAATTCTAGATTTTCTGTAGAAAAATTTTTTAGTCAAGATGAATATGCTTATCAATGCTTTATCCAAGGTGATTACTCTCAAGCTGCAAATTTATACAAACAAGCAATTGATGCAGAACCGAACGTAAAGTCTCACTGCTGGTATTTAGGTTTGAGTTTACTTCTACAGGGGCAAGAAGTAGAAGCGCAGACAACTTGGTTCATGGCAATTATGGAAGGTGAACCAGATCAAGTTGAACTTTGGAATGACGAATTAGTAAGTATTTTGCAAGCAGAAGTAGAGAGATGGGAGAAAATATCTGATAGTTCCACAGCTTATTTGCTGAGACTACACATACAGGAAGTTCAACCCAAAAATCTGGAGAATTTATTACACATAGTCCAGTTAGCAATCAAGTTAAATAAATTTAGTGGAGATGATTTAAATTTTCTGAAACTTATTGAAATATTAAAATCAAAGTCACTAGTAGAAATTAATGCAAGCTTGTTAATACAAGTCCTACAGGAGGTTTTAGAGTGTGAGCCTCTGCATCAATCTTCACTAGAATTTTCTGAAGCTTGTTTACCGCATCTAGAAAATATCCCTCAATTTTTCGCTATTTTATTAGTAACAGCTATCACAATTGCTTATTCTTTAAGAAAACCTACTCAAGCAGTTAAGTTTGCAGAATTATGTCTGCAAATCGATGCTGAAGATTTAGAATTATTAAGACATTTATCTGCTTTTTATCAAAATGCTGGAGATTACTTAAAAGGTATAGAGACAGCTAAAAAGTGCTATTCGCTATTAGAAGCAGAGGCGTTAGTAGATAGAGTTTTTGCGAATCATCTTCTGCTGCGAGGGTTGATTAACAGTGGTGGTTACTACGAGGAAGGTATTGCAGTTTTACAGCGTCAAGAATCGCTTTTAAATGAACTAATAGAACAGCACACAACTATAGATGACTACGCTCAAATATCTCGTGTGCTACTTTCAACATTTTTTTTCCCCTATCTTCGAGATCAGCCGCAGCAAACTAGAAAAATTCAGAACCAGATTGCTCAACTTTGCCAATTATATCTGCAAAAATATGTGAGTAAACGAGACAATTGGTATCAAAAACAACAATATTGTATTCATAAAAAACTGGATGCATCTAATAGAAGATTAAAAATTGGCTATCTATCTCATTGTTTCAGGCAACATTCAGTAGGGTGGTTAGCACGATGGTTATTCGAGTATCACAATCGCGATCGCTTTGAAATCTATAATTACTTCATCAATTACAAAGATCAACAAGACCCACTACAACAATGGTATACCAGTACTGTTGAGCAAGCACGCAAAATGGGCATAGACAGCCAAGAAATTGCCAAGCAAATTTATCAGGATGAGATTGATATATTAATTGACCTTGATAGTCTCACTCTAGATATTAGCTGTGAAGTGATGGCACTTAAACCAGCTCCAGTGCAGGCTACTTGGCTAGGTTGGGATGCATCAGGAATACCAGCAATAGACTATTACATCGCTGATCCCTATGTTTTGCCAGAATCAGCTCAGGATTACTACAAAGAAAAAATCTGGCGCTTACCCCAAACTTACATTGCTGTGGATGGTTTTGAGGTAGGTGTACCAACTCTGCGTCGTGAGCATTTAAATATTCCAACGGATGCTGTAATTTATTTAAGCACTCAAGGGGGATGTAAGCGCCATCCTGATACTGTGCGGCTACAAATGAGAATTTTAAAGGCGGTACCAAATAGCTACTTTTTGATTAAAGGATTAGCCGATCAAGAAGCAATTAAAGTCTTTTTTACCCAGCTAGCAAAAGAAGAGGGTGTAGATGGCGAGCGACTGCGATTTTTACCAGAAGTTCCCTCAGAAGCAATTCATCGAGCTAATTTAAGCATTGCTGATGTGATACTCGATACTTATCCCTATAATGGTGCAACAACAACTATGGAGACTCTCTGGATGGGAATTCCTCTAGTTACAAAAGTAGGAGAGCAATTTGCTGCTCGCAACAGCTACACAATGATGATGAATGCTGGATTAACAGAAGGTATTGCGTGGACAGATGGGGAATATTTAGACTGGGGTATTAGGTTAGGAAAAGACTCTGCTTTGCGGCAAAAAATAGTTTGCCAATTGCGAGAATTTAAGAAATCTGCGCCTTTATGGAATGCTCAAAAGTTTACTCAGGACATGGAAAAAGCATATGAGCAAATGTGGCAAATTTATGTTGAAGGTAAGAGTTAATTAACTTATACCTAGTAAGCAGTTAAATAAAAACACAATAGTTTACGAAATTATTAAGGTGGCTATAAATTTGATAGTTACACCTTTTATTCAATTTATATTATGGAACTTTCAGACCTTCCTGTACCACCCGCCGATAAAAATTTTCTAGTGCTTCTACACAAGTTTTATCATTATATAAATAAGAATGACGAGCTACCATCTGCTCAACAATGCTCATTCTCCATTCAGTTTCAATTCCTAATTTGACAGCGATTTCAATATATTCATCTTCATTTTTAGCAATTGTATCTGTCACACCTAACATTTGCAAAATGCCATAAGAATGACGACCGCGCATAAATTCACCAGGACAGGTGACAATAGGTAATTTGCAAGCGATCGCTTCCAGTGCTGTATTACCACCAGACCAACTAAAAGTATCTAGAAAAATATCAGAGATACAATTAAGGTTTAAATACTCCACCCATTTCAATCTTGGTAATATCACACAATACTCTTCACTATTTAAGCCAAAGTTAGCAAAGGCATTTTGCAGGCGTCGGCGGAATTTGTCTGTAATATAAACACTTTGATGAGATAAAAATGCAAATTGTGCATGAGGAACTCTTTGAGCGATCGCAGCAAAAATATAATCATACTGTGGTAGATATTTATAAAGAGATTGACAGGATAAATAGAGTATTGATTCCTCCGTTAACCCAAAGTCTAGACGAGATTTTTGAAGCTCAGGAATTATTGGCTGAGCATAAGATATGCCAATATTAGGCAAGCGAACTAATTTCTCTGAATAGTGTGCTTGGGAGTTTTCCGGTTCCATCAAATCACTAGTTAAAAAGTAATCAATTGTAGGGCTACCTGAAGTGATGGGATGTCCCCAGGATGTACATTGTACTGGTGCAAGGCGCAGTCCTGCTATTTGTGATAATTGTGGTTGCATACCAATATCCAATATGACCAGTATATGTAGTTGATCGGAAATAATCTTTTTACAGACTGATTCTAAATCTTGTGGTATGTGACAAAAATAATTACTATATAATCGGTACTGCTGAGTTATAGAATCTACTATTGGATCTATATGGTAGCAATATACCTCAAAGTCTTGGTGGTTTCTATTTCGCAGCCATCCAAGCATTAATCTTCCTACTGTATGCATACGCATACATTCAGATACATAACCAATACGAATTTTACCATTGTTACTTACGGGCGGCATGGATATTGGTTTTACCCATTCGGGGTAATTAGCAGACATAACTTGATGAACAAAATGTCCATACTTTTTTTGTAAGTTTAAATCATTTTTTCCTTGATATTGTAAGTAAAAATTTGTACGGCAAGCTATAGCACTTAAAGCATTGCTTTTGTCTTCAATACTCTCTAAATATGTTTGCTGAACTAGTTGTTCTAACCCTTGAGTAAATCGCTGTCTATAGTAGTCAATCTCTGCCTCAGTTTCATAAAGAATAGGTAGTGTACATTGCTGTTGTATTTTCAGAGATAAAACATGAGGTAGCAACTGTGAAGCTTGTTCTGCAACAGCTATTGCTTCCTGTGGTCTACCAAATACTTGTAAAGTAATACTCAATTCAAAATAAAGGATGGCTGATTCGGGATACAGCTTGATTCCAGCTTGGTAAGTTCTAATAGCCTCTTCATCTTTTTGCAGACGTTTATAACAATCACCTAATGCTATGTAGAAAAACACATCACCTGTTTTGGTTTCAAGAAACTCCAAAAATTTTTCTACAGCTTTTTCAGATTTACCTTGACGATAAAAAGCATAGCCATAATTTAATGCTGCTTCTGCTTTATCATTTTTAGCTTCAAATGCTACTCCTAAATTATAGAGAATATCAGGATTACGTGGCTTCAATTCTAGAGCTTTCTCATAAGCAGTAATTGCATCATCTATCTGTTGTTTTTCTACAAGAATATTACCTAAATTAATATAACTACCGAAATGATCCGGTTTGGCTGCGATCGCTTGATGATAAATGGATTCAGCTTGCTCTAGCTTTCCCATTGCCAAAAAAATATTTCCCAGTTTATTGTAAGCATCAATTAATTTTGAATCTAAGAAAATTGCCTGTTGGTAAGCCTGAATTGCTTTGGGAATATCATCTATTTTTTCTAAAACCAAACCAAGACTGTAATGCTGGATAGCTCCTAATGGTTCAATTTTTAAACAGTTATTTAGTGCATCTAATGCTTCTTGATATCTTTCTTTTATGTAATACAGAGTACCGATGTTTAGCCAAGCTGCGGCATGATGGTTATCCCACTGTAATACTTCCTGAAATTTCTTCTCAGCTTCATCCAATTGTCTATTATGATAGAATGCAAGAGCTTGCGTATGTAATTGACTTATTACCTCTTGACGGCTCTTAAGATGATTCTCTGGCTCAAGTTGACAATTGTGGCTATTTTTGCTTAGTAAATTATTCTGTAGTTTTTCAATAAAGATGTTTGTGCTGTAAGATATTAATTTTTCCGCTTTTAACTCTACAATGGCTTGCTTGTTTTCCTGTTCTAAAATAATTCTTGCTTTGATACGAGGTAACAAAGCTTGCCACTGAATTTCAGATAAATCACTTACTAAGGAAATTTCTAATTCCTCATAAATGTCTGCATCTGTCTGCATCAGGATATTCATCGTCACACCAGACAAAAACATTTGAGCATCTTCATAAGAAATATTACTAGTGCAGATCAATAAAGTAATCTGTTTACTATTAGGACAAGATGCGATCGCTTTAATCACTTTTCCCAACTCTAAACAGAGTGATTCTTCTGGTCGCGACCAATCTGGAAAAATAATTAAATTTGTCTCTTGTAGATTTAAAGGCAGAAGCATAGCATCAATTAAAGCTGAACTGACAATGTTTGCCATTGTAGACCAAGAAAACTTTTTCGCTTGTTCTAAACCCGCAGCAATTAATGCTTGACGAACACTAGGTTTTTGTACTTCGCAAAGTGCATCTGCTAATCCCTGTACATCATCATCCTTAATGTATATGGCTGTTTCTCCTGCTACTTCGGGAAGTGAAGCGTTAGGACAAGTAATAACTGGACAACCACAAGCCATTGCTTCTAGTACAGGTAAGCCAAAACCTTCATACTTAGAAGGATAAACAAGTGCTACAGCACCAGAGTAAGCTATTGCTAACTCTTCATCGCTTAGTTGCAACATATGCACAACACTACCTGATGTTAAAGCTCTAAATTCAGGTGCTAATACACCACAGCTTCCTGTACAGACAATATCAAATCCGTTGCTACTTGCTAACTGATAAAAAGCTTGAAAAAATAAAATACTGTTCTTATACCCACTTCCTTCACCAACTACCATAAAGTATGGTTTACCAATACCATACTTGGTTCTAAAACTATTAACTTCTTCTGGTTTAGATGGTAAAAAAGTATTTTTTACTCCGCAATAAGCTACAGTGATAGCCTCTCTAGCTACATACTTGTAACAGTTTACAAGATCATTTGCTGTATGTTCTGAAATTGCTATATACGCAGATGCATGTCTAATACCCTGCTGTTTTTCTCGCCACATAGGATGATTCATATCCCATCCCATAATTTCTGGAATCATGTCATATGCCATAAATACAGAAGGTGTTGTAATTGGCGTTGTGTAGTAAGTGGAGATAAATATATCAGCACTTTCTTCATCACAAATTTGCTGTAATATTTCTCGGTCTACATCAGTATTATCGTAGTCATAAGTTGGAACTGTGCGGTATCTAATACCAGGAATTTTAGGAGTAGTACCAGCGCGATCAAGCACAATAATATGTTTAGCAAAACTGTTATTGCTCCATTCTTCTAGTAATGATGTCCAAACACGAGCAATACCTGTTTGATATAATTGAAAAAATACGCCATCAACAATAATTAATGGTTGCGGTTTTTTAAGTTGTGGAGTCTGTAACTCTGCCGATTGTAAAAACTCCCAACTCTGATTTTCCGAATCTCTATAAGCTATTGGTTTTACACCGCATGATTCAACAGTATCAACCATTGTGTCATCTTGTACCCATGAGAAGTAATGCCTTAATAAAACTGGAAATTTAGTTTCTTCTTGTAAAACTTTCCACTGGGAAACGGCATTTTTATATCCATAATATTGTTCTTTGAATTCCAACTGATTTTGTGTTATATAGGCAAAATGTTGAAAGATCAAACCGTATTTTTCGGTTTCATGATGTAAAAAAGGATTTATAGCTGCAACATTTTGCCATTGACCATTTGGTAGAGGTTCTTCTAGTGTCGGTGGTTCGTGTGCTACCCACACTGCACCTGGTTTATATCGCCAGGTTCTCAACCATTCTTGTCTGGGATTTTGAGAATAACAGTTACGAGTGCTGACAATTAAGTTTTCTCCTACAAAATACCAACACCAATAAAGAGCAGCAGTTTTTTCAGGATTATTAATAAACATTTGTCGTGCAGTACAAATCTGCTCGACTGTCCATAATTCATCTACATCTATTTGCCACAATAAACATTCTTCAGTGATGTTGAATAATGGCTCATTAACCATTTCCCGCTTTCCATCCCAGAAAACGCCTTCAGGCTGCCGATAAATTGTAATATTATCTGGGTATTGGCGCACTAATTCATCCAGATACTCTGTTGTACCATCATTACTGTGCCCATCGCGATGAATTGTAGCACTGATATGCCCACCTAACTTAAGACTCCATCCAGTATCGTGTTGAAGTTCAGCTACACCTTCAACTATGTGCCAATGCCATTTAAAAGGTAATTGTTTGAATACTTCAATATGATATCTAATGAATGGTTCGCCGTTGAGAACTATCGTAAAAAAGTTAATTGGTGTATTGGCATTACAATTAATTTGCTGTTCAGCTGGGATTTTAAAATCATCAACTCTTCTAAAGACTGAGTAACCATTGCGTAGGGCAAGATTTTGAATAACTAACTCATAATTAGGATCAGAAATTAATCTTTGATGATTTTGATAGTTTTTGAAAGCGTTGATGTCATCTAGTAATATATATTTTGCTCCATAAATCTCATTGAGTTCACTTGCACCAGTAAACTCAGAACCATCAATTAAGACAGCATCAAAATATTCAATGTTATTTTGTTCTTTAATTTTCTTGATTCCATTTTGAGGAACTCCAGAAGTTTTTACATATTCAATATCTTGTTTTAGCCAGCCTATTACTTGCTCAAGAGAGTAGTAGTTTAAATTGGTGTTAGTACTGCTATAAAAATTTATAATTTCATTGATACTGGGAAAATTCTCTAGAGAAACAGATGAAATATTGTAGCATTTTACAAAAGAGTCATTAGCATACCTCTTTTTTAACTCTGTAAATCGAGTATGTGAAACTTCAATACAGAATAGTGTTGGGTGATTTGGATTTTTTTGCAGGCCTGTAACAAATGCTTCTGTACTTCCTTCTCCTGAAGATGAACCGATTTCTAGAACTGTTTTGATATCGCTTTGGTTAACAATCTTCTTAATGATGTAGTAAAAATCATCATTTGTTATTTCAGGTAAAATGATGTTGTTTAATTGTGAATTTAATATTTTATTATTATCTAATTTTTCAAGTAAAGCTTGAACAGAAGGTAGTATTTCAATATAATTCCATTCTGTTATCTCAATTTTTTTCGGATCTGGCAAATAAAAATGCCGTCCTCCATCTTGCGGATTTATCTTAGAGTAGCGTCGAATTTTTGTACGTCGCTGTTCTTCATTATTAATAAATAAATCTAAATGATATATACTTAATTCACTTAAGTATATACCTGGATGATTAAGATTATGAACACTTTCATGAATTTGTCCAGTATAATAAATATCTTGATTATATTTAAATAAACGCCGCTGAAAATTAGGATAATGTGGTGAGCTACTAATATAGTAATGTTTACTAAAATTACTAATCCATTTTCTAGGAATCCAAAAGTTATCACTGTCTAAATTATATCTGGAGTTTTTGATAAGTTGTAAGAATTCTCTAGTTTCTGTGTTAACAAACTCATCTGAATCAAGGACAAATATCCAATCAGTCTTAACCCAATTTAAATATAAATTCCGCTGTTGAGAATGATTACCTGACCATTTTGAATGTATTATTTTAGCTCCATAATTTAATGCAATTTTACAAGTGGAATCAGTACTGCCACCATCAATAATTATCAACTCATCATAAATATAATTCAGAGATTCTAAAGCAATAGCTAATGTTTTTTCTGAATTTTGTACCATCATGCACACAGAAAGACTTGGCATATAGTATTCAAACTCCTTAATTTAAAAATTAATTTAATCATTTGTAAAAATATTTACAAGCTGTTCAAGTTTTATGGAAATTTGTTAGCGATCGCTCTTATTACCCACTTGTTTTTTCAATTGTTCTAAAATGACTTTGTAATCTTCTCTTTCAGGATTCAATTTCACTAACTTTTCCAAGGGTGCGATCGCGCCCTTCATATCACCTAACTGCAACCGTATTTTCACTAGTCCTTCTAAAGCAGTTTGATTTTCTGGTTCTCGCTGCAATACCACCTCAAAACCCTGTACCTGTTGTTGTAACGAGGTATCAGCAGAAGAAGTAACTGGTTTAGGGTTTTGAATAGCCTGTTGCAGTGTAGGAACTATAGCAAACATCCCAGAACCAACAAAAGATACAATTGACACCCAAGTCAAAATCCTTTGTCGCCGCTCTATTTTTTTACGGTGGGCGACTAGGTATTCTTCTCCAGAACTAACCATATTTCAACAGTCACTGCGGTAAATACTTAAGTACCAGCAAGCCTCCTGTTAAGAGAATACCCAGTGTCTCTTAAAAACTAACATTTGGGCTAAAAATTTTTTACCTTAAGTTCAAAAGCCTATTGTGAGTGTAGAGACGAATAAACAAAGATGAATTATTTAGCAGTGTCCGACTCGCTACTTTTTTCCTGTATTGCTTTTGTATCTGCTACCTGTCTCACTAACTCTATATCTAACTTTAGTGCCTCCGCTATTTGTTCTACAGTTGCACCTAAGCTCAACATAAAAGGAACTGCTTCTAACTTACCTTCTAACTTGGCTTCTTGATATACCTTGGTTTGCTTTAACTTGATGTTTTATTTGATGCAGCAGTTATAAATTTAGAGCGCTTGTCGTTTGCATAAAGTACAGTTTTATCGGTGTGCATCTGTGTGCATCTGTGTTCGTTTTTTCCCCATACTGCACCTAACTGCAAATCGCTATATTCACCTACTGCCAATCTTGAAATTTATCGCTTGTACTGCGAAGTAAAGAATTTAACTGGGTGCGATGGGTTTCAAAGTTGGCGGCGATAGAAATGAAGATGATACCCACTACTAAGCTAATAATCCATTTAAAAAATGAGTAGCGTAAGCTAAAAAGCACCAATTGATAAAAAGCAGTAATCAAAAAGGTAGCTGTGCCAACATAGAGAAAAGCCCGCACTCGCAAACCCAAGCCAGCAAAGATGGCGATGAGACTGAAAATTCCTGGTATTAAGGCTGTATCTTGATGAAATAAAATCGCCCATCCGCAAATTAAGCCACTACTTAGCAGTCGCCAATAGTGACGACTGGTTTTCATGTCTGGTTGTCTTAGTTGAGGATCAAATTGGGCAACATATAGTAGAGATAAGCCGATTACTGTCACATACCATAAACTATCATTCAAACCCAAGACAGCAAACCAGCGGAAAATAGCCCAATCAATCAACGCCACACTGATGTAGGTGACACGGAATTGATGGCTAAATATACCAAGGAAAGCATAAAATCCGGCTGTTAGCAGCAAAGCAATTGGATGAATTTGCAGCCTGGTTTCCCATAAAAGTATTAGTGGTATGATGTAGGCGGCTCGTTGCCAAGGTCTTTTTGACCAACCCCAGTTTTCCCAAGGTAAGATGTAGAGGAAATAGGCAACGACACAGGCGATCGCAGCATTCCAAGGTACTAACGGCCCAGCAAACCATTGTCCCACAGCTGTTTCTCGCCAAAATATCCTCACGGCAGCTACTTCTAACAACCCCAGGTAAACCCAGATTTCGTCAGGTGTAACGAGTGAGGTGTGGGATTCTTCCCTTTGCTGTGGGAATCTTCCCTGAAAGATAGCGTAACGAATCAAAAATACTCCTGTTCCTAAACCCAAGAGGCGGTTAACTTGAATGGGTGCAGTTATAGCGACTATCAATAAAAAGCTACTCCAAGCCCAATGCAAATGGGCAATTACTTTTAATTCTTCTGGTGTCAGCCGTAAATAATTGACTAGCCAAGGCGACAATATACGATAGGCATACATAATAGTTGTGCCTAAAGCTGACATGGCAATTAAACCATCGCCCCATGCACCCCCTGAAGCTTGCAACATTTGATAGAACAACAGTTCATAGGCAGAAATTGATATGCCCAGAATTCCTAAGTAAACTAGAGGTTTAAATTCTTCCCGACGTCGCCCGACTCCAATCACAATTACAGCTACACCCAAAGAAGCCAAACCTGTCCACTCTGTGAAGGTGTCCAAGCGCAGCAGTAAACTGAACCCTGCATAGATTAACGGGAGAATGTGAAAGCTACTAGGCAATCTTTCTAAGCGGTGTCGCCGTTGCCACCATTCGCCAAATAGTTGAGAAAATAAACCCAAGGCGATATTAGTGATCGCAATTTGAATCATAGAGCGATCGCCAAAAGCCAGCAACTCGGCAATTAATAATTCTAAACACCAACCGATGCCATAAAAAGCCAAATTTGTTGGTTGCTGCCAACTACGATAAATTATGGCTGCGAGAATAATCACATTAGCAGCTACATACAACAATCCAGGAGTTGTAACACCCTGGTAAACCCAGACAGAGTGCAGTGTCAAACTCAATAACTCTACACCAGTTAATGCGATCGCCCATCTATCTGTGGCAACTGCATATATACTTGCTAGTTCGTTACCTCTATGTTGCAGTGCTGTGCGAGTTAGCCATAATCCTAGAATAGTTATTGCGCCAACTACAAACCACCCCTGTACTGACAAGTTTGGCAAACCTGGTACATCTTCCCACAACAAAGCAGCGATCGCACTTAGAACAAACCCGACTGTAATTACCGCATAGACTTTGTATTTTAAAAAACTAGTATTTACAAACATTAAAGCCGCAGCGACTGCCAAGGCGATTAATCTCACTCTGGGTAGCGGTAAAGTTAGCAACTGAGTAAGTCCCAACCCGATGACACTCAAAATAACCTTGAGATTGCGTTGTTCTCCGGAACTGCGACTAGCAACACCTGTGAGAGTTATGGGAGTAATTAGCCAAGCGATCCCCCAACTGGCATTATTGACAGCGTAGTTTCTCCAGGCGAATTCAGCATTTACCCAAAATAGGTAAAAGCTAATCACAGCTAGCCCCAAACCGATGAACCAAGCACTACGTCGCCACCAACCTTCACCAAGGCTAAATAGCCACTCGGCTACCATGATGACTAACAAAATTGTTGCCCAAATTTCATTACTTAGATTTGGGAACAGCCAATCAATTATGGAACAAAGTGTTAGTACTCCTGTGATGTGAGTGAGATATATCAGGGTAGGGGAGGTGTGAGGAGTGGGGCGGCGTTGGGTGACAACTGCTAAAGTGATTGTGGAAAGGAGTAGATTTAGTGATCGCAATGCTGGGTTAACTAAAGCAATTACAGTTAACGCAGAGGCAAAACCCAATGTTAACTGTTCGCCAAACTTAGCTATTTCTCTTCTACCGAGGTGGTGTAACTTGTCTGTCACCACCACCATTAAAATTACGTAGGGAAATAAAGCGACACTTAATAAAGCCCAGGCTTCACCTTGAGAATTGGTGAGTTGGGTTGCAGTAGCGATCGCTGTTTGTTGTAAAGCGTCAGGTACTAATCGCCAGCCTAGCCAAATTGCCTGTAAGCCGATTGTAAAAATAGCAACAAAGTCACGTTTGTAGTTATATAGTTGCAAACGACGGGCGAAAAACCACAAACTTAAGCCACTTACAGCTATTGCTTGTCCAGGATGAGATAGTACTGAGACTAACCAACCGAGGAATAATAAGATACCACCGATTAGTTGCCAAGGAAATATAGAGATAGGGTGATCGGGTGATCGGGTAATAGGGTGATGGGGAGAACTTAGAATCAAATTCTCCCCACCTCCGGTTCTCCCCACCTCCTCATCTTGTTGTTGTGCCAACCAAGTTAGCAGCCAACCGCAAATACCAACAGCTAACCCCAACTGTGTCACATCTAGGTGGTGAATAAAAATTCCCCTGACTAACAATACCAGTAAGGCATAAACCACAACTAAAGCAGATAAACTAATACCGTTCTCACTTTGTCTATCTGTTTGTCGTGATCGCAAACGAGTTTGATAAACCGTAATCAGAGTCGTTCCTGCAACTGCAAGATAAAGGGCAATCAAGGGAAATATGGGTAGATTCCAGCCCCAGTGCAGATAACTTAAGCCGAGAATATTTACTAGAAATAATTTTTGATTTGCTAAACCGACAGCAAATAGGCGACTTTTGCCGATCAAAACTGTAATCGCACTCAGACAAATAGAAGCGATCGCTACTACAATCCAGTTCACAGGATTCTGCCACAACCCAAAGCGATCCATTGCCCAAAAATTTATCGGTACTAACAAAAGCGTGACAATTAATAATGTCTGTGCTGTTAGTCTTAAATTACTTTGCTTGGCTGTCCACAAACTCATTCCCCCAAAACTCAGGGTATAAGCAAACAAAACCCCATACTGTCCGGACGCAGGAAATCTCTCCCACTGGCTAGCTGCAAGCACCCCAGAAGATAGCACTACCAGAAATACACCCAAAAACAGCAGCCAACGCACACTTAATTCTGATAGCAGTGACTGCAATATTTCTGTGGCAAAATTCGGTTTTGCTGGTTCTGGTGGTGGCTGAACTCTGTTAGCAGTTACAGATTGTACAGATGTAGATGTGATAGCTGCTTTTTCTGGTTCAGATTGAATCTGAGATTCCAATACTACTTTGCAAACAAGGTATTCTCGACACAGTTGCCGAACTTGGGCATCAGATATCAAGCCCAAACGTAACCACGTATCAAGTCCTTGCAGTAACTGCGGATGGTAGGATGGCAGCCTAATTTCAATTTTGAGTGGGCGATCAAGTGGGGATGACATAAGTAGTAGCAATGCAGCTAAGATACTTAAATCATCAGTTTCTCCAACTGTATTTTCGCTCTAGCTGTGCCACTTATGTTGCTGACTGTCGTTAATTTTTATTTACTTTCATTTACATCTGATGATAATTAAGGAGTAGGAAAAATTATTTTAATCATCGAACACCAATGCACGCATTGAGATTATTCGTACTGTGAACGAAGAATAGTTCGTGCTGACACAAACATCAAAATCAACAAAGGAGTTACCAAAACCACTACTAAATACCAGGGAACACCTGCATATAAAAGAGAATTAGACCACAGATTGATTGTGCTGCTTGCATACTCATTTGCCTCTGAGTATGTATCTTTGATAGTGATAATTGGTGCATGAGTCAGTATCCGCATAATGTTGCCGTATGCACCACTAATCATATCTATTGGCTGACTCTGCCAAAAATTCCAAATAAAATCATTGTTAACTTCTAGAGTGGCAATACCACGCTCCAAGGCATAAACCATGCGAAAATGCCAATTAGAAATTATCGAGGATAAAGCAAGAATAAATCCAAAACTTGCTAGAAAAATTGTGGCAATCCTCAAGGCGGTTTTTTGCAAAACAAACTCTATATTGACAGCAAAAGGTAAAAATGCGATCGGCACAATCGTAAGTAAGTGACGCGGACCCCATCCAGCAGCACCATACCAATTTCTTAACTTGGCATGAAGTAATAACCAGAGTATAGTAATTGTCGCAATGTATATTGCTTCTTTTTTATACTCTTGATAAAACTTTTTGAATAAAATTACCGATAAAATCAGTAAAGGAGCATAAATAAATATACTTTTGCCTGGGCTGAAAAGTAAACCACTGATTCCTACAAAAATATTACCATCTAAGGCATTATTTCCAGCATAAACATCTGTTTGTACAGGAGATTTATAAAATATTCCTGTTCTAAGATAGTTATACCAAGATTGCCAAATGAAAAAAGGTATCAGTGTAAAAGTTGCTAATGAGATTTCCCGCAAACGTGTTGCAATAGACGAACGATTAAGACTTAATAAATAAGCAAATGATACTCCAATCGCTAGAATCATCGTGATTCTAGTAATAAATGCAAATCCTAAACAAATAAAACAACCGACTAAGAATTTCAAATTATTTGTCTGACGGTATCTTAAAATCAGAAAAAACGCAGAAGTCAATAATGTAGTAGATAGTACACCATCAAATAAATTTCTAGAATAAGTCCACAAATAGGTAGTCAAAGCTAAACAAAGAGTTGCTAATAAGCTCGATATTACTGCTTTGGAAAATCCGATTCTTAAGATAGCCAAGAAAATAGTAGCAGTGAGCGATACATAAATTCCTGCTTGAAATGATAAGATAAACTGTTGAAATTTTTCTATAGTTTCTTGACTAATAAATCGAGATAAAATATTTTCTAAAATAACATTAATCAATGCAGTTGGCAGTAGAAAAAGTGTATTACCAATTTCATGTCCTGCATAGGTTCTACCATTAGGTGCTATTTGAAAAATACCGTCTTGTGGAGTATCAAAGCCTAGCTGACCATGCTTAATAATTTGCACTGCAACTTTGTAATGAAATAATCCTTCTGATGAATCAACACCACTATTAGTTAAAGCAAATAAAGCCCAGAAAAAAACAAAGATGCTGAAATAGAGTAAGTTACTTGAGTAAAACTTACGCCAATCGGAAACTAAATTGTTCATATTTTCATATCTTCCAATATTACTTGTCAATTTACAGAGTTTTTCCTACAGCGATCGCCCAAATTCCACTGATAAGCAATCCAACCCCAATCCACTGAGCAGGCGACACTTTTTCTTGGAGAATCATAGAACCAACAATTGTGGTAGCCACAACAGTTAATCCGATGACTATAGGATAGGCAATAGATAAATTAAACTTTCCTAAAACAGTAATGTAAACAATCATACTAAAAAAGTACAGACAAGTACCTCCAAATAAATAGATATTCAAGGGATTTTGACCTGCTCCTAGTTTCAAAAAAGTTTGAGCTACAGTATTTAAAGCGACTGTAAGTAAAATTAATAGAATAAAAAAAATCTGACTCAGCACGATTGCAATTTACTCCCTGTGTTTTTAGTCTTGGTGTATAAATATCATTGCATTCTTTTGCTATTTAGAATAAATTATTATTCTGAATCATATTTCAATAATTATTAGCATTAAAATCCCAAAGTTCCATATGAGTCGGATAGGTAGTTTGTACCCATTTTCCGCCTATTTTTTCCCACCAACGAAGTGGATGAGGAAGTGTCGCTACTTGAATGCTGTAACAGCCTGATAGCCATGCTCCAAAAATATCTGTATGCAAACCATCACCTATAACAACTACTTGTTGAGGTTTTAATTGCATATGAGTAATTGCCTTACGAAAAGACTTAGGAAATGGCTTTTTAGCTGGATTAATAGCTGGAATATTTAAACGGTGACACCAATATTTTACTCGATAGTGACGTTTACCATTTGAAAGAATAAAAAATTGTAATCCTGCTAACTTTGCTTGTGTAATCCAAGCTTCGGCATTTGGAGATAGGTAGCGGTCATCTTCAGATATTATAGTGTTATCTAAATCGAGGATAATTCCTTTAATGTCACATTTTTGGAGCCTTTCAATCTCAATACTTGCTAATGTATAGGCTCTACGTGGTAAGCGATACGGTTTACCATCCAAAGTGGGCCGATTGGTTTCTTGAAAAAATAAGCGTAACCAATTTAAAAGAGTTTTTAACCATTTTTTCCATAAATCCTTAAGCTTCAATTTAATCATTCTTTCTCACACTCTAAGGAACTACTGCTACTATTTGAAAATGTGGATACCAAAGAGTCCAACGTAGAACAGGTCGACTCACACTTGCTCCTGTTGAGCGTAAAATATTAACAATGTCTTGACTGCGGCGTTGATGAACCCATTCTCTTGCTAGTAACAAATCGTGCAGCTGATTCATCAAAGCTCCTAAAATTTTTGATGCTTCTATATCTTTAATAATTAATTTTGCCCCGGAATTCATACGGGCAATAATTTTCCGCAGAAAATCATCTTGTTGTGCTTGAGGAATGTGGTGCAAAACATCTATCATAGTGACAGTATCATAGCTAGAAAGATCCGGGGGAGTATCTTCTGGTCTCATGTACATAACTTGAAAATTTTGAGAATCGACAGCAAAAGCTTTAGAAGCCTTCACTGCTTCTAGGGAAACATCGTAACCATGAGCAACTTTTACCGACCGAAATTTTAAGGCAAGATAAAGTAAAGTTCCAGTTCCACAACCAATATCATAAAGATGTGCGTCTATAGGAATCTCTGCAAGAACAAGATCAAGGGGACAAATAAATGGGCGATAGCGTGTTTTGAGTGCTGCAAGACCAGACATTTTCTGACAAGGCAATTTTAATGCACGATAAAGACTAAAAGAGTTCATAAAATTATTGAGTTGAAAATTCGCCAAAATTTGATGATTTACATAAGACTGTGAATTGAAGAAGCAGTATAAGGTTTTTTAGCAATTGTCCAGAGTTTGATATTAGTTAACATAGACGCCCTAAGGGCGGCTTCTCGTAGGGAACACAGATGATTCTCAATGTTCATCTGTGTTCATCTGTGTTCGACCTTAAAAACAAAATTATTGTTATTGATTTAGCGGCAAAATTTATTCGATCCAGCCTTTATTTTTCAGCCAAATAATAAAAAAACAGGTAACAATCCAACCTGCCACAGTCACTAGAATTGCCTTATCTTTTAGCAAAACTTCTTCAGGTCGTTCACTACGTCCACCTTGCTCAATATCACCTTCTATATAATTGGCTATTTCTTGGGGATCGCTAAGCAACTGATAGCGAAAAATACCATACAAGACAAAAGGTAAGGTCAACAGCATCCAGGAAGTCGAAGCGCCGCGTACGACCGGGCCAGAACTCCACAAAGCATAGGTGACAACCGTTCCTGTCGTCACAACATTTTCCATACGACTGAGTAGTGGTAGAGAGTAGCGCTTAAGGACAGAACGAGGTTTGGCACCTTTGATTTGAGCTAATCGCAATTCTGCCTTACGTTTTTCTATTGCCAAAAACAGAGCCAGCATAGCGTTACATAACTGAAACCAAGGTGATAAGATAATGCCGGTGGCAGCAGCACCAGCATAAGCACGTAGCACAAATCCAGTGGCGATCGCACCAATATCCAAAATCACCATGCGTTTGAGTCGCAAATTATACGCTACTTGCAAGGCAGCATAAACAGTTATAGTTGCACCCAAAGCCCAGGATTGCCACCAACCAATACTTAAAGCACCACCCAGCAGTACTAATGCCATAACTAGTGCTAAACGGATGCTCACCAATCCAGCAGCGATCGGACGTTTACATTTAACAGGATGTTGACGGTCGGATTCTACATCTGCGATGTCGTTGATTAAATAAAATCCACTAGAAGCACAACAAAATAGGATAAATGCTAATAAACTACCCAAGATTGTATGGACATTGATGCTAAAAGCAAACAAAGGTGCAGCAAACACGACAAGGTTTTTTGTCCACTGTCGAGGTCGCAGAGCAGTTATGTAAGGCATTTTATGTCTTATCCCTGCAATACCATTGCTTTCCACAGGAGAGGTCAGGGGTTTCATTGCCTTTGTATATAATTAAACAATAATATTATTTAGACAATATTATTTAGACTTGTCTAAACATTAGTATTTATATCAGATGTCAATCAGATGTCAGAAATATGGTTGAAATTTTTACCTAATCTTTAAATACTTTTTATATACCATTCATTAATTGTTCTTGACAGAATAAGATAATAGTTATGATAGTTACTACATTAATACAGTAATTACTTAGATTCTATTGGGCTGCTCTTGGAATTAATCACACTTCAAGCAACACAGTTCGACTTTCTGTCTTCACTATGGTCAATAACTGTTACACAGATACTAGTAATATCTCGCAAAATGTAAGTCCTGATGTTACCGTCGCAACCACAGGACTTACGAAAATATATATCTCACCAAAAGTTGAGGGGAAACTGCTCAAGCGTGTCTGGGGTGAGAGGGTTATTAGTAATTGGTAATCGGAAAAACCAATTACCAATACACGCGGTTAATAGAAGTGTTCAAGCGAACATGACATTACTTATCAACAATCGGACGACCCTCGCTATCTATGTCAAGCTCTTCGCGTCGAACATTTTCTTGAGCTTGAACTGTGTCCTGTTCTACAACTTTCTTAACTCGAACTTCTTCGCGTACAACAGCTTCTTTGCGAATATCAGGTGTTTCTTCGTAAATTTCCACGCGAGCTGCTTCACCTTCACGAAAAGCCTGGTCTGCATCGGTTGGTGTAGCATTAGTAGGATTTGTGCGCTCAATTACAACTCGCTCTTTTTCAACAGGTACTGCTACACGGGCTGTATCCGTTTCTACGTGTTTACCAACAGTAACTTCCCCTGTCTTGCGACGTTGTTTGTTAGCAATTAACCGTTCTTCGTATAATTTTAAGGTTTGACTATCCTGGGTGTTAACGTCATAAAGTGACGGTTCTTGCTCATAGTTGTAAGTGCTGCGGTCATAAGCAGCAGGCTGAGTCATACCAGAAGTAGCAACTGAGCCACGATACACTCCACGTACTTGCTCTTCATAATCGTAATCAACTCTTTCCAAGTTATCAAAGTTAGGCAGGTTTTCTACTTGCTCTTTAGTCAGACCTTTGGCATAAATTCGTTTGTCAGTGTAACGAATATCAGCAAGACCGACCGGTAGTAAAACTTTTTTACCAAAAACCCAAAAGCCTGTATCTACTATAAAATAGCGGAATTTACCTGTTTGTTCATCAACTAAAATATCATGAACCGAACCAACTTTTTCATTTGTTTGAGCATAAACATCAAAACTTTTGATGTCATCAATGTCAGAATCATCTTCACGATAGCCGGGGTAAAAATCTTCTAGTTTTACAAGTGCCATTTTGTATTTTCTCCAAATAATTCTCTGTTAACTACTATGTTAAAAATATTTATTCAGCTATCTTCTAACTAGGGGATGATTAACTATGATAAATTTATCAAGCTGAAGAAGTTTTCACTGAGAACGCCTCTATCTACATTGATTATGCTGACTGTCGGAATATAGTTATGGAAATTTTTGCGTTTTGTTTTGATGATTGCGATACACACCAATAGCATATTCTTCAGACACAATCGGAGAACCGTATATTTTGGCATAATGTGTTTCTTTTAACAGTCTCCAAATTTGTCTTAATCGGCAGAATTATTGGAAAAGTTGATCCCTTCTCGACTACACTTTTGACACTAATATGTCCACCGTGTGCAGAGACGATTTGTAGGACATCCTCTAACGCCAATTTCGAGACAGTGGCTGAGTCTGAGTTAATTTCCTTTGTAAAGGAGGTACTTTTTGTCGCATCATCAGTAAAGGAAGACTGAAAAATCCAAACAGCATAACTATTCCTGCTATCACCCAAACCATATAACGCATCGGTCGATAGTCGCCTTTCTCAATTTGCCAGTAAGCTTGGTTATATCGCCATGCTGCAAAGGCAATAGTCATAATCCCAAAAATTACTAAAGCAATCCCTAAATTTTCGGAATTAAAAAAAGCGTGTGATGGTGGCTGTTGTTGTGTCACCGTATAATTAAGCTGACGCAAAAATAGACCAAACCTAGCAATGGCAAAACCAAAACCAATGAATGCGATCGATGTTCTCAGCCAAGCCAGAAATGTACGCTCGTTTGCCTGATGCTCTCTTTGTCGGTCAACTTTGGGTATTTTATTCATACATTACAGAACACCTACCCCTTTAAGTATTGTGCTTGCTCATCTCTTGCAAAAATAAAAAATGTAGAGATCTAAAAAAACTTTACATCTCTACATAAATTAAAAAAGCGTCAGTGATGTAGGCAACCTAGTTACTTACAGGTTGGCAAACAGACCAAATACACCGTGTCCTGTAAACACTTCTAATGCAATCAGAGACACAAAGCCAATCATTGCCAAACGACCGTTAAGCAACTCAGCATAGGGAGTGAACCCAGTGCGATCGCCTTGTTCATCTACATAAACTCTTGGCTCGATCGCAAAGTTGTTCATTTTACCTTGGTCGTCAACAATAGCACCGTTTGTACGCATGGATAATTCCTAATGAATGGGATTATTGCATTTATGTAAAGAATGGTAACAATAAAGTTAAAAAATGTAAAGAAAATAAGATGGGCGATCGCGTGGGTTTTTGGCGATCGTCAAATAATTAAAGAGTGCAGATGGTAGAAGGAACAAGAGTATGGGGATTTCTCTATTCCCCTTCCTCGTTCCGATTCCCTATTCCCCATTCACCAACACTAATCTTCCTTCCTTATATGCTTGTCGCAAAGCTATGGCTTCTGCCACAATCTGTTGGGCAGTTAACCCTTCAGAATCCATCATCTTTTGCAAAGTTACACCTGTATGCTCATACTCAGAATGAATTGGTGGAATTTGGCAGTAGCGTCCACCATTCTTTGTCCGTCGCCAAATACTCGGTTTTTCCGGTTTTGGTTGTCTAGGAGTGCGGCGCTGTTTGACTAATGAACGTACAGCCTCTTGGGTGATTGCAGTTATGTCCAATAAAGCATCTATGACTGGCTTGTACTTATTATGGTTATTTGCTAGCTTGTATATGGTCAATGGCTCAACGTGTGCTAAATCCTGGGGTGCAAACTTACCAAATACCGCAGCAATCTTGAGATACTTTTTTTCCTCACCTTGCCAACCCCGATCAACAAGTAGCTTTCTGTACTCCTTAGGTGAAAGTTTCTGTTTTTGGTCGGCTAGCCAACAGGCATGATGCAAAATTGTCTTGGTAACATCAGCAAGCGAAAGCACTTGAAAATTCTCGACACTAACACTGTCAGAATCATTGGCTTTTTCCTCAGCGTATTGCTCAAACTTTGATATGGCAATTACTTTTTCGTCAACTTGCTCTGCAATTATGCTCTGCACTCGTGTCATCATAATATTGACCTCGTAAAAACTTCCCAGTACGCGCAACAAATCCATCGCCTTTAGTCAACAAAGGCGATCGCACTTCTGGGTGCAATTCCATCAAGTTGCCACTATGCGTATTGCACCGTGACACCAAAGCTGGTGAAAGTTTGAAAATAAATTTACTAACTAGAACAATTGTACTACTAAAAGAGAAAGAAAAAACCCCAGTAATACTCAAATTTTGGGGAAGATGATCAAAGCTTTATACATAATTATCCTCTGGGCAATGCCAACACTCATGACTCCACAAGACGAAAATCACACCTATGTCTGTTCTAAATCACAATTTTCTACCTGGAGAATTGCCGTAAGAACTTGAAGAGACTTATAGAAATAGAGAATTCGAGGTAACGACAATGACTTTTAATTTAAGTGACGCCATTCAAGTTGTTCTGATTGCTTTTGTTGCTAGCACAGTGTTGTCTTCAGCTATTTGCTGGACACTGCCTAAATCTAACAAAGCTTAAGCTATGGCAAAAGTGCCTTTCACCTATCTAGATATAGACTATGGGTAGGGGCGCAAAGCTTTGCGTCTCTACAAAAATTATGTTTCCAAGATAGTTGGTCTATTTCTAAAACATGATTCTATAGCAAACGCCATTAACCGTAAACCATCTCAAGAAAGATAAAATTTGCTGAAAGTAATTTTTAAAATTACATGAGCAGCAAGCGTTTACTGGTGCTGATTTTAGCACTACTGCTGATTAGCATTTCTTGGTGGGGTGTGGTAACGGCACGAACCGGACTTGTGATACGTCAACTGTCGCGTGAAGGAGTACCGTTACTGTACGTAGCGCCAAAGAACGCCTTCAAAGCACCTGGAGTTTTAATCGCCCACGGATATGCAGGTTCTAAGCAGTTGATGTTGGGATACGCCCATGTTTTGGCACATGCAGGTTATGCAGTCATGTTATGGGATTTTGATAGCCATGCAGCTAATAGCCAACCTTTAGAGAGAAATTCACTTCAAAAAAATTTAGATACTGCTTATGCTGCACTGGTGACACAACCAGAAGTAGATGGATCACGTTTAGCTACTTTAGGTCACTCAATGGGGAGTGGTGCAGTGATGTCGGCTGCAATTGCCGATGTTGATCGCTATGCTGCGAGTGTGGCTGTTTCACCTACAGGCGTATCTGTAACAGCAAACGCACCTCGCAATCTGCAATTGCAAGCAGGTAGTTGGGAGGTTGGATTTGTTGCGAATGCACGACGATTACTGCAAGCTGGGGGCGGAGAGAATTTAAATTTGGCTAATGGAATTGGGCGATCGCTTGTAATTATACCCAATGCCGAACACATTACAATTTTGTTTCGCAATCAGAGCCATCAAGCTGCAAAAAATTGGCTTGATGCCACCTTCGGAGTACAGCGTCCAAGCAACTATGTTGATCGCCGCATGATTTGGTATGGCTTACATTTACTAGGATGGTTGGCTGTACTTGCAGCTATTGCTTCCAGTTTAGTTGTGCCTGCCAGTATAAGTAAACCAAGGCAGTTAAAAAGCTTTGTTGGTTTACTAATAGCGCCGTTTGTCGCCAGTGGTGTATTGTTGTTGCTTAATCGTATTGCTGACCTTGATAGCTTAGGCGGCATGTTGGTGGGTGGTGCGATCGCTATTTGGTTTGGTATAGCAGGTTTAACTTGGCTGATTATTATCTCACGGCTAACAATTCCAACACTACGAGCCGTCTTTGTCGGTGTAGTGCTATTTGTGGTGTTATGGATTGCCTTAGGAGTAATGGCACAGGTGGTATGGTTACAGTGGTGGCTAATTCCAGTACGTTTAGGGTTATTTCCCCTACTGGCACTGATTTGTTTTCCTTGGTTTTTAGCATCGGGAGTAGCACAACAAAGTCTGAAACTGGGAAAACGAATTTTATGGTGGCTCGGACAAAGTACGGTTTTAGTGGGGGGATTTATCTTAGTACTTTACCTATTGCCTCAACTTGGTTTTATTTACCTTTTATTGCCTTTATTTCCGATCTTGATGCTTATTTTCTCCTTTGCTGCTAGCTTACTCAATGAACCTTGGAGTTATGCAATTGGCAGTGCAATGTTCTTTGGTTGGATATTGGCAGCTGCTTTTCCTTTAGCTTGAAAATAGGGATCGGGGATTGGGGATTAGGGATTAACTTAGCAGCAAAACCATGATTAATCTGTGTGCATAGCCTTGTACGGTGGTCGAGTTTTCATTCCCTCACTGTAAGCGATCGCCCCTGGGGTTCTAGCTTGAAAAAGGGTGTGGGGTGTAGTTTGAGTACAAAGTACATACTTCGTGTTCTGGTATACAGACTTGTAGTAAGAAAATCATCCTTGAGAATGAATGAGTTTAAACCTATAGAGAGGGCATTGTATGGTCGGGGGCGAATAATATCGAAATATCTAAGCAATGTTGAGAAATATTAAAGAAGTATTAACAATGCAAAATCACAACATATAGCAATTTGCAATTGGATGCAGTACAAGATAAAAAACGAACACAGATGAACACTGATAAAGCTGTACTTCATCCAAAGGAGAAGCGCTATATTCTCCACTCTCACCAATTAACTTAAATTTTTGTCGATTTACTCATCTGGTTAATCAAGGCTTAGAAATACAAAATAGGGTAAATATGTTTATGAATCAATCAACTGAATTATCCATAGAGCAACAATTCAGCTCAAGAGTCTTTGCAGATTATGTGCGGCAGATGTCCCGCGAACAGGCTATTGAGTTTCTGATTGACCTGCACGAGCATATGATGCACAAAGAAAATATGTACAAGTCTTTGTTAGAGCATGACTGGGGAATTGGTTCAGATCCGATGTCTGCGTAGAATGGATCTCACTTTTTGCTAGAGAAATACTATCGAGTCAAACCTGATTGGCTCAGACTAATCCCAATAGAGGAATCAAGAATTATGGATGGCGATCGCGCCAATGCTGAGCTGACAGTTGGCAACCGGACAAATCCTTACTCAAGTCAGAATACACAACAAATTCAACTAACAGTTTTTCAGCACTGGTTACAGAAATTATCTACTTACACACTTATCTTGTTAATAAGCATTGGTATGGTATTGTTCCAAGGTTGGTCAAGCCCTGCTTATGCTTATGACAGCATTCTTGTTGCACAAATTGATCCAGAATCTAATTTTGTCACAGCAGCTGTAGAAAAAGTAGAGTCTGCTGTAGTTCAGGTAAATGTCTCCCGCACTTTGGGAGGGGATGTGCCAGATGTCCTCAAACCCTTTCTGGGTGGTGTTCGGGCAATTCCGCCTTCTGCACAAATTTTGCGGGGAATTGGCTCCGGTTTTGTGATTGATCCCACTGGTTTAATTCTGACTAATGCTCATGTTGTGAACGAAGCAGATACAGTGACCGTATCCTTTCAAAATGGTCAGATTTTGGCGGGTAAAGTTTTAGGGAAAGATCCAGTCACTGATGTCGCTGTGATTCAAGTACAAGCAGGGGATAATTTACCAACGGTGGTGATGGGTGATTCCGATCAAGTGCGACAAGGACAGTGGGCGATCGCAATTGGTAATCCTCTCGGTTTACAGGAAACGGTAACGGTTGGCGTGATTAGTGGAACTGAGCGCTCTAGTGTAGATATTGGGATACCAGATAAGCGTATTGGCTTTATTCAAACTGATGCCGCCATCAATCCTGGTAATTCTGGTGGACCGCTTTTGAATGCCAAAGGTGAAGTCATTGGCATTAACACTGCCATCCTCAGGGGCGCACAAGGACTTGGCTTTGCTATTCCCATCAACGGTGCAAAAGCGATCGCGCAGCAGCTGATCGCTACAGGACAAGTTCGACATCCCTACATCGGCATCCAAATGGTTGCTCTTAACCCACAAATCAAGCAGCAAATTAACAATGCTCCCAACACTAATATTCATGTTGAAGATGACCAAGGAATTTTGGTTATCCAGGTTGGCAGAGGCTCACCAGCTGCGAAAGCTGGACTTAGAGTTGGAGATGTAATTATAGCAGTAAATGACCAACCTGTAACAAAAGCCAAGATCATTCAGCAGATTGTAGACAAAGCTGGAGTCGGCGGCAATTTGCAAATGGAAGTCCGGCGACGGGAACAGACTGTGACATTAACGCTTAAACCTGAACAGCTTCCTGACATTCAAACTCGCTAGGCAGGTTTTTGCTAATTGCTAAAATTAGCGGATGTCTTGATAAAACCGCTTTAAATACTTTGTATCTACGCCGATTCCCCATAAAATCCCGATGTAAACGTAAATTGCGATCGCTTTCAACACACCCCAGTGCGCCACACGACGATCTGAAGTGTAAACAATGCGGTTTACCATCCGAATTCGTCCTTTTGACAATAGTCTCAGGCATAAATCTCCATCTTCCATAATTGGCAGTACTTCATTAAAGCCACCACAGTCCCAAAAGTCACTGCGACGGCAAAACATTACCTGATCTCCAACCAAAAGTCGCAATCCCCTAAAAAAGAGGTGGGGTTTAAATAGCAGTGGAAAGCAATAAGTTTTGAGGTAATTAATCAAAGATATGCCCCAATAAGTTTTTCGAGAGCCTGCCATGAGAGAAATGAACCCCCCACAAGCGATCGTTGTATCAGCTAAGGTTGACTCAATTACAGACACCAAATCATCCGGAACCCAAGTATCCGCATGAAGAAAGC
This sequence comes from Fischerella sp. JS2, assembly GCF_032393985.1. Lineage (NCBI taxonomy): Bacteria > Bacillati > Cyanobacteriota > Cyanophyceae > Nostocales > Hapalosiphonaceae > Fischerella > Fischerella sp. JS2. Next base: position 5,107,465 of record NZ_CP135918.1, read on the forward strand.
AAAGAATTTCTCCAGTTGCTAGGGAAGCTCCGTAGTTCATCTGAATAGAGCGTCCACGTCTGGTACAAGATATAACTTTTACTTCTGCTGGTGGAGAGAATAATTCCAAGTTGCGCTTTGCAGTTACCACCGTCTCATCTTCACTACCGCCATCTACCACCAAAACTTCCTTCGCAGGCGGATCTAGCAAAGTTAGTCGACGCAAGGTGCGTTCTAAACAGGTTGATTCATTTAAAGTGGGAATGATTATAGAAACGCTCAACATCTACTAACCCAGTTTACTAGTTTCTAATATTTGTTTTGGCTCTATAAAAGTGCAATCCTCGCTGAACTTGGATTAATGGTTTTTTGGTACAAACACTTAGATTTATCAATACAAACATTCTTTTAAGACAGCATGGTTATACGTAGCATTTTCATATTAAAACGCAGTAACTAAACAGAGTATGACACTACAAATTTGTGTAAAGTTGTACTAACAAAAGTAAGGCTGTGGTGAGGTAAGTAATTTCTAGATTACTGTACTCTCTCTCGACAAAATCCTAGATAAATAGTATGTGCAAATTTGTCAAGTTATATGCATCAAAACATGTAAGTTTGTATCTATTATAACAACAGAACTTTATACTAACCTATTAATAGACTGATCTATAGATAGATACAAAGGTTTTGTAATCAATTTAGTATTATTTCTGGAAGAAGAGAAACATTTAAGTCATACCTCACTTTACCCCTTGAGGATAAAATTGCTCCTCTAGGGGTATTTTTATTCAGTTATCAGTTATCAGTTATCAGTATGTCAGTAAAGAGAGTCCTTATCAATTGGTCAAATGCGTTGGTGTGTTATAACACTGCACCATAGCCTGAGCCTGTTCACTGATAACTGTAGACTGTTCACTGATTTAATTTTGCAGGGTTTTATGGCATTGGATGGAAGAGAAGATCAGGGAAAATGAAGTTAAATATAGCCCAGGTCGAGAAGGTAATTGACACCGCTAAAACTGCAAGTACTGGTCCAAGAGAAAGATATCGAAGGAAATAGCTTCTTTGATCACTTGATTTTTGCACTGTTCATTCTCCAAAATTAACATTATCACTCTCATATTTCTCTGTTTTGGATATAAAAAACACCAAAATTATTCTGTTTATTTTTGGATTTTAGGTTTCCAAAACTAAGAATTAAATTTAACTATTTAATAATTTATTTAATAATATTTAATCAAGCTTCTAACTCAAGAGATAGATCAAGATTAAATAACTCAGTTGTTTTGTATACTCAAAATTTGTTAATTTTAAGAAATAGAACTAAGTCTAAATCCAAAATCCAAAATCCAAAATCGGATGACTGATGTATATTCAAATTGCTTGTGCAATATTGAAGGGTTGGTTTTGAGTTACTTGCTCAACAATATCTGCTGCTCGTTTAACACCGCCTGAAAGTTGAATTGACTGTTGAATTTTGCGTGCATTATTTTTGTAGGAATCTTCTGTTAACACGCGCTTAATTGCCGATCGCAGACTGGAAATGTTCAGTTTCGCTAGCGGAAGCACTTCTCCTACTCCCGTTGAGTGAATTCGTGCGCTAGTTCCTGGTTGTTCAAATGTAATCGGAATGGCTACCAAAGGCACGCCATAGGTAAGAGAATCCAATGTTGTATTCATACCTGCATGAGTAATTGTGAGACTAGCATGAGCCAGTACATCAGGCTGGGGAGCATACTCGACTACTAAGGGGGAACCTGGTAGGGATCGCACAACTTCTGCACTCATCCCACCCCCGTGAGCAATTACCAGTTGCACATCCAGTCCTTGACAAGCAGTTGCAATTGCTAGAAATACTTTTTGCTTAGTGTTGTGTACACTTCCCAAAGAGGCATAAATCATGGGTTGTCCGGTCAATTTTTCATAGGGAAAAGCAACTAATTTTGGTGAAGCATTTCGCAAAGGACCGACATAATGCAGGTGTGATGGCAAATTAGGAATAGGAAACTCAAACAACCCAGGCTGTTGACTAATATGAGCAAGCCGTGCATTAGAAGCATAGATATGGTGGTAATCGGGTAACTTCCACTCCTGGCGGTAGCGATTAATCGCTTGTAAAATCGGTTGACAGCTACGATCTAAAAAGTAATAGGCAATCTGATTGCAAATCTTTGCCCAGTGTGTATTCTGGTAATTCCAGGGAGTAAAGAAAGGGGGAACATCGCTTCGACGGTGAATTACCTGACCGCACGAAATGCAGATAAACGGGAGATTGAGATATTCTGCTACTGTTTCACCCACAGGTTCAAGTTGATCTACCAGCAAGACTTCAATCCCCGTCGTTGCGATCGCTTTGGGTGCATCTTGGCAAACTATTTCCACCATTTGCTGGCAAAAGTCAACAGAGTAACGTAGCGCCTCTATAGCGCTGAGTTTCCCCAGTTGTACAAAAGTTTCAGACATTGACCCAGGCTGATAGATGGCTTTGCCAATCGCATAAAAGTTTACACCTTCTGATTCCACCTTCGATTCTAAATCTGAAATTTGCACAAAGGTGACACGATGACCACGGGATTGCAGTTCTCGTGCTAAGGCTGCTTGGGGATTGATGTGTCCAGGATAAGGTGGACAAATAATGCCAAAGTGAGTCATGCGATTTTGGATTTAATGATGTCATACCATTTCACAAAATTCTTGATACAAATTCTCCCCCTTGTCCTCCTTAGCACACCGTACTGTTTCAAAATGGCGGTAAATCTAGGTAAATCTATTAAGGGAATCTGTACTGTAAATGTTGCTCCTTCCCCAGCAGGTATGAACTTAATGGCGTTAGAAAGCAGATTCCAGACGATTTGTTGCAAGCGATCCGCATCACCCATAACCTGACCTACTCAGGGGTCAAGCATAGACTCTATTTGAATGTTTTTGATATCTGCGGTTGGATGCATATTCTCTATGACTGCATCAAGGATTGGTGCTAGATACACAGGACGAGTATTCAGGCGAATTTTCCCTTGGACGATGCGCGAGATATCTAAGATGTCCTCAATCAGTTTTTCCTGTAATTTTGCATTTCGCTCAATTGTCGCCAGTGCCTTATCGGTTCTGACTTCGTTCAGTTTGCGGTTACAAAGCATTTTTATCCTACCTATTATGGCATGCAGAAGTGTACGAAGTTCATGGGAAATGATCGCTAAAAACTCGTCTTTGAGGCGATTAGCTTCTTGGGCTTCGTGGTAGAGGCGGGCATTATCAAGGGCAATAGCAGCACGTCGGGCAAGTTCAGTAGCCATTGCTAGGTCTTGCTAGGTCTTTTTGAATGTAGTCTCGTCCTGGCTGCGAGGAAGCAAATGAGATTGTCCCAAGTTTTCGCTCCTGGATTATGAGTAGCCCAACCATGTAAGACTTAGCCTGAAGCTGAACAAGTAAGTCGAGGTGTTCTGCATCAGATGCAATTGCTAACGGAATAGAGTTGGGAATTTCGGGAACAAGCTCCAGAATGCCTGTACGTAATACCTTTGGCGCTCCATAATCAGCATCGGGGGAGTGTCGATTTAATCTATATCTTTGATGATTATGTGTCTTTTACTATCAAAACTAATTTTTCCTTGGTGTTTTAACTTGCACAGTAATCGTGTAATAGTTACTCGAGTTGTGCAGCAGGCGTTAGCTAAATCTTCATGAGTTAGGCGAACACAAAGACGAGTTTCATTGCCTACTTTTTCACCAAATTCCTGTTTCAAAATCCGCAAAAGATAGTATATGCGGTCTTGTACTCGTCGCAAACCAGAGACAGCTAAAAAAGATTCTGTTTGTCGTAGTCGTTGATTTAATTTGGGTAAAAGGATATGGCTTAAATTAGGAGAATCTATGATCTCTGATACGTAAATTGATATTAACTTAGTATCGGACATGGCTGTGGCTTGGTAAGTGTTAAGGGAAGTCATGTAAGAGCCAAAAACCATTCCTTGATCTGCTAAACCTACTAGCACTTCTTCACCGCTTTCACTAAGGGTAGTCAACTTTACTAAACCTTGAGAAATATACCAAATTCTCTGTGGGTTAAGAGGGATTATTTCTCCTTTGGGATAACTATGTATGGGGCGATCGCTAAAGTCACATTCTTTTTTTAAATGTACTAATTCTACTCGTCTACTTTCAGTAATTCCTCGGATTAACCAGCGCAGCTCTTTGATTTTGCCTTGGTTGTCATAGCTAGCCGCTACCGTTAATGCTGCATTAAATAACTCACCATTGCGACGTTGCAGGCGGATTAGTAACTCTTGGTTCCTGCCTGCTTGACTTAACTGGCTGAGGAAATTGCGAAAGTACTGACGTTCTTCTAAGTGAATAAAATTAACTATTGCTTTGCCTACGAGATAATTCTTGTCAATATTGAGCAATCTTACTGCTTTATGGTTAGCTAGTCGGATCTTGCTATGTGCATCAGTCACTAAATAGCCGTCTGGTGCTTCCTCAAATAATTCCTCATAACGTAGGTACTCTGCTCCTAAAACTTCTTGGACTTGTTCTAGTTGTTCATTCTGCTGATACAGTTCCTCTACAGCATGGTGTATTGTTTGTGAAGCGTTACCAAGTTCAAAGAGAGCTTGCGGAACTGAATTTGGCGGCACAGGCATGACCATAACCTTTTCGTATAGTTTGGCTATACGCTGATCCATTACCTGTGTTTTCTTAGCAAATTGATCTATTGTTGACTTATCTATAATATCCACCATAATTTTTTACTACTTTATATTGTAGAGATTGAATAAAAAGTCTGAGTTAAAAAGGCAGGTATTCTAGAGATAGAACGCAAAAATCAAGATAATCTCCTATTGCCTTTTGATCTTTTCCAGTACATGCACTTGGAAATGATTATTTAGTCGCTATATTAAGGTTTTCAGAGAAAAATCTAGATTACCAGTATCTAGAAGCAATCAGATTTTTATCTTAATAATTAGCAATGTATTTTGATAATTCCACTATGGCAACCAAGAGGGGTAAAATCCTATTTAGAAGTTTTTATAGATATAAAAAAATTAGTGGTCTTTAGTTAAATATTACTTCTATCTTAAGGTAGAAAAACTTTTGATTACTTAGATATTGTTAAAACTTATATATTAACCATTAAATTCAAGCACTGCCAAGTTGCACCAGATAAGCATCAATGAGTTAAGGGGAAAGGGTTAAAGGAATTGCAAACTCCTTTTCCCTTTGCCTTTTAACCTTTATCCAAATTCTTACAAAAGTTAGTTTTGCAAGAGTTCTAATATCTAGAACGCGAGGTAGGTGTCTCATTGGGATCGCGATAAGCCTGAGGTTCCTCACGACGATTCCGAGCCAAACCAGCAAGACCAATCAAACCAAGCAAGCCAAGCCATCCCCAATCAAAACCACGATCGCTCCTTACATCAGTAGTTCTTGTCGTGTCAGTAGCAGTCCCGGTTGTACCTGTTCCGGTTGTACCAGTCCCAGTCCCAGTTGTACCAGTCCCAGTTGTACCAGTCCCAGTTGTACCAGTCCCAGTTGTACCAGTCCCAGTTGTGCCTGTTCCGGTTGTACCGCTTTGAGCAAAAACAGACACATTTAAAGCCAAAATACTTAAACTGATGGCAAAAGCACTAGCCCAAACTTTTTTAGATAAATTAGAAGATTTCATGATTACACTTCCTTGAATTTTCTAAACTTTGCATTGCTTTATTGATTAACAAAAATTATTTCCCATTTAATCAAATACTTAATTACTGAAAAATCATAATTGTTAATTTTTAACTTACTTCTTTTTTAATAAAATTTTATTAGTATTCACACTATTGTGCGGTACTGTAAAATTTATTTATATTCCATTCAATCAAAATATTAATTGTGTTAACCATGAAAAATTTTACTAATTCTCCAATATTTGTTTTTTATTATTTTCTATATTAATCGTGGAGAATGCAAAAAAATATTTTCCAATTTTTAACTATATAAAAAACAACCGCTATTTTTAAGAGCGGTATAACTTTTAAAGTATTTTTCATTTTCTCGAAAATTAAACCTAAAAAATACAATATCTGTTAATGTTTATCTCCAGCTTCTACCATAAGAATTAATCATACTATTTTAGCTATACCAAAAGAAATAATATTTATATTAATCATATTAATCTTATTACCGACGGTATATAAAGCAAAAACTCTCCACCTATAGGAAGGGATTTTGCTTAGGAATTTTGTGCTGTTGAACACAAAACTATTTAACATTATCCTGCTACCTATAGAAGAGGAATTTTGATAAGTAGCAGTGTTACTTATAGGACAAAACAACTCAATAGAGAAGGAGCATTAGTATGAGAATACGCTACTTTGCTCTCATCGTAGGAATTCTATTTTTGCTTGTCGGAATACTGGGATTTATACCAGGTTTGCGTATACTTCCTCAAGATGCGCCTCTAATCTCAGTTGCTACTGGATATGGCTACTTATTCAGTCTTTTTCCGATCAATTACTTGCATAATTTTGTACATCTAGTGGTTGGCTTACTAGGGATTGCTGCCTTTTGGAGCTTTAAATTTTCACGCTTGTATGCACAAGGGTTAGCAATTTTCTATGCATTATTAGCAGTGATGGGTGCAATTCCGGCAACAAATACAACATTTGGCTTTATTCCCATCTTTGGTAATAATATTTGGCTTCATGGATTAACAGCACTGATTGCAGCTTACTTTGGCTACTGGATGCAATTAACTCCAGAGGAAGCTAAGAACATTGATACTAGAACGGTTTAACTGAGATTCTGTCTTAAAAATAGGGGTCGGGGAAACTTAACAGCAAACCCATGATCAATCGGTGTTTATCTGTGTGCATCTGTGTTCGTTCTTTCATCTCCTCGTTGTGGGCAATTGCCCGTGGAGGTCTAGCTTGAAAATAAGTCAGCCCGACCTGATGGCAGAAGGAGTAAAAGCAACTTTCCTAACTTTATTGTGAACATATCATTGCAAAAGCTCTGGAAGAGGCGGAAATGAGTATGTCGTTTTCAACTCTTTTAGAGCTGCTTTTGCCAAAATCTGATGAGCAGCAGTGGTTGGATGAATACCATCCCAGAATAAAAACTTGTCTGGATTGCCACAAGTAGCAAGATTATTTAGACAAGCTTCGGTTACATTTATAAAGCCAAACTTAGTTGGGTTGGTGATCGCTTCCTTATATAGTGAATGAACATCAAGCATAATCATTTGGGCGTCATGTCCTAACTTTTGTTTGAGAATATCAAAGGACTTAGCCAAGCTGAGATTATGCGCGATCGTTGCAGAACTCAGAATACTAGAATAAGGACTATTGCGTGTGGCTGGAATATTCCCTAAATCTGGTAAGTTAGCAACCAAGATTTTTTTCGCTCCAGCTTTTGTCAGAGATTGGATTGCCTGAGATATATTATTGATTGATAGTGAAGGATTGCTCATGCCATGAAGATAATCATTAGCACCAGCCCATAGAATATAGAGTGCATTTCTATCAACCTGCTGATGAAGTTTGATAAAGCCATCAACTTGTGTCAATAAATCTGGAATTCCATTAAGATTGCCACTTCCTGTAGTTGCGCCACCATAGGCAAAGTTAGTATTTGGTTTGGGAGTTAATGCTAGCCCAGAAGCAAGATATTCCACCCAAACTAAACCATTAGAAAAACGCCCTTGAAAGTAGGGAGGGCTAGAAGGATGGAATCCTTCAGTCGCATTAAATACGTTACCAATATCGGAAAGGCTGTCACCAAAGACATAAAGTTCATTGATGCTAGTATGAGAATTTGTGATTGAATTTGTCAGTGCAACCATAATGAAGGATAAGAAAGCAAGCACTACTAAAATCTGTTTTTTCACGCTTCCATTCACTTTTAATGAGAAGCAGACTATTTTTTAAGCAAAAGCATTCTTCTGTTTTGATAAAGAAGGGTGAGACTGGTTCATAAAAGTTAGAAATTATGAATCATTTCTTTTCAAGAATTTGATACTTATTTAGCCTTTTAAGCTATTAGATTGTGATGTTATAAGGGTTAAAGCCTTTCCAGTGAATGCTTTTCTAATGTAACAATATATTTCTGGTAAGGAAGCAGGGTTATCCGTACTTTGAATGGCGATCGCACTATATTTATTTTCAAAACTTAAACACACTTTAAAAAATTATGCCGAAAGATAGAAGCAAAAAAAATTAATAGATAAATTGGTAATTAGTAATCGCTGGTTTTCCCCATTTCTCGTTACCTATTACCAATAATTGGTGATGCACCCCACCGTCTTTTATGGTGGGGAATTCCGCCGAATTGGTTAAAAATTAAATATCATTTCCTGGACGCCATCCACCGAGAAATGCTGCCACACCTAACACAGCCAATGCTACTGTTCCCCACTTCAGTGGTGGATTCATATCAAACCAATCCAGGAAAGAGGGTATCGCTAGTTTATTAAAATCTCCCTCCACGCGATCGCAGCCTGCAACTGGTGCAAAAATATTGTTGGGTGCATCCTCTGACTTTGGTTCACTCGTACCTTGGGCAAACCCTATGAGCAGTAGTAGCGAATCTACTAAAGAAGGTGAAATTTTTTGTAGCAAATCTAACGCTTTACCTACATCTCCAACAATAAAATCACGCATGGGATGTTCGGCAGCATAAAGAATAGCGTCAGCAACAAGATCAGGCTGGTAGTAAGGCGGGATACCAGTAGGTTTAACTCCTAGCTTAGTGCCAACCTTGTTGTAATAAGGTGTGTTGATGGTTGCAGGCAAGATAGAGGTAACGCTAATGGGCCATTTTTCGTACTGCAACTCCACGCGCAGGGTTTCTAAAAAACCTTCCAGACCATGCTTGGCAGCACAGTAGGGACTTTGCAAAGGTAAACTCCGCCTACCCTGCATAGAGGATATATGAATTAGCGCCCCACGTCCCTCGCGTTTTAGATGGGGTAGTGCTGCCATTGCACCGTATACCTGTCCCATTAAATTAACATCAACAATTCGTTCAAATTCCTCCGGTGTGATTTTCTCAAAAGGCGCAATTACACCTGTAGCAGCAACATGAACCCAAGTATCCAACCGTCCATATTCTGCCACCGTTTGGGAAGCGATCGCCTTTACTTGCTCAAAATTACTCACATCTGCGATTATATATGTAGCCTCACCACCAAAGCCTTGAATTTCATCTACTAAGGACTTGAGACCGCCTTCACTGCGAGCAGAAACTACTACTTTTGCACCACGCTTTGCAAACTTCAGTGCTGTTAATCGTCCGATACCACTGGAAGCACCAACTATCGAGACTACTTGCTGATTAATAGGCTTTAATTGCATGATTGATCACTCTTGTGTCTCCTTCCCTGTATTAACTTTGATAAAGCGCCGCTACATCTTTCGTAAGGCTGACAGATAGGGCATCTGATATTGTTTCAGCATAAGTCTGATACACTTGGCGAACTGGAAGACAAGGAGGACAAGGGAGAGAATTTGTATCAATAATTTTGTGAAATGGTATGAGGTCTTGCACCAAGATCAACAAGAGCCAGAAGCTTTTGTTCTTGTTACCAGGTTCAATCTGGTAACAAGGGTTTGGAGGCTCAGCCTCCTAGCTATTGCAGGTGGTGCAAAATGTAAATTAATCAGAAACTAGTCTGCCATCACCTTTTTCTGGAATCACCGCATAAGCATCAATTTCAAACAACATACCATCAAGTGCAAGTCTAGGAACAGGAATGAGGGTGTTTGCTGGTGGTTTATCCCCCCACAAATTGCTAATTTCCCGTCCTAACGGTATCAATTTATCTTGATTATAATCCACTATAAGAATAGTAGTTTTTGCTACATCTTTTGGTCTGGCACCAACCGCTTCTAGGGCAAAGCGGAGGTTCTCAAAAGCCTTCACTAACTGTTGTTCAAAGTCACTGGAGACAAGATTCCCTTGTAAATCCGAACCAAATTGACCAGAAATATAGACGGTTTTCGTCTTTGGTGGCGTCACAGCTATATGACTATAGCCATTTCGGGTTGCATCATATAATGTTGGTGGGTTCACCAATGTTACATCTTTGTTGTGTTGAGCGCTGACTTCCTTTTGTGTTCCCACCACAAAGGCAGTACCTAGTCCGCTACCCCCAAGCCACAAAAGTGTATTTCGTCGCGAGAATTTTGTCACTAGTGAATTTACAGCATTGGTAATACGTCGAGTCATTTAATCTCCTTAAATATGAGTTCTCTATTTTTGCTCATATCTGGTTCTATTATGTGTTAAATTGGAATAAAAAAGCACTACTCAAGAGGACTGCTTAAGTACACTCACGTAATTCCAACTAGCTTAAATCGCAGGGTGGTTCACCATTTCACCACCACCCACTGCGTCACAGGCGCCATCGGCTTCCATCCCAAAAAACCACCAATGGGAGCAACTCTGTGTACAGCAACACGAATCAATTCTCCACCTACTTGATTGTGCCATTGCAGTAATTTTTGTTCACTTTCAATAGTCACAGCATTAGCAACCAAACGCCCACCCGGACGCAAAGCTTGCCAACATGCTTCAAACAAGCCTGCTGCTGTCGCACCACCACCGATAAAAATAGCATCTGGTTGGGGTAAATCTTTTAGTGCAGTCGGTGCTTTGCCATGAATGATTTGTAAATGAGGTGTACCGAGGGCATTAGCATTGTCAGCGATGTATTGTAGTCGAGTGGGATTTTGTTCAATCGCGATCGCTCGACACCGAGAATGACTCCGCATCCATTCAATACCAATCGAACCACAGCCTGCACCGACATCCCACAATAATTGTCCTGGTATAGGAGCCAAAGCAGCAAGGGTAATCGCCCGTACTTCCCGCTTAGTGAGTTGTCCGTCATGGTGGTAGGCATCATCTGGTAATCCTGCTAAACGAGATAACCCTACAACTCCAGGATCAGCAATACATTCTACAGCCACAGTATTTAAATCAGCTACTTCTGTAGTTGTCCACGAGGCGGCTATCCCATCAATAATCCGTTCTTGAGAACCACCCATACGTTCTAGGACAGTAAGCCTGCTACCACCAAATTTACGTTTTGTCAAGATATCAGCTACAATTGTCGGGGTTTCCTTCCCTTCACTCAAAATCAACAATCGCGCCCCAGGATAAATAACAGTATGGAGCAAAGCCGGGGGACGAGCATTAAAGCTTAATGTCTCCACTTCCGTCAGCGACCATCCCAGTCTGGCACAGGCGAGACTAAAAGACGAAGGTGCAGGAATAATGGTCATCTCAGCAATAGGGATGCTGCGTCTGAGAGTAACACCGATACCAAAGCACATAGGATCACCACTTGCCAAAACACACACAGACTGACCCCGACGACAGAGAATTTCCTCTACAGACGCATTAATCGGTGAAGACCAAGTGATTTTGTCGCGCTGATCATCAGGTGGTAGCATGGCGAGATGGCGGCTTCCCCCAACTATTACCTGTGCATGTTGCAGTATAGAACGAGCGATCGCACTTAATCCTGATAGTCCATCCTCACCAATACCGATTACAGATAGCCATTTTTGCATGATAGTCAAAACTTAGCAGGAGCCAAGTTATGATTGTAACGGAAACACTCTGCGAACCTCCGCGCCTTCCTCAGCGTCCCTCTGCGTTTCAAAAATTAGATTACTTCATGTGACAAAGCAATGAGATTTTTGGACAAACATTAATCCAAGCTTTGATTTTATCTTTCGAGATACAAACTCATGCTAAACTACTCAAACTTAGAGTTGGGAAAGTTCGGTGAGATCCCGGTACTGTGCCGCAGCTGTAATCCAATTTGGTTAGTAGTTAGTAGTTAGTGGTTAGTAGTTGGTGGAAAAACCAACAACCAACAACCAACAACCAATAACTAAACAACCAACCAATTCGGTTAGTCAGAATGCCAACTTCTAGGGGTGTTACCAAGACACATAGTTTCTCTGCTCCCTGCGCTGCACAGGGAAGGAGTCGAGTAGGTGTATTTATCGTCAATTTCTGTCCCTTGTCCTGGTGTTTTTTACAGTACGTCCGCGCGAGACGGCACACTATTTCGTATCCGAATTCCCGGAGGAATAGTCACTACTGGGCAGTTTCGGATTGTCGCTGATTTAGCAGAGAAATTCGGTGCAGGCTACGTTAACATTACTAACCGTGCCAACTTACAAATTCGCGAAGTTCGTACACAAATAACTTCTGAAGTTCTGCACCTACTCCAAGACATTGGTTTAGCCTCACCAACTCCAGGTGTTGATCATCTGCGTAACATCATGGGTAGTCCGACAGCAGGTATTGATTCCGAGGAATTGATTGATACGCGATCGCTCATTCGTAAATTGGATCATTATATCAGTAGCCATGCTGAACTTGCCCCGCTCTCACCCAAGTTCAGCATTGCAATTGATGGTGGAGGCGCGCTAAAGGTGTGCGATCGCCCCAACGATATCATTTTGACTGCTGTGGAACTCGGTACACAAATATATTTTCACCTCAAGCTGAATTTAGGCGAATCATTTACAAACACAAGCATATTACTGCAACCCCAAGAATGTATAGATGTAGTAGGTGCGATCGCCAAAGTCTATTTGCAACACTCTGCAATCAAGAAAGAGAATGTTACACCCTACCGCAAATCACCCAAAATTCGTTTATTTGAGGTTCTGCATAACTTGGGTATAGAAAGATTTCTCCAAGAAGTAGAAAGTCATCTTTCTTACCCTTTGCTGCGACTTCCCCACTCCCTTGGGGGATTGGAGATAGCGAGTTCTCATCCACACTTAACTCGCTATCTCCACCTTGGTGTCCACCCCCAAAGACAACAAGAACTTTCCTATATTGGTGTTGTGCTACCACTAGGTAAATTGGAAACATGGCAAATCCAGGGTTTAGCGGATATTGCCCAGGGTTACGGTAGTGGTACACTCAGGCTTACACCTTGGCTGAATCTACTGTTAACAGATATTCCCCAACAGTATATTCACGAAGTTAAAAGCAAAATAGAAAACCTGAATTTGCATTGGTCTGCAACTAAAATATATAGCGCCCTAGTTGCTTGTGCTGGTAGTACAGGATGTGCATCCTCAGCCACGGATACAAAAAATCACGCCCTCAAGTTAGCTGAGTATCTAGATCAACGCGTTTCTCTCAATCAACCTGTGAATATTCACTTCACAGGATGTCCAAAATCCTGCGCCCAACACAACAATAGCGATATCACTCTCTTAGGTGTTAGCGAGGACAAGTATCAGGTACACGTTGGAGATAGTGATCATGAAAGCAAATTCGGACGAGTACTTTACCAAGCTGTGCATTTTCCACAATTACCTCCATTAATAGAAAAAATTCTCCAAGTTTATATTGCAAAACGCCTCACTCGCCATGAATCTCTGAGAGAATTCGCCAACCGACATAGTATTGCACAGTTGCAACGGATGGTTGAGGAAGGTGGGGAGGTGTGAGGGGCGTGGGGAGATGGGGGACAAGGAAGAAATTACCTATTTCCTGTTAAGAGTTCCCTCTTATCAACAACTAACCACTAACAACTAACCACTAACCACTAACCAACAACCAACTCTTAGATAATGACCATTGACTACATTCGAGATGGAAATGAAATATATCGTCAGTCCTTTGCCATGATTCGGGCTGAGGCAAATTTATCTGTGCTTCCTCCAGATGTAGCGAAGGTGGCAGTGCGTTTGATTCACGCTTGTGGTATGACTGATATTGTTGATGATTTAGTCGCTTCATCTACTGCTGTTGTATCTGGACGCACAGCGATCGCAGCTGGCGCATCGATTTTGTGTGATTGTCGCATGGTGGCAGAAGGAATAACCCGTAAGCGGCTACCAGCAGACAATGTAGTGATTTGTACTCTCAATCACCCTCAAGTGCCAGAACTCGCCCAAAAGCTGCAAAATACTCGTTCTGCTGCGGCTTTAGAATTGTGGAGAACCCACCTAGAAGGATCTGTAGTAGCCATTGGTAACGCACCTACTGCCCTATTTCGACTCTTGGAAATGCTGGATGCAGGCGCACCCAAACCCGCATTGATTCTCGGTTTTCCAGTTGGGTTTGTGGGGGCCGCAGAGTCAAAAGCAGCACTAGCAGCAGATAGCCGTGGTGTGCCATTTATGACATTAAAGGGAAGGCGAGGAGGAAGTGCGATCGCAGCTGCCGCAGTTAACGCCCTAGCAACGGAGAAGGAATAATGAAAGGTCGTCTTTATGGTGTTGGTGTTGGGCCTGGAGATCCAGAACTATTGACTATTAAGGCATTACGCTTGTTAAAGACTTGTCCGGTGGTTGCCTATCAATCAGCAGAAGACAAAGAAAGTATCGCCAGAGGTATCGTAGCTGAATATCTCCCCGGCAATCAAATCGAAGTCAAGTATCATCTTCCCCGTGCCATCGATCCTTACGCAGCACAACCAATTTACGACCAAGTTGTTACACCTATTGCTGAACATCTCGCAGCCGGACGGGACGTAGTAGTGTTGTGTGAAGGAGATCCGTTATTTTACGGTTCTTTTATGTATGTATTTACACGTCTATCTGACCAATTTGAAACAGAAGTTGTACCAGGAGTTTCCTCACCGATGGGGTGTGCTTCTGCATTGTCAGTACCCCTGAGTTATCGCGACGATGTTTTTAGCGTATTACCAGCCACCCTACCCGCCGAAACTCTCAAAGCACAATTGTTAAATGCCGATGCCGCTGCAATTATTAAACTGCGGCGACATTTTGCGAAAGTCCGGGATGTGTTGCATCACTTGGATTTGGCATCACGGGCGCGTTACATTGAACGAGGAACGATGATCAATCAAAAGATTATTTCTTTAGATGAAGTAGATCCCGATCAAGTGCCTTATTTTTCGATGATTTTGGTTCCCAGTCAAAGTCGTTTATAAGACAATACACTTACTTCTTGTCTACCCTGCGGGTAGACACGAAGTGGCTTCTGTTCCCTGAAAGGGTTCCCGAAGGGTAAGTAGCCTATGAACGCGTCTAATGCGGTTCATTTGTTGACCCTTCAAAATCAGTGTGGTAGACCAGTAGGACGAGATTTCTCTCAAAAGGTATTAAGTCTTATTTTTTACTACAAATAGAGAAATTAATTCTTGGTGTCTTGGTGACTTAGTGGTTCGTTCTATCCTGCCTTAAGCCCCCAAGTGTCTACATCCCTATTTAGCACAATACCAAAATTCTTAATATTCACATAGCCCTGCAAGGGGATTATTTGTGTTGTGCGATCGCTACTAGTGGTTTGGCAACCAAACTTTGAGGGGTAAAGAATGAACCACATAGACGCGCTCATAGGCTTCCCGTAGGGTAGGACACAAAGAACACAAACAAAGAGGTTTAATCGATTTGTCCAAGTTGTTTTACCAAGTAAAGTTGCCTTGCCAGAGTACTAGTTTTAATTCAGTAATGCAGTAATCCAACAATAAATCTATAACACTACCAACTCGTAAAGTTTTGTCACTCTGCCGCGAAATGCTACCCTCATGCCGTGATGAAGGCATTAGATAGCAAACTGCTATTGGATTAACGCACTAGTCTTGGAAGGCGTTAGTCCTTAGTGAGGCAAACAAACACTAGAGCAAATCAATGAAACAAAAGTCAAATCAAATAACCACATTTGTATTTGGTGCATTGGCAATTCTAGCAGGTACCGTCGCTGTAATACTGCCGAATATTTTCTCAGGAGAACCTGCCGTCGGAGCAACGCCTGTCGATCTTGAACTCTCCCCTCAACCCTATCCGGTGCAAGGGATTAGTATACCGCCTAAACCAGTAAGTAGCTCATCATCGAATGTAGTCGATGATCTCACAGGAAAACCTGTTGAACACACCCATAGAGTTTCTGGACAGTTCCAGTTTGAGTATCAGGTCGGCTTACTACTCAATGCCCAACAATCACCCCTTTTCCCTTGGAAAGCTACTGTCACTAATACACCTCAATCCCGCCTTGTGCGCGATGCTGTAGTCATCCTGGAGGATGAGTGTGGACATTACATCAAACGTAAAATCTCATCGAATGGAGATTTCTCCTTTGAGTGGACCCCGGTTGGTTGCAACAAAGGCAAAATTACGGTCTGGTCGGTTGCCCCTGGCAATAAGGCTGACAAAGTCGGGGTTGGGAAATGGCTCAAAGGGCCAGTCAACACAATGGATGAATTGACTACTAATACGTCAGACTATACTCCTTATTCCTTTAGCCACTCCTTTGATATCAAACCAGCACGCAAGAATGGTGGCAATGGTCTCGACTTGGGGAAAATTACCATCCCCCTAAATGATGAAGCCTCGCGGGGTTTCTTTATTATGGATAACGTTCTCATTGCACGCAGCTATTACAGTAGTTTGCCAGGTATCTCTGATACTAAACTGGTAAAAATAAACGTAGTTCATAGCAAAGGTTTGAAGCCTCGTGGCTTGGAATGCGATGCATGGGATGCAAAAGAAAAGAACCTCCAGTCAGCAATTTATGTCCCTACAAAGGATCTCGGCTTCATTTTCATTCCTTGGGATTGTAAAGATTTGGGTCAGGATGCTCATGCACATATTCACGAGACCTCCCATTATTTTCAACGCCTTTTCCTGCGACAAAACCCTGACTATGGTCGGTTCGGTGAAGGCCTGGCTAATGTTCAGTCTGCCATCATCCGCAAAAGCCAGTGGATCACTACTACTGGAAGCGACTTGGTCGAGAATCTGGATGTGAATGCACGCATGGCCTGTTGGAATGGAACACAATGGAACCCCCGGATTGATACCCCGAGTCAATTTAATGAATGCACTAATAGTGGTGGTACACCAGGGTTCCCCCAAGCAGTTGTTTGGTCTAATGACTTGGCAAGCGCGGGTTGGTTTCAGCGCATTGTATGGGACTTAGTCGATGGTGGAACCTCCGATCCTGAGCCGTTGACAACCTTTATTATCCCTAATCAGAGTCCCAACAACTGTGGCAATGCTTGTGAATTTGGGCAATTCGACAAGATCACAGGCGGCGGAACCTCAACTCCTCCCTCATCCTTAGCGATTAACGATGTGCTGATTTACTATTTGGGCGGTAACGGTGCCTTGGGAACCAACCCTAACTATGTAGATCGTGGTTTACCTGGATTGGATATTACCGACTTTCTAGACGGCATGATTTGCCGGGGGCATATTACCGCTAGTGCAGCAAATGAGCTTGTTGCCACAGCAATGGGCCTGAACTATGAGGCTGAAGGTGGTCCTACTTCATGCCCACATCCGTTAGATTAGTACAATTCTTCGGTAATCTATTCCATGAAATAAACATTTCGTGGAATAGATGGCTCAAAGTATTGATTTACTATTGCCGACTAGAAACGCGATCGCCCCACTTTCAGCTAATTCTATGACTCATATCGCACCTGCCATTATTGTGCTGGGTAACAACAGCATCCCCGTCGCCCGTAAAATCATCAGTGTCTTACCAGAAGCGCAATTATATGGACTAGCCGATCGCACTTCTGATGTAGATGTGAGTTTTACAGAGTTTGGAGCCACACTGCGGGAGTTGTTTGCAAATGGTACACCTATTATTGGCTTTTGTGCTACAGGTATTTTGATTAGAACCTTAGCACCACTGCTTGCCAACAAACGGCAGGAACCCCCAGTTTTAGCAGTTGCAGAGGATGGTAGTGCAGTAGTACCTTTGTTGGGAGGACTCAATGGCGTTAATAATTTGGCACGTCAAATCGCTAGTGTGTTAAGTGTTATACCTGCGATCACAACAACTGGCGATATTCGCTTTGGCATCGCCTTAGAAGATCCGCCAGTAGGTTATCGTTTGTCTAACCCGGAATATGCAAAAGGCTTTATGTCTGACCTCTTGGCAGGACATACGATGCGGTTAGAGGGTAATGCAGCTTGGTTGAGGAATAGTTCTTTACCTATTGTTCAGGATGCACAAAGAGTTATAGAAGTTACTGAAAAGGCAGTATTTTCTACACTAAACCACCTGGTTTATCATCCTGCAACAGTGGCAATTGGAATTACCCCGCTCAATTCCTCCTTCAGGGGAGAAGGTTCAGAGTTAATCACCTTAGTACAGCAAATGTTGACAGATGCGGAGTTAGCCCCGGCAGCTGTTGCAGGAGTTTTTGCTAGTATCTCAGATACTGCTGAACCTGGTTTAGAAGCGATCGCTAATTATCTCAATGTGCCAATTCGTTTTTTTACTCGTGATGCGATCACTCAAGTTATGTCTCAACATCAGACCGCAGATGTGGCAGTAGGGGCGGCTTTAGCAGCTTCTGCTGGTGAGTTGATTGGACAACGGCAAACAGCAAATTTTTCCTGTGCCATTGCGATCGCACCTTTACCCATCGACATTAACACCACAGGTACACCACGCGGACGCTTGGCAATTATTGGCACAGGTCCAGGCAGAAGTGATTGGATGTCACCAGAAGTCAAAGAAATTTTACGTAATGCCACTGATTTTGTTGGTTATTCTACTTACCTGGATTTAGTTAGTGCCTTCACCAAAGGCAAACACCTGCATGAATCAGACAATCGGGAAGAAATTGCCCGAGCAAAGGTCGCCCTGGATTTAGCAGCACAGGGACGATTTGTGGCAGTGATATCCTCTGGAGATCCTGGAATCTATGCAATGGCAGCAGCAGTATTTGAGGTGCTGGATAAACAAGCAAAGCCAGAATGGCAAGGTATTGAAATTCAAGTAGCGCCGGGTATTTCCGCAATGCAGGCAGCCGCAGCGAAGATGGGCGCGCCTCTTGGTCATGATTTCTGTGTAATTTCCCTCTCAGATATTTTAAAGCCTTGGTCAATTATCGAACAACGCATTAGTGCTGCTGCCGAAGCAGATTTTGTTATTGCTTTTTATAATCCGGTGTCTAAGCAACGTACCTGGCAATTAGCAGAGGCACAAAATATACTCCTGCGTCATCGTTCTCCTGATACCCCAGTGGTAGTGGCGCGCAACCTCGGCAGAGAGGCTGAATCTACTATAGTCTGTACTCTGGAAAATTTAGTACCAGAACATGCTGATATGCGGACAGTGATTCTTGTTGGTTCCAGCAAAACCCGGATGATCCAAAAGCGAGATGGTGGTATCTGGGTTTATACTCCCCGTCGCTATGATAATTAACGTAAGTTCGCAATCAGTGATCAGTTATCGGTCATTATTAACTGTTAACTGATGACTGTGTAAAGTTCGGATCGCTTCCACTAGTATTTCTGGAGTAACAGGTTTAGCAATATGCTGTTGAAAACCCGCAGCTAGTGCTTGTTTCTGATTCACTTCTCCCGCATAAGCACTCAGGGCGATCGCTATAATCTTATTTTCTGGTTCTGATTCCAACGCGCGGATCTGACGCATTAACATATAGCCATCTGTTTCTGGCATCCCAATGTCGCTAACTAGAATGTCTGGCTTGAATTGCGTCAGTATTTGTAATGCTTCCCTAGCAGATGCTGTTGCAGCTACTTCAGCACCTGCTTGTTCCAAGACAAAAGCGAGAAAATTACGGGAATCTACTTCATCATCAACCACCAAAACCCGGAGATTTGTTAGTGGTAAAGTGTCAGGAGTAGACGTGCAGGAGTGATTCGTCGCTGTTCCATCTTTGGGTCTAACACTTGCGGATTTGATTGGTAACCTAACAGTAAAAGTTGCTCCTTGTCCCTCTCCTGGACTTTCTGCTGCAACGGTTCCCCCATGCAATTCAACGAGGTGACGTACGATCGCCAGCCCTAACCCTAATCCCCCAAACATCCGGGTTGTGGTGCTATCTGCTTGCCGAAAATACTCAAACACATGGGGTAAAAAATCTGGAGAAATTCCTTTACCTGTATCTGTGATTTGAATTTGAGCATACTTTGTCATTTGTCCTTTATCATTTGTCCTTTGTTCTTTACCTTCTCCAGATGACGTAGACGCGCCAGCGGTGAGACAGCGCGGTCTTGGGGGTTTCCCCCATGAGCGACTACGAACCCGAAGGGCTTCCCGTAGGGTATGACTAGTGACCAATGACA
Source organism: Fischerella sp. JS2 (assembly GCF_032393985.1). Taxonomy (NCBI): domain Bacteria; kingdom Bacillati; phylum Cyanobacteriota; class Cyanophyceae; order Nostocales; family Hapalosiphonaceae; genus Fischerella; species Fischerella sp. JS2. Next base: position 5,127,483 of record NZ_CP135918.1, read on the forward strand.
AGCGAATTTCTACCTGTCCTCCTTGGGGCGTAAACTTGACAGCATTGGAGAGTAAATTCCAAATCAATTGCTGGAGGCGGGCTGAATCTCCTAAAACTGGGAATTTGGGATTGTTTGGTTGTTCCTCGGTTGGTATGGATGCTAAATTTTGCTGACCATTCTCCAATCCAAAATCTGAAATTGTAAATCGCAAATCGATGGACTTGGCTTGGGCTGCTAACTGCACGGTTTCAAGTGCCGATTGAATCACCTCTGGCAGGTTAATAGGAGCCATATTGAGGCTAAGCTTACCTTGGAGAATGCGCGAGACATCTAAAAGATCCTCAATGAGTTGGGTTTGGAGTTTAGCGTTGCGCTCAATTGTTTCTAAGGCATAATCTGTTTTTGCCGCATCCAATTTTCCCGTGCGCAGCAATTTAGACCAACCCAAAATTGGATTGAGTGGTGTTCGCAACTCATGGGACAGCACCGCCAAGAATTCATCTTTGACCCGGTTGGCAGCTTCTGCCACACTTCTTGCTGTTCGTTCTGCTTCGTAGAGGCGAGTACGAGCGATCGCCTGGGCACATTGTTGGGCCAGCGATAGGATAAACACTTGTTGTTCCCCATCCAACTGTTGTGGCTCAATGAAACCAAAAGACATGCCTCCGACTGCCCGACCTTCAACTATCAGGGGAATGGAAATCCAAGCATCGAAGGGCTGCTGCTCATACTGTTCTCTGAGGTGCGGATAGTGGATTGCTCGTCTTTGTGATGATTCTGCCCAGATGGGCTGTCCGGTGCGTACGGCTTCTGCTAAAGGCACAGGCTCATTGAGGGAAAATCGCTGCCAAGGGTTGATTTGCTCGGGTTCACAGCCCACGGTTCGGATAACTTCGAGTTCAGTGCCAGTCTCATTCACTAAGGCAATCAGGGCAAATTTCGCACCCAGAACCGCAATTCCTTGATCTGCAATCACATCTGCTACCTGGAGGGGGGTCAGAGATTCCGAAAAAGCAGCCGTCACAGACTGAAGGCGGGCAATGCGCTCGGCAGATTGCTCTGCGGCTTGTTGCGACTGCTGTGCTTCTTGGTAGAGGCGGGCATTATCAATAGCGATCGCAGCTCGATGGGCAATGTCTTCTGCCAAGTCTATATCTGCCTGGTGATAACGGCGATCAGATTCAGCTGTGACCAAGGAAATTGCTCCTAAAATCTGTCCGCGAGCAATTAACGGTGAAACAATGGCAGACTTTAAGCCCAGTTCGCGCAAGATGCGTAGATGTTCAGCGTCTTGAGCCACCATTACTAATGCAGCATCTGGAATTTCAGTTGCCATTTCGCTTTTTCCAGTTCGCAGCACTTTCGGCACTCCTTCCATCTCGTCGATTCGTCTAGGATATTGCCGATGAATTTCCCAACCCAATGCCACTTTCGTTGGGTCACGGTGAGCCACTGCAACCCGATGAATGAATTGATTGTCTTGCAGCAGGTCGATCGCGCACCAGTCCGCAAACAATGGCACTACCAAATTTGCCACAGTTGCCAGAGTACATTCATAATCCAGTGAGGATGCCAGTACTGTGCTGACTTCTGCCAGAAATGCCGATCGCCGCTGGTCGGCTTCTGCTTTGATCCGGGCAATTTGCTCTTGAACTTGCTGCCGCATCAATTGGGCGTGTTCCGCTTCTGAGCGTTTGCGCTCGGTAATGTCTTTGTTAATACCAATAAAAAAGATGGGATTCCCGGTTTTGTCGTACACGGGTTTTGCTGTTGTTTCAATTGGCACTAGCGATCCATCTTTTCGCACACAGGGAATTTCACCACAAAACTTTCCTGCTGTCTGAATAGACTGAATAATTTCAGCCGTCATTGTCGCTTTGATATCCAGGTGATGGAGAAAGTTAACGGGTTTACCGATCACCTCTGCGGCTGTATAGCCAAAGATTTGCTCGGCATTACCCAGCCAGCGTTGAATCTTCCCTTCCAAATCGGTTAACAAAATGGCATCGGGCATTTGTTGCAAAGCAACATCTGATACCAGTAATTCGGCTTCGGCTTGTTTGCGTTCGGTGATGTCGTGCATCACAACGACTGCTCCTTGTTTTTTGCCCTGGCTATCAGCGATCGCCTGTCCACTAGCAAGTAGTGTCCTCGCCTTTCCCTGTTTGGGCGCAATCACCATTTCAACATTCTCGACTGTTTGTCCTTGTAACGCTCGAAATAGGGGGATATCGTTTTTGGACATCCGCGTTTTGCCATCGGGCAAATACAAGTCATAGTATTCTGCCCACTGTTCGGGTGGCAGTGGTTGTTCGGGCAAGCCATGAAATTCCCGTGCTGCGCGATTAAATAAAGTCAAAATTCCCTCGGCGTTACAGGCTACGATTCCTGCCTGGACATGCTCAAGCAGCACTTTGAGTAACTCCTGTTCTTTTTGCAGGGCTGCTTGGGCTTGCTGCCGTTGTGCAATTTCTAAGCGGAGTAATTCGTTTCCTTGTGATAATTCAGCCGTCCGTTGTTCAACTAATTGCTCTAACTCTTGCTGGGCTTGTTGCTGTGCTGCTTCTGTTTGCTGCCGCTCTAATTGATCCATTACCATTGCGGCTAGATCCGCGAGGATGGCTTTTTGCTCTTCGGTTAAGGCATCACGGGGTTTTGTATCTAACAAACAAAGACTTCCCAGGTTAAAGCCATCTTGGGTGAGCAATGGTGCGCCGGCATAGAACCGCAAACCCGGTTCATTTTGTACAAAGGGATTACAGATAAGGCGACGATCTTGCTTGGTGTCGGGAATAACTAATACCTCGTTGGATAATAGCGTCAAGCTGCAAATAATTTCATCTCGTTGCACCTCGCGTATCTCAAAGCCATAGGAAGATTTAAACCAGCCTCTCGATTCATCAATCAGCAAAACCAACGCGATCGGCACATCAAATAAACGTGCTGCCAAGGAGGTGATACGATCAAAGGCAACTTCTGGTGGGGTGTCGAGAATATTGTATCGCCGCAGTGCCTCTAAACGCTCTACCTCATTTGCAGGTAAAGGAGCAGTTGTTGCCATCGGTTGAGGGGAAGATTCAGTCATGAACTTTGAGGAGTAGGGGCGACCAGAAGGCTGGATGTGAACTTTTTCCTAGCGATTCCCAGTGCAGTAAGCCACCCCTAATGTTGCTGCAAATTGCTCCTGGCTCAGTGCGGTTAACTGCCTCAGTTGACGAATCAGCTGGCTAAGTTCTGGTTGCTTAAGCACAGTTGCCTCTTTCAGTACGAAAGTTTGAGCCGGAACTGAACAAATTTAGAGACAGTATAGCATATACTATATCTGAATTATCCGTGAGTTAGAGGTTGTATTTATCTATATAGGTTATCTATATAGGTAGCCAAGCCTGAAAATAAATATCCGCAGGTTCCTACGTGAGGGTAGCGGATATTTATGAGTTCCGACGTAAAGACACCGATATGAGTTTCCCGTGTCTCTAGCGAAATGGTTTTTGTGAAGTGGGATAGCAGAAGTTATGCACAAAAGCGGGTTGTAATCCGCTTCATCGCCTCTTCGACATTCTCCCGACTATTAAATGCGGAAATTCGGAAATAACCTTCACCTGCTGCACCAAAGCCAGATCCTGGTGTACCCACAACATTGCAACTATGCAGCAATTTGTCGAAGAAGTCCCAACTCGAAAGACCATTGGGTGTTTTCACCCAGACATAAGGTGCATTTACACCACCGTAGACAGCTAATCCTGCTGCTGTTAGTTGCTCGCGAATGATTTTAGCGTTTTCTAGGTAAAAACTAATCAGGGCTTTGGTTTGCGTTTGTCCGTTTTCAGAATAAACTGCCTCAGCTCCGCGTTGTACGATGTAGGACACACCATTAAACTTAGTAGATTGGCGGCGATTCCAGAGTTTCCACAGTTCCACATCGGAACCATCAGCAGCTTTAGCTGTGAGATTCTTGGGTACAACAGTCAATGCACACCGCGTACCAGTAAATCCAGCATTTTTAGAAAAAGAACGGAATTCGATCGCACAATCTCTTGCTCCCTCAATTTCATAGATAGAGTGGGGAATTTCTGAATCAGTAATATAGGCTTCGTAAGCAGCATCAAAGAAAATGATTGAACCATTCGCCCTTGCATAGTCTACCCAGGCATTGAGATGTTCTTTAGTAGCAACTGCACCGGTGGGATTATTGGGGAAGCAGAGGTAAATTAAATCAACTTTCTGTGAGGGGATAGTAGCGGTGAAGTTATTTTCTGCTGTGATTGGCAGATAAACTAAACCTTCATACTCGCCTTTATCGTTAGAATTGCCTGTATTTCCCGCCATAACATTAGTATCTACATATACCGGATATACAGGGTCAGTGACGGCAATAGTATTATTTTTGCCAAAGATTTCAAGAATATTTCCTGTGTCACACTTAGATCCATCAGACACAAAAATTTCCGATGCATCAATTTCGCACCCCCGCGCTTGGAAGTCGTGTGTAGCTATTTTTTCTCGTAGCCAAGCGTAACCTTGTTCCGGGCCATAGCCTTTGAAAGTGGCGCGATCGCCCATTTCTTCTACAGCCTTAATCATCGCAGTGCGGCAAGCTTCTGGCAATGGTTCGGTGACGTCACCAATACCTAACCTGATAATTTTGGCATCTGGGTTAGCTTCTGCGAAAGCGTTGACACGACGCGCAATTTCAGGAAACAGATAACCAGCTTTCAGCTTGAGGTAGTTGTCGTTAATCGTAGCCATAGTTGGGAATTTTTATAAATGCTCTAAATAAACCAGCTTACTGCTATGTGCGATATCTTGGTTGAGTTGCGATCGCCAATATTAGTTTTCATCATCTGTGTAGGCGAAGCGTCACTGTAGATACTTTACGAAATTCTCTGACGCCAAGCAGTTACTGATTGAAACTAAACCGACCGTTGACCTTTTTACCGACCACATTCGCAGTAACTTTCACTTGATACTGACCAGTAGTTTTTTCAGCAAGTGTAGCCGTGTAGTGTTTGCCTTTGGCATCATAAATGAGAGGGATTGTTTTGTGTTGTCCATCGGGTAGCTGAACTTCAGCCGTTACTTTTGCGTTAGATACTGTTTCATGGTTGTCACCTTTTAGTAGGTATAAATCCATGTGAGTTGCACTTGCTTCTTTTTCCGGAACAAATTCTAAATGATAAGTTCCTGTCTCTACAACTTGACCACCTTTAGATGCACCATGTTCATTGTTTGTTTTAGCAGCAGGTGAAGCAGAAGTAGTTGCCGAGCCAGAACTGGAGTTAGAGGTTACTGAAGTATTATTATCTGTACTAGCAGTTTGATTGTTATGACTACAAGCAGCTAAAAAAAATAATCCGACACTTACTACAAGTACAAAACTAAGATTCAGATATTTATAACTAGTCTTCATTTTTAACGAATGGTGTTTATACAAGAGTGTTGCTGATTTGAGAGCAATTATAGTGAGAATGGTAATATTTAGTATTTCAAATAAAAATGAAATTGAAATAAAATTTGTCAAATAGTTATATAGTTATATTTAGTCAAGATGAGCATTCACTGAAGTTTCAATGATTTGACATACAAAAACCAGCTTGTTACAAAAAACAATCACCCTTGAATTGCCAGTGTCCCCATCATCCCCAAATCTTCATGGTCGAGAATATGGCAATGATAAACAGTTCTACCAGCGAAATTGCGGAAAGGAACGCGAATGCGGATTGTTTCACCTCTGGGTACTAAAACTGTATCTTTCCAAGCGGGATAAGGTTCTGGCTGACCATTGCGACTAATGATTTGAAAATGATTAACGTGGAGATGGAAGGGATGATCCATTACCCCTGTATTGACAATTTCCCAGTCTTCTACTGTGTTTAATTTGACTTGGGTATCAATGCGTTCATGCTGGTAGGACTGACCGTTAATTAGAAAGACCATACCCATACCAGGAGCCATACCATGATTAAGTTCAAAGCGACGCACTTGCCTTGGTTCGGGTAAAGCTGGTATTTTCAATAGTTTTTTAGGTAAAGAAGCGGGTTTTATAGCCGAACCGTAATTAATAGTTGCTAAAACTGTAGATGTGTCATCATTTCTGCCCATCATACCTCTTGTGCCCATCATACCCATTCCCATCGCGCCGCGATCGTAAGGTAGATTGAGCAAGCGATATTTTCCTGGTTTTTGATCTGCTTTAATCAGCACTTCTGCTCGTTGTCCTGGTGTTAGCAGCAATTCACTAATTTCTACAGGTTCGGTTAATGCCCCTCCTTCAGTCGCAATCAAGTAAAAAGGATGATTTTCCAGTGACAACCGATAGAAGCGGGAGGTGGAAGCATTGAGAATTCGCCATCTTACCATTCCTTTTGCCGGAAATGAGAAAGAGGGGTTAGGATCACCGTTAATGGTAATTACATCTCCTTCACGTCCGGTCATAATTGACATATGTGCTGAAGACATTAACCTTCCTTCACCATCAACAGCAAAATCTTGCAGCACCAAAAATTCTTCTTTGGCGGCTTTAATTTCGGGAATTTCATCCAATTCCCCCCGCACTATCAATAAACCAGCCAATCCCCCAAACAATTGTTCCGCCACAAAGCCGTGGCGATGGGGATGATACCAAAACGTCCCAGCACAATGGTTAGAAGGAATAGTAAATTCGTAGTTTAAACTTTCTCCTGGCTCAATGCTTAAAAAGACATTATCAGCATTACCCGTAGGTGGAATGTGTAGTCCGTGGTAGTGGAGGTTAGTTGGTTGAGAAAGATTGTTAGTAAAATGAATGCGGACGGTATCTCCTGGTTTTGCTTCCAGGCGTGGTGCGGGTATTTGTCCGTTGTAAGTTAATAAATATGCTTGTTTGTCACCCAATTTTACAGCACGGTTACTAGCTTCGAGGTTAATTTCTAATAATCCATTATTACTTTTATGCAACTTAGGCAAGTCAATTGCTGGTTTTGCTGATAACTGAGAAGTACTAACTCTTTCCCATATCCAACTAGCAGCTACAGCCGTTCCAGCACCAGCCGCAGCCAGGGTGATAAACTGACGGCGATTTATGTTTTTCATAATTCATGGTTTGTTATAATTTGAGATTTTTACTCCTCACTTTTTTTCAAAATTAGTAATTTTGATACTCTTTAAAAACTTCTACTTCACCTTTTTTATCAAACGCTAAAATTGCAAACGGCTGTTTTCTATTGCCTGATTCCATTCCTGGCGTTCCTAAAGGCATTCCCGGTACAGATAAACCTGCCAACTTGGGTTTTTGTTTGAGAAAACGTTTAATATCATCGGCGGGTATGTGTCCTTCCATTACATAACCGTCAATAATTGCTGTGTGACACGATGCTAAATCTTGAGGCAAGTTGTACTTTTGCTTAATTGCCTCCATTCCATCAGTTTTAATATCTTCTTTGATTGTAAACCCGTGCTTTTGCATATGTTTAATCCACTCTCCACATCAACCACAAGACGGACTGCGATAAACTGTGATTTCTTGATTTCCTGAGTAAGGTTCTGTTTCTTTGTCCCAGATGCTTGTGGTGGAAATTAATGGAGAATTGCTGACTAATGTTTGTGGATTATTGTCTAAATTAGCATTTCCTTTGCTTAACAGAGCTACTGTTGCATAAGTAGTAGCTACTACTCCAGTAGTAATAATGACTGATACTAAAGGGCGGGATATTTTATTCATCGAATTAAATAAACGTTTTTCATCATCAAAATCCCAAACTAATTTTTGATTACTAATGATGAGTTAATTTAGTTCATGGTTCCAAAACACTTCTTCTATTTTAGACTCTCTGGTTAGATGGAGAGTCAACTAAAATTACTACTAATTATTGTGATGTCTATTACTGAGTATATCAGGCACAATTTGAAAATATATTTTAATTTTAAAACATTACTTCACAGTTTTTTGAGCAAGCATATCAAAATGAAATCAGGATGAAATTTAACATATGTATAAGTAAGAAAATTAAAAATTTTCTTTTATTCCCATAGTTAGAAGCACTGTTTTGAAGTATTTTTCTATTCTTCTAAATAAGAAAGTACAAATCCTAAACATAGGAGTGTATATGCCTTTAGTTCATCATGAATATCAATCTAGCTTTGATGTCCAGTAAGGCAAGCGACTTTCTGCCACCTCACTTCATTGTTCTACCGGCTTCACTGTAATTCGTCATGGCACATCGCAACCATAGAACACCTGTTGACTCTGTTACAGAACATCAGCAACATCACTACCCTAAAGAACATCAACCAGGACATTTGGAACACGGTGGACACGCTGGACATGGTAAACACGCTGGACACAGCCCGGAAATTTTCAAACGTCGCTTTTTTATCTGCCTGGTTCTGACTTTACCAATCTTATATTTTTCCACCCAATTACAAGAATGGTTGAATTACGAAGCGATCGCCTTTCCTGGTTCGGGGTGGATTAACCCGGTTTTAGCAATCATCATCTATTTCTATGGCGGTTGGGTATTTTTAAAAGGTGCTTGGAACGAACTGCACAGCAAAATCGGGATGATGACCTTGATTGCACTGGCAATCACAGTAGCATTTGTCTATAGCTTGGCAGTTTCTCTGGGTTTACGGGGGATGCCTTTTTATTGGGAATTAGCAACCCTAGTAGATATCATGTTGCTGGGACATTGGGTAGAAATGGCGTCAGTTCAAGGTGCTAGTCGGGCTTTGGAAAATTTAGCACAATTAGTACCTTCTCAAGCTCATCGCTTTACTAACGGTAAAGTTGAGGATGTGCCAGTTAACGACATTCAAGCAGAAGATATTATCTTAATTCGTCCGGGCGAACAGGTTCCCAATGATGGGATTGTCATTGAGGGAGACACCAATATTAATGAATCTTTTCTTACAGGTGAATCTCGTCCTGTTCCTAAACATGAAGGTGATGAAGTCGTAGCTGGTTCGGTTAACGGTGAAGGTTCGGTAAAAGTTAAAGTTACTCGTATTGGTGGTGACACGACAATTAATCAGATTATGCGCTTGGTAGAAGAGGCGCAGGGTTCAAGAAGTAGATATCAAGTTTTAGCAGACCGCACAGCTTACTGGTTAACTATCATTGCGATCGCTGCTGGTAGTCTCACTTTCTTTGTTTGGCTGTTTTTTAGCGATTTACTCTTTGCTGTCAACCGTACTGTTACCGTATTAGTTATCACTTGTCCCCACGCCCTTGGTTTAGCGATTCCTTTGGTAATTGCCAACTCTACTGGTTTAGCTGCTAAAAACGGCATTTTGGTAAGAAACCGAGATGCTTTAGAACGGGCAAAAGATATTAAAAATATGGCGTTCGATAAAACTGGAACTCTGACAGAAGGACGCTTTGCAGTTCAAAGAGTTGTTAGCGACTCTATTGCAGAAGAACAAGCCTTAGCAATAGCCGCAGCTTTGGAAACTTCTTCCGAACACCCGTTAGCTAAAGCAGTGGTGGAAGCCGCCGAACGCCGCCAACTGCATTTACCCCAAATGAGCGATTTTAAGACAGTAACGGGTCGGGGTGTGGAGGGGAAAGTTAACGGTGAAACTTACCAAATCGGTCGTCCGGAATGGGTGGAAGAACAAAATCTGAATTTACCATCATCTCTACGTCAAGGACTAAATACAGCAGACGAACGCGGAGAAAGTGCGGTAGTTTTAATGACTTCTAAAAGTGCTGTTGCCGTAATTTCAATGGCTGACCAAGTGCGAGAACGGGCGCGAGAAGCGGTAAAGAAGTTAAAGGAAAAAAATATTCAAGTAATCATGATTACTGGAGATGCGGAAGCTGTAGCCCGGACTGTTGCCGAGGATTTAGGTATTGATCGTTATTATGCCCGCGTTTTGCCAGAAGACAAGGTTAATATTATCAAACAATTGAAACAAGAAGGTGCAACAGCTTTTGTTGGCGATGGAATTAACGATGCAGCTGCACTTTTAGAAGCTAATATTGGGATTGCGATCGGTGCAGGAACTAATGTGGCAATTGAATCTGCGGACTTAGTGTTGATTGAAGATGATCCTTTAGATGCGGTTAAAGCCCTCAATCTAGCACAAAAAACTTACAGCAAAATGATTCAAAATTTGGCATGGGCAACAGGTTACAACGTAATTGCCATCCCCCTGGCTGCTGGTGTGCTTTATACCTGGGGATTTTTGCTTTCGCCAGCAGTGGGGGCGTTGTTAATGAGTTTATCAACTGTGATTGTGGCAATTAACGCTGTGATGTTGCGACGAGCGAAGTTGGCTTAGTTTTAAACGCAAAGGGACGCTGAGGGAAACGCAAAGGTACGCAGAGTCTAAGATGACGCTCGAAGCAAAGGATTGTCAGGATTACTATCTTCAAAATAGATAGATATAAATTGCGAGTGATTCTTGTAAAGATGCGATCGCTCACATATCTAAAATTCTTTACTCTCGATTTTTAAGTACAAAAAGTCGGGATCTCGTTATTTAAGGCATTTCGCGCTGAATTCTTTTCTATGCTCAGTGTGATGATCGGCATGGGTTATGTGATGAGAAGGATAACTCCCTTTGTTGTTGGCGAACAACCACCCCCTTATACATATGCGTTCTGGGGGTTTGCAAGTCTGGGATTAATTGTTGGCATGATTGCAACAATTCCTACTAATTACATTATGGTCAAAATTGGATGGAAACATAGGATGTCTTAATTGGAAACAGATTAGTTGTTGTCTGGTTATTTCGTTTGGTTTAGTTAGTACCTCTGTAGTATTCGGTGAGACAGCAGCCGTGTCATCTTCTCCACAAGTAGTAAGTGCAAATGCAGAGATTCTCCAAAAGGGAATAGTTAAAAATATGCGCAATGCTGCTGAGGCGATCGCTACTAAGGGAAAGCGCAAGCAAGCAATGTTAGCGATTGACGAAGCCCGTCGTGTTGCTAAAGTCGGAATGTATGCCCAATCGGGTAACGGCAACTTTGCAAAAGCGGAAAAAGCCTTGGAAGAGGTACGGCACTCGATCCAAAATGGTAAGCCGAAAGAAGCTTCTATACAATTAAAAGCGGCTTTACAAGTACTGAATGAAGCACCTATATCCCAAAACTTTGCTGTCTCTAAATCAACACAAGGCTATGAAGGGGCAACACTTATTAATGCACGCGGTCAGATTTTGGGAGAGTTGGAATCTACTACAGGTGAAGTTTTACGCGCCCGGATTGGTGACTGGCAAAATACTTTAGGCTTTATCGATTTTGGTGGAACACCTGTTGCCATTCCACGAAACAAACTCGTTTTTGGCAAAAAACAAACCCTTGGGTATGTTTTTGTGGTTTTAGCAGAGGAAATAAACCAAGAGGAGGCGATCAAGCGATACGGCCGCCAATAATTACTTGGTATTGATGACAACATTATTACGAAAATATAAATAACATAGGACATCGCGATGAGTTATGATTACGACCTTTTTGTGATTGGTGCAGGGCCAGGAGGTGTTGCAGCTGCCGAACGTGCTGCTAAATATGGGGCGCGAGTAGCGATCGCCGAACGAGATCAAGTGGGTGGAACCTGTGTAGTGCATGGTTGCATACCCGAAAAATTGATGACCTATGCAGCGAGTTTCTCCAAGTTTTTTCGCAATGCTGACGAATATGGCTGGGGTAAGGTACAAACCAACTTTGACTGGCAACAATTTATGGCAGCCAGAAATCATGATATCAATCATCTCTCACAGGTACACACCGAGCATCTGCGAGAAGCTGGAGCAAAACTATTCACAGAAAATGCCCGATTATTAGATGCTCATACTATAGACCTTGGCGATCGCCAATACACTGCTGAAAAAATATTGTTGGCGGTGGGTGGCAAAGCCACCAAACCAGGTATTCCCGGAATTGAATATGCAATTACTACCCGCGAATTACTCACACTTAAGCAGCAACCAGATCATTTAGCAATTGTGGGCAGTAACCATATTGCCGTCAAGCTAGCGGGGATTATGAACGGACTAATATCGAAGGTGACTTTAGTTGTAGCCGAAGATAACATTCTACCCGTCAAAGATGAAGACTTGCGGAATATGATTCAAGCAGAAATTAGCGATTTAGGAGTGAGAATCTGTCCCAACAGTCAGGTTGACAAAATAGCTAAGGCAGACAAATGTTTAAATTTAACTTTGTCCTGTGACGATCGCCCTGTAGAAGTCGAAAGTATCGTGTTACCACTCCAATACTGCTCCAACTCCCTTTTGTTGTTCAACACTTGACATTTGTTTTGGCATTAACAACTTACCGAACTTAGCGTATAAAGCAGGTAACACTATTAATGTTAAGGCTGTCGAGGTAAATAATCCCCCCAGTACCACCACCGCTAGAGGTTGCAAAATTTCCTTACCCGCACCCGTACCAATGACTAGAGGAACCATTCCCAAAGCGGAGGTCAAAGCTGTCATTAAAATAGCTACTAAGCGTTCCATCGATCCCTGAAAAATTACTTCCTTTAAAGTCATTCCCTGTGCCAGCTTATTGTTGTAATTATCTACCAGTAGCAAGCCGTTGCGTGTTGCTACGCCAAAAAGGGTAATAAAGCCTACCAAGGAAGCTACAGAAATTATCCCACCTCCCAAAGCAATGGAAAAGATTCCGCCAACCACTGCCAGAGGTAAATTAATCATAATCATCAGCATCGCCGCGACAGATTTAACAGCAAAGTACATTAATATACCAATAACAACAATTGCCAGTCCTCCAAATACTAGTAAATTCTGAGTAGCTCGTTGTTCTGATTCAAACTGACCGCCGTATTGAATAAAGTAACCTGTGGGTAGTTGTACTGAATTTTTGACTTGAGTTTGAATTTCATCTATCACAGAACCTAAATCTCGTCCTGATAGGTTTGCAGACACAACAATCAGGCGAGAAACATTTTCGCGGTTAATTGTATTGGGGCCAGTTCCATAATCTATACTGGCGACTTGCGCCAGAGGAATTTTTTGACCTGTGGGAGTATCTACTAGTAAATTACGAATAATATCTAAATTATTACGAGCATCTTCTTTTAACCAAACCACCAAATCAAATAGTTGTTGGTCTTTAAGAACCTGAGATACTACTCTTCCATTGAAAGCAGTTTCTACTATCTCACTCAGATTACCTACAGTTAAGCCATAACGAGCTGCTGCTTCACGGTTAAATTGAATTTGTAATTGTTTAATCGGGACTTGGGGTTCGAGTTGTAAGTCTACAAGTCCAGGAATGTTACTTACTGCTGCTTGAACTTGGGAACCTAAACGGCGTAGTTCTTCCAAATCAGGGCCGAAAATTTTGATAGCGATCGCACTTCTTACCCCAGATAATACTTCATCCATGCGGTGAGAAATAAACCCGCCGATATTGGGCGCAGCACCGGGTATCTTCGCAAATTCGGCTCGCAGTTTTTCAATACTTCCTTTTCTATCTTTCAATCCCTCTGCACTCAGTTCTACATCCAAATGTCCCAAGTTAACCCCACCTGCATCTGCATCCCCAGGCGCACGTCCGGATCTTAACTGCACTGATTTAAATCGTTTATCATTTTTGAGAGCATCCTGCATCGCAAATCCAACTTGATTAGTTGCTTCTAGAGAACTTCCTGGATACAGAAGCACTGCGTTGACTAAAGATGGTTCTTGAAACTCCGGCAAAAATACTCGTCCCAAACTTGGCAGAATAACTAAAGATGCCACTAAAGATGCTGCTGCCACTGCTAAGATAATTGTCGGGAACCGCATCGAAAAATTCAGAATCTGTCGATAAAGTCGCTGTGAGAAAGCACTTACCCAAGTATCATCTGCTGGTAATCGTCTGTTCGCCAACAAAATCGCACACAAAGCCGGGGAAAGGGTCATTGCTACTAAAGTAGAAGCAAAAATTGACACTAAGTAAGCAATCCCCATCGGTGCAAATATCCGACCTTCCACGCCTGTCAGTGAAAAAATGGGTGCGAAGACGACGGCAATAATTACGGTAGAGAAAATTACACTAACTCTGACTTCTACAGAGGTATCATACACAACTTTCAAAGGATGCACAGGAGTTCCCGCTAGTTGATTCTTTCGCAAACCCCGGTAGGCATTTTCCATATCGACAATAGAATCATCCACTACCGAACCAATGGCGACAGCTAAACCTCCTAATGTCATAGTATTGATACCTTGACCAAATAAGGCCAAAATCATCATCCCAATCAAAACTGATAAAGGAATGGCACTCAGGGTAATCACTGCGGTACGCCAGTTCATTAAAAATATTAGCAGGATAATCGAAACGATGATGATACCATCACGTAGAGAACTGGTCACATTTGCGATCGCGGCATCGATAAAATTATTCTGGCGGAAGGTTTCGATAACTTTGACATCTTTGGGTAAGCCAGCTTTGACTTCCTCCATTGCTCTTTCGATCGCTCTGGTGACGGTCGGGGTATCATATTGGGGTTGCTTGTTAACCATCACTGCGATCGCTCTTTGACCGTTTAAACTGCCATCTCCACGCTTGAGGGCTGCACCAATTCGCACATCTGCCACATCTTTGAGTAAAATTGGCGTACCATTGCGAGCTGTAATTGCCGAATTTCCCAATTGTTCAATTGAATCTATGCGTCCGACTCCGCGAATAACTATTTCTTGGTCGGGATTAATTAAAAAGCCACCTGCAGCATTGACATTTGCACCTCTTGCTGCTGCTGTGACTTCTTCTAAAGTGACATTAAAAGCCTTAAGCTTGGCTGGATCGACTAAAACCTGATATTGACGAACATCACCACCATAGGCAATCACCTGAGAAACACCCGGTACAGCTAGCAGTCGATTGGTAATATCTCGATCAACCAAACGCCGCACTTCCATCATCGGAGTTGTTTCGGTAGTTAAGGCATATTGCAGAACTGTACCAATAGGTGAAGAAATTGGAGAAATTTGTGGATTTTCCACACCTTCTGGTAATTTCTGCACAGTTTGTTGCAATCGTTCTGTGACTAATTGCCGTGCTTGATAAACATTAGTACCCCATTTAAAAATTACTTTTACAACAGAAATACCAACAGCCGAGGAAGAACGCACAGTTTCTACTCCCGGCGTACCATTGACTGCGCTTTCGATTGGTAAAGTAATGAGAGATTCGACTTCTTCGGGAGCGAGTCCTGGGGTTTCGGTTTGAATTTCTACTTGGGGTGGGGCAAAATCAGGAAAAACATCTAGAGGCATCTGGGTGAGGTTATACACACCCAAAAAAGTGACAACAATTGCCCCCAGCACAACTATCCAGCGTTGGACAATCGACCACTTGAGAATCGCGTTTAGCATATTTGATTAAATTTAGGGCAATTAATTTAGTTAAGATTTTGGAAAATGAGTATCTTCATGCTCATTTCCATCGGTGGTCGAAGCAGATAAGGCTGGCGATTTAGAATTATTGTGATAATTTTCTGTTTGAGCAGCGGGTGTATCTAACTCCGACGAACTACCTACTAGCACTAGCTGACGTGACTTGCTGCGACGACTTGTGATGTAAACACCAGCCATGAAAGCTAAAGTAGCAGTCACAGCTACTCCACCTGCTCCTAACAGCCATAGCAAGTATGGTGTTTTAGGCTCTGTTATTGTCTGTGCAGGAGTTTCTCTCGCTTCTTCTTGTTTTGGTTTGCTACCCCCTCGCAGAGATTGTGCATAAAGTTGAGTAGCACGCTGGGTAACAATCATATCTCCCTCGAATAAGCCACTGTTAACCTCAATCATGTCCCCAGAAGTTTGTCCTAAAGTAACTTCTACAGGTTGGTAAGCATTACCATTTTGCAAATACACAACTTTTCTACCATTCGCGTCAACTACTGCTGAAGTGGGAATAGCCAAACTAGGTGCTGAGGTTTGGTCTGTCAGGACTTCTAGTTCTGCAAACATCCCTGGTTTAAGGATTCCGCCTGAGTTATTTATTTGGGCTTTTACAGGTACTACCCGCGTTTCGCCTTCTACCACAGACCCAATTACGGCAATTTTTCCTGTAAAAGTGCGCTTAGGTACAGAAGCAACTTTGACACTTACCTGTTGACCTGTCTTAACTTTGCCTAAATCTTTTTCATAAATATTAGCTGTGGCAAACAGTCGGCTATCGTTGACAATCGTCATCAATTTGCCGCCAGCATCATTAAATGTTTGACCAATAGTTACTTCTCTATCAGCAATTTTACCGGAGATGGGAGCGCCTACTGTTACTAGTCCCTTAGCGTTGGCACTGTTTCCTAGTTGAGCAAGTCGAGTTTGATAATTAGTATTACTGCGATGAATATTTGATTTTGCTAGTTGAACTGCGGCTTGAGCGCGTTTGAGTTGATTTTCTGCCTCAATCACGTTTCGACGGCTCTTGGCTTTGGTTAGTTCTGCTTTAGCTTGAGCTAGTTGGGTTTGAGATTCTAAAGCATTACGACGGGGTAAAGCACCAGCATCAGCTAACTGCTTGTCTTTGTCGTACTTTTCTTGGGCAAAGTCAACTTGAGTTTGTGCTTGAGCAATTTCAGAGTCAGCTATTTGTTGATAGCGATCGTAGTTTTGTTGAGCCAGCCTCAAGTCTGCTTGTGCTTGCTGTAAATCAGCTTGAGCTTGTGCTAATTTTTCCTGAGACTCCACCCGCAATGTTACCAAATCAGGGCTAGTAACAACGGCAACGGGTTGACCTTTTGTTACCCTTGCACCAGGTTCCACCAGCAATTCAACCACCTTCGCCCCAGATATTGGGGTAGTCACTTCCACTTTTTGGCTAGGAAGAGTTTCAATTTGTCCAGTGGTTTTAATTCCTACAGCTAGTCGCTGGCGTTTGACTGGCTCGACTTTAATTCCCAACCGTTTGGCTGTCTGTGCATCAACTTGAATTGAGTCAGTAGTTTGAGTGGTTTGGTTTGGACCTTGAAATTCGTCTGCGTGTCCGCCATGACCTAGAACTACTGCGGGAGTTACCAGTAATATCAAGCTGAGGAGTGTACCAGAAACACTACCAATTGCTACAAGTGGCTTGAAATAGGAGTTGGGCATGGTGCTTCAAGTCCTTGAGTTCTGGGGGAAGGAAATTGCATATCGTGTTTTTGTTATTAGTGCGTGTTAGATATACACACATTTTTTAGTCTTTCATGTAGAAATGAAATTAGGATGAAATGGCACTTAAACTACTTCTTAAATCAAGAAACACACAGCTTAAATTTTCAAGTTTGATTTGTAAAAAATCTGTAATAATTATTTATGTGTCTTGGTTAAATAAATTAACATAGGATAACTTTTCGCTGATGACGGTAATCTATCCTGAAGCAGAACAAGGAACTGTCATTGAGAATTTACAAATTGTTAGGGGCCCGTATCTGCAACAAGGTACTTCCTCTAGCATTATTATCCGTTGGGCTACTAATGCTCCTGTTCAAGGGGTGGTGTGGTACGGTACAGATCCTGACAGACTTTGTTTCCAACACCAACAAACAACGATTACATCCGACCACATAGTCAAACTCAGTGGACTCACAAAAGACACGAAATATTACTACGCAATTGGAACAGTAGCAGGAATACAGATAGGAGGAACTGAAGATTACTTTTTTGTAACTGCGCCATCACAAGAGTCAGTATCTGTTGGACTCCGAACAATGCGAATTTGGGTTTTAGGGGATGCGGGACGCGGAAATGATGTGGCTGCATCTGTGCGGGATGGATATTTGAAATTTATACAGACGCGCCATACTGATTTATGGCTAATGCTTGGTGATAATGCTTATGACACTGGCACTTATGAGGAGTATCAGCGAGGGATATTTGATATGTATCCCCAACTCCTACGCAGTAGTGTTTTGTGGACTGCTATCGGTAATCATGATGCTGGGTGCGCTAATTCACAGTTGCAAACAGGGCCATATTATGAACTGTTTACTCTACCAACTCGTGGGGAAGCAGGTGGTGTGCCATCTTTGAGTGCAGCCTATTACTCATTCGATTATGGCAACATCCACTTTATTTGTCTTGACTCCTATGGTAGCGATCGCTCTAGTTCTGGGAGAATGTTGAGTTGGTTAGCAGATGATTTAACAGCATCTAATCAGGATTGGAAGGTTGCTTTTTGGCATCACCCCCCATACACAAAAGGATCACACGATTCTGATACTGAGATTGAGTTAATTGAAATGAGAGAGCTTGTCCTTCCTATTTTGGAAGAGGCGAATGTAGACATGGTACTATGCGGTCACAGCCACTCCTATGAACGTTCCTACCTGATTAACGGGCATTATGGAAGTTCGGATTCTTTTGATGAACAAATGAAAAAAGATGCTGGTAGTGGGCGAGAAGACGAATCTGGAGTTTATCAAAAACCTCTTTTAGCTTCCCATGCGGGAACAGTATATATTGTTGCAGGCACTTCGGCTTTGGCTGATCATGTATCACCGCATCCGGCAATGTATACTTCACTCAGCATTCCTGGGTCGCTTGTATTGGATGTACAAGGTAAAAGGCTTGATGTCAAATTTATTGATTGCCATGGCCAAGTAAACGATTACTTCACTATTAAAAAGCAATAACGTAATAAGTCATTGTATGAAACTACCCTGAGGGAAAAAACCACCTTGGTGTAATCGAATCACAACTAACCGCTCACCAAAATATTTGTTATGATAAATTATACGTAGTCGTTATGAGTTTGTTTATCTTAGCCATCATGACTAACCCAAATGTAGAAAACGTGGTAATCATAGGTTCTGGCCCAGCAGGCTACACAGCTGCTATTTACGCAGGACGTGCCAACCTGAAACCAATTGTATTTGAGGGCTTCCAAGCCGGGGGTTTGCCTGGTGGACAGTTGATGACAACAACGGAAGTAGAAAACTTTCCTGGCTTTCCCAAAGGGATTACTGGGCCAGAACTGATGGACTTGATGAAGGCTCAAGCGGAACGTTGGGGTGCTGAGCTATATACAGAAGACGTGATTGAAGTAGATTTGAGTCAGCGTCCATTTACAGTCCGCTCAGAGGAACGGGAATTTAAAACCCATAGTTTAATTATTGCCACAGGTGCAACAGCTAGGCGTTTGGGTTTAGCCAATGAGCATCTATTTTGGAGCCGGGGTATTTCTGCTTGTGCCATTTGCGATGGCGCTACGCCAATTTTTCACGGGGCTGAATTAGCTGTGGTGGGTGGTGGCGACTCAGCAGCAGAGGAGGCTATTTATCTAACTAAATATGGTTCTAAGGTAAATTTGCTTGTACGCTCGGAAAAGATGCGAGCTTCTAAAGCTATGCAAGACCGAGTTTTGAGTAACCCCAAAATCCATGTTCATTGGAACACTGAACCTGTAGATGTGTTCGGTAACGGTCACATGGAAGGAGTGACGATTCGTAACAACAAGACTGGGGAAGAAAGCCAACTACACGTCAAGGGTTTATTTTACGCCATTGGTCACACTCCCAACACCTCTTTATTTAAAGGACAAATAGAACTTGATGAGGTGGGTTACATAGTCACTAAACCTGGCTCACCAGAAACAAGTTTAGAAGGTGTTTTTGCTGCTGGTGACGTGCAGGATCATGAATATCGCCAAGCCATTACCGCAGCAGGTAGTGGTTGTATGGCAGCGATGTTAGCAGAACGGTGGTTATCTGCCAATGGCTTAATTCAGGAGTTTCATCAAGTCTCACAAACTCCAGATAATGAATTAGAGCCTCAGCCTACCTCTAACCGTACTCCTACTGACGATGAATTTGATCTAAATGCAACACGTCATCAGGGAAGTTATTCTCTGCGGAAGCTTTTCCACGAAAGCGATCGCCTGATTGTTGTCAAATACGTCGCCCCTGGTTGCGGCCCTTGCCATACTCTAAAACCCATACTTAATAAAGTAGTAGATGAATTTGACGGCAAAATTCACTTTGTGGAAATTGATATCGACAAAGATCGAGAAATTGCTGAAAACGCGGGCATTAGTGGAACTCCTACAATTCAGTTCTTTAAGAATAAGGAACTGTTAAAAGAAGTCAAGGGCGTGAAGCAAAAGAGTGAGTATCGCCAGTTGATTGAGAGTTATTTGTAGCTGTAAACTCTGGCCAAAAGAGATATTGGATGATTACGAACACCGATAAACACCGATGAACACAGATAAATCATCGGTGTCTATCTGTGTGCATCTGTGTTCGCTTTCCCAAAACTATTGGACTATTGGTTATAAATCCCAGCCACAACAAAAATCAATATAATCACGAACACCGATGTAGACGCGCTCATAGGCTTAAGGCAAGGTACACCGATGAACACAGATAAATCATCGGTGTTCATCGGTGTGCATCTGTGTTCGATTAATAAAACAGAAATGAAGGTGCGTTACACTTCATTAACGCACCCCACTTTATGCTTGACAAAATTGCCCTCAAACCCCAACACTCATAACTCAAATCTGAAATTTGCAGACGCGTCATGGTGCGTCTTCCCCAAACCTATGACTGTTGTAAAAACTCAACTGCCAAGATTTTTAAATTTTGCTAAAAGTCCTAACCTCTCCCAAAAATTAATGGTTGTGGGTTTAGTGATTACCATCTTCTTTATATTTTTAGCGTTATTTGCTCCTGTATTTCAGGCTTGGGGATGGCTACAAGATCCCACAGATTTCTTGAGTAACCCCATTCATAGCCCACCGTCAGCCAAGCATTGGTTTGGTACTAGTCGCCTTGGTTATGATGTTTTCTCACGTACAATATTTGGCATCCAAGCAGCGTTGCAAGTAGTTTTGCTAGCAACAGCCCTAAGTATGGTTGTGGGTGTGCCATTGGGAATGGTGAGTGGCTATATTGGGGGTAAATTAGATAAAACCTTGCTGTTTTTGATGGATAGCATCTACACTTTACCAGGATTATTACTTTCGGTAACACTAGCGTTTGTAGTGGGACGGGGAATTTTGAATGCAGCGATCGCAATTAGTATTGCTTACATTCCCCAATATTACCGTGTTGTCCGTAATCATACTGTGAGTGTCAAAACAGAAGTATATATCGAAGCCGCCCAAGCGATCGGTGCTAATACCTGGCAAGTCCTTTCTCGCTACCTCTTTTTCAACGTCATTCAAAGCGTACCCGTGCTATTTACCCTCAACGCCGCCGATGCAATTTTGGTCTTAGGTGGTTTGGGATTTTTAGGTTTAGGATTACCCGAAGAAGTACCAGAATGGGGACGCGACTTAAAGCAAGCTTTGGAAGCCCTACCCACAGGCATTTGGTGGACTACCCTTTTCCCTGGCTTAGGTTTAACACTCATGGTTGTAGGGTTATCACTACTTGGTGAAGGGTTAAACGAATTTATCAATCCGCGTTTGCGGAAAGAAAATGGAATCCGGAAATAATGATTGGTTGTTTGTTGTTTGTTAGTAGTTAATGGTTAGTGGTTAGTGGTGAAAAAACAACTACTAACTACTAACTACTATTGTACAGACGCGAGGAACATCGCGTCTCTACTAACTACTAACCACTAACAATTATCATTTGATTCGATTTGCTATTCTGGATATTTGTTGTAGTTTTTAGCGAGAGATTTGTGTGAACGATAAACTTTCTTTAGTTGCTGCCACGGCTGGTGGTTTTATGCTTTCCGTTGCTTTGGCTGGTATTTTACGAGGTGCGCCAGTTACATCTTGGCAGGTACAAGCAAATGTGGGTTCAACTCCAGTTATGTATGTAACTCGAACTACACCATATGCAAGTGAAATCATTCAAAAACATAAGTAAGTCAGCACAAATAAAACTAATTAGTTGGGGTCGTCATTTGTCCTTTGTCATTGGTCATTAGTAAGGGATTTAGGTATGTTTACTTTTTGTAACATAGTTATATTTATTTCCGTCGACTTACTTAGTAACTACAGATAGCTGTTGGTTGTTGTTCGTCGATTGCTATTTGGACAACTAACCACTAACTACTAACCACTGTACAGACGCGATTAATCACGTCTCTACCCACTAACTACTAACCAAAAAAGTGTGGTGACACCAGAAGTAATTGGTATTGACTTGGGGGGAACGGCAATTAAGCTGGGACGGTTTACAGCTGATGGCACTTGCCTAAAATCCTTAACTGTAGCAACTCCCCAACCAGCAACTCCAGAAGCAGTGATAGCAACAATGGTAGATGCGATCGCCCAATTAGATCCACTCAGCCAGGCTGTTGCTATTGGTGTTGGTACTCCCGGCCCTGCGGATGCAACTAGGCGCATTGCTAAATTAGCTATTAATCTGCCAAGATGGGTTGATGTCCCTCTTGCTGATGCTTTAGAAGCGAAAATTGGCAAACCAACGATTCTCGATAATGATGCCAATTGTGCAGGTTTGGGAGAAGCTTGGCTAGGAACCGGTCGCCACTTTCAAAATTTTATCTTATTAACTTTGGGGACTGGCGTTGGTGGGGCAATTTTTATTGATAATAAATTATTTGTCGGACATTACGGTGCTGCTGGGGAATTAGGTTTAATTACATTCAACCCAGATGGAACCATGTGTAACAGTGGCAACAAAGGTTCGTTAGAACAGCATGTTTCAATTACAGCAATTCGTCGCCGCACTGGAAAAGAACCCTCACAATTAAGCGTTTTGGCACAATCTGGAGACGCCGCCGCCTTAAATTTTTGGCAAGAATACGGTAGAGATTTAGGTATTGGTTTAACAAGTTTGATTTACGTACTGACACCACAAGCGATTATTATTGGTGGGGGTGTTAGCGCTAGTGCTAAGTTTTTTTTACCAGCTGCCAAAGCAGAAATTGAGAAACGAGTCTTACCCACATCTCGCGTAGATTTACAAATTTTGCCAGCCGCATTAGGAAACTCTGCGGGAATGTTGGGTGCAGCGAGGTTGGCGTGGGGGATGGTGGGGAGGTGGGGTGATGGGGTGTAGACGCGCTCATAGGCTTCCCGTAGGGTAGGGGTGATGGGGAGTGTGAGAGGTGTGAGGAGTAGTAATAACAACTAATGTACAGACGCGATGTTCCTCGCGTCTGTACTAACTACTAACCACCAAGTTATTCAATCTTTTGCAATTCTTGTAGCACTTCAGCAGCAGATTGATAGCGATCGCTAAAGTGATAGCGAACCATTTTATCCAAAATTTCTGCTAAATTCTCGCTCACTTTTACTCCATGACGCCATTCCACAGTACCAGTTTCAGGATGCGGATGAAGTTCGTGCGGTGGTATCCCGGTAATTGCTTGAATGGCAATCATCCCCAAAGCATAAATATCACTGGATAATCGAGGATGACCAGCAAACTGTTCTGGTGGTGCGTAACCGCGTGTTCCAATAGCTACTGTGGCTAATTCCGTTTGTTCACTAGATTGTGGTTGCATCATCTTCACTGCACCAAAATCAATTAGCACCAAGCGATGATCTGTATCGCATCTAATAATATTACTTGGTTTGATATCGCGATGAATCACACGATGTTCATGAACAAATACCAGTACTTCTAATATTCCTTTTAGTATTTCGATAACATCAGATTCAGTTTTGATATCGTGATGGGGTGGTAATTCATCGCTGAGGGCATGTCCCGAAATATATTCTTGTACTAAATAGAATTCGTTGTTCTCTTCAAAATATGCCAACAATTCTGGAATTTGATGATGCTTACCTAAAACTTCTAAAATTTCTGCTTCTGCATCAAATAATCTTCTGGCAACTTGCATAAATCTTGTATCTCGGCGGGCTGGCATAAGTTGTTTGACGACACAAATAGGATTGCCAGGACGCTGGTTATCTTTTGCTAAATAAGTACAACCAAATCCACCCGAACCAAGTACTTTATGAATTTGATAACGCCCACCTAAAATAAAGTCACCAGTCGCTTTTTCTGTGTTATCAACTGTTGCCCCAGAATGGAAATGTTTGTCATAAATCCGTGTAGATTCTTTTAAGAGTGTATTTAATTGTTCTATGGCTTCTTTTTGTTTTTCAACTTGTAAAACAATTACTTTTGTGTGTTGTTGAGTTTGGTAAGTACTGTAAGCCATAACACTAACACTACTCAAAACCAAAGTCACAGCAGGCGGTATAACTGGCAACCATGCCCCTTGCAAAAATAGTAAATAACAAACACCTACTAAGCCACCCAAAGACACACTACCAGCTAAACCTAGACGTAGGGGATATCGCAACTGCCATGCTATGATACCTCCTACCATTGACCATCCCCACATCCAAACAGCTTCTGCCCAGTTTGGTAAGTACCAAATTAGGTGGCGATCGCTCAATACTGTACTGATAATCTGACTTGCTGCCTGTGCATGAATATAAACAGGTGCTATCCTTTGCGGATACTTAGATGAACCACTGTAGGGTGTATAAAAACCTGGATGAACGCTACGGGCAGTAGTACCAATAATGACGAGACGGTCTTTGAACCAATTAGGGTCTACTTTATCCTGTAAAACTTGTGTGAGAGTAACTTGTTTAGCAAACTCAGAAGGATCACGGTAATTCAGTAGAATTTGATAACCTGCTGCATCAATATTTTCATAGCCACCTGCATCTTTCAATAAACGCGGAAATAGACTTTTACCTATATAAAAATGGTTTATATCAGTGAAATAAGATTTAATGCCTTGTCTTTCCAGGTAATGAATTGCTAATAGGGCGGCAAAGGAAAATTTTGTTTGACATTTTTTGTCATCAGAAGCAGCAAATAACAAACTGCGACGGACAATCACATCTTCATCATCAGAAATTACATCACTAAAGCCGACTTGGTCAATGGGAAAATTAGGTGGTGGCGGAATTTCTGGACTGCCCATACTGCTGAACGTGCAGTAAGTGATCACATTATCTAGATTTTGCAGACCAGCCCCTAAATTTTTCTGTTTGGAACGGTCAATACTCAACCCAATAACCCGTGGTTGATAAGACTGGATTTTGATTAATAGCCGATTGATAATGTCATCTGGCAGAGAAAAATCTTGTGACCCCAAATCCTCTTCAGTGACAGTAACTAGTAAAAGATGGGGATCTGGTGCTTCAGCAGGGCGTAGCCTGATCATTTGGTCGTAAGTAGCTAATTCCCAAGTCTGCAACCATTTCAGATGGCGAACTCCCAGCACTAAGATAGTAACTCCTACACTGGTTATAAAAATAGTTTGCAGCCAGTTGCGGCTGGTATTGTCCTGAGGACGTCTATCTTTTGTCGCTAAAGCGGTGCGGAGTTTCCTAAGTAGTGTAATCACGGCTTGGTGGCGATCGCCCAAATTTGGTAGATGGTGCAAACAGGGAATGAGAATTTATCCCAAGTATTTATCAATGTAGCAATTAGTGGATGGTTGGTGATTGTTGGTTATTTAACACTTCACATTCGTTGTACGTGATTTCGCAAATTCTCTATGACTTAAACCTAAAGACTCAATTAGTCTTCTAGATGTGTTAGCGTAACTTTTCACCTCAATGGCGATCGCCAATTTGTTGATACTCCGCATTCCCAAAAATCGCATCATAATGACGGTAATACTTAAATTCCATTAAGTTATAAAACGGATCTTCTAAAAAGAAAGTCGAATGTTCCAGAGGAGTACCAACAAAACGATGCTTAGCTTCTTCTCTAAACAGTAGCTGATACTGTTGCGCTCTCAACAGTAAATATTGCCAGTCGTCTTCCGAGGTAAAAATTAATCCGAAATGTCTGGGATAAATACCACGTTGGGGTGTTAGGGGTTCCTTGGTAACATGAGCTACCAACTGATGACCATAAAGATTGAGAATGAGAGCATGGCGATTTTCCCGACCAGGAATACAGCCTAAACCATTAACATAGTATGCTTTTGCTTGGGCAATGTCAGTGACAGGAAAAGCAAGATGAAATATAGTTTGATTCATATCTAGGGGATAGGAGTGAGGAACTAGAAGCAAGGGTTGAATAGCCGTATTACTATCTATATATAAATTGCGAAATAATCAGGAAATTATGCAACTGTAATATCTATGACCAATGACATCCAACTTCCTGGGCAGCAAGAAGCTGTGATTCGCCATAGCTTACGTCTATTACGTAGTTTTGAGTATTGGACAGGAAGTTCTTTACTAAATGTTAATGGTTCTGCACGAGAAATCGCTCAAGCACTGTTTGCAGCGCCTTTTGCTTTAGTTTCTCACGGTACTGAACCAGACCCAATTTTTAACTATGGTAATCGTAAAGCCTTGGAACTATGGGAGCTTTCGTGGCAAGATTTTACTCAGATGCCTTCACGGAAAACAGCTCAAGAGGTTGTACAACAGGAGCGTAATCGGTTATTAGCGGAAACGACAAGCAAAGGTTTTAGCAATTATTCTGGTGTGCGGATTACTAGTACTGGTAAACGTTTTTATATTAAAGATGGTATTCTGTGGAATTTGTTAGATGAGAATAATCACTATTGCGGTCAAGCTGCTGTTTTCTCGAATTATGAATTTATGCTGTGAGAAAATTTGTGTTTTAGGAATCGTAGACGCGCTCATAGGCTTAAGGCAGGGTACACTCATGGAACACCGATGCACACGGATGTAAAATTGCTATAGCAAAACTCTGCGCGACGGCAGTCGCTACAACGGGGGGAACCCCCGCAACGCGCTGCCTCCCCTTTGCGTCCTCCTTTGCGATCCTCTGCGTTTAAAAACGCTAGTTAATTTTGCATAGTCCCAACAGACACCCCTGCTTTTTCTTCTGATTCTTCTCCAGATGCAGAGACTGATTCTACAAGCTGAGGAACACAGATATCAGCACCATTGATAATTGCCCCCACTAACCCTAATTCTGATTCAACCAATTCATCTACAACTTCACCTAGCATGTTTTCCTGTGTATAGTGTGGTCGGGTGACTAGGATAATGCCATCGCTATAAGGCTGGATTAATAAAGCATCGTTGGATAAACTGATGGGGTTAGTGTCTAAAATCACAAAATCATAGCGTTCGCGGGCATCTTCAATTAAGCAGCGCAATTCACTAGATTCAAGGATCGCAGCAGGCTGACCTACAGGCCCGGCACTAGGAACAATGTATAAATTCTCGACATCAGGAACTAAGCGGATACACTCACTTAAACTACCGTAATAACGCAGGGGTTCAACACTAGCATTGGGGTCAATTGTCACTTTCAGCGATGGACTGCCAGAAGGCGATCGCAAATCTGTTTCAATAATTAAGGTACGTTTGCCAGCCCGGGCGGAAGCTATACCCAAGTTATAAGTACTCACGGTTTTACCTTCGCTACTACTTACACTAGTAATTAATATTACCTTTAAATTTTTGCCACCCAAGCGACGTAGATTACTACGAAACTTTTCATAGTACTCTAAATACGGGGAATATACAGAAAGTATTGTTGGAACTTCGTCTGCTGCCAAGTCCTCTACGGGCATTAAAGGCAACTCTCCCAATAAGGCGACTTCTCGTTGTTTGAGACTGTTGCGGATATCCTCTTTGGTTTTGAAAGTACCTTCTAGTGAGCCTAATAAAAATATCACGCCACCACCAACTATTAATCCCAAAAAACCACCAACCGCAAGGGTAGTTGGCACACTCTTAGGAGGTTTGACATCGGCAATAACTAAAGGTACTTTCGCTACACTCAGGCTACTGACAGTTTCTGCTTCTGCTGCTTGAGCGTCAATTAGCTTCGCTTGCATTTTGTCGTAGATGGCTTTTTTCAGTACTACTTCTTGTTCTAAACGCGATCGCTCCAGTTGCTTGTTAGGTATCAAGGCATACATCTGCCGTAGTCGTTCTTCGTCTTGCGTTAAGGAAACTAGCTGTTGTCGCAATGTCTCGTACTGAGTTTGTAAAGCTACTAACTGATTGGCAAGTTGTTGACGAGCTGGGTCTAAGTTACTTTGAGAACGAATATCTATAATTGAACCAGCCAGAGGAGCAGTTGCACCCCCGCCACCTACTACTTCAATAGCTCGTTGTTGTAATAATTGTTCGTAAGCTTCTTTTTGACGCTGCAATTGCACCATTTGGGGTAATTCCGGACGTGCACCTTGTTTGGCGAGAACTCCCATTTGGCTTTCGACTTGATAGATTTGCGATCGCAAGTTGGCAATAATAGGGTCAGCACTCAAAGCTGAGGAAACATAAGCTTCGTTACCATTTAACCTCAACTTTTTTTGTAAACTACGAATTTGGGCATTTACTCCAGAAAGCGTCAGTTGAATTTGTCGTTGCTGACTTTGACTGCTGGTGATTGCAGTCAGCAAACTGCCATTTTCCGCAGCTAGTAATGCTGGGCCTTCGATGCGATCGTATTGTTCTAATTTCTTTTCTGCTAATTGTAAATCTTGTTTAATCGCGGGAGAGCGTTCGTTGATTTTCTTGATAATTGCATTTAATCGTCTAGTATTGATTTCGCCACTCAACTTAATCATGGCTTCCATCAATAACTGTACTGTTTCCTTAGCACGCTTTTCATGAGAATCTTTATATTTAATTTCAATAAGTGTAGATGCTGGCGCTTCTCCTGGCTTGCTTTTTTCAGGCACACTTAGAGCAACATTTTGACCAATTTGTCTAGGTTTAACATTGACTTTTGCTGCCACAGCTTCAATGATTTGGTCTGATAACAAAGTTTCTTGAGTTAATTCTTGACCTTGCTGTTGAATTTCACCCCCAGTCACAGAGAATAAAACCGGAGGACTAGAGTAGGTGAGTGCGGCTTCTGCAACGTAACTGGCGGGTGGTTCTGGTTGCATAGCCACCACCGTTGAACCGACAACAACTAAAGTGAAACTGGCTAAGCCAATCCACTTATACTTCTCAAAAGCTATTAGGTAACGTTTTACAATCGGTGGTGTCATGGTTAGTTGTTGGTTGTTGTTTGGTGGTTAGTAGTTAGTAGTTAGTAGTTAGTGGTTGGTTGTTGGTTGGTGGTTAGTAGTTAGTAGTTAGTGGTTAGTGGTTAGTAGGTACAGACGCGAGGAACATCGCGTCTGTACATTAGTGGTTAGTAGTTAGTGGTTACCTATATTACTCCTCACACTCCCCCCATCACCCCATCTTCCCATCCCCCCATCCCCCCATCCCTACTTCCCTCCACTGCTACTACCAAAAGTCTCAAAGAAGTTGAGAAAATTCTGAATACTGAAGAAGGGTTGAGTAAAAGTATTTATGAGGTTAGTAATTTTACCAATTAGGTTTCGACCAATAACGATAACATCATTATCTTGAAGTGGTACGTTTTGAGTCGCATCTCCAGCTAGGGCCTTTTTACCGTTTAATCTCTGAGTGATGGCTTTACCTCGTTCTGGGTCGAACCGAACCAAGGCAATGTCTCGGATGTTGGTAAAATTAGGGTTGACTCCTGATAAAACATCAACAAAATTACTACCATTCGGTAATGTTTGCGTTACTAGTCCCCCGGTGGCATAGTTTAACACCCTAACTCGAATCTGGGGTTGAGCTAAAGAGGAACGAGCAACAAGATTGCGATCATAATTGTCATCACTAGCAAGGTCACGACGCATGACAACGATCGCATCTCCATCTTGCAAGCGGATGTTAGGTGCGCCCTCACCATTCAGTAAAGGGCTATACAAGTCTAGATTTTGAGTAATTATTGAACCATCAATTAACTTACGCCGCAATTGAACTTGTCGCAGGTCTGCCATCATTGTCGAACCGCCTGCTAGTAGTAAAGCATCAGCAATACGAGGCGTTGGCGAACTTATAGGGTAAATTCCTGGTCTTGGGACTTCACCACTAATAGTTATTTGTACCGTTCGAGGTGATGCTAATGATACAGCAACAACTTGACCTGGTGTCACGCGATCAAGTAATAAGCGGATTTTTTCTTGAGCTTCTTCTAAACTCAAGCCTTTTAAA
The DNA here is from genome assembly GCF_032393985.1 of Fischerella sp. JS2. Lineage (NCBI taxonomy): Bacteria > Bacillati > Cyanobacteriota > Cyanophyceae > Nostocales > Hapalosiphonaceae > Fischerella > Fischerella sp. JS2. The sequence goes on from NZ_CP135918.1 coordinate 5,157,295, forward strand.
GATACTGTGCCAACTTGAGGTAAAACAACATTACCTTCTGGATTAATTGCGAGTGAAAGATTTAACTCTGGTCGCTGCGACACAAGCGATAAAGTCACTATAGGATCAATGACATAAGTATTGAATAACGAGCGAATCTTATTTTGTGCCTCTGCCAAAGTTAAATTTTGTAGTGATACAGTTCCTAAAAGAGGAACAGTAATCTTTCCTTCGGGATTAACAGAAGCTTGAAAACCTAGATCTGGAAAACGTTCGATCGCAACGCTAATGACATCTCCTGGTCCTAAACGATAGGAACCAGGAGGACGTTGAACTTGAAGAGTGATGATATCTCCCGGCCCTAAAATATAACGATTCAGTTGGGGTAATATTTCATTGCTACTAACATCCAACTGAGTAAATTCAATATGCGTCGCGGAAGCAGGAGGTGGCGCTTGAGCAACAATAGGTATTGTAGGTGTTGCTAAAAAAATACTGACTTGAAAACTAAATAAGTACAATGTGCTGAATGCACGCATATAAACAGTAGAAGTAATAAACAATTTAATTTAAGCTGTGTAGTTATTCTCAGGCTGCAAGCGGCTATTTTAACTTAAACTACACGTAATTATAGGTGTAATATATTTTCTTTAAAATACAAGGGGCAAGTTTTGCAGCTTGTCTCTAGGTCTTTTCATCGATATTTGACCAGACATAATAATTCATAATTCATAAAACACTTGTCATTAAAGTAGCCTGTACTGTTTCGCCGATAGACCTAACCTCAGACCAAAGTGTATCAATTTTTCCCAAAGGTTCCATCGGTATAAGGATGCTAACTGCAACCCAGGCAGCACGTTGCTTTTGTAATTGGGCTAGCTGATCTGCTAACAACCACTGTAAAGTTGAGGAACTGCCACCATCGCGCCAAGCGTACCATTGCAGAACAGCAAAAGTTTGTTCTGTTGTAGCAGCACGAAAAAACATAGCTTTTACCTTTGCTTGCGGTTGCTTGACAGGAAATTCCACTAAGCGGCTTTGAGCAATATTCCACTGTCCCCAGCGTGACCGACCCCAACCATTAATCTCTGTCCATTCTACTTGTGGCTGCTTTCTTGGGCCATTCTGCGGTAATAACAGTAACACAGCCTCAGTATTGGTTTGTAGCTTTTTAATTAGCTGCAAAGACCACTTTTGTTCACCAATTGGTTGTTCTGCTTGTTCAATTGTTTGCCAACCAGGAATAGCTAATCCTGTCTGACGTATCTGTTTCAACTTTTTCAGATTAGTGATAGGTGCAGGTTGCTGCCATTGCCAGTTTCCCTTTAGGTATCCAGGAACTGCCCCTATTACTAATATAAGTAGCAGTAACAACAGCGCTACTAGCTGAGCAAAGTAACGCTCTTTGAAGAGTTTGGCAGAAATCATCGGTAAAATACGTAGAGCATGAAAAAATTTTAGACTCATGTTTACCTAAATGAGTTCAGTAATATTATTGATTGATCTACTCACCTTGCCTTCAGTACTCTTGGAAGAGCGATCGCTCTACTAAACCTTGAAATCAAATAATCAAGGATGGACAATAAGAGTGATTGGATAAATTACTAAATGAAACCAACTGTCGAACAAGCAATTGAATTATTCAAGGTGTGTCAGGATTTAACTCAGATGTACCTGCCGATTTACTTGGTGAGATTAGATGAACGGACAACACGTATTTACATTCTGGCAGGACAAGAAACTGAAATAGAGATATTTCACAACGCAAGAGTGAGATACCTATGACTGAGCGAAATTTTCAGGCAATGACTAAACAAGAGTTAAGAGCTTATGTTTTGGCACATCGAGACGACCAAGAAGCTTTTTATGCCTTAGCCGACAAGCTTAGAGAACAGCCGGGAGTTGAAATCACCTCAACAAAGCAATTGCATGAGCTAGTTGAGGCAAGGTTGGATGACGCTGATGCAAGAGATGCTTATGCAACACTAGAAGAGGTTGCAATTGTTGGAGCAATGCCCCTTGAGGAGCTGAAAAAGGAGCTAGGGATATGAGCTATCAAGTAGCACTAGCACCATCAGCTGTGCAGGAAATTGCAAAATTAGATTCTGAATTACAACGACAGCTAGCGCAAAAACTAGAGCAACTAGCATTTAACCCGCGTCCAGAAGATGCTATACAACTAATACTGAAGGGGACAGAAAATTTATATAGAATTCGCTTGGGCGAATACCGGGTTATTTACCATATTCAGGAGCAATCTTTGCTAGTCACAGTGATAAAAATTGCACATCCAAAAGATTACTATTAAAACGTTTTTAGAACAGCGATCACCTGTTGAGTAGGAGCGATGCTGAAAATCTAGTGACGGATGAAATATCTAATATGGGGTCTGAGACTAATCATTTGTGGTTAACCGCACCAACCAATTTAACTTTGTTGTCTGATGAAATGCATATCTGGCGAATTGAACTGGAACGACCAGAATCAGAATTGCAAGCTTTACAAACAACTCTCTCTAGTGACGAAATTGCTCGCGCTCAAAGGTTTTACTTTGAGCAACATCGACAGCGTTTTATTGCAGGTCGGGGTATCCTCCGCACAATCTTGGGTCGCTACTTGGATTTGGAACCGCAAGCGGTACAATTTACATATGAACCTCGAGGAAAGCCAGTATTAGGTGATACATATATTCAGAGTGGGGTGTCGTTTAATTTGTCTCATTCTCAGGATTTAGCTTTATGTGCTGTCAGTAGTAACCGTCAGGTTGGTATAGATATAGAACACATGCGCTCAGTGAGTGATGTCGAAGCCCTTGCTGAAAGGTTCTTTGCACCCAGAGAATATGCAGTGGTGCGATCGCTTCCCCCAGAACAACAAAAGCAGGTATTTTTCCGCTACTGGACTTGTAAAGAAGCTTATTTAAAAGCAATAGGAGTAGGACTAGTTCAGTTAGAAAAAGTAGAGATTTCTTTATCTCCAGAACAACCAGCAAAACTAATCACTGACGAACAGTGGAGTTTAATTGAACTATTACCTGCTAATAATTATGTTGGTGCAGTTGCTGTAGCAGGTCAAAACTTACATTTAAAATACTGGCAGTATTAAATTTGTTAGTGGGAAGAAGCAGGTGTTTTTTGGATAATGTTGTCAACTAAACCGTAGGCTTTTGCTTCTTCAGCACTCATAACAAAGTCTCTTTCAGAATCAAGTTTAATTCTCTCTTCCGGTTGACCAGTGTTAGCAGCTATTATCCTATTCATAGTTTCTCTGAGATACAAAATTTCTGTAGCTGCTACCTCAATTTCAGTTGCTTTTCCCTCAGTGCTTGTTGATGGTTGACGAATTGTAATTCTTGCGTTTGGGAGAGTGTATCTTTTCCCTTTAGTACCAGAACAAAGCAAGAATGCTGCCGTAGCAGTCGCATTACCAATGCATACAGTACATATATCTGTACGCAGCTGAGTCATAGTGTCATAAACAGCCAAGGCTGCTGTTAAGGAACCTCCAGAACTATTGATATACAATGTAGTATCTTGCTCTGGGTCTTTCGCATCAAGAAATAGCATTTGTGCCACAATTAAATTCGCTATTTCTTCTGTTAATTCCCCACGTAAAAAGATAATTCTTTCTGCAAGCAATCGGGAATAAATATCAAACTGTATTTCTTCTTGCTGGGATGGTTGAATAATAGTTGCAAAGCCGATTTGAGATGGAGAGTTCATAGTTACTAGCTCCAAAAGGTAAGATTTATTTTTTAATAAACCACAGAAAACGCAGAGAACGTGGAGGAAGAGAATTACTATTTGTTAGGTTGATGCTTCCTCAAATACTCCCATTTCTCCAAGGCGGATGGTAATGATTTCTACGTCTGTAATTGCTTTGTGGGGGCCATTTTTGGTATTAGCTGGTGTAAACCAAAATGTTCCCGATGTGCATTGGCGTCCATTGGTTTCGATTATTCCTTTGAGAACATAGACGTATTCATCACAAGGATGGTAATGAACGGGAATTACTGTGTCAGCAGTCATCCGTAATTTATGAATTGAGCCTTGCGCTATTGGTTCTGCTAGTGGCAGTATTTGTGTTCCCGGGAATTGCTCAATTTCTAGCCACTGTTTATTGTTTGTATCAATAAAAGTTTGTTCGACCATATTTGATTTCCTAAGTGTGAAATTTATCTGACCAGAGTTTGTAATACTGCCAAGCTTCTGTTGTATCCACCTCTGGCATGTGTTTTTTCACTAGGGCAAATGTTTCCTCTATCAATTCACCAAGGTGGTTAACCGCTAACTGAGGTTCTTCACAAAAAATCTGCTTGAGACGAAATGAGAGATTATTGGGAGCGATCGCCATTTGATTGATGAACTTATCCATCCCTTTAAATGGGACAGAATCAACGGGATGATAGAAGCAATTTAAGCCCAACAACACTCCAATGATATTCTTGACTCCCTTCAATAATTCCTCATGAAGAAAAAGCACATCATTTCTTTCTATTCCATAAAGTTGTAACACCCACAAACCGCGAAAATGCAAACGCTTTTTCACCATTGCTTGAGCTAACTTATCGGGATAGTTTGCTACCTTTGTCTGCCATTGTTTAATTAATTCAGTATTATGCAACGGCAGCATATCAACAATGCCAGCTAGCACATTCAGCAGAGGATCGTCAGGCTTGCATTTCTCCAGCACCTTGTCTATGTCGCGCTCACAACACTCGATGGTGATATGACCAAAATCGCACTTGACGCCTTGAACAAAGTATTGTTCGACTATGTATCCTGCTTGGCGATCGCTACCATAAAGTCTATAGTCTGATCCTTGATTGTGTTCATACGCTGTTTTCAGTTCTTCATCAGATGGTAGTTTCCAGTAATAAATGCTCATGTCAATATCCGAGTAGGTATCAGCTTGTCCACGAGCAACAGAACCAACAACACCAATAGCCCTAACTTTCGGATTAACTAGGTAGCTGGCTGCATTTGTGCGCGCCAAAGCAAGCAGCTGTTTATTGGCGTCGTTCATTTTTCTCTCCCTGTTAATCTGGCTATTTATTGTTACTGGCAAAACTAACTAAGACCTTTGGCATTGTTTCACTTAGCCTATAGTCCCACCCACCATTGAGAAAGGAACTGAAAATTACACTATCTAATGCTTCATACCTAGCAACAGGTATGGGCGATAACACGGTACTGTGAGCAGTTTCTGCTGTAGACTCATGCATAAAACGACTTTGCCACGGTTGAGAAAGGCGCATCGGTTCATGTAGAGACGGGTCATGGCGCGTCTGGTCAGGTTTGTGACTCAATCCTTTATGCTCAAGTTGCAGTCGAGTACCTCCATCCACAGGTTTTAACGTCCAAATCACAATTGAAGGCCCATGCATCATACTATCTTGCCAAGTGAAGGAAAGGCGCTTTGGCTCATCAAGTTCAATCACCTCACAATCAATGCTTTCACTTAATCCTGGTAGTGATGAGTAGAGAAATCGGAATTTATGTCCCACACGTGGCTCAAAGTCATTTTCCATCAGCCATGCAGCAAGAGTGTGGCGGTTAGTGAGAACCTGCCAAATTCGTTGGGGGGGATAGGGATAGAAAACTTCCTTCTTCAAGTCTCGGAGCATTGATTTTCCTCCAAATAGTTGCCAAGGGCATCTAGTTTTTCTTGCCAGAACTGCTCGTAATCAGCGATCCAGTCAGATATCTGCTTCAGTGGCTCCGGGTTCAGCCGATACAGGCGCTGTCGCCCTGCTTTCCGCATTTGTACTAAGCCTGCTTCGCAAAGAACTTGTAAATGCTGAGAAATGGCTGGCAAGCTCATCGCAAATGGCTCAGCCAGTTGTTTTACTGGTTGCTCGCCAGTACGTAACAGATCCAATAGTGCCCTGCGTGTGGGATCTGCGATCGCCACAAACACATCAGCACTAGCAGCAGGTCTACTCATTCAAATTAACCATATATTTAAGCAAACGCTTAACTATTTTTAGAATATATAAGCAATTGCTTAAATGTCAACTACTCATAAAAAGACGGTGGGCAAGCCCGTTCCTTCTAGGGTATTTTGCCTTTTTGGCGATCGCTAATAGCTTGTGATCTGCTAGCCAAGAAGAGATTTAGTTTAAAACTAGCTCAACAATAAAAATCTAATTTAAAAGCTTTAAGACAACCGACTTTTATCAAAAAACCTTCCATTAGCAAGAGGTGAGAGAATTTTAAGCTTTCTAGGATAGGTGGATACATTGATCACTGAACTACTAACCACTTTGTTACGCAGTAATTCATAAAAACAGAAATGAAGGTTCCACCAGAAATTACTTATCGCAACGTAGATAAAACAGATGCTCTTGATGCTCTAGTTAATGAAAAAATAACCAAACTGGAACAAGTTTGTGATTACATCAGTAGCTGTCACATCGTAATTGAAAAAATTCACGATCGCCCCCGTTCTGGCTCGCCGTACCGAGTGCGAATTGATATGACGGTACCCCCCGGTCATGAACTTGTGGCGGAAAGCAATCCACCAAATGTTAACCAGTATCCACCTTTGGAGTCAGTAATTCGAGATGCTTTTCATGCAGCTACTCGCCAGTTGCGAGAACTCGCCAGACAACAGCGTGAAAGCGATAAATCCAAAACCAACGATAGCGCCCAACAGACAACGGCACTTGTTACCAAGTTATTTCTAGAACAGGGTTACGGCTTCATGAAAACTTTGGACGGTCAGGAAGTTTACTTCCACCGTAACAGTGTACTTCATGATGACTTTGACCGTTTAGAAATTGGTACGGGTGTGCATTGCTTTGTGGAACTCGGTGAAGAAGGACCCCAAGCCAGCACGGTGAAGATTGTTGACAAACCCGGCGTTGGTGCTGGGAAGGCAGAACAAACGATTGTTGAACTGCCATTGGGGTGGCAGGAGTGACACCGTTGATAAATCAGTGAACAGTGATCAGTGAACAGTTATCAGTTATTAATTACTGTTCACTGTAAAAGTGAGTTTGAAAAACATTTTTTGTTCAAATCATCCGAAAAACTAAAATCCTAATTTGTAGATGAGAGTAATCAAACATCAAGAGCCATGATGAACAGTATTACTCAAAAACAGAAAAAGCCTTTTTCTCTATTATTAGCTAGTGTTTGTGGAGCAGCTTCATTATTAAGTGGAATCTTAGGGATATCCTCATCTGCTACTGCTTCTCAACCAACATTATTTTCATGCAGCGCGAAGAATGTCATTGTTGAGGTTAAACGTTCAAACAATGGTACGCTGCGTTATGAAGCATATAACATTCCTACTAATCTTAAACGTCCGGATCTTGCGATTAATAATGGTACAATTAGGCGTGGTCAGAATGGGGAAACTCTTTACAGTTTTAGAAATAATATCTATCAGTATGTTGCAGTAAAAGATAGTGGTTACGGTAAAGTTTTAGTTTATAAAAATGCTAAACTTATTGGCACAAATTATTGTGGAGATATTTAATAATTATGGAATAGAGTAATCCTATTTGATTTGTGAAAAAGCAGAAATTTGAGAGATCAAGGAATAGAGAAAAAGAAGATAAGGAGGAGATATTTCACAACTCCTTGATCTGAATTTCTCACCACAACCTCACAAAGGCTTAGAGTTCCTTTAGTTATTTAAGGTCTGGCTATCCGTGTTTGCTAGCCATTCTCGAATATATTCCATACCTTCTTCTAGAGTTATTTTCGGTTCATATCCTAGCTGGGTTTGTGCTTTTTTGATGGAATAAGCATGAGGACTGGTGGAAAAATCTACAGCTGCTGGAAAAATAACAGGTTGTTTACCCAAAATTCTCATTCTTAACCACTCTAAGCGAATTAGAGATTTGACAATTGGTGCTGGTAGAGACAATGGCGGGGGTACATTTCCAGCTTTAGCCAAACGTGTGTAGTATTCTTTCCAAGAAGTTTCCTGTCCATCAGAAATATTGAAAGCATCTCCGTACGCCTCTTTTTCTATAGCAAGGAAGATTCCGTCGATTAAATTATCTATATATAAATGATTCATAACTCCCCCTCCAGCATCTGGTATGACAAATCTTTTTTGGCGCATTAGTGAAAGGGGACGGATAACCCAGGGGTTGCTTCTTGGCCCATAAACAGCCGTAGGTCTGATAATGATCACCCCAAAATCTGGTGGTGCGTTCAGCTTCAAGATTTCTGCTTCACTTTCTATTTTCGTCAAAGAATATGGATTGTTTTCGCTGCGGAGTGGCCCTTCTTCTGTAACTTGATTGGGGTAGGTGAAGCCATATACTATGACGCTTGAGAGATGGACAAAAGTCTTAACACCAGCGTTTATGGCTGCTCTCGCTATATTGAGAGTACCACCAACATTGACATTACGAAACTCCTCGAGCGATCCTCCTTCTTTGACAAGGGCGGCTGTATGCAGAATAATGTCTACTCCTTGACAAGCTTCCTGTGCCACAATCGGATCACAAATGCTACCAACAATTACTGTTGCGCCTAGACTCTGGGCGATTTTGGCGTTATTGGGATCATTCTCTATTCCTCTAACATGCATTCCTCGTGCGATCGCGAGTTCGGTAGTTCGCAAGCCAATAAATCCACCTATTCCTGTGATCAGGATGGTTTTATTTGTGAGGTTCATAAATACAGATATCCTTTGTGAAAAAAGAGAGTATTTGTTCTTAATTTCATGAACAAATATTCCAGAAGTCTTTTTTTAAGTATTTTTTTGGAGGGAATGAGATACGCAAAGTTGGAGTAGAAGTAAAAAATTTTGTCCTCCTACTCATGGTAAAGATACTTCAAATTAATGCAATCTGTCAGGTGGCGTATCTCTTGAATAGATTTTTAGAAAATATGCTTATGAGAACATTTTATTTATTTTGTTTAGTATTTTAATTAACATATTTTTACTAATTAGCTAAATATAAAAAAACAGTTGAAGCGGGTTGAAAACATTAAGTTATCTCTGATATAAGTTAAGTTGAATCTATGACCAAAATCATTGTTTTTAAATCGAACACAGATGCACACAGATAAACACCGATAGACACAGATAGATTATCTGTATGCATTTGTAGATTTGTTATGCTACATTTAGAAAACCCTTCTGAAGTAAGTAGGTAGAATAGGTCATAAACAATTGTGTATCCATTGGTGGGCAAACAATACCACTACCAGCCAGTGCATTTAGGGTTGCTTCACAATTAATGATTGGTCTTCTACTTTGTAGATACAAATCGGGAATTGTGATTTGTTCTTCTGACCAACGTTCTAATAAGAAAGGTCGTAGGGTATATAAAGGATTTTCTGCTGAGGAGATATCATTAATTAACTTAGTTTGCCATTCTTGATAAGGAATTGCTTCAATAGCAAAACCAAGAGAATGCATCCACTCAAGTAAATTAGATAAAGGAACAGGTACGGGATGCTGTAGATGAAAAGCTTTACCTAGAGATTCTTTTTGTTTAGAAAGATAAACAATGGCTTTGCTGACATAATCAACGGGTGATGCATCCAACCGATAATCTACATCTGGGAAGTATCCCATCTGAATACAACCTTTAATGACTAAGTTGATAAAATCATCTGTATTGCAAGCACCTGTTTTGCTATCTCCTGCAATTAAAGGTGGTCTGTGGATAGTTACAGGGAGTCCGCGATCGCGAGCAATTGTAACTAATTTTTCTGCTACCCATTTTGTTTGCGAGTAACCCAGAAAAATACCTTGCCAATGCTCAAAGCTATCATCTTCTTTGACAACTTTGCCAGCATAAAATGGCGATTCAAATACAGCGACACTGGAAACATAATGTAGTGGCTTGATTTTCAAAAGACACGCCAAACGCAATACTTCTTGTGTGCCTAAAACATTTGGTGTTTTGAGTGCAGAATAAGGATATACATAGTTTAGTGTTGCCGCACTGTGATAAATACTATCAAGATTAGCAGCTAGCATTTCAAAGGCTTCTTTGCTAATTCCTAATAGTGGTTGAGATAAATCACCGATAACTGGGATAATTCTGGGACGAAAAACTTCATTCCAAACTCCATAACTTTGCAAGTTGTTCTTAAGTTTTTGCTTGCCTTCTTCTGGATGAGAAGCACGTACTAAACAATAAATATCGGCATTGGTTTGTTGTAGGAGTTCGTAGATTAAAAAAGCTCCTAAAAATCCTGTTCCACCTGTTAAAAATACGTTCTTTGGTTCAGTTGTAAACACAAAAGAACTAGATGTAGGGCGAATATTTGAGTCGAGAACTGCTTCAGCACTTAAATCTAAGACAGGAGTAGTATTTTTAACCGCTACAGTGTCTTCTAAATCTGCTGCTAATTCTTGTGATTCTTCAGCTAAACGCTGAGAAAGTGAAGCAATAGTTGGATAATGCCATAATAGTGTCGGAGCTACTTTAAATCCAAGCATTTTTTCGGCTTTGGTAACAAGTAGCATCGCCTGAGTAGAATCTAAACCATAACTATCCAATGGTTGTTCTACATCAATTTGGTTTGGTTCTGTTTTGATAACTTCAGCAAGATTAGATAGTAACCAAGCTTGAATTTCTGCTGCTGTTAAAGATTTTTTTGCTGTCATCATATTTAGGCTTCCAATGTAGAATTAACAGGAGTATACTGACTGTAGTAATTTGGAATTTGCAGCCCTTGAGTTTTCAAACTTTGAATTCGGTATAAGTAGGCAGTTCCCATCATGATGTGGTTCGCAACATCCACGACACGACGATGATTTGGATCTGCTAGATAGGAACCTCGTACCCAGTCATTAAAACTACCTATTGCTGGACCACACCAAATTTGATAATCAACTTCTCGACCTTTTTCTCCAGCATGAGACCAACGAGAAGATAACCCTAAATACCAACGAAAAATTAACGCCATTTTCAATTTAGGATTATTCACAGCTTTCCCCAATTTCTCTGGATTTTTTTGAGATAAATAAGAAGCTGTTTCTTCCCAAACTTGAGCAAGTGGCTTACGAAAAACTTGTTTTTCTAGTTTCTCTCTTTCTTGAGTCGGAATCTCATCAATTGAGTTATAATTCCTGTAAATTTCATATAATTTTTGAGCGCGGAGAGGAAACATTGTACCGCGTTTGAGGACTTGCAGTTTTACCCCCATTTCAAACATATCTGCGGCTGGGGCCATCATCACATCAGCCATATCTGCTTGTGCTAACAATTGCTTAGTATGCTGACAACTTCCGGCTTCAATACATGATTGATTAATTGAACCAGTCACCACATATGCAGCACCCATCATAAAAGCAGCTAGTGCAGATTGTGGTGTAGCAATTCCACCTGCAACTCCAACTCGAATCGGTTTTTCATAGTTGTACTGTGCTTGAATTTCATCCCGCAAAGCGACAATTGAAGGTAACAAACAAACCAGTGGACGATTATCAGTATGACCACCAGAATCTGCTTCTGCTGTAATATCATCAGCAAGAGGAATTTTGGTTGCTAAATTAGCTTGTAATTCACTAATTAATCCTTGTGCAACCAATTCTTGCAGGATTTTTTGCGGTGCTGGTTGCATAAATTTACTTGCAACTTCACGGCGGGAAATTTTCGCAATGATTTTGTTTTTTATTTCAATTTCATTAGTTGAATTGACACCTAATCCTGCGGCACGATAATAAACTATGTTGGAAGTAATATCTAAAAAAGCTGAAGCTTCTATGGTTCTTACCCCATATTTGAGGTATAAATCTACAGCACCACGTTCTAGTGCAGGTTCATTAGGACTATGAATTAAATTGAAAGCATAAGGTTCATTTGGTAAGGCGTATTGGATGCGGTTAATAGCTATTTCCAAGCGATTTGGCAGTAAACCACCTGCACCAAAGGAACCTAAAATTCCCTCTTTTCCTAAAGCAATGATCATTTCTTCTGAGGCGATACCACCAGCCATTGCACCGGTAGTATAGGCATATTTCACACCATGAAAAGTAAGAAAATTGGGATCTCCTAATTGTTGTAACCTGATAGGTGGAATCACCATCAAAAGTTCAATTTGTCCTGTTTTACTATTATCAAGAGGAGACAAATAACCGTCGTTGGTGACGCCAATTTTGCCGTCAACTCTCACAATATAACAAAGTTTATCTAAAGATAGGAGTTTTTCTTTGATTTTGCCGGGTTCAAAGGCTACGCAATCTAAAGAACCTTTCCATACTTGATTAAAGTTGCAGAGAGAACCATAAAATTCAAGACCGTTCTCTAGTAGCACATCTACTGTTTTCACCGTAGTGATTCCTCAAATTAAAATATCTAATGAAAAGAGGGGGTTAGGAATGAACTATAAAGGACACAAAGGACACAAAGAAAAAATTTCAAGTAAGGGATTAGTTGTGATTTACGAGAAAATTGCTTGCTAAAATCTTTGCGAACTTTGTGTTCTTTGTGGTTCGTTAGATCAAACACTATCTGGGTGGTAATAAAATATTTTCCAGCAACCTTTACTCACTCAGTAAATTTTCAGCGCAAGCGAGTTGTAGTTGAATTAGTTCGCTGATTTGTTTGCTGAATTCTTGACGAGATTGTAAGAAAGCGTCATGGGTTTTATGAACTTGGAAATTATTGGCGTTAAGTTGTTGGTAATGAGATTGATTAAGGAGAGTAATAGGTTGGGTTGACTCAACAAATTGTACTTCTGCTTTTGGCTCTAAGCTGTTATCCATGATATTTTGTATTGGCATTTTTTCTGGTTGAGTCGCAGGGGGGTTGCTGGGTTGAGATTTTTTGGTAGTTGTGGAGATGTTGCGGAAGAGTTGTTTGTTTTCTTCTGTCAAGATTTTGTCGGTGATGCTTTGTCCACCCAAGGTGACTTTTTTGAGGGTGAGTTTGGATTTTTTATTAGTTTCTGTTACCTGGGTATAGAGTGGCGAGAGGTCAACTGATATTTGATGGCTGACGAGTTTTGCTAGGGCTTTGATGATACCGCTATGGTCGTCTAAACCTCTGCGATTGAGGGATATGGTGATGTGTTCTTTGTTGCTAAGAATTTTATCTATCCAGCGTGAACAAATGTTACCTGCACCTGTTTCGATAAAGATTCTCGCCCCATCGTCGTAGACTCGGTTGACTAGGCGAGGAAAATCTAGCTGTTGCGATAAACCTGTGGCGATACTGTTAGCGATCGCCCCACTCTCTAGTCTCACCGGACCATACTCAGCAGCAGAGTAGAGGGTGACATCTGGTAAGTTTTTCTGGATGGGTAAGGTGTTGACTCTGGCAATTTCGTTATACTCGGAACCCATCGCCTCGCAATGGATCACGTGATCGAAGGGGGCGCGGAAGGCGTTACAGCCTAATATTTGAATGATTCTTTCACAAGCTGCTGGTTGACCAGCGATGACGACTTCTTCTGGTGTGTTGATTTGGGTTAAAAAGACGCGCTTCTCATGTTTGAGGTATTCTCTGACTTGGGATGGGGTTGTCATGAGAACATAGTTCGCCCAGAGGTTATTGTCTTGGGTTGGTGGTAATTGCCAATACTGACGGACGGCGTTTTTTGCACCAGATAATCTGTCGGCGAATAGGGGGGAGGCGTGAAGGGCGCGGATTCCTTGGGTGAAGTTATCCCAGACACCAATAGCAGACATCATACTGGTTTCACCCAAGCTGTAACCAAAGACAAATTCGGGTTTGACTTGGAATTGGTCACGGATGATTTGGGTGATGAATCTGGTAAACAGCATGTCTACGTCGAAGATCGCTAAAGGATCATCGAGAAATTGCTGTTCGAGGGTTTCGAGTTGGCGAGATGAAAGTTTGTTTAAGCTTCTGGGGAAGACGACGCGGGAGATATCAGCGACGAGGTTTTGTAGTTCTTTGATGGCGATGTCGTCGAGGATGTTGGGGAATAGGCGGAAGAGATTACGGGCAATACCTAGATAAGAATTGACTGCTGCTGGGTAAACGTAAGCAACTCCGCCGCGTTTACCGAGGGGTTTGGCTGTGAAGTAACTACCTAATGGTGTTTGCCAATCTTGTTTAGCAAAGGCGTTGTCTATGCCTTTTCTCGCGGCTGCGATTTCTCTGGTGAGTTCGTTTTGGTTGTGTGCCAGAATTACTAAGATGTAGTTGGCACTGGCATCGAGTTTATAGTTAGCAAAAGCTAGGTTAGCAGCATTGGCTAGAGAAGTACCATTATTAACGGTGTTTTCTAGGGTATCAAGTTGGGTGAGTAAATCAGTGCGATCGCGTCCAGTGATCGGGAATAAATAAAAGGGTGTTTGCTGTAGAAATCTGCTGCTGCGTTCTTGTTGTTCTGGTTCTTCTGATAAGATGACGTGGGCGTAACTGCCATCTATCCCCATGCTATTAATGGCAGCAATTCTTTTTGTAGCTTGTTTGTCGAGAAACCAAGGTCTTGATTCAGTGGCGACGTAGAAGGGGGTGTGGGGGGTGTGAGGAGAATTTACTCCTCCTTGTCTCCCTTGTCCGCAATCCCCAATCCCTGACCAATTTGGTGTAGCTGGAATATATCTGTAATAAAGACACAAGGCTGTTTTAATTAAACTAGCAATTCCCGATGCAGTGTATGTGTGACCGATATTAGCTTTAACACTGCCAATGGCACAGTTTAAGTCATTGTCACTTCCTGGATAAGCCTGAAGCAAACCTATGATTTCGGCTTCGTCTTCTTGTTTGTTACCACTACCGTAAACTTCGAGATAGTTAACTTCAGATGGTTTGATACCCGCCATTAACAAAGCTTGCTGACAAACTTGGTGAACTGCTTTAGGATTATTGTTACCCAAACGATCTTGGACAAAACTGATGGCATCAACAGCAGCGTAAATGCGATCGCGTTCTTTTTTGGCAGTTTCATGCAATTTTAAGACTACTGCACCTGCACCTTCTCCAACCATCCAGCCATTGACTTTTTGATCATAGCTGAGGGTGTTTGCACCAGAATTAATTGCTGTTCTTTGATTTCGCAACAATACATTTTCCATCCCGCCAGCTAAATCAATTGCACCCACAAGTACAGCATCTGCTTCTCCAGTTGTGAGTAAATGTTGGGCGACTTCTAAAACTTTGAAAGTGGAATTTTCACCCGCAGTCATAGTAAATACAGGTGCTGTAAAATCCCACAGTGAAGAAATGCGACTCGCCATAATATTGGCGATATAACTCACATATTCGCTGCTTTCAACAGGATGGTGAATACCATCTTTAACGATGGTTTCTAATTGATCAGCTTTATCAGTTGGTAGAGAAATTTCTCCGGCAATTAAACCTTCCTTAATTTGCCAATCTAAATTCCATCTTTGCTGTAAATGATGTGCAGAAAATTCCGTTTCTGCGGCAATGATTACTGCTACATTTGTACCTTCTTTAATGCCTGCATCTTTTAAGGCACGTTCGGCAACTTTCAATAATAATAATTGTTGTTGATTGAGTTTTTCGAGTTCATTCGGTGGAATCTTACTGGAAACTGTATCAATTTCAAAGTCTGTAATGTATGCGCCTAATGGTGGTTTGCCGTCAGCTAAACCGTATTTTTTCAGTAACTCTGGTTCCTTTTCTACCCCGTACCATCTCTGGGCGGGTAGAGGAATAAAATGTTGTCTACCTTCGTAAATACTGCGTTCAAAAGCATCTAAACCATCGCAGCCACCAAAAAAGGCATCCATCCCGACAATCGCGAGTTTGACCGGGTGTAAGGCTTCTTCTGGTGCGACTGGTTCTGTTCCCTTACCTTGTTCTAAAATCATGTGGGCATTAGTTCCGCCCAAACCAAATGCACTGATAGCAGCGCGTTTGATAGGTTGATTTCCCGGCCAATTGGTGGCGCTAGTAACAATGCGTTGCGGTGAGACAACACTGTTGTCTGCACCTATCGGTTCTGTAACATTGATTGTGGCTGGAATCACGCCATTAGACATGCTCATCAGCACTTTAATTAAGCTAACGCTGCCAGCAGCTGTGAGCAAGTGACCGACGTTAGATTTCACAGAACCGAGTAAAGGTGTAGCTTGGTATTTACCGAAGAAGGTTTCGATAGATTGGAGTTCGGTAGTATCACCTAACAACGTGCCAGTCGCATGGCATTCCATGTAATCTATATTGTTAGGATTAATCTGTGCTTCTTCGTAGGCGCGTGCAAACGCGAGGGTTTGTCCTTTAGAATTGGGGCTAAGTAGGTGTTTACCCCGGCCATCATTAGAAAGACCATTGCCCGTGATGGTAGCATAAATGCGATCGCCATCTCTGATGGCATCACTATATCTCTTCAGTACCACCATCCCGGCACCTTCCGCAGTCAGCATCCCGCGTGATAATTTGTCTAGGGGACGGCTGATATCATCATTTTCGGGATATCCTTGAATACCAGAAAACAACATCCTAATAAATAGCGGATCTGCACAGCTAATACCACCAGCTAACATCAAATCAGCTTTGTGTGTCCACAAATAATGAGATGCCAACTTGATAGAATATTGGGGCGATGAACAGGCAGCATCAATACAAAAATGTATATTTGATAATGAGAAAGCTTGGGCGATGATTGCTGCTGGCAAGCCTGATATCATCGCATTGTAGAATGAGGCTTGTTCAGATGAATTTAAAGTAGCTAAATTAAAGTCTTGCTGCTGTAATAATTTTCTGAGTGCTGGTGTGAGGACTTGTTGATAAATAGGTGCGAATAATTGATTAGATGCTTTGGTAGGAAGAGAAAGTGTCCCTAATATGACTCCGCATTGAGAAAGAATAGATTCTTGATTTAAGTAACCGCTATGTTGCAAAGCTTGTTTGGCAACATGCAGTGACCATTTAAAGGTATTATCTAGTTTTTCTAGTAATTCTGCTGGTAGTTTGTAGCCTGTAGGATCAAATTGAAAATCGCGGATGAATCCGCCTTTGAGGGAGTAGATTTTATCTGGTTTTCCTTTACTTGGTTCGTAAAAGATTTGGGGATTGACTCCGAGTTCTTGGGAGGTTATTGATGATGTGGAGTCTTTTTTTTGGATAAGATTTTGCCAAAATTCTTCGGGATTTTTGGCGTTAGGAAATAAGCATGAGAATCCAATAATGGCGATTTTTTCCACGGGGAACTCCTAGGTCTTAATGCTTTAAACGCAGAGGTACGCAGAGTTAGCGCACCAGGTAGCAGAGTTTTTATAGGTGAATATTTAATTGGTATTTAGGATTTTGGGTGCATTAATTTGGCTGGGAAAATAATTCCTTTTCCTCCGAGAAGTTGTGAGTAAATTTTCCCTTGTTTATCATGTACGAAGAAATCAGCAACTACACCTGTTTGGGTTTTACTTTTAACTTCACAGGAGACGTAGAAGGGTTGGTTATAGGGTGTTTTGGCAAATTGTTCGTATTTTTCTTGTTGTCCTGGTAAGCAAATTTCTTGATGATAATGATGTAGCCAAATCCATAAGGGATGGGTACTCAGATCGGTTGTGAATCCATTTATCCAATAGGCTGGAAATTGACCTTGTTTGGTTTTGTCGATTTCTTGCCAAAAACATTCGACGGTGATTTTTTCAGGAGTAATATTGATGACTCTTTTGAGTTGTTGAAAAGCTGGGCCATGAAATAATGCTGATTCTCCTGCTTGATAAAAGTCTTTACCTGTGGTGGTGATGATGTTATCTTCAGTCAAGTTCAGTTTTTCGTAGATGGGGGCGGGAGGAATATCACGCAGGAGTTTCACTTGGGTACTGAAGTGATATATGGTTTTACTTTCTGGTGTTTTACTCCAGATTTTACATAGGAAGTTTATTTCGTGATGATCGAGATTTTTGGATGTTTCTTGTAAGTCGAGAATGTATTCATCAGCTAAGGTTTCGTTAAAGGTAATTCCTTTGAAGATGCGGAAATCTGTGCTACTGAATGCTTTGTATCCTGGATATAATTTTTCACAAACATCGGACATCCATGACACTGCACAGGTTGCTGGTAAAACCGGATTTCCAGCGATGACATGATCCTGTAAAAAGGGATTGGCTGCAAGTGTCAGTTTACGACGGATGCGATAGGTACGAAGTTCAGAATCTAGAGGCGCAGCAGGTGTGGGCATGGGGCTGCCGATCACAAGTTGTGTGGTATTGTGATGAGCAGGATGCAGTTCTCTAACTAACATTTGTGTCCCTGCTTCTACTGGAATAATATCGATTCCCCGACGCGCAAATTCTTTTTTCAATTCTGCTGTCACCATCCCACTATCCCAACCTCCCCAGTTAATTGCAACAACGTGAGATTGAGGATATTTTTGTTTGAATAAGTGGGCTGATTTGTTGAGAATCTCGTTAGCGATCGCGTAATCAGATTGTCCGATATTACCGTAAAAACCAGTTACGGAAGAAAACAAAACCAAATGTTCTATCTGGCTAGGTTTGACACAAAATAAAATATTTTCTAACCCTTGAACTTTGGCTGTATAAACTTTTTCAAAATCCTGTTCTGTTTTCTTTTCAATTAATTTATCGGCTAAATTACCAGCACCGTGAATTATGCCTGTAATTTCACCCATGTGTTCAACAGTCGCAGTTATTTTTTGATTCAAAGCTGAAGTATCAGTGACATCTACGCTAATATATTCAGTTTGTCCACCTGCTTGCTGAATTGCTGCTAATGTTTCTTTAATTTCTCTACTTGATGTCAACTGATTATAAATCTTTTGTACGCTCATGGGCGTAGGCTTCTCTCCCTTTGAAAGAAGATATTCCATGATGCGTTTTTTTAATGTTGCTTCATCAAAACAATTTTGAGCAAAATCCGGTTCTGTTTCTAAAAGTTCCGAACGTCCTAGCAAAATAAATTTACAAGGATGCTGTTGTGCTAATTTAATTACACACTTAGCTGTTATTCCCTTAGCACCACCACTAACAAGAAAAACTGATGTAGGGCGAATTTGAGTTGCTGTAATCATAACTTATCCTTCCGCAGAGATTAACTAAAAATTATGAATTATTACAATTAATTATGAAAATTATTTCTGAAATACTCTCCAATCACAAAACTATTAATACTAATAAAACATCTGTGTTCCATGAGTGTGCATCGGTGTTCGCATAACATCAAAACCTTAAATGCTAATAGATATGACTAACCGTACTACGCCTATTAACTGGAATTTTTTGAGGTGAAGGTTTAAAAGCGATCGCCATCATTAAAAACATCACCATCATGATCGCTATGATTATTGGTAAAGGAACAAAACTGTTCTCTTGGAATTGTGAACTTAACTTTGAACTAGAATGAGAATTAGAATTTGATTTAAGATTAGAAGATGAACTCAAATGAGAATTAATATCAACCAGCCTAATATCACCAAGGTCTTTTTGATTTGGTGACAATTTTATGAAAGAGTTATAATTTTTATAACTATTGGCTTGAATAGATAATTGTGCCTCCAAAGAATTACTGTTATTAAAGTTAATTTTTAATCGATATATTCCTTCTAAATCTGTGTAGGTAATCACTGAATTACCTGCATATGTTAATAACACTTTAGCCCTACTGATTGGGGCTTGTTTTTTTTGGTCAAGAACACGGCCAAGATAGGTAATTGTTTGATGCTTGGACATATCTTCAGTCGGAGTGGGAGTGGGGGGAGTGTGAGGAGTAGGGGGAGTGGGGGAGTGTGAGGAGTGGTGGGGAAAGTGTGAGGAGTAAAAGAAATATTTTATCCTTGTAATTCTCATACCCCTCACACCCCTCATACTCCTCATACCTCTCATACCCCTCACACCCCGTGTCTTATCTGTCGGGTACGCTAACCAAAGTTACTCTTCCCTGGGAACCATAAGCTACTTCGGTAAGATAACGATTGGGGTCGTGAAGTTCAGCAACGATGTGCTGTGCTGATGTTTCGGCGTTAAAATCAGGACTCAGGTCTATTGCCCGACAATATACATTTGGCCATTCCCAAATCATGGTTTTGGTTAATCCAAATAAACCTGCACCAATCGCCCCAAAGTTAACTTTGTGTTCTACTCCAAAAGCCCCATCTAAACGTGCTACGGTACAGAAACAACTGCGTCCGTGATTGGCTGCTGCATTGAGAGATTTTTTCAGGTGTTTCGCTATGAAGAAGACTTGCTTAATAATCGCTTTTTCTTCTGGAAAATAAGCAATCTTACTGTTATCGCTAGCCTGAAAAACGGGGTGAATGTGAATAAATGCGCCAACGTTACCGTAATGAGTAGCGATCGCTGCTAGTTGTTGTTGTAGATGTTCCTCGGTTGCATCTTGTAAGGTAACGCGATTCACACCTGCTGGTAAGGGCGATTTTTCGGGAACTAGGGATGCAGGTAAGTTTAAAACTACTACTTTCCATCCCCGTTGACTCAGTAATTCTGCAACTTTGGTAGTAGTGAGGGAACCATCGTCGGTGATTAAAGCGATGTGTCCCTCTGGTATGGGGAATTCCCAAAAGTCGGGTGGAGGCAGAATTTGCAGCTTGGCTGGACGACGTTGGACGTTAGGTACTGACTCGTCTAGCTGGTTAACAGATTCATGCTGCTGCTTTTTTTTTTCAGCCCCAGCTAGTTTCTGGAGGTACTCAACAATTTGACCGATGGTGCGTAGTTCTGCTAATTCTTCTACATTACTCGGTTTCGGTAGGTCGGGGTATTTTTCTTGTAACGCCCCCATGATTTCTACCCGTTTGATTGAGTCAATCCCCAAGTCTGCTTCCATGTCCATGTCGAGTTCTAACATCTCGACAGGATAACCTGTTTTTTCGCTAGTAATAGCTAACAGGGTTTCAGCTAAGTTACTTAAGTCAACTTCTGCTGCGGGAGTTGCTGTTTCGGTAACGCTGATGATTGGTTCGGCGGCGACTGCGACACTTTCGCTAACTGCGGTGGAGTCGTTGCTGAATTCAGGTACACCAGAGGAGAGGTCGGGGGTGGGGGATAGGGAGGTGGGGGAGTGTGGGGAGTGTGAGAGGTGGGGGAGTGTGAGGGGTAGGGAGGTAAAAATACTTTCTATGTTATCTCCCTTGTCTTCCTTGTCTTCCTTGTCCTCCATGTCCCCTTATCTCCCTTGTCCTCTACTAACGCGGGGGTAAAAACTAACGATTGTAGATACTGGACGATTTGACCGATGGTACGTAGTTCGGCCAGTTCTTCTACATTACTTGGCTTGGGTAAGTCGGGGTATTTTTCTTGCAACGCACCCATGATTTCTACTCGTTTGATCGAGTCAATTCCCAAGTCTGCTTCCATGTCCATGTCAAGTTCTAGCATCTCGATGGGATAACCAGTTTTTTCACTGGTAATGGCTAGCAGAGTTTGATCTAAATCAGATAGATCAATGGTTGGTGCTGGTGTTGCTGGTGGTGTGCTGACAGTCGGTGTCGCAGAGGTTGGGGATTGGGAGGTGGGGAGGTGGGGAGATGGGGAGGTGGGGGAGTGTGGGGAGATGGGGAGGTGGGGAGATGGGGAGTGTGAGGAGTGTGGGAGTGGGGGAAGATATAGAAGTGTTTTCTTGTGTTGTTTCTTTGACTGGTTTGACTTGTGTTATTTGTGTGACTTCTTTGACTTCTTTGATGATTTTGACTTCTTCTGGTGTCCCTATTTTCCCATTTGTAGAAATTACTGGTTGAGAAGTTCCACTCTCGTTGATGAGTTGGGAGTATTCTTGCTGGACGAGTTGGAAGAAGTTTTTGGTGTATTTTACCTGATCTTTGAGATATTGCTCATGAATGCGCAGGGTTTCACCTTGTTGGGCGTGAAACTGCATCATGCTACGGTCTAAGCTTTCGATGATGCTTGGTTTCAGCTTGACTGCATCTGCTGAATGTTTGCCATTAGCAAGCAGGGAATTTTGCTGCTGCATCAGTTGGAAAAAGGTTTTGGCATATTCCACCTGATGACTGAGATAGTGGGAATGAACTTGTAAATTCTCGCTTTGATTTTGTTGAAATTGTGTCAGGACGTATTCTAAACTTTCTAAAACTCTTTGGTAATTTACAAGTTTGTCTGGGATTTCTGGCAGCATTGGGGATTGGGAGGTGGGGAGAGTGGGAGGGGTGTGAGGGGTGGGGATGGAGGATTGGGAATTACCGTTACCGTTGCTTTTTATTTCTTCCCCTTGACCCTTCCCAACTGTGTTTTCTACCAAGTGGAGTTGTTTGCTGTGTCCGTTAGTACCGTTATTACTATTAGTTTGTGGCAATGCGCTCGCACCAGTGGGAACAGGAGTAGAATGTACAGTTATGGTTGTTTCACTGGGTTGCAATTTCACTGTTTGCCCATTCTGCAAAGCTTGCTCAAATGCCATTTTCGTTTTGTCTGATACGTAGTTACTACCGCATAATTTCACGTTCAAACCTTTGTTTTTCGGCGCTTCGGTAATTACTGGTGGCAGTTGGTAGGGGTCGAGGTTTTTTAGAGACATACCCGCAACCCGCAGTTGTACGGCGGCTTCGCGCACAGAACGATCGCTGTTCTTTTGGGCGCTGGGGTTGAGTGCGATCGCCATATGGGGGCGATCGCCTAATATGTCTTTGATGAGGTTGGTGAGAATGTTTCTGGGGCCAAATTCCACGAAGCAGTAACCACCAGCCGCGTAGATGTTTTCAATTTCCTGCTTGAATAGTACAGAGTTAGAAAGGTGGGTTTCGAGGGTTTTTTGGATTAATGCTGGTTCTTTGGGATATTCCTTACCTGTGACGTTGGTGTAAACAGGGATTTGGGGTATTTGGAAGTTAACGTTTTTAATGGCGATCGCAAAGGATTTTTGAGCAAAGGCAATTAACGGTGTATGGAATGCTGCGGATACTGGTAGGGAAACGGCTGCATATCCTTGTTTGTGTAATGCATCCCGCACTTGGGTAATGGCATTGGTGGGGCCTGCTAATACGACTTGGCGGGGTGAATTAAAGTTAGCGATCGCTACCTGGGGATAATTCCTGATTACAGCTTCTACCTTACTCAGGTCTTCTTTGACCGCCAGCATCGCTCCTATATCATAATTGGGATCTTGGGGTGCTGCCATTGCTTGTCCCCGTGCTTTCACAAGGAAACAGTAATCTGCATCACTCAACACTCCCGCCGCCCACAATGCTGTCAGTTCACCAAAACTGTGTCCAGCAACGAAATCTGCCTTAAATCCAGATTGTTGCAGAATTTTATACATCCCTGCACTCAACATCCCAATTGCAGGTTGAGCATATTGTGTCCGTTGTAATGCCGCAACTTGGGCATTCTTTTCTGTCTCTTCAAATACGGGATGGGGAAAAACTATCTCAGATAGTGGCTGCAAGTTATCTTTGCATAATAAGCTATCCATATAGCCATACAGATTCCGCATTTCTGGGAAATTCATGACTAATTCCCGACCCATATTCAAGTATTGCGAACCCTGCCCGGAAAATAAAGCTACTACTTTTCCGGTTAATTCCATACCAGAAGCACGGTAGTAAACACCTTGGGGATGTTCCCAGGATGTGGCTGTTGGTTTGTTTTTCAGCAAGTCGATACTAATTTGCAGTAACTTGCAAGCTTCAGCACTATTCTGGGCGACAAAACCAACTCTCGCAGCACCTTGGGGAATTTCTTTGGTTTTGCAAGCTTCGACCAATTCTACATAATTCTTATTACCCACCTCAGACTGCAATTGAGCTAAAGTTTCCTGACAACTGCTTAATAACTCCTCCGGAGTTTGAGCAAACAGGACTACTTCACTAGGCGCAGTGTGCAAGCGATAAGCTTGGTTGTGTTCGCCTTCGTATTCTTCCAGAACAACATGGTAGTTTGTACCACCAAAGCCAAAGGAACTGACACCCGCCCGTCTTGGCGCTTCCCCTTGTGAGCGAATCCAAGGTCTTGTTTCCGTGTTCAAATAGAAGGGGGAATTCTTGATGTTAAGTTTGGGGTTGGGTTCAGTAACGTTTATTGTCGCTGGTAGGATCTTATGATGAAGTGCCAAAGCAGTTTTAATCAAACTTGCTGCACCAGCAGCCGCTTTTGTATGTCCAATTTGGGATTTGACTGTACCAAGGGCGATGTGATGTCTTTTAGAGTTGTTTTCTGTGAAAAATTCTCGTAAAGATCCGAATTCGGTCGGATCGCCCGCCATAGTCCCTGTACCGTGGGCTTCAATCAGGGAGACAGTTTCTGGCGTAAAGCCTGCATCTTCGTAGGCGCGGCGCAATGCTTGTACCTGTCCTTCCTGGCGAGGGGCGTAAATACTTTTATAACGTCCATCGCTGGATGTACCGATACCCTTAATAACTGCATAAATTTTATCGTTGTCTCGGACTGCATCTTCTAAACGTTTGAGGACAACCATACCAATACCTTCACCCAACATCATGCCATCGGATTGGGTATCGAAGGGTCTAACAACGCCGCTAGGAGTTACCGCCGGGGTTTTACTAAAACTGATATAAGCTGTGATTGAGTTATCAGTATCAACGCCGCCAGTCAGCATCATGTCACAACGATGCTCAACTAACTCGCTAATTGCCATTTTCAGGGCTGCGAAGGAACTAGCACAAGCAGCGTCAACTGTACAATTTATCCCGCCTAAATTCAAACGGTTGGCAATACGTCCGGAAATGACGTTCGCTAACATTCCGGGGAAAGCGTTTTCATCCCACTTGACGTAAGCACTTTTGATTTTCTCAATGATTTTTTGGGTATCTTCATCAGATAAGCCACTACTTTTGAGGGCTTTCTCCCAAATTGGATATTGTAGACGGGCAGAAAGGGGAATTCCTAATTTTAGGGCTGCTGATCCTAAAATGACGCCAACAGTCTCACGACTAAATTCCCGGCTTTCGCTGTAGCCAGCATCTTCCATTGCTTGTTTGGCAACTAGCAAGCTCAATAGTTGCGAAACATCTGTAACTTCTAAGATATTTGGCGGAATGCCAAAATCCATTGGGTTAAAATCAACATGGGGGAGAAATCCACCTCTTTTACAATAGGTTTTATCTTCTGGTGTTCTGGGGTTGGGGTCGTAGTAATCTTCCACACTCCAGTGTGTGGGTGGAATGTCGGTTATACAGTCGAGTTTATTAACTATATTTTGCCAATATTCCCGCAAGTTTCTAGCTTGGGGAAATAAAGAAGCCATACCAATAATAGCAATAGGATTATGCTGCAATTTTCTGTTTATTTTTTCGATTCCCATAGATTTATCCGACATCCTTTTTTTGACCTCAAGAAACCTCGTCACTGCCTTTTCACAATTGTTTATCTGTTCTTCCAATTGCGCTAAGGCAATCTCAATTGAATGAGCAGACATAGAAGATAGATTAATTTTTGGTAATGTGGATGATAGAACTGCTACAATTTCTGTAGCGAATTAATGCAGCAGTTATCCTATGCAAAAAAGCTAAATACTTGTATTGACATCAGCACCCAATATCAAATGTCACCCTGAGAATTTTGGATTTTGGATTTTGGATTTTGGATTCATATTTTTTGGAATATCAATTCTACAATCACAAATCTAAAATCTCAAATTGGTTAACTAGATGAAAATAATTTTGCTTGTGTCTGTTGCAATTAGAGCCAAAATATTACACAACGCTCGACTCCTGAGATTGTGGTAATAAGTCGATGACGTTGTTGTAACTAGTAAAGTAGTCTTGTAGTGCGTTAGCAGCCTGACCGGTGAACTCTATCCATTCGTAATTATGGAGATTAGGCGAGATGCTCTCACACTGGAACAGTGGAAACTTAGGAGTAACTAAGAGGACAGAAACGCTTTTTAATTCTGAGCCAGTTTGATTATCTAGCTTAACTGCGGCAATATAGTTGGTGTTAATAATAACGTTCTGAATCTTGATAAATGCCATAGCAGTTTCGACTTCCAAGATAATATATTCTATGAATTTTGTCAAAGATTATTTGACAAATTCGTTACAAAAAAACACCTCTTTTCATCTGAATTCATAAGCCACTTGTACAAATAATTGAACTAAGTAGAAAACAGAAGGTAAAAAGAAGGTTGTAGACGCGCGAGAGACTTCCCATAAACGTGTGGCGGAAACCTCTACTCAAAGCTTCAAAGAGGCATAAGGCAGAAGAAAAAAGCTGCTTGCTGATTTGATTTCAATAGTTGGCATTTTACGTTTAATTATGTCCACTTACTGAATCATTAATGATGACATTCGAGCTTTTTAGTGATTAGTTATTTACTCTCAATTAATTAATTATTAACTCACTAATAAGCTTTTATGCCTGAAAGAATGACAATTAATACCAAGATTAGCATAAGCAGCATGAACTGGATTGTTCGTAGAAGGCAATTTTTAAAAAAATCTCATCTAAACTTGAAAATTCTCAAAAAGTAGCATTTCTTACTATTGAATAAAGGTGGAAAGTAAAAACTGCTATGGGGTAGAGATAAATTTACTCAATAACTATTGGTTTAGGAATTAAATTAACAATGTTATTAATAAATTTTTGTAGTAGATGAACATCAGTATATTTTTCATGACAAGCTGATAATTCAGCTAGAAATGATGCTGTTTTTTTAATAAAAATCAACTAGATATATTAAGAGGTTATTTAAGTCAATATTTATTTACATTATTGAGATTGGTTAATTGTTGGTTGTTAATGGTTAGTGGTTATACCGTTTCACTATAAGTCTGATACATTTGGCGACCAAGAAGAAACAAAAGGGAGACAAGGAGGACAAGACAAGGGAGAAGATTTGTATCAATAAATTTGTGAAATGGTATTAGTGGTTAGTAGTTATTGCTTTACTACTCCTCACACCACCCCACCACCACCCCCCACCTCCCCACCTCCACCTCCCCACTGCCCCTAATCCCCACCAGGGGCCTAGGTGAGTTCCCATCACCCTACTCCCCCACCTCTACTGGCTTTTTTCCCAGTCCACTTTTCCCAACGGATGATTTCGCGACTGACTAATTCTGGGTTTTGATCTGCGATAAAACAGATACGCCCCATCCTTTCACAAGCATTTAGAATTTCACCATTTCCCATAAATGGAGCAATGACAAATTGATCTTTGTGACTTGTATAAAGATTGATGAGGTAATTGATTACTCCCTCTATACCTTCAATATGAATTGGTGTTTGTGGCTTTGATATTGATTGATGAGAAAAGATGCCAATATACATGTTACTAATTATTAATTCATACTGATATGGCATCCGAGTTTTACTGCAAAACTCATAAATGTTATCTTGGGAACGTATCACCGCCACAATTCTTGCTTCATCGACCAAGTAATCATGGTTCCAAGTAGGTGCTAGAGTAGCGATCGCTAAAGCTGCATTTGAGGGTAATAGTTGTCTAAAACCTTGACTACTGGTATCGCCACAATAAACTAAATGTCTACCCAGTATTAATTCATCACCAACTTTTACTTGTGCTTCTTTGAGAATAATGGTTGCTTTGTTATCTGTCTGTTCTAACCGATTGGCAGCTTTTTTCACAGCTGACTTTGCTTGTTTTTGAGCGATCGCACTTTTGAAGGCTAATAATTGTAACTCCTTTTGCTTGGCTCGTGATTGCGCTGCTAACTGGGCTTGTCGTTCGGCTTCTTGTTCTTCTCCCTTGGCTTTGGCTAATTGTGCAGCTTCTTCCGCTTGTTCTGCTAAGGTACGTTCAGCAGTAGCAGTTCTGGCTATTTCTAGCTGTGCTGTAGTACTTTTAGCCAATGGTGTTTCTTTAATTAGCTGTTTTACTTCCGAATGAATCGCCTTGGCGATTTGTAAGCCTTGCTGCAAAGTACGTTCAGAGAAACCTGTTTGTTTGGCGATGTCCCGAGTAGTTTTGGCTGGTGGTGAAATGGTTGCACTACCTTTGAGGGTATATTGATTATCTCCTGGTTTCGCCCTCAGTCCCATACGTTGGAGAATCTGTTCCCGTTCTAACCACAACTCATTACGTTCTAAAGGTTCTAGCTCATTGCGAATCAAATTTTCGTCTATTTCCGCTAGACGAGATTGCTCAGCATCTTCATAATTAACAACATTGCACTCAATTTCTTCTAAACCCAGCATTTGGCACGCCGTCAAACGGTGCAGCCCAGCAATCAGGTTATGATTTTGATCTACCGTGATAGGGTTTAAAAGCCCATTTGCCTGAATCGATTCTTTTAAATCCTTAACTTTTTCGCCATTTAATGGACGACGATTCACACCAATTTTGATTTTTGCTATAGGTATTTTAGGCATAATTGCTGTTTTTCTAAGTCGTCAGTGAGAATACCCGCAAGACGATAAACCCGATCTTATTTCATCAGTGTGATCACAAACATGAATTTTGTAAGAACTCTGATGAGGATGTCTTATGATTCATGGACATTCGATTTTGGATTTTAGATTTTGGATTGATTCCACAGATAAATTGGGGGGCTATATTTTTCTTTTTACGACCTTATTGAAGCCAATAATCCGAAAAAAGTTCCCCATAGGAACTTTTAGTTGATAAAGAAAATTGATAATTAGGCGTGGGGAGTGTGGGAAGTGTGGGGAGAATAATATAGTAGTCCCCCTCGTCCTCCTTGTCGTCCTTGTCTCCCCTGTCCCCTTTCCCGATTCTCAATCCCCAATTACTAGCTTGACAAAATCAAACTTTTTTGCCATATTGGGAGGCAAGTTTTTTGATGCCCATACCATTGCCGCTTCGTTTTATTTCCAGTTTCTGTTTGGACTTAAAGTTTTTTAGTTTAGTTTTATATTGTTCAGGGGTTACTTTACCTGTTTTCTACCAAGAGTAAAATTGAGAAAATTTTGGTGTAAAGCTGCTGTTGATTGTGCGAACAATTACATTTATACCAAAACATTATTCTTATATCGTTGGGTTTCTGAATTAATTCAGTGAACAGTTATCAGTGAACAGTTATCAATAACTAATAACTGCTATTTTTCACACTCATTGTTAATGGATAGTGGTTAATAGTTAGTGTTAAAGAACTACCTACTAACTACTAACTAGTAACTACTAATGTACAGACGCGATGTTCCTCGCGTCTCTACTAACTACTAACAACCATCAACTATTAACTATCAACCAACAAAAATATGACAGCAGACAAGAAAAACTTGTTCTTCGCAAAACCTGTAACTAGGTGGGGAATTTTTTTGGCGGTTTCTATTGCTTTTGCGACTGGCTTAGTGTCTTTCTTCAGTTTGTTCTTGCTTCGCTCTCAGGTTCCAACAGAACCACAAAAGCCTGCTAAGGCTGCGCCTGCAAGAGTTGCTGTGACTGCTTTAGGGCGGATAGTACCTGATGGTGAAATCACTCAATTGTCTGCTCCGAGTTCATTAACTGGTGTACGAGTAGAAAAACTGTTAGTGAAAGAAGGAGACCAAGTAAAAGCAGGCCAAGTAATAGCATTGCTGGAAGGATATACACGTACCCTTGTAGCTGTACAACAGGCTTTAGATAGTGTGACGGTTGCTCAAGCTAAACTAGCACAGGTCAAAGCTGGGGCCAAAACAGGTGATATAGATGCCCAAAAAGCAGCGATCGCTCAAGTAGAATGGCAATTACAAGGAGAAGTCAACACTCAGCAAGCAGCGATCGCTAGTCTCCAAGCCCAAGTACAAAATGCTGAAACCGAAAATAATCGCTATCAACAACTATATAGAGAAGGTGCTATTTCCGCGTCTACAGCAGAGAGCAAAGCTTTACAACTCAAAACATTGCAACAACAACTAGCTGAAGGTAAAGCAGCCCTAACCCGCACTGTTGATACTCTCCAAGAACAACTCACAGAGTCTAAAGCCAGACTAGGAAGTATAAAAGAGGTACGTCCCACAGACGTACGATTAGCAGAAGCCGAACTCAAGAGTGCAATGTCTGCTGTGAAACAAGCACAAGCCCAACATGAACTAACTTACGTAAAATCTCCTGTAAGTGGTAAAGTTTTGAAAACTCACGCCAAATCAGGAGAAGTAGTCGCCACTAGCGGTATTGTAGAGATAGGCAAAACTTCTCAAATGTGCGCGATCGCAGAAGTTTACCAAACAGATATTCAGAAAGTACGTATAGGTCAAAAAGCGACCATTACCAGCACCGCCTTCCCTGGTAAAAAATTGCAAGGAACCGTTAGCGAAATCGGTTTACTTGTTGACAGACAAAATATCTTAAGTATTAATCCAGGCGCAGATACAGACCGCAGAGTCGTGCAAGTAAAAATTCGTATTGATAATCCAGCAGATAGTCAACTAGTCTCTGGTTTAACTAACTTACAGGTAGATGTGGCCATTAAAATTTAGCTACTCCCAGCAGTTAAAAAATCACCCACAAAACAAAGTAGTCAAGCTGATTTTTTACTACCAACCACTAACCACTAACTACCAATTACCAATTACCAATTACCAAATCATGGTGTTTAAAATTCCTCTGGCATGGTTGCAACTAGTCAGAAACAGAATTCGTTCTCTAGTAGCTGTGGCTGGCATTGGTTTTATTGTAATTTTGATGTTTATGCAACTTGGATTTCAAGATGCTCTTTACTCCAGTGCTACCCAAGTGCATCGTAATCTCCAAGGCGATTTATTTTTAGTCAGTTCTCAATACAAATCTTTGACAGCAATCCAAAGCTTCTTTCGGACTAGATTGTATCAAGCTTTGGGGTTTGATGGTGTAGAGTCAGTTAGCCCCATATATTTGGGATTTGCTAAATTCAAAAACCCCGAAAATGGCGAGAAATATTCAATTTATGTGATTGGTTTTGAACCAGGAAGACCAATTATGAATATGCCGGAGGTTGAGAAGAATATAGATAAAATTAAAGTGCCTGACGTCGTACTTTTTGACCGTAATTCCCGGCCAGAATTTGGGCCAGTTGCCAAGAAATTTATTCAAGAAAATACCGAGCAAATTCTCGAAATATTTCCCTTTGATTCATTAAGAGGTTATAGAGTTAGAGTTGGTGGCTTATTCGGTTTAGGCCCATCCTTCGGTGTGGATGGAAACTTGATAGTTAGTGACACAACTTTTTTAAGGATATTTCCTAACAGCCGTCCTTCAGAAATGATTGATGTCGGTGTGATTTCACTGCAACCAGGTGCTAATCCCCAAAAGGTAAAAGCAGAATTGCAAAGTAATTTACCTAACGACGTGAAAATTTTTACTCACCAAGAATTTATTGATTTTGAGAAAGAATATTGGGCTACGAGAACACCAATTGGTTTCATACTTAATCTCATGCTTTCAATGGCTTCAGTTGTCGGTGTAGTAATTGTTTATCAAATTCTTTACAGTAATATCTCCACTCAACTCGTCGCTTATGCAACCTTAAAAGCCATCGGCTATGAAAATAATTACTTATTGAATGTCGTGTTTCAACAGGCTTTTATATTATCAGTATTAGGTTATATTCCAGGATTATTTATCTCTATATTCTTATATGATTTTGCTATGGAAGCAACTAAATTACCCATTATGATGAGTCCTCAAAATGCAGTCATTGTTTTCATTTCCACAATATTAATGTGTATGACATCTGGTGCATTAGCTATCAACAAACTCCGCTCCACAGACCCAGCAGATATTTTTTAATTTGGTAATGGGTAATTGGTAACTGGAAAAATCATTAACTACCAACAACTAATATTTACAGGATTAGCATGGATCTCAAGAATAAAACTATCCTCATCACAGGAATTGGCGAATTTATTGGTTTGCGTACTGCTCAATTAGCGATCGCTAAAGAAATGAAAGTCTGTGGAATACAAAGTTCCGCAGATAAAGCTAAAAAAGCACAGAATTTAGGTGCAAAAGTCATTATTGGTAATATCACCGATTCTGCTACTGCTCAATTAGCTTGTCAGGGAGTAGATATAGTTGTACACACAGATGAAATAGCCAAAGAAGGTGGTTCACTAGAAGAATTTCGCAAAGTAAATGTTGATGGTACTCTCAACATAGCTAAAGCAGCCAAAAGGGCTGGTGTCAAAACCTTTGTTTATATCTCCAGTGCATTAGTTTATGGCTTTAATTACCCTAAACACATCACAGAAGAAGGGCCACTCTCTGGCGACAATAATCCCTATTGTCAAACAAAGATAGAAGCTGAAAAAGCACTTTTGCAACTGAATAATCCACCCCATTTTGGCATCATTATTATCAGACCAGGTGATGTTTACGGACCAGGTAGTATTCCTTGGATAGTCAGACCATTACTAATGATGCGGCAAAAATTATTTGCATATGCAGGTGATGGCATGGGAGTCATCAATCATGTATATATTGATAACCTAGTTACAGCCATATTTTTAGCAATAGAAAAAGAAACCCACGGCGAAATCTTTAACATCACCGACGGGCAAGAAACTACTTGGAAAGAATATTTTACTCGCCTGGCAGAAATGGAAGGTTTACCAGCACCTTTTTCACTACCAAAAGACGAACTCAAACTATTTCTCAAGCTACGCTACCAGGGACAGAAACTCTTTCGCAAACAGGCTGATATTTTACCAGAAGCTGTAGATTTTATGACTCGTCCCTATGCTTATTCAATTGAAAAAGCGCGCAAAAAACTAAGCTATGAACCCAAAATTAACTTAGAAGAAGGAATGTGTTTAACCCAAGAATGGCTGAGAAAAACAGACCTTAAGAAAATGGTTAATAGTTAGTAGTTAGTAGTTAGTAGAGACGCGAGGAACATCGCGTCTGTACATTAGTTGTTAGTTGTTAATGGTTAATTATTAGTAATCAATGGTTAATATTTTTTCAGATCTACTAACCACTAACCACTATCCACTAACAGTCATTACGAACGATATATTTACTATGGTACAAACAATGTTAGCAAAAGCCTCTACAGTTTTGACATTTCTATTTCCGAGTTTGGTAAGTATTGTTCTATCTAGTACAGTACAGGCAGAACCTACAACCACATTGACTGTAGTAGTAAACGGTATCAAACACCAAAAAGGCCAGGTTTGCCTGAAAGTATATGCCAATGAAAAAGGATTTCCTCTCAGTGAAACTAGCGGAATACAAAGTGGCTGTACCAAAATCACAGGAAGTTCTGTAAAAAAACAATTTTTTGGTTTGAAACCGGGAAATTATGCAGTTGCTGTAGTTGATGATCAAAATGGAGATTACAAACTTAACCGAGATTTTTTAGGCATTCCCCAGGAAGGTTTTGGGCTTTCCAATAATCCAACAGTATCAGTCATAACTGGTACACCAAAATTTAATAAAGCGAGTTTTTCATTGCAGAAAAATACAACCATCAACATCGAAATGAAGTATGGACTAGACCCATAAAATATTTGTTGTTAGTTGTTGGTTGTTAATTGTTGGTTAGTAGTTAGTGGTTAGTAGTTATTGGTTACTAGTTGTTTAATACCTACTCCCCACACTCCACCCTACGGGAAGCCACTTGCGTGTCTACACACTCCACCCTTACCTTAAGCCGCTACGCGTCTACACACCCCTCACACTCTCCCCACCTCCCACTCCCTCCACTCCTCACAAATGAAAGAATTGGCGATATCTCTGTCTAGAATGTTGCTAAGTTGGCTAGCAATTCAAACATTTGTTGCACTAGCTTTTTTATGGACATTAAGAACACATTGCAGAAATTTCTTACCAGATGAACAACTTCCCAAAACAGCAGTTATTCTTTGTTTACGGGGAGGCGATCCTTTTCTAGCCAATTGTTTAGAATCGCTTCTACAACAAAACTATCCAAGATATAATTTAAAGATAATTATCGATAACCGCGAAGATCCAGCTTGGAAAATTGCCAGCGAGACAATAGCTTCGCTAGGTGCAACCAATGTCCAAATTAGCCCTTTGACTATCAGACGGTATAACTGTAGCCTCAAATGCAGTTCTCTAGTTCAAGCTGTCTCAGAATTGGATGAATCATACAAAGTAGTTGCATTAGTAGATGCTGATGCAGTGGTTCATCCCAACTGGTTACGCGAATTAGTCAGTCCTCTAGCTGATCCAAAAGTAGGGGCGACTACTGGTAATCGCTGGTACTTACCCACAGGTAAATATTGGGGTTCGCTGGTGCGGTATTTCTGGAACTCCTCTGCTGTTGTGCAAATGAGTCTCTACCGCATTCCTTGGGGAGGTAGTTTAGCACTGAAAACACAAGTGATTCACGAAACCGAATTACTAGAGAGGTGGGCCAGAGCCTATGTTGACGATACCATTATCCGCAGAGTGCTAGCAAATTATGGATTCCAACTGAAGTTTGTACCATCTCTGTTGATTCTCAATCGTGAAGAGTGCGACTTACCAAGATTATTTGACTGGACAAAACGTCAAATGTTATCTTCGCGCCTGTATCATCCCCAGTGGTGGGCGGTAATTGCTGACGCATTGCAAACAGTACTACTTCCGAATCTGCTGTTGGTGTTGTCTATAGCTGCGTTATGGACGCAACAATGGGATGCTGCAACTCTAGCTTTTGCTAGCTATAGTAGCTACATAGTAGCATTGCTGTTGTTGGCGATCGCTCTAGAAATTGGAGCCAGACCCATAATTCACCACAATGCAAAGGTTAAAACCAAATTCTCACCAGTCATGGTAGTCAGAATGCTATTTGGTATACCCCTAACACACTGGTTTTATGGGTTGGCATTGATATTGTCTTTTTGGATGCCAAAAGTTACTTGGCGCGGCGTCATCTATCAAATTAAAGGGCCTTGGCACATCCGCCTTATCAAATACCGCCCCTATCAAAAATTAGACCAACCCATTGATACCAAAGTATCTCTTTGAACATCTAACTAGTTAGTAGTTAGTGGGTAGAGACGCGATATTCCTCGCGTCTGTACATTAGTTGCTAGTTGCTAGTTGTGATTGGTTTACTACTCCTCACACTCCTCACCTCCCCACACTCCCCATCCCTCCAAATAACTTAACTATGAAAAAACAACCTCTTCGCATCGCGCTGATTACAGGATTATATGCGCCATTTTTGACAGGGGTTTCCATCGCGGTACACCAACGAGTGCGCTGGTTACTACAACAGGGACACGAAGTATTTCTAATTCATCCAGAAATCAATGACCAGTATCCTGAAGAGGTTGGTAGTCGTCCTATGGCGGGACTCAAAGAACTCCAATCTTTCCCCAAATTTTCTTCTTATGCATTTCCCACCCAACCACTAATATTTTATAAATCTCTTCCCCAACCATTACATAATCGCCATTGGAGCGATACCAAATTATTAGAGAACTTTAAACCAGACATTGTGGTAGTTGAAGAAGCACCACAAATGCGAGGATTTTACTCACTTTATTTACAAGGTTACGGTCGCCCTGTAGGTATTGAATACGCTAGAAAAACTGGCACACCAATTATATCGCTATTCCACACTGATATCGTTGCTTACATTCGCTATTACATGGGCAATCAGTTTTTTAGCTTTATTCGTCCCATGTTACCGATGTTAATCAAGCAATTTAGCGAAGCTTACGACTATAACTTCTTTCCTTCGCGAGAACAGCTAGAGAAATATAAAAACTTGAAATCCCAACGCAGCGAATACCTACCTTATCAAGGCATAGATTGCCAAAAATTTAATCCTGCCAATATCTGCTACAATCCCATTCCTAACGATAATCGTCCCACCCTTTTGTTTGTTGGACGCATTGCTCCTGAAAAAAGTGTCATTCAACTTCTAGATATATACCCAATCGTCGCTGCTAAAATACCTGATGCCCATCTAGTGATCGTCGGTAGTGGCCCCCAGCAAGAAGAAATCCGTCAACGTGCAGCTAAATTTGGTAAAGGCGTAACAGTTTGGGGAGAGTCTCATGGTACAGAACTATTGGGATGGTATGCACGAGCGGATGTATTTGTCAATCCATCCGCTACGGAAAACTTTTGTACCTCCACCAACGAAGCCTTAGCCTCGGGAACTCCGGTAGTTGCAGTCAAAGCACCCTCAACCTCAGAACAAGTAGTTCCCGGACGTAACGGTTTTTTAGCTCAACCAAATAGTCCTTGGGATTTTGCCAACAAAGTAATTAGAATTTTAGAAAATCCCAACCTCAAACAAGAAATGTCTCTCCACGCTCGTTTTTCCGTTCTCGAATATGATTGGTCTGTATGTATGGAAAAATTTGAACAGAGACTATATCAAATAGTAGAAAAATCAAACAACTTAGCAACAGCACCTATTTCAAGTTAGCTAGGGGTTTCTACGCCACGTGACACCACGTGCTAATACAACACGTAGAGTATATAATACCCCACCCCAACCCTAAGCAAGATCGCTTAGAGTGCCGTTAGGCAGGTGGGGTATTCCCAAGCAGATATATTGATGGGAGTTGTAATTGCACCAGGAGCGATACTATTAACTCGGATTTTTCAAAGGTGGCATTACCTTAGCTAGTTAGATAAGGGTAGAGGACAGAAAGTTCTAGATAGTAATTCTGCACTCTGCTTTCTTAATATCTAAATTGCTAAAGGGGAAAATTAGTAATCTTTCAGCTTGGTTCTACTTTAATAAATCCCTAATATTTACTCAATATATCAAAATAAATATCAAATCTCAGAATTAAATTTACCACACAAACTACATTAATTAATTAGATTAAACAGCTTAATATTTTCCTGAGTTGTCGTTTCTATGACAAACTCATGACAATTTTATGAATATTTGTAAAATTAGTAATTTATAACTCTAATCTCAATCTTGAGAAAGATGCGTCTAAGAGACTTCACCTTGTATTTGTTAGTTGCAAACAATAATTATGTAAATTACACTTTTGTGTATTTAGATAAATTTACTTTCAAGAAAAAAATTATGAATTTACTAGCAAAAGAATTGCCATCTCCAAAAACAATTCAAGAAGCCCCAGTATCAGGTAAAAACCAAGAAACACTCATTGCACATGGTTTACAAAAAGAGCAGTATATTGGCATTTCTGGGCTAGCGATCGCTTTGATTGCTGCTGTGGGCTTTTTTAGCCGTCGATTTGAATATGCTCTTGTATTTGCTCTGATTCTTAGTGCTATTTTGATAGCTTTGTTTTTAGTAATATAAGCAGAAAATAGAAGGAAAAGTAATACGAATTAAATATATAAAAATCTAAAAATAAGAGGTTCTTATGAACAGTCCAATTTATCAAACTGTGATTATCGGTGGTGGTTTTACGGGACTATTTACAGCATTACACCTAGCACATGAACACTATCCCCGTTCTGTAATCTTGATTGATAAAAATGAACGCTTTTGTTTTAAGCCACTACTCTATGAATATTTTGATGGTGAGATGGACACCTTTCAAGTTGTACCACGGTTTTCGGAATTACTTCAAGGTAGCGGTGTGATTTTTGTTCAAGATACAGTACAGTCGATAGACCTGCATCAAAAGGAAGTTAAATTAGTTTCGGGAAACTCCTACAAATACAGTAACTTAGTATTAGCTTTGGGCAGTGTTACTGGCTATCATCACATTGAAGGTGCTAAAGAAAATGCTTTCCCTTTCTGGACGCAAGCAGATGCGATCGCTCTTGATCGGCATTTACGCGACTGTTTACAAAAAGCCGTCCAAATAGACAATATAGAACAACGTCGAAAACTATTAACAGTCGTTATAGTTGGTGGTGGCCCTAGTGGTGTAGAAATGGCTGCAACTTTAGGAGACTTTCTCCCCCATTGGTATGCGGCTTTAGGGGGTAATTCTACTGAAATTCGTGTGGTTCTCCTCAATCATGGTCAAGAAATTCTTGAGGGTGATATTAACGATTTGTTACGCCAAATTGCAGAAAAAGAATTACAAAAACGCACTGTACCAATTGAAATTCTTAGGGGAGCAGAAGCCACTGCTGTTCACCCTCACGCCATTGAATATAAGAGCAATGGTGAAGTAAAAACATTGCCAACATACACTACAATTTGGACAGCTGGCACTTCTACCCATCCCTTGATCCAAGACTTACCAATTACGCAAGAACATCGAGATCATCATGGTCGTCCCCTAGTGACTCCCACAATGCAATTGCTTGACTTTCCAGAAGTTTTTGCAGGTGGTGATTGTGCAGCAGTTCAGGATACTTCGCTACCACCTACAGCTCAAGTTGCTTATCAACAAGGAGCTAATATTGCTCAGAATTTGAAAGCGATCGCTCTCGGAGAAGACCCCAAACCTACTAAGGTAAATATTCGGGGAACTCTCTTGAAATTGGGGGTAAATGATGCTGCTGCTAATCTATTCAATGTTTTTGAAGTTGTAGGTGAACCCGCGCATTTTATCCGTCAAGGCACTTATTTAACCTTATTACCAACGCCAATTCATGACTTTAAAGCTACAACTGAATGGCTGGACGAAGAAATTTTTCATCATCATATCGACCCCCACGATGTCGGTAAAAAAGTGGTGCAAGCGGTGGAATTAGTTGGTGCAGGAGTTGTTGGTATTTTAGTGGCAAGAAAATTATTAAAAATGTTGGGTGATGAGGAGAAAAAGGAATAATTTGCCAACAGCCAAAGTCCAAATTACAGCACTGTAACCTTTTTCCCAGTTTCTAATATGACTTCTAATCCTTCTGATGTTTGTATGACATTAGTATTAAAAGCTGCACAAAGAGATTGCATACGGTGACAGATAGTAGTAAACTCTTTGCCCTTTGCTAGCTCAACCTGCGCGTATTTTAAAATCACAGGTATCAAACGCAACTTATATAAGCTGCGATCGCTCACTTCCACCAGAAACACAAAAGACCAATCGTTACGCAACAGAGGATCAACTACATAGTCATCCAGAAAATCCCCTGTGTCATAAAGAATTAGCCCCTGTTTGTAGTGTTCTACACCTTGGAAGATATGAGCAGAATGACCATGAAAGATATCTACACCCCTATCCACCACTGCGCGAGCAAACTGGCGAAAGTGGGGCGGTGGTGAGATGACCATATTTGATCCCCAATGGGCAGAGAGGATAACCAACTTAGCCCCTGCTTGGCGTAACTGCACCACCGCAGATTCAATCAGTGATAAAGTTAACGGATTAGAATTGATTTCTAAATAATTAGTACCTGGAGAATCCTTAGTTGCCGCAAAATCAGGCTCGTTATCTGTAAGGGCAATGATACCAACACGCAGACCAACAATATCCATGATGATTGGAGTTGTAGCCTGAGTGATATCCCGACCCGCCCCAGCATGGCAAATTCCGGCAGCATCAAGGTATTTTAGTGTATCTAGTAACCCCTGGTCGTCGAAGTCGAGAATGTGGTTGTTGGCAAGACTAACACACTGAATATTAGCAATACGAAGTACTTCTACTGCGGCGGGGTCAGCGCGGAAATAAAACACTTTTGCTGTTCTCCCACACTTGTGAGTGTGTTGAGTAATGGCACATTCCAAATTAGCTATGACAGCATCCGCACCGCGCAAAATTGGTAAGACATCACCCCATAAGCATTCTGCTGCTGTGTGGGTAATCTCTTCGTTGACCCCCCGACCCAGCATGACATCCCCGATAAATGCTAAAGTGACGGACTTTGCCATAGCCTGTTTTGTATTTTTTGTTAAGAAAGTGCCTGAAATCAACAGCTTCAACTTTGTAGGTGATGCTTACCAATCAGTCTGACAGTGCTAGCTTGAAGTCCTTTGTCACCTCCTTCTTCTGCAAAACGAACTTCGTCTCCCACTTGCAACTGCTTGAAATCACCATTGAATAGACTGTTGCGGTGAAAATAAATTTCCTTACCATCAGGTGTTTCGATGAAGCCGTAGCCTTTATCTGGGAATAATGTCACAATTTGTCCATGAGGCTGCACTTCATGAGTCTTGGTTTCGTGCCGTAGCATACTAATATGGTCTTGCAGCTTGCGCTTGGCTGCATCAAAGGCATCACGAATTGCTACATAGATATCTTTGTGGGATTGACGTTCAGGCGGGTCACGTTTAACAATTATTTCCCCATTTGGCACAGTGATGTCAATTCGCACCTGATAAAGTTTGCCATTCCGGTGATGTCGATGTGGCGCATCAATTATGACTCGACAACTAGTAATTCTGTCATAGAAGCGATCTAGCTTATCAGCTAAAGAGCGAATTTTTGCTTCTACAGCTTCTGATGGTGGGATGTTGTGAAAGGTGACTTGTAGTGGGATTCTCATGATTTCTCCTATTTCTCAAGTATCTCTTGCCTTGATTGATAAGTTGCTCAGGCAAGATGCTAATTAAGATGCATTTTCCCAATCACTCAGCAACTCATGCTCTTGCTTCACTGGGAGTTGCCGGAGGGGAACTCGAGGAGTGCCTATATTTATTGGATATTGAGATAACCGTTTTTTCTTAATTTGCTTTTTTACCTGCAAATTTGGATTAGTGGTTGTGATGGTCATTATACTCACCTCCCACACTAAATCTGGAAGGAAAATCATTATATGGGCGCTCTATGTAGCAGCAATTACAACCCAGTAGTCAATATAATTTGAATTTTGAACTTTAATTATTACTACTCTGCTTTCAATTTCTATTATTTCTCTAAAAGCTATTGTCAGCAAGGAAAAGATAAAAAAATATATAAAAATCAAACGTCGGATTTCGACAAACAGAAGTTAAAAAAAATAGAAAGTTTTGATTACTTGATGGTTGAGCCAGTGGCGATCCCGTCGTCTATGAGGTCGATACACTCTGGTGGGATTCCCTTTGCTTTGACTAGTAACGTGCGTTAACTTGACTTCGTGTCTTTGTGCCTTGGTAGTTTAGATAAAATGTTATTTTTCACCACAAAGATACTAAGACACAAAGGTTAACTATGTATATATTGAATAATCCGCATTGTTTGTAAATCTATTGA
Organism: Fischerella sp. JS2; assembly: GCF_032393985.1. Classification (NCBI taxonomy): domain Bacteria; kingdom Bacillati; phylum Cyanobacteriota; class Cyanophyceae; order Nostocales; family Hapalosiphonaceae; genus Fischerella; species Fischerella sp. JS2. The sequence continues at coordinate 5,197,996 of NZ_CP135918.1, forward strand.
GCTATCCTTATTAGTTATTTCATCCTTGCCAACAAATGCTCTCCCACTCGTAATGCATTTGCCATAATCGTTAGTGATGGATTTACAGCAGAACTTGAAGGGAAAAAGCTACTATCAACAACATAAAGATTATCGACATCGTGGGTGCGACAATTAAGATCAAGTACAGAATTTCTAGAGTGTTTGCCAAAACGACAAGTACCACATTGATGTCCAACTTCTTTCAAAGTCATTTGTTGAGGAAAAACAACAGAAACATGCCCTTGATGAGATGGTAGTTTCATTGATTGTAAAGTTGCAACCCAGCGCTTTATAAAACGATTAAAGGTTTGTTCATTATTCTTGGTATAATCAATAGAAATTTGCTCACCTTTAACATACACACGGTTATGAGGATTTGGTAAATCTTCAGTGATTAGCAACCAAGAAACAGAATGAGTTGCTACTGCTTGGGCAATAAATTTGGGTGTCAAAGGTGGTGCATAAGCAGCAACTCTATTTGTGGTGATATTCCCTAGTAATTGGACGCTTCCCATAGGGAAAGGGAAATTTTTTTCACCCCAATAAAAATCATTGACAGCTATTGTTTTGGGAAAAACTGTAGGATTAAATTTTGTAGATAAGGCCATGACTACCCCAAATTTATGAGCCATGTAATTTCGCCCTACTAGATTAGAGCTATTGGCTAATCCATTGGGATGTTGATCATTGGCAGATTGCAGTAATAATACTGCTGAGTTGACTGCACCACAAGCTAAAACAACAATATCTCCCGAAAAAATATGTCGTTTACCAGCGATTTCTGCTACTACCCCGGTAACTTCTCTACCAGATGCACTTGTATGCAGACGTAGGACTTTGGCTTGAGTAATTAAAGTCACGTTTTGATTAGCTATGGCTGGACGCACACAGTTAATATCAGCATCAGCTTTAGCATTTAAAAAACATGGAAAACCATCACAAGTATCACAACGAATACAAGTACTTAAAAAACGACTAGCTTCATTGAGTTTAATACCAAGTGGTAGATAAAATGGATGTAAGCCTTTGTCTTTTAAACCATCATTAATTTCTTGAATATATGGTTCGTGGCTAATAGGAGGAAAGGGGTAATCTTCACTAGTTTGAGGTTCAGTAGGATCTAAATTTCGTTGACCATGTACTTCATATAGTTTTTCGGCTTCCGTGTAATATGGGGCAAAATCTTGATATTTTAATGGCCATTCGGGAGAGATACCATCTTGATGAAAAACTCTATTAAAGTCCTGTTCACGAAATCTAAATAATGCCCCGCCATAAAATTTAGTATTACCGCCAACATAATAGTGTGTGACTGGACGAATTATTTTACCACATTTGTCATACCAAACTTCTTGAGGGCGATAACATTCTTTTTGAAAAATTAGCCGAGAATCCCAATTTGCTTTTTCTTTAGGTACAAAAGAGCCTCTTTCGAGTAGCAAAATTTTCTTACCACTTGGTGCTAATTTAGATGCTAGCGTTCCACCACCAGCACCCGTACCAATGATGATGACATCATAATGACTATCAGCCATTTTTTCTCCGTCGGTTGAGTTCGTGGTAATGCATCAGGTGTGAGGAGAGAAGAGAATAATGATGAACAACACTAAATAAAAAAACCTAATGACAAGTATAAATAGCAGCTATATAAAGTATTTAAGCATCTTTATAAAGATGACACACTGCTAAAGATGTTTGTCAAGTGTAATCTATCAAGCGAAGTAAATTTATAAAAAATCAAATAATTAGAATTTTCAGTAATTAATTTTGCAGTTTTAATGTAATAAATATGATGTTTTATTCAATTTTTATTAAATATGGTAATCAAGACCTTAAAAACTTGATATCAAATATATATAAGGATTTGTAGTAAGCACTTTAGTCCTTACTACAAACAATTGAAAGTTGGTGTCAAAGACTACTACTGATGTGAACGTCTTTCAGCTAGTATTTGATTTTCTGCACAAGTTTGGTTGAGATTGGTTAAACCAATCCAACGGTAAATAGCATCTCCAAATTCTGGAAAAAGTTGTACATTAGAAAAGAGAAGCCTGGTTAGTAATCCATCAAGGATGACTTCTGCTTTGTTGTTTTTGATGGCATCTATAACTGCGATCGCTACGGTTTTTGGTTCAGAAACACGCGCTAGTTTGGGTGCTGGTAAGCCAAATTTCAAATACATCCCTGCTTTTGTGTATCCTGGACAAATCACAGAAACGCCTACGTTAGTATCAATTAATTCTTGCCGCATTGCATCTGTCCACATAATTAAACCAGCTTTACTGGCAGAATAAATGCTGTTGTAAGGCGCTCCTTTTTTCCCAGAACCAGAGGAAATATTGACAATGTGACCACTATTACGTTCCAACATACTCGGTAATACTAACCGAGTTAATTCCATTCCTGCTAATAGATTAGTTATCAGTATTGACTGGATATCATTGAGAGAGTAATTTTGAAAAGGTCTATATTTTTCAATCGCAGCATTATTAATCAAAACATCAATTTGACCTACATGTTGATTAATTTGCTGGACAAGTAATGGTAATTCTTCTAATTTGCTGATATCAAAGGGAATGCTGAGGTATGTACCACCAGCAACTTCTACTTCAGCACGGATATTTTCTAATTTTTCTTGGGAACGAGAAACACCAACTACAGTTGCTTTTTCTTTTGCTAGCGCCCGAGCAATAAATACTCCTATACCACCCGCAGCACCAGTTAAAACTACTGTCTTCCCTGCAAGATTTTTCATGATTGTTGGTTGTTGATTGTTGATTGTTGATTGTTGATTGTTGATTGTTGGTTGTTGATTGTTGCTATCCAAACAACCCATAACTATGAACAAACAACTAAGTAATAGCTAATTACCAAAAACAAGAAAGAACTCTGCTCTACTTCACTTCAGTAGAACATTCATCATCACTAATTATCTATACTCTGAGAGCATATGCAATTAACAACAAATTGAGTGTCTTATTACGCTTACTTCCCCTAAACGCTCTCAGCACACTTTTTAACGTTGACACTCTTCTAGCTATTAATTGCTAATTTAATTTAATTAAAACACAACTCTCATGCTTTTTAAGCTTTTTATGCAATAAATTTTAAATTGTCAAACGTTCCATATAATATATGGAATAAAGCTTCAATTTAAGATTTAGTTTATATAATTTTAATTATTTCAATTAATCACTAATTCTTGACAAAAAATAAGTTAAATAAAAATAGCAAACTTGACAGCAAACTGCATCGGTAAAAAGAGAGAGTGACTCGGTATAGTAGGACAACATAAATAATTAAAGATTTGTAGTGAGGACTTTAGTCTTCAAAAAAGAGCTAAAACCCTTACTACGAAATTATTGGGGATTTTGTCCAGAAAGTTTTTGAATTTGCCCTGAAAAGTAATCTTCCTCGTACTTTAATTGTTGGGCTACTTCCAACCCTTTTTGGAAAGCATTTAGTGCTTGCGGATACTCTTTGCGTTCCAAGTGCATTTTTCCAATTTGATCGTAAGCATTCATCAAACCATAGAAATTCGAGGCTAATTGTTGAGTCTGTACAAGAATTTCGCTAGCTTGTAACGCCTCTTGTATTTGTCCTTGGGAACGGTAGAGTGCGATTAATTTTTGCAACGCTTCACCTGCACGCACATATTGTTGTGATTGCCAAGCAATTGTGTAAGCTTGTTGATAATTATTGAAAGCTTCTTGAAGAAGATTAGGATTTTCCTTTGCCAAGGATTCATAATCTGAACCGATCGCTAGTTTTAAAGCTGGTAATTGAGTCGGATTATTCTGTCTTTGGTATATTTGTGCGAGTCGGTTCTGTATTTCTATTGCTTGCTGGGGTTGTTTCCCTTGTTCGTAAATATAAGCTAATTTTTGCAAGTATAATAGCTCATTGCTACTATCACCCCTAGCAGTAGCTAATTTTAACAACTCCTGATAAGTTGCTCCTGCTTTACTGTAATCAAACCAACTCAGATGTACTTCCCCGATTGTCTGTAAAATTTGTACTTCTTTAGCTAAATCTTGTTGCTGTCGCGCCGCAGCTAAAACTTGCTCATAGACTTCCACAGCATTTTGAGGCGATCGCACTTGTTGGTAAGCTAGTCCTAGTGCTTGCAATAACTCTAAATCACGAAATTTTTGAGACTGTGCCTGCTTTTGAATCGCTTGTAATCGCTGAGTAACATATTGTACCTCTGGGCGATTACTTTTTTGATAAGCTACAGCACCCACCCTTCCTAGTGCTTGCACCTCTTTCACAGCACCCAAATATCGACGCAACCGCAGTTCTCGGTTCCAGATATCAAATGCTCCCACCTCATCACCTGCTTGCAATTTTGCCGTAGCTTGTTGATTCAACTTATCCAACTCCACCTCCAACTGTTGCTGTTCAGTCACAGATAACGGCTGTTTGTCTTTGTCGGGATTCCGTGGCAACAATGGATCGGGTGTGGTAATTTCTAACGGTGATGGCGGAAACTCATCTGGTGGTTGAGGCTTTTTAGTAGCCGCCATAGTTAGGGACGTGCTAAATAACCACAAAGCAGCAAGAGCACTAATTGTCACACTTAAGCGTTTGAGCATGGTTGTTAATAGTAAATAGTTGGTTGTTGATAGTTGATAGTTGGTTGTTAACCATTTCCTTGTTTCCCTAGTCCTCCTTGTCCTATATGAACCCATCAGTTTAAAGTTGGCAGACTACTAGCCATTAACAATTAGCCATACAGACGATAAGTCATGCAAAAATTCTCCTGCAAAACTAGCCCCTTCAAGATGTAACTTAGTGTCTTTGTGTCTGGGTGTTTCAATAATTCTTTTTTTCACCACAAAGACACAAAGGCTTACTTTCCAACAAACCACTTCACATGTAAAGTAATAATAAGGCGATGGAGTTCGCCATAACCGCCTTCTAGTGATATTTAACACTTAATCAAAAGGCTGATGACTCCTACTTCTCCGGCTTGCTACGGAAGAGTGGGGCTATTTGTCTTGTTATTCCGTTGCAAGTCACGCTGGCTCTTTCAGTGTTCTAAAGTTAATATGCTACAAAAACTTGCAATTCGTACCCCTATTGGTATCAGTATCGGTGCAATTGCTGGCGCCCTCTCGCGTTATTATCTCGGTTTGTGGATTACTCAGCTTTTTGGTACAGGATTTCCCTACAGCACACTGATCATTAATGTCAGTGGATGTTTTGTCATGGGTTTTTTTACGACGCTGGCAATGGGACGATTAATCGCAATTCATCCTGATATCCGGCTATTAGTAACCACAGGTTTTTTAGGATCTTATACCACTTTCTCGACTTATGAGTTAGATACAGCCAAGTTGTTCCAAGAACACAGCTTAGAAATTGGTTTGATTTACTGGCTTGGTAGTGCTGTTTTAGCACTGCTCAGCCTGCTGTTAGGGAATGCTCTGGCTGAATGTATCCGGATCAAAAAGGAATCATGACAATCACCGGAAGTAACTCCATATTGGCTTAAGATAAAGCGATCGCTAGTGTCACTTGGAGATACTTACAGGTGCATGATGAACCACTTTCACTGTATCCTGAACAACAATGCCTCCAGCTACCATTTGTTGTACTGTAGGCAAAAAGGAAGCGATCGCCTCTGCTGTATCGATAATTGTCACTACCATTGGCAAATCAGACGATAATTCCAAGATTCTGGCAGTATGCAATTGTTGATTTTTCCCGAAACCTGCTACTCCACCAGTCACGGTAGCTCCAGCCATCCCTATACGTCGGGCTTCTTCTACTAAAGCAATATAAACAGGTTTTCCATGCCAGTGATCCGACTCGCCAACATAAATTGTCAAACGCTCTAGGGTATTCATGTTCACCCCTCAGTCAATCAATTTTGAATTTTTTATGAAAAAAATACTGATTAAGATTTTAAGACTTTACAGATATTAGCAAACTAAAGCATCTTTGCTAAGAATATTCCCAACTCTATACTAATAAACCCTAACAGCAGGCTACCAAACCAGTAGAGTAATGCTGCTTTATAGTCTCTCGTTCGTAAGAGATTAGAGGTGTCTAAGGCATAAGTTGAAAACGTGGTGTATGAACCCAACAAGCCTACTGAAACTAACATTTGTACTGCTGAAGGAATAGACAGCTTTGATGCGAGGGTAGTAAAAAAACCCATCAAAAATGCACCTGTAAGATTGATGAATAAAGTTCCATAAGGAAATCCGATTCCAAACCAGCGCCCAAAACATAAGGTGAGGTAATAGCGACTCAATCCACCTAGAACTGCTCCCAAGCCAATGATAATGGCAACATAAGTTGCAGAGTTCATAGAAGTCAATAATTCCACAGGATTTCTAAGTTCAGCCAATATATCACTAGGGATGTGAACAAACATTCTACATCTCCTAGAAAATACATTGATACCAAGTTGCATTCCAAGTTGCATTCATAGATATTACCTCACCCCGGCTACGCCACCCCTCTCCTTACTAAGGAGAGGGGATGGGGGGGTCCCCTCTGGGGAACTCGGGGGCCCCACTCCCCTAAGGGAGTGGGGATTAGGGGTGAAGGGGCTGTTCTTGTGAGGTTTTTAAACACAACTTGGTATGACCAACAGAGGCAGAAGGCAGAGGAGCCACTGCGCCCTTGGAGGTTCCCTCCGTTGTAGTACGTAGCGGTGGCAGAAGGGATTTATATTCACCCCTGAAAACTTATGAATTATGTAGATTAATTCTATATATTCAATTTGATTTATATTTTAAAATGAGATTCTTGCAGAGTTAAGTTATCTAAATATTAATATTATGTCAATTCCTGTTTACAATTCAATTGGTCAACAATATTCCAAAACTCGCATTCCCGATTATCGCATCGTCAATACATTAATTGAGTTACTCAGTTTACCTAAAGGAAGCGTTATTGCTGATATTGGTGCTGGTACAGGTGGTTATAGTTTAGCGCTAGCTAACCAAGGATTGTTTGTGAATGCTATTGAACCATCTCAAGTTATGCAAACACAAGCGATAAAACACCCACAAATTGAGTGGTTTACTGGCTATGCAGAAGCTTTACCTTTACCAGATAATTATGTTGACGGAGTTATCAGTGTTCTGACAATTCATCACTTTTCTAACCTCGCAAAAGCTTTTCAGGAAATGCAGCGAATTAGTAGAGATGGAGCAATAGTGTTGCTGACATTTGATATTAGATTCGCTCCCAAAATTTGGCTTTATGATTATTTTCCATTTTTATGGGAAGATGCCCTCAGATTCTTACAATTGAATGACCTGATTAATTTAATTACAACTAATACCAAAAGATATGTAGAAGTCATACCTTTTTTGCTACCTCATGATTTATCTGATTTATTTGCAGCAGCAGCTTGGAGACGTCCGGAATTATATTTACTGCCTGAAGTACGTGCCGGGATCTCGTCTTTTCCTTTAGCTGATCCACATTTAGTCGAGCGAGGAGTACAATCGCTAGCAGCAGAATTAAATAGTGGAGAATGGATGAAAAAGTATGGTGAAATTTGCAGTTTGACAGAAATAGATTTAGGTTATCGTTTTCTACGTGCTGAATTGTAAACAATCACGTCGCTTAGCTTCCCGATTTTTTAGATAAGTCGGAAACTTGTTTTTCTTCTATAGCATTTTTATACTAGCTAGCAGCCACTTTGCGTAATTTCACTAAAACAAAAATTTTGGGAACAATTGCCCTTATTGGTGCATCACAATATTAAGAGTACTAGATTGAGCTCAAAAGCAAGTTTGAAATCAAAATAGTTGGTTTTGGACTGTGAAATTGTCATGTACCCCATTGGGCTGATGTCGGTTATCCGTCAAATCATTAGGGTTATTTGGAATTTCAAAATCAAGTAATTGGTGAAATTAATTCTTGGTTAGATATTTTATAAAACACTCAGCCATATACAAAATTCCTGACCCAAGATAGATGAGTTTTCACGACTTTAATTAGTTATCATGTAAGTAGTAAAAGAATGATATACAGTTATATTATTCGAGTTAGAAAAATGAACCTTTTTCACAAACCACAAAGTACCCAAAGAACACAAAGTAAGGAAGATTTTTCTCGTTTACCTAAAAAATTAAATAAGGGTCTTTCTTTGATACTTGGTTTAGGAACTGCTGCAAGTGTAGGATTATCTGCTCCAAAACCTGCGGAAGCGCTTCCATTTCAGGATTTAATTGTTCCGGGAATCCAATATTTTCAACTTTCTAATTTATCAACTAAGCAAAAGGTTGAATTGGGCAGTAATATACATCAACAGGTACGCAGAAATTATAGAGTTGGTACGAATGCAACTGTCACCAGAATTGGTCAAAGATTAGCGCGAGTTAGTAGCTGCTCTCAAACTCCTTTTAAATTTTATGTAGTTCAAAATGCAAGCATTAACGCTTTTGCAACTACTGGTGGTTATGTTTATGTCCACACTGGTTTGATCAATGCGGCGGATAATGAAGACCAGTTGGCGTCGGTGATAGCACACGAAATTGCTCACATTTGTAATGACGATTTGGTTAAAAGGCTTAAACAAACGCAGTTAGTTCAAGGTGCAGCTTCACTTGCTGGTTTAGATAGAAGTAAGTTGGCTGCCATAGCTTATCAGTTGGCTGTAGATTTACCTAACAGCCGTGAGGCTGAGTTTAACGCTGATGCTCGGGGATTGCAGTATCTGCAACAGGCTGGTTACGATCCTAATGCTATGCCTGCTTTCTTAAAGAAATTAGCGACTCGTTCTTCTCCACCAGAGTTTTTGAGTACTCACCCAAATCCACGAGAACGGATTGCAGTTTTACAAAGAAAAATTGCTGATAATCGTTAAATTGCTGTAGATTAGCGATCGCCTGGTCAGCGTGATCCATTATCTTCTTCTCTAGCATGAGCAATCAGAGCGATCGCTGTTTGATAGAGTTCTTACATAAACATTTGTGGGTGGGAAAGGACTATTAGATTTTTCTCTACATGTATGAAACCAGCCTGGTTTATTTATAGCAACACCAAGTGGACACCTCCCTTTAATTCCTGATTCCGCACACTTTTATGATTCCCGTGACGACATAGGGGGATGTTAGGGATGTGGGGGATTTTGAGTGGGGATCTCTTCTGTTTACTTTCTCCCCTTTTCCCTGTCGAAAATATTATTTGCTTTGCTAACTAACCTGCGAAATTTTGGTTGAATAGCAACTAAGCGAGTTTTTAAAACGGAGAGACTAGCTCTGTTAATGATGAAACTAAAACTTACAACCTTTTCAGATTGAGGGCTAATTTCACATATATAATCGCAGACAGATTGAGAAGCACAGATGATATCAGCATGATTAAATAACTGAAAGTATGACTGAATGTTTTCAATATTTACTGACTGTAAGTTTAAGTGAGAAATGCCAGATTTTTCTAGCATCTGTTTCATATTTTTACCTTCGCCCGATTTTTGACTAACAAGCAATACCTGACTACCACGATTTAAACTTGAAATCTGTGTTAGAAGTTGCAAATCTGGTTCAAAAATTATCCCAATCACCTCTTGTTTTGAAGTAGTGATTTGAGTCAATTCACATACATACTGAGCTTTTGTAATCACTAAATTAGAGGAATAAAGTTCTTTTAAAGCTACTGGTTGACCAGCTTGCAAATTTTCCAAATACAGCAAGGATAGAGGATGACTAATTTCTGATTGAACAGAATGCAAATACGAATCAGCCTCAGATTGAAGAGATTCTACAAATACTAGCTTCAAAGGAACAACTTGTTTACGCTCATTTGAACTCACTGCTACAGCATAAGCAGTCAACCCAAACTCAGATGCACTTAACTCCATTTGAGTTGCGATCAAAAAAGCTTGTTCTAAAATTTGATAGAGAGAATTACGACTAATTGACTTTTGTAATAATTCACTTTCGGCGACAAAAGTTCCTTTTCCTCTTTTAGCTACTAAATATCCAGTTTCTATTAATTCCGAATATACTAATGCAATAGTATTGTGATTTATCTTCAGGTATTCTGCTAGTTGAATAACTGTTGGCAAGCTATCTCCAGGTCTCAGATATTCTATTGCAATCAATAGCTTAATTTGTTCAGATACCTGAACAGTAATTGGGAGAGGAGCATGGACATCAATAGCTATAGGTAGTAGTCTCGAAGAGGACATCAAAATAAACAAAATCTATAAACTGTTATTATTTATTTTAATTAAAATTTAGGTAATTGACATTCATGAGCAATCTCATATTCTCATATTTTTTCTAAAAAATAAGTATTGCACAGATAAGCAGCCTGATATACTTGATCAGATGCACTTATCCCTCTTGTGTCACTTTCCGAGTATTCTGAATAAAAGGATTAAAAGAAAAAACTCTGGAAACTAAGCAGGGCAATGGATGTAGAATTACAAATCTTGAAAAATTTGGCAAGAGATGCCCACCCAACGGTTGGGATTGTAGATGAATCGCGGTGCAGAGTACAAAGACCTGTTCAAAGAAGTGAGAAACTATGAATGCTTTAAATATTTACAGTTGGGAATAATTTCACCGATTAAAAGAAAATAATTACCAGAAATAGCTAAAGTAGTAAGTATAAATTCTGCCCAGTCATTACATCATTTTATAGCTAATTCAGACTGGTCAGAAAATGAGTTGAAGAGTCGAAGATTAAAGAAAACCAAATTGAAACTGAGGTACAACAAAATAATTCTCTTAATTTTTCTCATCATCAGCAATAGAAACATGAGGGTGGATGGAAAAATACTCTAAAGAATCTTCGTTTCATTGTCCAACCGCTCTTTCTAATTTGGTTGATTTATTCCTGGTTAGATTCTTTGCCAATTCTGATTTATTGCTGGGATTCAATCACTTAATTTGTGCAATGAATCAATTGAAACCTTTTTATACTTCTGGATAATTTCACTGATTTCCTACTTGTTTAATTCTGAAAGTGACAAAAGAGGGATAAATTAGTCTAATATTCTATAAAATATATATAATTTTTCTCCTTCTTGATAAATTACTTCAATTTTTTTAACTTCTGCTACTAATTTATGAATAACTTTACGAAGATAAAACAACCATTTTTTATGTCGCTTCAGGTAGGAAAAAAGCCGGAAATTATAACAAGAGATTCTGATAAAACTGTTTTGAGACCAGAAATAAGCATCAATACTACAAGTCTGCAAAAGCTCTCTTGTAGGGTTGTCTAATTCTGTCATAATTTGCTGATTTAGTGTTGGCGATAAAGTGCTAAGTTTCTCTAATCTTAGCTGTGTTAATTCTAAATTGTCTGTTGTGTTGTGCTTGCTTGTGTAATCTGGTGTTTGCTGAGTAGATGCTTTAGGGTCAAGTAGCTCAATTCTCACAGCTTGCCTCCAGGTATCTTTTTGGTAGCGTTTGGATAGTGGCAGTGCCTTAGTTAGAGTAAAACTTCCTGCCACTGTTAACTTTACAATTCTCAGTTGATCTAAATAGCTGACCTATCAGAGCAATAAAAGTAAAGTTCATACTCAAACTTTTGCATCCAACTCTGACAGTTTTCTGGCAGAGAAACTGGTTTTATAACGTCTACGTACTAGCACCAAAAAGGCAGGAGGTACGCAGTACAGAGACAATTGAGTAATACCAACCAAACCACCAATCATAACGATCGCAAAAGGCGGCCAAAAACCTGTACTATCAAAAAGCAAGGGAAAGAAACCACACATATCAGTAATTGTGGTAGAGATCATATGACGTGTGGCATGAACCACAACCTCACGTATTCCTTGGTGATCGCCTTGTTGAGCTAGCGGATCTTCTAATAAAGCAGCTAAAACAACAGTAGCTTCATTGATTCCTATACCTATGAGCGTAATCGTGGCCAGGATGGAAGTAAATCCAAACGGATAACCAAAAACACTTAAAGAGCCTAACCCAAAACCCGCAGCAAGTATAGCAATTAATCCGAGTACCCCTGCGATCGCAAAAGAATTAAAAGTTAGTACCAGTGTCCCCACCATCAGCACTAGCAACACACTCACCGTTGACAACAGATTAGTAACTGCTGTACTTCGTGTTTCTGCCTCACCTCCAAAATCTAATGAGTAACCGGGGGGTAACTGAAAGTCACTGGCTGCTAAACGGTGTTGGAAATCTGCCAGAACTTTCGCTGGTAGTACCCCAGCACTCAGCAATCCCTGTATTTTATTTACTCTTTGCCTGTTGCGTCGAAAGATAGTTGCCACATCAGGCATAAGTTGAACATCACCTACAGCCGAGAGTGGAATCCTAGCACGTTCCTGACCTGATGTTGGAGTGTTGTTTGATAGCAAATCTAAGGAAGAAATCTGATCCAAGTTACCACGCTGGGAATTTGATAAGCGCACACGCACGGGTAAGTTTTCCGTATCTTCCAAAACTGAGCCACCCACAGCCCCCTCTAAACTATTATCTAACTGCTGGGCAATCGCACTCTTATCAAGCCCTGCTAATCTTGCTTCTTCTTCGTCTATTTTTAAGCTGAGTTTCGGCAAAGCCTCAGCCAGAGTGGCGCGAGTATGGAGTACATGGGGAACTTGGTTTAATATTAACCGCATTTGGTTTCCCAATTCCCGTAAGCGTTCTAGGTCAGGGCCATAAAGGCGTAACTCAATAGGAGCCTCATATGGTGGACCTTGCTCCAGTTTTCGCACCCAAACGATAGCTGAAGGAAATGCCTGATCCAACTCTTTTTGCAAAGCTTGAATCACTGGTAATGGTAACACATTGGGTTTTAGTTGCACCAAACCTTGGGCGTAATTAGATGAATTTTCGCGATTATTAATGATGTTGTAGTAAATTTTCGGAGCGCTTTTACCGATAAACCAATGAACATCATTAACTTCTGGATGCTTTTTAATTAACTGCCGTGCTTGTAGAACAGTAGATTCAGTTTTTTCTAATGATGCTTGGATTGGTAGCTCTAACTCAGCGTAAAACTGATCCCGGCCTGAAGGTGGAAAAAACTCAATATCCAAATGGGGAGCTACGGCAAAACCAGCTATCGGTAAAATTAGAGACATACTTACTGCGATCACTGGTCTAGCAAGAGCTTTATCCAACGTCCAACGGTAAACTCGTGTGATCTGAGGGTGAGAAAAGCCTGTTTCCCACCAAACATTCCGGCTAGAAGTATGACTTCTACCTCTATGCGTCCAATCATGCAACTTTCCAGCCACCGCAGGTAAAATAGTTAACGATGTAACTAAAGAAGCTACGATCCCTAGAATTGAACTTAAGCCAATAGTACCAGTAAATTCCCCTACACCTCCAGGAGCTAAAGCAATAGGCAAGAAAGCCAAAACAGTGCTAGTAGTAGAACTCACAAGTGGAACAGCTAAGTGCTTAAAACTATCTGCGATCGCTTGTTCTGGAGCCATGCCTTCATGCAGGCGGACTTGCACTTCATCAACCACGGCAATTGAGTTATCAACCAGAAGACCCAAGGCAATAATTAGTCCTGTGACAGACATTTGATGCAATGGCACCTTTAATACTTGCATTGCCCCGAACACTATTAAAGATGACAGAGGCAAAGTGACAGCAACAACCAGTGCAGATCTCCAGCCCATCATAAAATAGAGGACAATCAACGCCAGGACAGAACCAATCAGCAATTCCTGGAGGACAACACGGATGCGAGCTGCGACATAACTGCTTTGGTCAAGAAGGACTTTTAAACCAATCCCACTTGGTAACTGGGCGCGGAATTTTTCTATGGTTTGATCGGCTACATGTTTCCAGTCATCAAGACGTTTCTCTGGTTCTACCAACACCTCTAGAGCGATCGCTGGCTGACCACTAACTAAAGCCAAACTGGCAAGCGGCTCAATTGTTGCTTTCTTAACTTGGGCAATATCACCCAAGCGAGTAAATTGACCCGAGTTACCAAAGCGAATAGGAATACGATTAATTCGCTCTAGCGAATCAAGTTCATCTTCAACTTCAAACAACAGATCATTGTTTGAACTACGTAGTTGACCAGCCGCTACCTTGGCATCACTTGAGAGAATCTGCCTCGATAATTCTGGCGCTGTCAAACCAAGGGAAGCTAAATCCGAGGGGCTAATCTCAACGATGATTTCTTCGTTGGGATCGCCAAACATCTCAACTTTTGTTGTGCCTGGAACATAGCGTAGTTGGTCTTTAAGTTCTTCACTCAGACGACGCAAAATTGTATAGTCTGTGGATTCTTTAAGATTCCAGGTCAAGGCAACAATCAAAGCATTGGCTTTAATTTCTAATTTTTCAAACCTGGGTCGTGAGGCTTCTGATGGCAGCTGGGGAATCGCATCTGTAATGCGATTGCGTACACGCGACCAAACTTCGTCAGCATCTTTACCCTTGACTGTGTCTTTCAGTTCAATGGAGATAATAGAGAAACCTGGGCGGGAGGTAGATTCAAGATGTTTGATCTCTTCAATATCAGATAATTCTTCCTCAATTTTATCGGTCACAAGCGTTTCCACACGCTCAACAGTTGCTCCAGGAAAAGCAGTTTTAATTAAAGCGTTGCGCTGAGTTAATACAGGATCTTCAAGGCGGGGCATAGTCACAAATGCAGAGAGTCCCCACACAACGATCAAGCAAATTGTCAGAAGTAGTAATTGGACATTGCGGTAAAACAGAGTTGACATTATTCTGACGCCCTTTTTTAACAGTTATCAGTTATCAGTTATCAGTTACCAATTTCATCACTTGGATAACAGTTCGCATTGTTAGCGGGTTTAAATCTCGCGTCATATACCTGATAACTGCGGCTATTACTGTTTGCTCAATTCAATATGTGTACAATACCTGAGTCGGGTTGGATTGTTTGGCGCACCAGAAGAGCGATCGCTTTGTCTGAAATAAATTTTCAATTTGACCGAGTTTTGATATTCCAACCAATCAATGAAGTGAGCAAACCTTCGCAAAATCTAAAATTGCTTGTCCCTCCTTGTCCTAAGAGCCTGCAATCTGTACTAGCTGACCAGGTACAATTCGTTGTATTCCGTCAATAATCACATTGTCACCAGACTCAATTGCTCCTCGAACTAGAACGCGATCGCCTTCGGTATGCACAACTTCCACGTCCCGACGTTCGACGCGATAGGGTTTTGTTGCATTCGCTAAGGATAAATTCTTTTGGGAATTTTCCGTCTCAGTTAAGGCATAACAAGACCACAAGCCACGTTTTCCTTGTACAAGTGCTGAGATTGGCAACCAGTATCCATTTGTTGAGACGGTTTGAGCAATTTTTAATCGCCCGATTTGTCCAGGTGCTACTGATTGCTTTGCCGCCTGTTCTAATGTGAGGACGACAGTACGAGTACGGGTAGCTAGATCAATTTCTGGCAGAATAGATGATACTTTCGCTGTGTATGTTGTTTCCCCAATTTGAACACTTTGGTTAGTACCTACTTGGAGTTGGGAAAGCAATGATACAGGAATACCGATTTCTAATTCTGGTCTTACATCTTCCATGAGGCGCAGCACTGCTTGACCTGCATTCACAACAGTTCCTTCATCCAGCCGCCGAGCCGCAATAATCCCAGCAAAAGGAGCTTTAATAGTACTTTTTGCTATAGTGATTTCGATGTCAGCTATACTGGCTTCTAATTGTTTGACTGCTGCCTTTTGCGCTGCTATCTGTTCTTTACGTGTTCCTGCCAATAACTCATTGAGATTACTTTTTGCTGCCGATAGACGCTCAAACAAGGCATTAGAGTTAAAGGCTACTTCGTCATATTGCTCTTTGGAAATTGCTCCTGTTTCGTAGAGATACTTGCGTCGAGTACGTTTTAGATGTTCCAGTTTTAATTGTTCTTCTATTTCTTTGACTTGAGCGCGAGCAGTTGCTATATCTTCGTTGCGAGGCCCGGTTTGTAATTCTTCCAATACAGCCACAGCTCGGTCTTTTTGAGCAATCAACTCTTGACGTTTAGCTTCTAAGTTAGTCGTATCCAGCTTGGCTAAAGCAGTTCCAGTAGCGACCCGATTTCCCCGATCAACACCAAACCAAACTAGTTTTCCACCTCGCTCAAAGCCTAGTTCACTGGCTCGAACTGCCTGGAATTCTCCTGTGTAGGTTCGTGAGATTTGATAAGACTTTACTGGCTTGACATTGGTTGTTTTGACAGTGAGCAGATTTACATCTGCACTGCTTTCTACATTTCGCTTGTCCATCAACAAGCGTGTGATGCCAATAGTCAGGCCAGATAGCAAGAGGATACTGCCTATTAGGGTTAGTCTTCTGGTTGTTGACTTGAAGTGAGGTATTACCTGTTTAAACGCAAGCTCATCAGATGACTTTGTTTTCATGGCTTTTATCCTTCAAAAGCGATCGCAACATTTGCTTGCTTGCATTTGGAATGGGGCATACGTAAACCTAATTTACAAATAATTATGTTGATTATGTTGCTGAAAACTCGCACCTATTAATGTTTTTGACCTCGCTTAAAATTCCCTAAATTTCAAAAAGGCTAAGCCAGTTGCTCTTTAAAAGAGCAAAAAAAATTTATCTTTATCTGTACTCATGTTCGTCTTTTAGAGAAACGAGGCTTGTCAAGTACTGATTTAAATGCTCAATCACTCTTTTCATGTGAATATGTTTTCTGTAGAGTTGGCTCATCATCAACGCTCCTTCAAGGTTAGCAATAACAATGGTTGCAACCACATCTGGCTCGACTGCCTGAGAAATTTCACCTTCAGCAATTCCCTTTTCGATAATTTGGCAAATAAGTTGTCGCCACCTGTTCATAGCTTCCTGTGTCTTTGCCCGTAAAACTGAATTTGTATCGTCGCTTTCAATCGCTGTGTTTAAAATTGGACACCCACCGGGAATAAGTGGTTCTCCAAGCACAAAACTTAGGTAGACAGAAGTGATGGCTTGCAGGCGTTCAATGGCATGAGTTTTTCCTTTGACAGCATCAACAAAACGTTGATTAACAAGATTAAAGGCAAGATCTAAAGCATGTAGTGCTAACTCTTCTTTACTTTGAAAATGGTTATATATTCCTCCTTTTTGCAATCCTGTAGCCTGCATAATATCCGACATCGAAACACCACTATAACCCTTCAGGTTAAACAGTTCTGCTGCCTTTGTCAGAATTTTTTCTCTGGTAATTTTTGCTTTGGACATTTAGCATCTCTATTTAAAGACCAATTGGTCTTTTAATCCATTGCCATATTATCAGAAGGAATATTTGGATGACAACAGGTAAAACAATATATTTGGGTGCGACTCTTTTAGGGATACATGGATGTTGTTATACCCCAAGTAACTCTGAATTGTCCGGGTATCAGTACCTCGATTGGCCTTGGGATAACAGGTTCCA
Organism: Fischerella sp. JS2; assembly: GCF_032393985.1. NCBI lineage: Bacteria > Bacillati > Cyanobacteriota > Cyanophyceae > Nostocales > Hapalosiphonaceae > Fischerella > Fischerella sp. JS2. The sequence continues at coordinate 5,215,352 of NZ_CP135918.1, forward strand.
TGTCGTAGCATATTTGCGTGAACACAGGACAGACTTGCTAACTTGCCAGCCCGCTCAACAATTCCACCAATTGTATCTCGTGCTAATGGTTCACACTAAGACAGGAATACATAGAGACTAAGAGGATAATCTCTTTGAAGCTTACGGAGTGAGCGCATCTCCTCACCATAAAGTGGTTGGACACTATGTATCCCCTTTTTTACCCGCTTCACGTAAATCGTTCCAGCATTAAAGTCTATCTGCTCTACTGTTGATTTAAACATTGCGTTCGCACCTGCATTAGAAGGTGGGCATCTTCTGGAGTCCATTATCTAATTGAAGGACATGTATATCTTTAGGATATGTAATTGCCAACAATTCTAAAAAAATATTGAAACAGACTGTATTGTATAGTTATTGTCTTTATAATATGATTACCATCATACAATATCTAAAACTAACTTAATGAATAAACCGATCATTCTTGTAACTGGCGCTACTGGCAAAATAGGAAGCGCTGTCGTTTTGGAGCTTGTTAATCTCGGCTGGCCAGTACGCGCCGTTGTCCGCACGCTTGATGCGCGCAGTGAAAGATTGAGAAAACTTGGGGTGGAGGTGGTTGCCGCAGATTTATTCGATCCGGAACAGCTCTTTAGAGCCATGCAGGGAACCTCTCGTGCTTATTACTGTCCGCCTTTTAACTCGTATATGATCCAAAGCGCAGCCGCCTTTGTAGTTTCCGCTCAAAAGGCAAGACTCGAAGCCATCGTTGGCCTTAGCCAATGGCTTGCAAGTCCCTCGCATCCTTCATTGTTAACACGGCAACACTGGCTCGTCGACCACTTGTTCTCTATGATCCCAGGTGTCGCCCACACCATCGTCAACCCAGGATTCTTTGCTGATAACTATTTGCGCCTGATCAATTTTGCTGCTCATTTTGGTATGTTTCCTAACCTGACTGGTAACAGCCGCAATGCGCCGCCTTCAAATGAGGATATAGCACGCGTCGCTGTTGCTGCGTTGATTGATCCCGCAAAGCATAACGGTAAAACTTATCGTCCAACTGGACCTGTACTCCTTTCGGTAAGCGATATGACCAAAATCTTGAGCCGGGTGCTAAAGCGGAAGGTTCTCCCTATGAACATGCCGATGCCGATGTTTTTAAAGGCTGCGCGAGCTGAGGGCGTGAGCGCTTTCGAACTGAGTGGTTTCCGTTATTACGTTGAAGATCACAAGCGTGGGGCTTTTGAAATGGGCGCTCCAACCACTGACGTTTATGACGTCACAGGTCGACAGCCGGAGGATTTTGAAACCATCGCCCGCCGTTACGCCGCTTTGCCAAAGGCCCGTATCAGTTTGGAAAACAAGCTTCGCGCTTTGGTGGATTTCATTCGCATCGGTTTCACACCTGCTTACGATCTAGATGGCTACGAGCGGCAACAACGGCATCCATTGCTCGCTCATCCAATACTTGCCGCCGACTCCGAGGTTTGGATTAATGAGCATGGTGTAAACAATGGAGCGGATAGGCTTAGCTTTCAAGTCATAAATGGTATCGACGGAACACGCGTATGAGCATAGAAATGCTCTCTAATCTTTTCTTGCTCCTTTCCAGATTAATGGTAATCGTCGCTATTGGAGTGTTTTCCCGTTATTTGAAGGTTGTACTCGAATAACGTTGATCGCAATCTTTGTAGCGTGGCTTCTTTACGCTGGAACTCTTGAGTGCAAAGGCATAAAGACTTGAGGGCTGTTTAGCACATTTGCACGGGAGAAGTTGAGTCTAAAATTTCAGCAGGGTTGCTTATTAGCTTATAAGGTTTCAGAGTGTTTGTTGAGATCGCCTTACACGAACTCTACCAAAACCTACTTGTTCCACGAATGCTGATATTCGAGGGAGTAAACTTCGGCATTCTCGTTGGACTATCTGTTTCTCTTGTCGCTTGACTTTATACAAGGATCAATTATTCCATCATGAGATTATGGAGCATCACGGTAATTTGACTTTTGCCATTAAGTTGTAAAACATCGAAATAGCAGGGGCTACACTCAATTTTATTCTCAACAAATTAACTTTAGTGACATTAATCACGACATAAGTAAGATGTATAAGAGTATGGTAAGCGATCGCTCTGCCAAGAAGATAACTGGAAAAAAATAAATTAATCCAAAAAGCTCAAAAGACAGTTCTTAAATAATAATCATTCTGTGGGGGGAGAAAGCGACAGCAAGCGCTTTCTCCCCCTCAAATATGTGTGAAGAATTTATACTCCTTGCCTTTCATTTATCTTTGGGGTAGTTATGAGTTTTTTTAATGTTTTAGAGCTTTATAAATCTATTTAAAAACTAAATATTTAAAAACTTAAAGATTACATTGTTCCACAATAAATATTAATAAACCACTTATCTAAATTCAAGAGAATTTCATTTGTAGAATCGATGATATTTGATTTTTTATCTTACTAACGTAGCTTTTTATTCAGCTTAATTTCATTTTCATAAGCTTAAGTTACTAACTTCACAACCAGATGTTAACCTTTTCATGTCATATTTGAGCAAAGTTTAAAGTTGTCTCTATCTCATCTAAAATACTTTTATTTCACGTTCCAATAGTTTTTTCAAGCTTCCTAAGTTCGTTCAATTGGGGGAATTCCAATGTACAACAAACTAACAAGAAAGAGTGAACTTATGTTTTGCTATATTGACTCATTAGGAATGTTATACTATTGTAGTAGTTATGAACAAATGGACATCCAAAGTCCAGTTCTAAAATCAAACATGACCATTAAGCTTAAGTATCAGCAAGATTAGGCAAGCTCCTTAACTAAATACTAAGAAGATTGAGATTGACATCATCACTATGGTCATGTAGCAAAAATTATTGAATAAAAATTAAATAACACAATGATTGACTTGGTTTAGGCTTATTTAAGCAAGTAATTTCAAGTTTTAAGATACGAATTCTGTCTGAAATCGTATATAACCTTTTTCAACAGCTTAAACTTGTCCTTTGCAAATCATATTCATTGCCTCCATACCTTTCAATGTTCGTCAAACAGTATAAGGAGGTAGTGTTGTAAAAATTCTCTCTAGTACTACATAAATAGTCGTAACACACATGATTCACTCTATAAGTAGTAGTTCTCGAATCTTTTGCAACACTATCTGAATAATAATTCTCTGCAAAAGCTGATTAAACATCCTTGCAAAAGCTGATTAAACATCCTTAAACACAAATTATGTTAGCTAATTTTAATCGTCTGAGCAAAGCAGCGTCTATTGCGGCGTTGACCACTGGTATGACATTGACCGTTGGTGCGGCATTTACTGCACCACCTCCTCGAAAAGATTTCGCTCAAGATAATCCTGCTATTGTTGGTGCTGGTGGAGGCTCCGTTATCACCATTTTTGATGATAACAATCCCCTGAGCGATCCAGATGTTGGTTATGACAGTGAACTATGGAACTTCACAAACCGTTCAGGCAGCCCTTACAGATATATAATCACCGGTAGTGGTTATGGTCGTGGAGCGTTTCGCAATGGAGATATCGCTTTAGGCCAACGTGTTGACTTTGCAGTGACCGACGGTATAGGCACAACCTTTGGTGCTAACACAACTGTCCGCAACAACACCATTATCGACACAGTTACCAACCAGCCAGTTATTGACCCCATCACTGGTCTACATTACGTTGTTGTCAACGGAGTCAACATTAACATTGAGTTAGCTACCAATATTCAGTTTCCTGATGGTCGTTATTACGAGCCTAGTATGAGTCCAGAAGTAGCTTGCCGTATGTTAAGAGGAAACCCAGCTCTAGGCGATCCAGTCAACTGGAAACAAGTGAAAAATGCCAAGGGTGAGTTCGGTCCAGATGTGCCTATCATACGCGTTATTTCAGGTGATGTTAGCGGAGAGGTTGCTACCCTCTCTAACGGTAACGATCCCTCACAAAATAACGTCCCCGCTACTGTATTTACAGATAGTACAACTAGTGTGCGTGGAAGATACGGAATGGCTCAAGGATGTAATAACGGCGTTGAACTCTATCCAGGTGGTCCTAAACGACCTCCTCTTGACACTTTCCTCAGCAACCCTCTTCCTGATCTCAGCGCCGTTGACTCTACACAAACAGCATTTAATAACGGAGCAATAATCCCTAACCCAAGAATAACTGATATCGCCATTAATGCTGCTGCTACGACGAGCGACCCAACTAAAACAGATCCTTTCAATGCAGCTATTGAAACTGGCGATGACAACAACTCCAATTCTTATAATTTTGCTGTCATCAAAGCCATACGGTCTCACAATGGAACTATCGGCCCCGTGGAACGTACCTTGCTTGAAAGAGCAATAACAGACAACAACTCATTTCCACTACCACAGCAAATTTCGAAAGCTATATTGGTGATTCCAGCAGATAGTCCAACTGCTGCTCAGACCGGTACTGTCATTTCTGCGGGTCCGAACTATGTAATCTTTAGAGAGGACTACCTCACTGCTGGTCCTGGGAGTCCTTCCGATAGGAAAAAGGTAATTGCTGCTCGAAAAGTATGCTATGGTTACCTTTTCTCTGGCTTCCTGGGTAATCAAGCTGGTCAACTTTACCCTAAACAAGCAAACTTTAACATCAATAACACTGGTGGACAATTTCCTTACAACCAAGTTGGTAGTACTCAACAAGGTGCTGACACCGATAACTTTGGTCCTTGCAATAGAATCGGTCGACGCCTTCATAAAATGAGATAGCAAATGGATTACTAACAACAGATATCTGTCTGCAAAATGATGCTAAGAAGAATACTTAGACGTGCCAGACAAAGAATTAATCGCAAACTACCTTATCATCTTCGCGCTCATCGTGCTTAAAGATTTAACAATTGCAGACAGAAAAATCTTCCTCCTACGCTCCGTTGACGGTTGAGACTCCCGCGATATCGTTGACTAAAGTTGAGAATGAGAAAAATTCGTTCAAATCTTAGTGAAGGATGTATCCTAACATGTTAGAAATTAACAGACGTGTCATTTTGTCAGACAAAAATTTGGTGATTGATTGTGGAGACAACCGTTTACCAGTAGAAATTTTTGTAGTAGCAAAGCTTCCATCTGGAGTAGGAAAAGAAATTGTTCATGATGGTTTAGAACGGCAAAGAAAGCACAAGAATTTTATTGAAGAATATAACGAACCAAGCGCAAAAATTGCAAATACAGACTGGGAAAAAGGTGATTTGACGACCATATACACTTTTGGGGTTGATAAGAAAGATTTAGTTTTTCATCGACATGCAGGACATCGGGTAATCACTGCTGTTACTGGTGAATTTGGTGCTGTGCTTAAGTTTAGTAGTGCAACTCTTGATGAGATTAAGCAAGATCCTCAAATATTCATCGAGAAAATGACTATTGTTGAGCTTCCTAAAGACGCAATATTTGTTCTTCGGTTTCACGGGGAAGTTTATCATCAGTTTTGTCCAAAGAATAAGAGTTTTCAAGGTTTTTTTGCTGTATCAGTTCATACTAATGAATTAGGCGGATTAGACGACCAAATTTTGCTCCAAAAAGTTATCCAAGGTCATGCTTCGATTCCTTTGCTAACTGAGCCTATCCCTAAGGAGGTTGAATATCTCTTCTATCAAGAAGAGGCAAGGGTGTGATCGTACATCACCTTTTTCAGATATGCTGCATTCTTAGTTTACGTTGATCGCTGTTGAAGTTTGAGTATGAACAACATCCAGCATTTTACGTACGAACCTTTTAGCTGTTTTGGCATCGCGCTTGGCACTGAGCATAAAGTCTAGGGAATTGCTTTGTGAATCGACCGCTCTATACAAATACTTCCACTGCCCTTTGACTTTGATGTAGGTTTCATCGACACACCACGAATCGTTTGAGCAAGATGATCTCCGGCCAAAAGTGTCGCCATTTGAATAGAGATAATGTGGACATTGGAAAGCGGGAGTCGAGTTTTAGGCTTTCTTACCTTACCATCTACCTATTTTTGCGACACAACCATTTTTCTAACCAAAGTTAAAATAATTACCGATATGCACAGCACAGCATCTCACCCTAATGAAATTGCAGTTGTTGGCATGGGTTGTTGGTATCCTGGTGCCAATAATTTGCAACAACTGTGGGAAAACATAGTGGCGAGGCGACAACAATTTCGGCGATCGCCAAATCAAAGATTACCTATTTCTGACTATTACGATCCAGATCCCGATGCGCCAGACAAGACATATGGCAGCCGTATGGCTGTGATTGATGGTTTTGAGTTTGACTGGGTAAAGTGGCGCATTCCTAAAAGTGTAGTAGATTCTGCGGACATTGCTCAATGGCTAGCCTTGGAAGTTGCCATTCAAGCTGCGGAAGATGCTGGTTATAACCGTACAAACATTCCCACTGAACGCACAGGCGTATTGCTTGGTAACACCTTAACAGGAGAATTTTCACGCTCCACCAGCATGAGAATGCGTTGGCCCTATGTCCGGCGTGCCTTGGTTGCTACAGCCCAAGCACAGGAACTTCCACCATCAGCGATCGACTCCCTAGTGGAGACTATGGAGGCTTACTACAAATCTGTTTTCTCACCAATTACCGAAGACACACTCGCAGGTAATCTCTCCAACACAATTGCAGGCAGAGTTTGCAACTTTTTTAACTTTCACGGTGGCGGTTACACAGTCGATGGAGCCTGTTCTTCTTCCCTCATTGCTGTAGCTAACGCTGCTACCGCTTTAATGAATCGTGACTTAGACCTCGCTTTTGCAGGCGGCGTAGATATCAGTCTCGACACATTTGAATTGATTGGGTTTGCCAAAACAGGCGCTCTGACTGGTACAGACATGAAAGTTTATGATCGCAGAGCTAGTGGCTTCATCCCTGGTGAAGGATGCGGTTTTGTAGTTCTCAAGCGCTTAGAAGATGCTCGCGCTGATGGTAACTATATATATGCAGTCTTAAAAGGCTGGGGAATTTCATCTGATGGTAAAGGCGGAATTACCGCTCCTAATCGTGAAGGACAAGCTGCGGCATTGCGTCGTGCCTATGATCGAGCTGGTTACAGTCCCCATACACTGGATTTTGTCGAAGGACATGGAACTGGAACAGTCGTAGGCGATCGCACAGAACTAGAAGGTATAGCCTTAGCCATGAGTACTGATGGCGAACCCAATCCCCGTTCTTGTGGGATCACCTCCTTTAAATCTCTAGTTGGTCACACGAAAGCCGCAGCAGGTATTGGAGCCTTCATTAAATCAGTCATGGCTGTCAACCGCCGAGTCATCCCTCCGGTAGCTGATTGTCAAGAACCCAACGCAGTATTTGAGACTTCCGCCCGTTCTCTTTACCCGATTTTGCAAGGAGAAGTTCGTTCTCAAAGGGATATTCTGCGTGCCGGTGTCTCTGCAATGGGATTTGGCGGTATTAATTGCCATGTCACCCTGGAATCGGGCGATGCTCCGGCTGAGAAACTGCAAACTTCAATAGAAGAACAATCTCTGCTAGTTTCCAATCAGGATACAGAAATTTTTGTCTTGAGTGCTGAATCAATTCCCGCTTTACTCGAACAAACGCGGACTTTAATCAATACCGCAGAAGGTTTGAGTTTCGCAGAACAAGTTGACCTAGCTGCACACCTGAGCCGCAATCTCCAGCCCCAACTGCCGATTCGGGCTGCTTTGATCGCAGGTAAGCCTGAAGAGTTAGTTAACCATCTGACTCTGTTAGAAAAATTGTTGCATGAAACACCCCCAAGCAAAGGAGAGTTAGTTACTAGCCCACAAAAAGAAGTGTGGGTAGGCAATAGTGTCCAACAAAACAAAATCGGTTTTCTCTTTCCTGGCCAGGGTTCGCAGAAATTAAATATGAGTCGTTGGCTGGTAGAGCGTTATCCCTGGGCTAGAGAACTGGTAGAGCAAGCAGATATCTGGCTGCGTGAGGCTGGTTTTGGTGGTGTGCGAGAGTCCATCTATCTACCTCTAGACCGTGCTGTCAACCAAGAGCAAGTTGCAAGATGGTCGAAAGCACTAGCACAAACCGCAGTTGCTCAACCTGCAATCTCTTTGGCTTCATTGCTTTGGTTGCACTATCTTCAGCGTCTTGGGATTAAGCCCGTTGCTGTAGGTGGTCATAGCCTTGGCGAACTAACTGCTTTTCACGCCGCCGGAGCCTTTAACGAGAAATCACTTTTACGTCTAGCCGCAATTCGCGGACAGGCTATGTCTGCGACTGTGGAAGGCGAAAATCAAGGTGCGATGGCAAGTCTCGCTTGCTCTCAAGAAACAGCAGAGAATATTCTCAAGCAAGTCAGTGGTTACGTCGTTCTGGCTAACATCAATAGTCCAAAACAGATGGTGATCTCTGGCGAATCGGCTAGTGTGGAACAAGCGATCGCCCTAGCTCAAGCAGCAGGAATTCGCACTCATCTGCTACCAGTTTCTAACGCTTTCCATTCGCAATTAGTTGCAACCGCAGCCGAACATCTCAGAAAACAAGAATTAATTCCACAGCAGTTAAAACAAATCAACGTATCTTTGTTCTCCAGTGTCGACGGTCAGCAGCAAAACCAAGGGCTATCATTACGTGAACACTTTGCTAATCAAATTCTGGCACAGGTAGATTTTGTCTCACTAGTAAAAACACTGAATCAAACCTGCAATTTACTTGTGGAGGTAGGGCCAGGGAAAGTCCTTTCCAGTTTAGTCAGCGACATTAACGATACTAAGAAAGTATCTTGTTTCCCGGTTGAATCTAAACCTGGACTACACCGAGATTTGCATGTCATGTTGGCTGCGATATTTGTACGTGGCAATGAAATAAAATGGGAAGTTCTCTACGAAAATCGTCTTGTTCGTCCCTTTGTACCAGTATCAGCACGAGTATTCATTGAAAATCCCGTAGAGCGACCATTCCACATATCTGCCGAGCAAATATCTAAAATCTCTCCTGCTTCTGTGGAGACACTGCCTAGCCCAGAAAACCAAGTTCCTTGGGAAATCCTGTCTAATTATATTTCCCAACGAGGCAGGTTTTTAACAGAGGTGATCCGAGCAGACTTGCAAACTCTGTCGCATATTCCTAACCAAACCAACGGCAATGGTTTTGCGACCACCAATGGTTCTAGCAAAAATGGCTCCTCGAAGAATGGTTTCTCTAGTCCAAATAATGGTTCTTCACGAACTCCTAATTTGGCAACAGTCCCCTTAGACAAGCAAGTTGAAATCCCTCAAACTCCTCAACCACATATCAATGGCAATCAAACCAATAGTGTAGAAAGCTTTCTGGTAGACTTTATTGTCAAACAAACAGGTTTTCCACCACAAAGCGTCACGCCAAATATTAGACTACTCGATGACCTCAACCTTGATTCTATTAAAGCAGGGGAACTAATTGCTGCTGCCACCCTACAATTTGGTGTTGCGGGTAAGATTGATCCTGCATCTATGGCTAATGCCACAATTCAAGAGATTGCTGAGGCGATTCGGCTAGTGATTCCAGAAAGCAGTTCTCAGCCAGAAATAGCTGAAATAGTTCCAACCCATAGTCTTGCTATCAATGGCAATCAAACTAGTAGCGTGGAAAGCTTTCTGGTAGACTTTATCGTCAAACAAACAGGTTTTCCACCACAAAGCGTCACGCCAAATATTAGACTGCTTGATGACCTCAATCTCGATTCTATTAAAGCAGGGGAATTAATTGCTGCTACCACCCAACAATTTGGTGTTGCAGGTAAGGTTGACCCTGCGTCTATGGCTAATGCCACAATTCAAGAGATTGCTGAGGCAATTCGCTTAGTTATGCCACAAAGCAATCATGGAACCAATGGAGTGAAAAGTTCCACAAATGGCTCTCAGCTACAGGCTCGCAGACAGACTGAACAAACACAAACACCAGAGCGCGATCGCAAACCACGAGTACGTGACTACATAGTGAGTACTATTGCAGAGGCATCTACGCCAGTTGCTTTTGGGAAGCATCCTGATGAAAACTGGCAAACTACCAACGCCGTTATCCTCTGTGAAAGTACTGAAAATTCTATAGCTGAAGCGTTGTGTAAGAAACTACGTAACCAAGGCGCGCAAGCTCAAATCTTATCCTTTGCGACAGCACAGGCTGAAGCAGTCATTGATAACACTGAGTTTACTCACTTTATTGCTGTACTTCCGCAAAAACCGAGTAGTGGGTCGTCATCAGATACTCGTTTACTCAACATGATTGAGCGGTTACGCAGCATAGCCACTCCCCCGCCAGCTTCCCAAGCATCCCGCACCCATACAACAGTAGCGTATATTCAATTTGGTGGTGGACATTTCGGCACACAGCCACCGCTTGCAGATATTGAGCAATGCTGTGCGATCAGTTTTGCATCCAGTCTGCATTTAGAACGCCCTGATCTCAAAGTACGAGTCATTGATTTTTCTACCAAGCTTAGTCCTACTAAGATCGCAAAATGTGTAACAAAAGAGCTTGCTACCTCTCATTTCTACTTAGCTGCGGGTTATGATGCAACCCTGAAGCGTTATGTTCCGCGTCCGCAAGTGCAAGAACCAGCCGAGTATGAGGAACGAAAAATTACCTGGTCTTCTAAAGATGTGATTCTTGTTACTGGTGGAGCTAAGGGTATTACTGCGGAATGTGCCTTAGCTTTGGCGAAGAAAACAGGGGTACGCATGGCTCTAGTTGGTCGTTCGCCACTCCCAGACAAACATACTGTTGGTTCTGGCAATGCAGAGGTAATGCGGACCCTCGAACGCTTTAGTGCTGAAGGATTAACGTGTCTTTGCTACAGTTGTGATGTTGCTGATCCCGAATCTTTGAGGGCTGTCTTGCGACATATTCGCCAGGATCTTGGCGAGATTACTGGAGTCATTCATGGAGCTGCTTTAAATTGGCCGAGACTAATTGAGCAGGTGTCAACAGAAGCTGCGTTTGATGAAATCAAGCCCAAGCTTAAAGGCATACTTAATTTATGTCAGGAGTTTGCCGAAACACCGTTGAAGCTCTTTGCTGGTTTTTCATCCGTCATCGGTATTACCGGAATGCAACGTAATGCTTGGTACGGTTTCTCTAATGAAGCTTTAGATTTGATTTTGCGCCGCTTTAAAGCTCAACACCCAGAAACTGCGGTTGTTTCTATGGCGTTTAGTGTTTGGGAAGAAGTTGGTATGGGGGCGCGGATGGGTAGTGTTCGCAGTCTCAATAAAATGGGAATTAAGGCGATCCCCAAAGATGCAGGTGTAGCTCGGTTCTTGCATCTAATTGAGAACGAAGCTGCTGATATGCGAGTAGTAATTGCTGCTCCGATGCAAGCTCTTTCTGCTTTTGAAACCAGTGGTTTTGATACTTGGTTCCCAGAAAGATGTTTACCACCCAGAGAGTCAAAATTCTTAGAACGGGTGCTGCTGTGTGAACCAGGTGTGGAAATGGTTGCACGAGCGCACTTGAGCTTAGAGCGAGATTCTTACCTTCTGGATCATCTCTATAAAGGTTCATATCTGTTTCCCACGGTTTTCGGCTTAGAGGCTATGGCTCAAGCAGTTGCCTATGTTACGGGTCAGAATACTCTACCAACTCTAGAAATTGCCGATATCCGCCTAGAGCGCCCAATCGTTGTTGATCCAGAGAAAGGGTTAGATATCGAAATTCATGCAGAGGTACTGGAGCGAGAATCTAAAAATGCTCCCCAGGAGGTGTGTGTAACTATTAAGACTGAAAAAACAGGATTCAATATTAGCCACTTTTCTGCTACTTTTGTTCTCGGTACGCAGAAAACTCCTGCAATAGAGTCGGTTGAACTTCCATCTACAGCCTTAGATATTCAACCCCAAGAGGATCTCTATAGTTGGTTGCTGTTCCAGGGACCACGTTTCCAACGCTTGCAGGAAATTTACACATTAGATGCTGAAAAATGTGTCTTCCGCACTCAGAGAAACTTTAGTTTCTCCTCTGCTCAAGCAGACAATGCAGATAGGTCAGAAGGGCCATTCTTACTCGGAGATCCCTATTACAGAGACTCGTTACTCCAAGCTGGACAACTGTTGATCCCACAGGATAATTGCCTACCTGTACTGATTGAACGGATCGAAATTTACCAGCCAGACAGTGAGTTGAGTAATTCCTGTATCTGTATCACCGTACCCCAGGGTCAGTCAGGTAAGCAATTCCGTAATAGTGTACTTGTGATGACTGAAGATGGGCGTATTTTTGAAAAACTGAGTGGATACGAAGCACGGTTACTAGAACATCGCCAGGATAATCCGACGGTGGAAGAATTGGCTGCTCCCCAACGCAGAGATGAAGTACTACTGCACAAAAAAATTAGCGATCGCGCCCATTCTTTTGGAGTTAGCGCCCCTGAGATTTCCCTAACTTATCTGCCTGAAATCAGTACTCTTTCACTAGACGAACGTCACGCCCAAGAGTTGCCTTTATTCTATCAGGCTCTGGGTAAACTACTAAACTCCGATGTCTCGCAAATACAAATTAACTGGAGTGCATCTGGAAAACCAATGGTGAATGGAGTTGGAACAGAGGGAATAGAAGTTTCTCTTTCCCACGATCAGCGTGTCTGTCTGTGTGTCGCCGGACAAGGTCCTCAAGGTTGCGACATTGAACCTGTAAGCCATCGCAGCCAGCAGGATTGGAATGCACTGCTCAGTGAGGCACGACAACCATTAATGCAACAACTGTTGCTCCGCTCTGATGACTCAGGGGACTTGGCGGGAATGCGAATTTGGACGGCTGTAGAAGCCCTGCGTAAAGCAACTGGAGCCAAGGACATCAGCTTAAGAATTGCCCATATTGAAGGAGACAGCGTCCTGTTCCGTGATATGTCTGCTGGTAGTCAACTCAAAGTTCTCACTTTCCCTGTGCAGTTGACACGAGGCTTACAAAGGATGGTTGCATTGATTGTACAGGATGCTAAACCACAATCAACAAATGGAATTTATACAGAGAAGCGAGGTAACGAATTCACTTTTCTGAAAGCGTAAGTCTAGGTACAACTTTGCGTAAAGAAGTTGTGATGTGAAACGCAAAGGGGCGCGGAGTTAGGCGCAGAGGAACGCAGAGTTTTGGTGTAAAAGTTTCGCTAAATTTTAACTACACAAAAGCCAATGTTAATGAACAATACTCAATCTCAAGTTTACGATGTTGTGATTATGGGTGCTGGTATGGCAGGAGTTTGCCAAGCTCGCCATCTGCTACTCAATATTCCTAACATCAAGATTGCCTTAGTCGATCCCCGCCCAGAAGAACGAGCGGATAAGGATATGAAAGTGGGTGAATCAACTGTTGAAATCTCCACCCTGATGATTGGTAAGGAGTTGGGACTTTATGATTACATGATTGAAAATCACCCACCCAAGTTTGGCTTAAACTTTCATTGGCCTAAAGATCCTGCTAAAACAGAAAACACAGATGACTATTTTCATCTTTGGGCTACTCGTCAACCTCCCCTGGCTTCTGTTCTGATTAATCGCCCCAAATTTGAGCGCGATGTCCTGAAAATGAATAAAGAGATGGGTGTTGAATTTTACAACGGTCGAGTTGTTGATGTTGACTTCACTTCTGGCGATGAGTTGAATACTGTAAAAGTTAAAGTAGGTGATCAGCAGCTGGAACTAAAGACCAAACATGTTATTGATGCTGCTGGTCGTAAATTTATTATCGGTCGTAAGACAGATAATTTAGTCTTTGGGCCAGAGAATCTTTACGGTGTGAATAATGGTTCAGCATGGATGCGAGTCAGAAATGTTGATCGCACTATTTTCCATAATGGTTATGATCCAGCAAATGCTACATGCAGCCATTATTATGCAACCAATCACTGGATGGGTCATGGACATTGGGTGTGGATGATCCCAACGGATACCGATAGTATGGAATTGTCCATCGGCTTAGTCCACCATCATGAAGTCATACCTGCTCAAAGCGTTAATACTAAGGAAAAGTTCTCTGCTTTTCTAGAGGCTAATCATAATGTTGTCTACCAATTACTCAAGAGTGGGGAGGAAGTAGATTTCCATTATCTACCAAGGCTAGCGCATAAGAGTAAGCAGATGTACTCCAGGGATAACTGGTATGTCATTGGTGATGCAGCAGCCATGTTTGATCCCTTTTACTCGATGGGAATGACAATGATGTCCTTTCAAATCGAGAACGTCACGGAAATCATCCGGGCAAAATTTGCAGGTGAGGCTGATGTAGAGAAGAAGCGGGCTGTTTACAACAACTTTGCTGTCAACATGATTGCTCGCAATAATCACCTTGTTAGCCATCATGAAAAACAACTCGGTAACGCCAGTATCATGAGTTGGCGGATCTTCCTTGAAAATATGTGGTGGTTCGGGGTGCTGATCCCGATGTATATCGGCAAATGGCATTTAGATTTGCCGTTCCTCCACAAGTTTGGCAAACAAGGACGTGGTGCAGTTGTTGCTGAAACCTTGGAAGAAGCATATAAGCTTTTTGATAAGCTGTTGGAGAAGAAGCAGAATCTGGGATTTATGTACACCCATCGTACGGATGAATTACCTTTTGGGTATTCAATCACTAAAGACGTTAGTAAGTACATAGGTCTGAGTAAATACGAGCCTAAACACTGCAACATCTATGCCGAGATGAGAAATACTTATTTCTTCGTTGCCTTATGGTATCTGAAGTTGCTGTGGAAAGGATTTGGTTTGCCAGGTTTGCTAGCACCGAAAAATTTCAAACGAGTTTTAACTTTGTTGAAAATATCTGCTCAATCTTATGTAGATGAGTTGATTTTTGACTACCAAACCAGAAATATTCCCACTAACAGCACAGTTGCCAAGCAAAGACAAGAGTTCAAAACTTATCAACCCCGGACTGAACTCCAGCCTTGGCAGAATTTGGAAACTGTAGATGCAAATGACAAAGATAAGCAAGTGCTAATAATTTCAGAACTAGCCAAAGTTAGCAGCTAAGCCCAGCTTTCGATTCAAAAGTGGCCGTTGCTGAATGAAGGTATATTTCATGCTGGTAAAAGAACAGAACAATATTGGAGGTAGTGTAGTAACAATCGAACAGAGTGCTTCAGCATTTCTTTGGTTTTAAAATAGCAAAAAGTTTTGCAATAAAGACAAGCCCAATAATGCCTAAGTCTTGTATTTTCATTTTCGACTCGCGTCACATACGTCTTACTAACAATTTTGAATTACCGCCCTGATCATACACAAGTCCTTACTCAACTAAGCCTTTTAGCTTGAGACAGGAAGAGGTTAGCTTTTATCATCGACCAATCGCTTAACCTAGCTTTGATGTAAACCCTAATTATTTTGGGGAGAGAAACTTTATGCTTGCACAACCTCCAGTTAGAATTAGTAACATCCTGGAACAACAAAAACAGTTCTTTCGGACTGGTAAAACCAAAGAAATTGATTTTCGGATTGCACAATTACAAAAGTTAAAGCAAGCACTAATAGAAAATCAACCTGCTATTTTTAAAGCTTTAAAGGCTGATTTAAATAAGTCAGGTTTTGATGCTTACTTTGAAACAGTGGGGATTCTCAAGGAAATTGATTACGCGCTGAAGCATATTAAAAATTGGGTAAAACCGCAAAAAGTCGCAACTCCTTATCATCAGTTCCCTGCTTCTTCTCACATTTATGCTGAACCATTTGGTGTTACTTTGATCATTGGCCCTTGGAATTATCCTTTTAATTTGGTAATGACTCCTTTAATTGGAGCGATCGCAGCTGGTAATTGTGCAGTTTTAAAACCTTCCGAAATATCTACTCAATCCTCTGCTGTCATGGCTGAAATTATTGGTAAAACATTTGAAGCTTCCTTTATTCATGTTGTTGAAGGTGGTGTAGAAATTAGTCAAGAATTATTGTCAGAAAAATTTGATCATATCTTCTTTACTGGAGGGACTGAAGTTGGTAAAATTGTCATGTCAGCTGCTGCCAAGCATTTAACTCCAGTTACCCTAGAGCTAGGTGGTAAAAGCCCTTGCATTGTTGATGAAAATACTCACCTTGAATATACTGCTAAAAGAATTGTCTGGGGCAAATTTATCAATGCTGGTCAAACTTGCACTGCTCCTGATTATCTTTTAGTGCATAAAAATGTCAAAGAAAAATTGTTGAATCGAATTGAGAAATATATCAGAGAATTCTATGGGAATGTACCATCCAAAAGTCCAAATTATTCCCGAATAATTAACCAAAAACATTTTTTACGTCTTGCTAATTTGCTAAAATGTGGGAAAATTGTAGTGGGAGGAGAGACTAATTTCAAAGACCTCTATATAGCTCCCACAGTCATCGAGCAAGTTTCTTGGGAAGACAATATCATGCAGGAAGAAATTTTTGGCCCGATTCTTCCTGTGGTTGAGTACACAGATTTAGATGAAGCGATCACAATCATTAATGAAAGACCAAAACCTTTAGCTCTTTACTTCTTTTCCAAGAATAAACAACATCAAGCTCAGGTATTGCAGACAACTACATCAGGTGGAATTTGTATTAATGATACAGTCATGCATTTAACTATTCCCTCTTTACCTTTTGGAGGAGTTGGTGAAAGTGGAATGGGTCGTTATCATGGCAAGGCTGGCTTTGAAAACTTCTCTTATCAAAGAAGTGTATTGAATAAATCTTTTCTGCTCGATCAAAATTGGAGATATTATCCTACTCCCAGAGGACAAAAAAAGCATTAATTTCAGAGGTTGTTTAGAGCTATAGTCAACCGCATGGAACATCATACTCATTAGATTATTTTTGAAGCTGTCTATACTGAGTCTCTAAATCAATGAAATAATTGATGAGTTATTTTAGGGAGCATAGAGTTATGTCTCAAATAACTGTACGAGAAATGAATTTTGATTTTCCAGAACAGATTGAGAGGTATTGGTGTGGAAACAGTTACTTTAGAACACACTTTTTTAATAGCATAACGCTTCTGTTTCCCGATGGTGAACAATTCATGCTTCGCACTATAAAACGGCAACTAAAGCAAATTAATAACTTGCAGATCAAACAAGAAGCCTCGGCATTTATAGGTCAAGAAGCACAACATTCTATTCAGCATGAAAAGTTCTGGAAAAATCTACAACAGCAAGGCTATGAATTAAAAACTTACCTTCGCTTTCTGCGGTTTATTCTTTGGAATATTTGTGAAAATTGGTTGAGTATCGAGTTGAAGCTAGCTATGATTGCAGGAGTTGAGAATTGTACAAATGTTGTAGCTGAGCTTGTCTTAGAAGAGGAATTATTGGCAGAAGCAGATTCGAAGTTAAAGGAACTTTTTGAGTGGCATGCTGCTGAAGAAATTGAGCATAAAACAGTTGCCTATGATGTTCTTCAGAATGTAACAGATAGTTATCTGATTCGTCTGCTAGGTATGCTTATTGGTTATACCTTTGTTTTTGGGTTTTTTAACTTGGGATTGTTTCTAATGCTGTATCAGGACAAAAAGCTTCTAAATTTTAAGGTCTGGCAGGAAATGGTACAATTCTTATTTATCAAAGAAAAACTTTTTTTCAAAGTATTTTTAAACTCTCTTGAGTATTTAAGAAAAAACTTTCATCCCCTACAAAGAGACAATCTATTTTTGGTCAGGAAGAAAATTAGGTGATCGACATCAAAGTTTTCCACTACTAAGTATCTACTTACCATACAACACAGCTTTGTTGGACGAATACCGTAAGAGCCTTATACTGCAAAGATTTTGCAATTAGAAGACTTATAGAGAACAAAAAGAACAAAAATGGTCACAACAACAATCAGCCCTTATCTTGATGGCAATTTTGCTCCAGTTCAGGAAGAAATTACTGCTGATGAACTCGTAGTCATTGGTGAGTTACCACCTGATTTATCCGGGATATTTGTCCGCAATGGCCCAAATCCTAAGTTTGCTCCTCTTGGTCGTCATCAATGGTTTGATGGTGATGGGATGTTGCATGGAGTGCAAATCAATCATGGTAAAGCTTCCTATCGCAATCGTTACGTGCAAACTAGAGCTTTGAAAATGGAAATCGAAGCAGGGCGATCGCTATGGAAAGGACCAACAGAACCACCTAATTTTGAACTTCCCCCTAATAATCTATTTGGGCCTTTCAAAAATACTGCCAATACTGCCTTAGTTTGGCATGCTGGAAAACTTTTAGCTCTGTGGGAAGGAGCTGAACCTTACGAAATTGCAGTACCCAACTTAGAGACAGTCGGGCCATGTAACTATCAAGGTAAACTTGCATCTCGCTTTACAGCCCATCCCAAAGTTGATCCGGAAACAGGGGAGATGATGTTCTATGGCTATGCGGTGACTTCGCAACCATATCTGCAATATAGTATTGTGTCACGAGAGGGAGAATTAACAAAAACTGCAACTATTGATATACCAGCACCAGTGATGATGCATGACTTCGCCATCACTGAACACTACACTATTTTCATGTATCTGCCTCTGACTTTTAGCATGGAAAGAATCATGCGGGGAGAATCAGCATACTTATTCGAGTCAGATGTTCCTAGTCGCTTTGGTATTCTTCCCCGGCATGGAGATAACAGTAATATTCAATGGTTTGAGGCTCCTTCTTGCTACATTTTCCATACTGTTAATGCTTATGAGGCTGGAGAAGAAATTGTCCTCATTGCTTGTCGGATGAGTGGGACAACATCTCTTGACATCCCAACAAAATTTAGTAATGACCAGGATGATAAGCCAAGACTGTACCGTTGGCGATTCAATTTGCGTACAGGTGCGGTTTATGAAGAACCACTCGATGATCTAGCATCAGATTTTCCTAGTCTGAATCAGCAAAGATTGGGGCGACAAAGCCGATATGCTTACACAGCAAAAATGGCATCTGGGCAAAGGATAGCATTTAGCTTTGACGGATTGCTGAAATATGACTTGACAACCAACTCCTCACAGGTATATGAGTTGGGATCGGGTCGTTTTGGTGGAGAAGCTGTTTTTGTCCCTCGCCCCAATGCCAATACAGAGGATGATGGCTGGTTAATGACCTTTGTTTATGATTCAACACAACAAGCCTCTGAATTGCTAGTGTTGAATGCCCAAGATTTAACTACTGAACCTGTAGCTCGTATTCTCATCCCGCAACGAGTTCCCTACGGTTTTCACGGAATTTGGATTCCACGATTTCAATCAGGAGAATAAAAGTGACACAAGATATTATATTATCCGAAACCAAAAAACTACGTGGAGTTCCCCCCCTGCCTGCTGAGGCAGCCCAGCGTCTTGGAAGTATACATAGTGCTTACAGTCTGGGCTACCAAGTAGCAACTACTACTGAAGAACTAGAGGCGATTATTCCTAAACTAAATTCAGTTTCAGCCGAATTGCTCGGATTTGCCTTAGAGGGTGTAGGTACTGGTTTAGCCCAGCAGGATGTATTTACACCTACTGTTTGCAATCGAGTAGAGGCCTTTGTCAAAGGTCCTGGGGCAGCTTATGAGAACTTTGTGTATGTGGGGTTAGGTTTGATACTGGGCAACAAAAAGTTGCCTATCGAACCATATTTAAAATCTCTTAGCCTGATCAGGAGTTGGTTAGTACTCGATGGCTATGGCTTTCAGCATGGTTTTACCCATTGGCAAGATTATCTTCAAGGTCAACCAATACCTGAAGTACTTACTGGTTATGCTTCTCAAGTTTTTGATCAAGGTATGGGGCGCAGCATTTGGTTTATTAACGGTACTGATGTAACTTTGATTTCACAGACTATCAGTGCTTTCCCGCCAGAAAGACAAGTAAATTTATGGGGGGGACTTGGTTTCGCTTGTGCCTACGCTGGTGGTGTAGACCAATCAACCCTAGAAGCCTTGAGAGTGGCAGCAGGATCTTATGATACGATTTTGACTCAAGCAGCAGCTATAGCTACCAAGTCACGTCAATTGCTTGGAAATCCATCTAGATATACACAACTGGCTTGTCAGGTTTTCTGCGGTACGGGTACTGAGACAGCAGATGAGACTATAAATAAGATGTTAAAAAGTCTCTCCATCAATGCAACTACAAATGGAACTACATTAAATCGAGAAAGCTGGCAACCCTACCGCATACATCTTATACGTCAGAAAAAAATTGCTTTACTCACTTAATTTACTCTTCATACTTTATTTGTATGCAAATTTTGCTACTAGTAAGGGCTAAAGCTTCTTTGAGATAGAAAACAGGAGAATCAAAATGACGCAGACGGAACAGATATTAGAGAAAACTCAAATGGATAAAATGGATCCTTGGCTTGCTTCATTATTGAAAGCAAGAGAAGTACGTGGAATTCAAGCATTTGATTCTGCAAAAAAGAAACGATTTGTCAAGGTACGGCGGACTCTGCTGGGAATCAACGAGCTAGTTGCTAGTGGTGAACAACCAGAAACAATTTTAGCTAAACTGAAGGCAATAGAACCTGAGTTACTTGGATTTGCGCTAGAAGGAGTAGGGATGGCGCTCGCCAAGCAAGATATTATTACACCTGGTAAATTAAACCGAGTAGAGGCTTTTGTCACAGGCACGAGTGTAGCTTACCAAATTATGGTTTTCTTAGGGGTGGGTGTGCTGCTAGCAACGGAGCAACTGCCACTCGATCCATTCATCACATCCTATTTAGAGCCATTTAACCCTTTACGGGTTTGGGCGATCGCTGATGGCTATGGCTTTCAATGTGGTATGCTTCACTGGCAAGACTATCTCTATGGTCAACCAAGACCTGAATACTTCTGTGGTTATATTGGTCGCATTTTTGATCAGGGATTAGGCCGTAGTATTTGGGTGATAGATGTTGGTGATGTCACTCATATTCAAGAAACGATTGCAACTTTCTCTCCTAGCAGACAGCCTGATCTGTGGTGTGGTATTGGCTATGCATGTAGTTCTATTGGTGGTGTGCAACGTGAAACTTTAGAAGCTTTAGGAACCGCAGCCGGAGCTTATCTTCCAGCGTTAGCACAAGGAGCGTCCTGTGCTGCTAAGTTCCGTAGAATACTAGGCATACCAGCAGCCCACGTAGAATTGGCTAATGCGATTCTATCTGATCTAGTTGCTAATGTCACAGATACTACAGACTTGATTCCAGAAAAGCTACCGAATATTGGATCGACACCTGTTGAGTCTCTATGGCAGAACTATCGAGCTTATCTTATCTGTAACTAATTTCTAACTAGGTTGGTGATTCTCCAATATTACAAGCATCTGAATTAGGAATTCTAGACTTTGAAGCTGACCGATACTTCTTGGATAGTACAGAGCAAGCAAATTTATCTGTAGAGTCAATCCAAAATCTAAAATCCAAAATCCAAAATCCAAAATCGAATGACAGGAGGACGATAATGAATACAATTGAACAACAACTTGAATATGATGTCGTGATTATGGGAGCAGGATATGCGGGTGTTTGTCAAGCTCGTCATTTATTGCTCAAAATCCCTAATATCCGACTTGCTATTATTGATCCCCGTTCTCAAGATTCATCTGAAGTAAACCACAGACCAGGTGAATCAACCTTGGAAGCGGCGTCTATGTTTCTCTTTAGCGAGTTAGGTCTCCATGATTATCTACTGGAACAGCATACCCATAAAGCAGGTCTTAACTGGCATTGGCCAAAAGATGTAGACAAAACAGAATCATTGGATGACTATTACAACATCTGGGTTAACCGACAACTAACAATTCCATCTTTTCATTTGAATCGCTTGAAGTTTGATCAAGATGTGCTGGAAATGAACAAGCAGATGGGAGCGCATTTCTATAATGGTCGTGTTGTTGATGTAGACTTAACTCCAGAAGATGAACTCAATACTGTTAAGGTTAAGCTCCACGATAATTATATACAGTTAAAAGCAAAACACTTAATTGATGCAGCAGGTCGCAAGTTTATCATTGGGCGTAAAACTGATAACCTCTTATTGCATCCGAAAGAGCTACCTATTAATATTAAACCAAGTTCGGGATGGGTGTTAGTCAAGAATGTAGACCGTACTATTTTTGACAACAGTGTATATTCCACAGAGAGTTTGGAAAGTCGTTACTATGCTACCAATCATTGGATGGGCAAAGGTCACTGGTTATGGATGATTCCCCTGAATACTGAAACAAAAGAGTTATCGGTTGGAATAATTCATCATCCAGACGTGATTCCATCTGAATTGGTTAACACCAAAGAAAAGTTTTATGCTTTCCTAAAAGCCAACCATAATCTAGTTTACAAACTCCTCCAGAGTGGTGAACACGTTGAGTTTAATTACTGGCCGAGAATCGCTCATACAAGTAAAAAGATGTTTTCTCGTGACAATTGGTATGTCATAGGAGATGCAGCTAGCAACTTTGACGCGCTCTACAGTACTGGAACAACAATGTCTTGTATAGCGATCGAGTCTGTAACTGAGATTATTTGTGCCAAGCTGGGAAATGAAAAAGATGCGGAAACCAGACGGGATGCTTACAATCACTTTAATCTTGCCGTTGCTCGCTTTATGAACCTTGCTGTTAGTAATCAGGAAAAGCAAGTTGGTAACGCCAGTATCATGAGTTGGCGACTTTATGGGAACTATATGGTGTGGTTTAACACATTACTACCAATATACGTTGGTAAATGGCACTTAGACTTATTGTTTTCTCGTCTAGCTCTGATATTTTTCAAAATTAATAGTAGTTTTTGGGTAGATACGCTCCAACAGCTGAATGATTTGGCTGAACGCAGGACAAACATTGGATTTATGGATCAGCTACGAGCTGATCAGTTAGTCGGGGGTTATCATCCAGATAAATTCTTTGATAACTTTCTGGAGAATGCAAAATTAGAGCCTGGAAAACTTAATGTTTTTGCCGGACTCAGAGCCTACTGCTTCTATATAGTAATTTGGTTTATTATGTTGCAATGGAAAGGGTTTGGTCTTATAGGCCTGCTCAGACCCCGCAACATTTTCCAGATTGTGCGTCTACTGTTGACAGGGTTAGTAATGTTGATCGCCGAATTAATACACAAACTGAAATTAAGTAATCAGCCCTCAAATAGTATCGTTGCTAAGACACGGGAAGAGTTCAAGAATTATCAGTATCAATCAAAGCTAAAGAATTGGGTTGGTACTAGTGAAATTTAGAATTGCTCAGTTAATCTGTGTTGTCTAAAAATAACATCATTTACACAGATGCTAGGGATTTGTGAAAGTCTAGGGCTTGAAAATAAGGTTTTTAATTGCGAGGGATTGATTTAAGGGCGTTGCTGATTCCATTTATGAAAATGATTTTGCATAATACCAAAATCGTTGTAGAGACGTAGCACTGTACTTTCACTATATCCGGATTCATACTTCAATTCAGTGACGCCGATTTATTTATTTGTTTTTAACTGGAGGGGTAGAGACCAAAGAAAAAATAAGCTTGTGAACTGCACAAAAATTTACCTAATTTTTTTCTGCATATATTACATAGAAACTCAAGGAGAAATCCATGGAAGCTGTTGATGTGAACATTCAAGTTGAGGGCGTGCAAACCGTTAATTATACGGTCACACGTATAATTGTATCCTCAGAAAAGCCATTTCAAGAAGTAATCGATGCGATCGAGTCTATAGTTGGCGACGGTAAATACAGCGTCTTTGAAGAACTTGTTGCTGCTAAAGCTCCTTTTGAGCAGGTCGAAAGTGTAGTCGAATCAATGTTGGGTCAAAGCGGTTTTATGAAACTTGCCATGTTCAATACGGGTGGACTTTTGTCCCTCATGGGTAAGGCTAAGAATGTCAAACTCTATTTGCTTGGCAACCCACTAATCGCAAACCAAATGATCGAACAAAATCCTGTGGTTGGTCTTTACGTTCCTCCAAGATTGCTTGTGTACGACGATTATGAAGGTAAGACTCATATTACCTATGATAAACTATCGTCGATATTATCTCAATTCGACAACGAATTTATCTTGAAAGTATCGCAAAGGCTCGATCAACGCTTCCAAGAAATAGCTGTAACTATTGCTTGAAGGTTGGATGATTGACTTTTTTGATTTACAAGCTGTCAGACAAATTAAACCTCAAACTTTACTCTAATATTTATCAGCGATCACAACAGCCTGAAGCTAGCTAAATTAGATTGAAGGAAATAGCGATCGCTTTTCTCAAATTAAAACATAACGGATAACAAAGAACAAATAAAAATACCCGTCAGGTTAACGCATAAACCCCATTTATTCATTATTTCCTTGTATTTTCTGCATTTTGATGTAGTTTATTGATTGAATAATTTTTTTTGGAATTCCTAAACAATAAATTACGAAATTATCATCATTAACCTTTTATTAACTGAGAAGGTAATACTCAATGTTGATAAACACTCAAAACTTAATTTCCCACAATCAAGTTAAGTCAATTATTGCACCTGCTTTTGGTATAGCAGTCATGTTGATTGTATGGCATTTACTGAGTTTAAATCCTGAAACATCACTACCTTGTCCATTTCAAGTTATAACTAATACTTGGGGTTTAATTATCGATCCCTTTTTTAACAAAGGAGGCAATAACAAAGGTTTTTTTTGGCTGATTCTTGCTAGTCTGGAACGAGTTATTTTTGGCTATTCTCTAGCAGCAATTGTAGGCATTTCTGTTGGTTTTATCATCAGTTTGAACAAGTTCATTAAAGAAGCGATCGACCCCATCATTCAACTGTTGCGTCCGGTCGCACCTCTAGCTTGGCTACCTCTTGCTCAAGCTATCTTTCTGAAACCAGATCCTTCAGCAATCTTTGTAATTTTTATTACGGCAATTTGGCCAATTATCCTCAATACTGCCTTGGGTGTACAGCTCATTCCTAAAGATTACAGTAATGTCTCCAAAATTTTAGGACTCACAGTTTTTGAGAATTTTTTCAAAATTCTATTACCTGCCACACTTCCCTACATTTTTACAGGATTAAGGATTGCGCTTGGTTTGTCTTGGTTAGCTGTTGTTGCAGCTGAGATGCTGCTGGCTTACGACGGAATAGGCTTTTTCATCATAGATGCTTACAATAACTCAAACATTAGTGAACTCATCTTGGCAATTATTTATTTAGGTACAGTTGGTCTACTTCTAGACAAGATCATGGCTTATCTATCCTTCAAATTAACTCCACAAGAGTAAGCTTTCAAGACATAACAAGGAGAACAAGCAATGTCTAGTTTTGTTGAAATTAGAGGGATAGAAAAGGAATTTAAACTATCCGACGGTAGCAAAAATCTTGTCCTCAAAAACATAGATTTGAATATCAGACCAGGAGAATTTGTTTCCTTGATTGGTCATTCAGGTTGTGGCAAGTCTACTTTACTCAATATTGTGGCTGGATTGGATAAACCAACCCAAGGTTATGTACAAGTTGATGGTCAACTTGTACGTAGGCCTGGTTCAGATCGCATGATGGTGTTTCAGAACTATTCCCTCTTACCTTGGTTAACCGCTTGGGATAATGTTGCCTTAGCTGTTAATAAAGTAATGCATCACAAATCCAAGAAAGAACGCTATCAGTTGATTGCCCATACCTTGGAAATGGTAGGGCTGAAAGATGCCATTCACAAGAAACCAACACAACTTTCTGGGGGTATGAAACAACGAGTAGCACTGGCGCGTGCCTTAGCTATTAAGCCTAAGCTACTATTGTTGGATGAACCGTTTGGAGCTTTGGATGCACTAACCCGTGGTAATTTGCAAGTTGAGTTGATGCATATATGTAATACAAATAATATTACTGCTATGATGGTTACTCATGATGTAGATGAAGCATTATTGCTTTCTAATCATGTAGTGATGTTGAAAAGCGGCCCTGGTGCGACAATCGAGCAAACTTTAAAAGTACCATTTCCGTATCCTCGACTTTCAACAGAGATTATGGATAGCAGTAAATATCATTTGCTGCGCCATGATCTGATGCAATTCCTGCATAAACAGCAGCAAGTCAAGTATATAGAAAACCAAATTGAAAACATTTTGCCAGACCCAGTTTAGTACTTCGCTACATAAACTTTGATTGGTAAACCAATTTTGAGACTCATTCTTCACTTTACAAAAGGTGAATTGATGTGACAAAGTTTTCCAGACGCAAATTTTTACTAACAACAAGTGCAGCAGCCCTGCTGACTCAAACCATAAGCCATCGTGCCTCCCCTGGCTCCACTTTCAACCAGTTGAGTTCAGGTGTATATGCTGGTTATAGTGATACTCCTGAGATCACAAAAGGTACTCTGGGCTTTATCCCTGTAACTAGTAGTTGTCCTTTAATCATTGCTAAAGCTAAAGGCTTTTTTACTAAGTATGGTATGCCTGATGTCCAGGTTCTCAAGCAGCCTTCTTGGGCTGTGATGCGTGACAAACTGATGTTAGGTTCAAGTGATGGTGGTTTGGATGGCGCTCATTTGCTCTTTCCTATGGCATATCTGATTGCTACAGGAGAGATTAGCTATGGTCGTAAAACTCCTATGTACATATTGGCTCGGCTGAATGTCAATGGACAGGGGATTTCACTTGCCAATACCTATAAACATTTAAACCTGGGCTTAGACGGCTTTGCGCTCAAATCAGTTTTAGCTCAGAAGGCTTTACATGGAGAAATTTCCCGCTTTGCTATTCCCTATCGACGGGTAACAGGGGATTTTTTCATGCGCTGGTGGCTAGCTTACGCTGGTATCGACCCAGAACGAGATGCATCCCTGATTGTAGTACCACCACCGCAAATGGTAGCAAATATGCGAGGTGGTACGATGGAAGGCTTTTGCGTGGTCGATCCGTGGCATCATCGTTTAATCAAAAAGAGGCTTGGATACTCAGCTGTAACTAGTGGCGAGTTGTGGAACAATCACCCGGAAAAAGCACTTGCAATGCGTGGTGATTGGGTAGATAAGCATCCCAAAGCAGCTAAAGCACTTCTAGCAGCAGTCTTGGAAGCTCAAATGTGGTGTGACAAGGCAGAAAATAAGGAGGAAATGTTTGAGATTTTGTCACAACGACAGTGGATCGGAATCATCGGTGATTTACTGCGCGATCGCTTGTTAGGCAAGTTTGATTATGGAAATGGGCGTGTTGTAGAAAATAGTCCTCATGCTATTAAATTCTGGCGTGAAAATGCTTCTTATCCTTACAAAAGTCATGATTTGTGGTTTTTCATTGAAGATATGCGCTGGGGGTATCGCTCACCAGAATTTGAAACCAAACCTTTAATTGAGGCTGTAAATCGCGAAGATTTATGGCGAGAAGCAGCAAAATTCATTGGTCAAGAAAAGGCAATTCCACCCAGTACATCACGAGGCGTAGAGAAATTTTTTAATGGTTTGGAATTTGATCCTGAAAATCCTCAACTCTATTTAAATGCTCCTACAATCAGAAAAGTTTAATTCTTTGCAACACAACATGATATGAATTCAATGCAACTACATAATTGTGAATATCTTCTATTGTTGTTAATTACTACTTTAAGGAAAGTTACAAAATGAAGCATAGGAACATTATAGGAGGCTATCTATCTAGCTTATTTGATCGCCAATTAATGCCTACTGCCTTTAAAGTAGCGCTATTTATAGGATCTCTCCTATTCACGATCAATCATGGTTGGGCATTGTTAACTGGTCAGATGAGATCTGAACGTTGGATTTCTGGAACTTTGACTTACATAGTTCCTTATATGGTCAGTATTCATGGTCAATACATTGGTAGAAAAGAACGTATTACCAAAAATGGTAAGTAATAATGAATAGAGACAATTTACATGACAAAAATCTTAAAAAGTAGTGTCAAGAAAATGGTTGGACAGATTTATTTGCTCAAAAATAACGTTTCTATGCTTTTCCTCCTAATGCTGTAATACCTTTACCAACAGAAGTGATTGAAAAATTAACAACAAGTATACGTAGAGGAAATCTATTATTTTTAGCTATTTTATTTAGTCAGCTTATGATTATTTTAAATACTTTTTTTGATATTCGCTATGCTTAGTGTTGGTTGTAGTAATCCTTTTGGGTAGCTTTATGCTAATTAATGAACTCTAAATTTAGTTGTGTTTTTATAATAAATAAAAATTGTATACGGGAATTTTATGGTGATTTTTTTCTAATTTTTATACTTTAGATTTAATTAGTGGGTAATACTATATCTCTACAATTAACAGATAAGCATTAAGGATATAGGATGTCTAATGTCTCTGTTTTATTAGTTTGAAAATCGAAGAAAAACTGACTTTTTGAGAACGTCAAAAGCGTTATATTTATGATGACTTATGGAGTAAATGTAGTGCTTATGAAGATTTAGTTTCTATCATTACGAGCGAATGAGAGTTTCATTAAAGCAAGATAATAACATTACTATATTCAGTTCTTTTAGACTTGATATACTTGACCTTGCTTTAGGAGATTTAGCATACAAACTAGCTACGGAGCAAAACCAAGGAACCATTATCAAATGCTGTAGTTTACAATGATGCTGCTAAACACTCTAAAAACTGACTTTCAAATTATTTTTGAGCGAGATCCAGCTGCATGTAATTGGTTAGAAGTGCTGTTTTGCTATCCTGGTTTGCATGCACTATTTTGTTATCGTGTCGCGCACTGGTTGTATTGCTTAAAGATGTGTTTTATTGCTCGCTTGATTTCTCACCTAAGTCGGTTATTGACCGGAATTGAGATTCACCCAGGAGCAAAAATTGGCAAGTATGTTTTCATTGACCACGGCATGGGAGTTGTAATTGGAGAAACTGCGATTGTAGGAGACTATGCCTTAATTTATCAAGGAGTTACCCTTGGTGGTACTGGTAAAGAAATAGGTAAACGCCATCCAACCTTAGGACAGCATACTGTAATAGGTGCAGGAGTAAAGATTTTGGGAAATATCCAGATTGGAGATCACGTTCGCATAGGTGCAGGTTCTGTTGTTTTGCAAAATATTCCTTCTAATTGCACAGTAGTGGGGGTTCCGGGGCGAATAGTCCGTTTTAAAGGAGAAGCAATCGGTTTGCTTGACCATGCAAAGTTGCCAGATCTAGAAGCAAACAGAATTCAGTTGTTAGTTAACAGGATTCAAATTCTGGAGCAAGACATAGAACACCTGAAAGCGTTGTTAAGCCAAGACAAGCACTATTCCATGATGAATGAATTGTCAGAAACGCTCGCAAGCAGAGTTTACAACGCAAGATAAAAATAAAGAAAAGCTTTACCTCAGGGCACTGTGAGAGAATGATGGGATTTGGAAAAAAGTTAACACTCAGGCGTGGACAAGCGTAGTAAACGCTATAGCAACAAGGCTTTGAGGTATTACTTAAATGTAAGGTTGCCCTTTCTAATTCCTTTGTTTTCATTGCACATAATGTCATCCTAGTTTTTAAAAAATTTGAGGAATAGGACACCTACTACAAACAATTCAGGAAATATTCCTACTACCTTTATGGAAAATTCTGTAATACCAATCACTGACGAAGCAGATACCACAATTACCAAAGACATAAGCCAATACTTACAGGATTCGCTAGAAATACTGATGCAGCTTTCAAATCACGAAATTGATGGTTCTAAAATTTGTAATCACTGGCTTAAAGATCGAGAATACCATCTTCTCAATGATGAGGAAGTTGAGCAATATCAGCGAATCTTGATAATATTGAAAGACATTGGAAGCCTTATGGACGATGTGAAAGCAACAATTCAGTGTAACAGATCGAAAAACCAAGAAATTTTTGAAAAAGTAAGTGCTATTCTTGTAGCTAAACTAAAACTTGAGCCAGATCAAGTAACTCCAACAGTAAATTTTATCAATGACTTGAAAACTGATTCTTTAGATACATTAGAATTAGTCATAGCTTTAGAAGATGCTTTCAAGATTAAAATTTCCAATGAAGTTTCTGGAAAACTTTTAACGGTGCAACAAATCGTTGATTACATTTGCCAGAAACATGAAGTATCTATCGAGACTTAAGAGGATGTCTGAGTTCGACTTTATCCAATTAAGCCGCATAAACATCTAACTACTTAGCTGCGTCTCGTAATGGATACAACTATGGATTTAGTTAATTTGCTCAGTTGAGAATAGATTGTAGAACGCAATTGTTTAAGATTGCGAGGCATTAACCAACGAAGTTGGCATTTGAGATATTGCCAAACTTGTTTAATGAAGTTTAATTCCGGGGAGTGAGAAGGCTGAAAAAATAAAATCAGATTATCAGGAACACCGCAAGTAAAGTCCCAACAAAGTCCTAACAGCGCTTTACTACTGAGGATGCTCGTATCAAACTGAAACATCTCTATCCTGTTTTTGAAACCAACGAAATTATGGATTCTAATGCGACATTTTAGCTGTGTCAGTCCAGTAGTGACCTCTCTTAGTGCATTCGGATAGGGGCTTTGCCTCCGTGAAGATATGGCGATCGCATAATTCATATTGTTCAGCAAC
Organism: Fischerella sp. JS2; assembly: GCF_032393985.1. NCBI lineage: Bacteria > Bacillati > Cyanobacteriota > Cyanophyceae > Nostocales > Hapalosiphonaceae > Fischerella > Fischerella sp. JS2. The sequence goes on from NZ_CP135918.1 coordinate 5,245,712, forward strand.
GCCCCCTGTTAAGATTATTTTTTGGGACAAGTCTAAAAGTTGCGCTCAAATCAATTTAGCCTCTTTGTCGACGGAAGAACCACCGAATAAATAGCTTCTCGGCCTCAATCCATATAAAGATAATGGCACTGAAGCCAATACAAACCATCAGTTCTTGAAAAGTAATGTAGTGAGTACCGAAGAAGTTTCGGAGTGGTTCGATATAAATCAGCAACAGTTGTAAGATACTGGTTAAAATCACAGAAGCTAGGATAAAGGGGTTGGAGAAGGGATTGATCTGAATGAATAAACGAGTGTTGGAACGAATAGCAAGTGCATGTCCCATTTGAGCGAGACATAGGGTAGTGAACACCATTGTCTTCCAACGGTCTGGGTCAAGTGTTCCGCCTGCTGTGTTCTGCTGCGTAAAATTGTATGCCCACGTCATCATTAAGATGGTTACGATGGCAAGGACACAGCCAATGCGAATCATATAAGCTCCCAAACCTCTAGCAAAGATGTTTTCTTTGGGATCTTTGGGTGGCTGCTGCATGACAATTGGTCTACCTGGTTCCACTGCTAAAGCTAAGGCAGGAACACCATCCGTCACTAGGTTCATCCAGAGAATTTGTAATGGTGACATCGGCACACCACCTAATCCTAATAGGGGCGCAGCAGCAATAGTCAGTACTTCGCCAATGTTACTACCTAAAATGTAACGGATGAAGCGGCGAATGTTAATGTAAACAACACGCCCTTCTTCTATGGCTGATACAATTGTGGCAAAGTTGTCATCTAGAAGCACCATATCGCTGGCTTCTTTACTAACGTCTGTACCCGTAATTCCCATTGCTACGCCAATATCTGCCTGCTTTAATGCCGGCGCATCATTGACTCCGTCTCCTGTCATTGCCACTACATTGTTGCGATGTTGCAGTGCTTGGACGATCCGCAGCTTATGTTCTGGTGAGACACGAGCATACACGCTTACCCGATCAACCTCTGCCTCCAAGTCTGCCATGCTGAGTTTTTCTAGTTCTTGTCCGGTAAGACATAAGCTACCTACTTTAGCAATACCTAAGTCTTCAGCGATCGCCTGCGCTGTTAACTGGTGATCTCCAGTAATCATAACAGGGCGAATACCTGCTGCACGGCATTTTGCTACTGCTTCTCTGACTTCAGGACGGGGTGCATCTAGCATTCCTACCAATCCTAGCCATGTCAATCCATTTTCGGAAACATCTTCAGAAGCTTCGGGCGGCAATTCTGTTAGGAGTTTACTAGCAAATCCTAAAACTCGCAGACCTCGACTGGCAAGCTGATTATTTTGCTGGAGAATTTTTCGACGCTGTTCATCTGTGATCGGTTGCCAACGATTCCCCACCTGAATATGAGTACAACGTTCTAGGGTCAACTCTGGCGAACCTTTAGTAAACATTACATAGGGTGCAAGGTGTAGATTATTGAGTGGAGAAAGTAGTTCATTACTTCTGCCAGTCTCCACCATTACACTCATGCGCTTCCGTTCTGAGGAAAAAGGAAACTCGGCAACACGAGGGAAATAGACTTCTTGCTCATGCTTGCGGAACCCAGCTTTACCTGCAACAGAAAGTAATGCGCCTTCTGTCGGATCTCCTAAAATTGCCCACTCACCACTTTCTTTTTGCAAAATTGCATCATTACACAGCACACAGGCAAGCATGAGTGCCAAAAGTTCTGGCTGCTGTTGAGGTGAAATCATTTGAGATGGTTGGTTTACCATACCCATCTCATAAAAGTGACCTTCAGGACTGTAGCCTTCTCCGGTGATGCTAATAGAATTGCTAGGTGTATGCAGTGCCTGCACTACCATTTTGTTTTGGGTGAGAGTTCCAGTTTTATCTGAGCAAATCGTCGTAACAGAACCAAGAGTTTCTACAGCAGGAAGTTTGCGAATGAGAGCGTTACGCCTGACCATGCGCTGAGTTCCCAGTGCCAAGGTAACGGTGATTACTGCTGGTAAACCTTCTGGAACAACGGCAACTGCCATACTCAGGGAAACTTTTACTAGTTCCTCAAACAAGGAGGGATTAAAAATAGTACCACCTACTATGACGATCGCCACCAGTATTAAGGAACCTGTTACTAAGGTGTTCCCCAATTGGCTCATGCGCTTTTGCAAGGGAGTCGGCTCAGATTCCACTGATTGGAGTGCGCTGGCAATCTTGCCTAGTTCTGTTTGCATTCCAGTTTCAGTCACCAGAACTGTTCCTCGTCCCTGAACTACTTCAGTTCCTGAGAAGACGAGATTGATGCGATCGCCCAAGGGCGCATCTTTGGGTAACAGCACTTCTGCTTGTTTGTTGACTGCATGTGCTTCCCCTGTGAGGGCTGCTTCTCGCACTTGCAAATTCGCAGCATCTACCAAGCGTCCATCTGCTGCTACTTTGACTCCAGCTTCTAGCAGCATGATGTCTCCTGGTACCAGTTCCTTTGACTCTACTTCTACTGGCTTACCATCCCGAATAACTCGCACTTTTGACGAAGCTAGGTTTTTTAGTGCTGCAAGAGCTTTTTCAGCACCACTTTCTTGAATGTAGCCTAGTATCCCATTTAGGAGTACCACTACAAAAATTGCGACAGCATCTTTGGGAAATACGAACTTCCCAGCTGTAAAAGATTCGCGAATATCCAAAATTGCAGAGATGATCGCAACTGCAATCAACATCAGCAGCATGATGTTTTTGAACTGGTCCCAAAAGATTTCTAAGGGTGTACGCCCTCCTGTCTCTACCAATTCGTTAGCACCGTAATGCCGCTGATTTTCTGTAATTTGTCTGGTTGTTAAACCAGAGGTGCGATCGCTGTTCAGCTTCAGGAGTGCTTGATCAACCTCAATGGTATGCCAAGCCGGAGCTTCAGGCTTCGCAAAAGCTGAGTCTGATATGGTACTAGAAGACATGAATCGAAATTCCTAGTAATGCTGTTAGGGATAATTGCAATATTTAATAGTACTTATATTACTATACAGCACTATTAAATAGTATTTACTATAACTTTAATTAATAACACTCTTCAGTACTTTTAATGGATTAGTAATTACTAAAGTAAGCAGATAGCAGTTCAAAAGTACCGATATGTGAAAAACAAGACCTTTGACTTTTCCAAAAATCGGGGATCTAGGCAAGCTGAATTGTTCACAACTCAAATAGGATTCTTAGATTTATGGAAATAAATAATAGTATCTGTAAAAGATTTAAATACTATTAAATGGTATTAGGTATAATCTAAAATTATATCTATCAATAATTACTCTTACCTTAAGCGTATAGTAATCCCTAACCCTTACTTCCTGAAAAAATGGTCAGCAATCCTTTTGTTCCGCGATTTTTAGTAGGCAGGCAGGCAGAACTACAGCAAGTTAGCACAATTCTTGCTCAGGATGGCGACCTAATGGTGGCAGGTATTCCAGGAAATGGACGACGAGCCCTCATCTGCTGGGCTGCCCAACAGATAGGAGCTAGGGTTTTGGAAATTGACTGTCTGCGAGCGACAAATTCTTCTCGCTTGTTGGAACTGTTGGCAGAAGGACTGCTGCAAGTATTCTCAGCTCCAGCTGAATTAGAACTCATCCAAAGATGGAGTACTGAACATCCGTTGATTCTAGAACAACATTTAACGCGACGAACTCGCTTAGTATGGCACGTCCCGTCTAAGGATAACTGGGTTATCCTACAAGCTCTGTTGACCCTACCGCAAGTGATGGCAGAATGGCTTGATTGCCGAGTTGTGTTAGTATTTCAAAATTTTCCTCACATCCGCTCTTGGGATCGAACTCGTAAGTGGGAAGATTATCTACGCCAGGAAGTTGAGCGGCAAAACCGTGTTAGCTATGTCCTCATTGCTACAGTTCCAGAACCCTGGGTTTATGAAAGCAATTTGCATGTTGTTACCTTAGCACCTCTGGAGCGCAAAGACCTCCAGTCTTGGATTATAGATGCGATGGCAGCAGAAGGACTTAAGTTTGAAACAGATAGTCAAGCACTTAATATGTTTCTTAACTACGTTCAAGGTCATCTTGGGGATGCTATAGCTCTTGCCCGTCGGATTTGGTTAGACTGTCGAGCTTTTGCAAGGATGAAAGATGAAGGCACTAAGAAAAATACACCTGGAGTCATAAGCTCTCAACTGCAATCATCCTCAATAGTTTATCCTTTTGAAGACGGATTAATTCAAACTCACCACGTCCACCGTAGTGCTTTAAGTTTAGTAGAAGATCTATCTCTAACTTTTGAGTCCTTAATTTTACTGCTTCCACCTATTCAGGCTCGTGTTTTAGAAAGTCTAGCTCTTGACCCAACTGACAGCCCACACTCACGCGAATATATTGAGAAACACCAACTTTCTAGAGGAGGAGGTCTGCAAGGGGCGCTGGCTGGATTGGAACAAAAAGGACTTGTTTACGGTTCTAAATATGGCTATCGCATAGCAATGCCACTGTTAGCATTCTGGCTTAAACACCGTCTAGGTTAAATGATGATCAGGAAAAAGGGCATGATGGGAAACCCTGCGATCGCGCTCAACCCATAGGCAAAAATGGTCAGAATAATTGAGGCAAGAATAGATATGACCAGTGATAACAGAATATTGGGAAGCAACAACGCAAGTGTATGCATAAACCGATTGAACCGTTGAGTCCAAACACCGTTGCGAGGAGCAAAGCTCAAGGAAGAGTACATAAGTACCTCGAATTTTTATGTTTCAAGGGAATACATTACCGTTAACATCACCTTACCACCAATTCAATGCAAGGATGATAGAATTTTTAATTAAAATTAGGCAGTGGGATGAATTTTCGCTTATCGTTGCAATTAACTATTAGTATAGTAACGCACTATTAATTTTTTGAGTCAAGAAGTAATTTTTCTGCTACATTTCAATTAGTAGGAAATCGCAAGTATTTGGACAAATGAATTATGTTTAAGCAGATGAGAAATGCCGCAAGAATTATTGTTGGCTCGATATCCGCTGTTATTGGTATTGTTGGGATACTTCTGCCTTTGATTCCTGGTACTCCATTTCTTCTAGTAGCTGCCGCTTGCTTTTGTACTCTAGAACCTTAATTTTTTAATTGACCAATTTTTTTTCACGATTGGTCAATTTTTTCAAATTTTAGCCAATTTCATTAGTTCCTCCTAACTCACATAGAATTACTTGAATATTTATCTTCTGGGTTAATTAACTCTACTTCATATCGGCTAGAGTTTTCTAACACCTAAGTTTCATATGCATTTCAGTAATTCTAGGTGAAAGGTTAATATTTCAATGAGCAGAATCATTACATTTATAGGTAAAGCAGGGACAGGACATACAACGCTAGCGATCGCCACTGCCAAATGGTTTTCTCAACAAGGGAAAGAAGTACTGTTTGTCACTCATAACCCTAGTCCCAATGCTGAAAATTTGTTGAAAACTCCGCTAACGCATATTCCCCAGGTTGTTGCTCCCAATCTCCAAGCTGTGCAGTTGCAAGCTACAACAATGCTAGATCAAACCTGGGAAGAAGTTAAGCAACTATTGTCCCTCTATATCCCCATACCTGACTCTGAAGAGATCTACTCAGGAGAGTTAATTTTGCTCCCTGGATTTGACAGTCTCCTGTATTTTAATGCTATGCGCCAATACTATCAGAGTGGCGAGTATGAAGTCATTATCTACGATAGTCGGGGAGACTTAGAAACATTGCGGATGTTAGGCATACCAGGAATGTTGAACTGGTATTTTCAGCGATTTGGGAAGATGTTTGAGGGATTTAGCTTACACAAAATAGCTGATTCGATTGGTGGGCCAATTGCTTCTGCGATTGTTTCGGCAAATGTGGATGCTGCAAAAGTGCAACAAGGTGTAGATCAAATCCGTAGTTGGATTGCTGAAGGTACTGATGTTGTGGGAAATGCAAGCAAGCTAACATGCTACCTGGTGACAAATAATGAACCAGGAGCGATCGCACAGACTAAATGGCTTTGGGGGAGCGCTCAACAGATAAACCTAATCGTGAGTGGTGTTCTGGCTTATCAGTGTCAGGAAAGCGACGACCTCACCGATTTACAGCAAATCTTTACTCCCTTGAGTGTTACTTCCATTCCAGCTTTAAAAGAGGATAACTGGGAGCCTTTGCTGAAAGCCTTACCTGATTTTAATAACAACCATCAAGCTCCTTTACCACTCAAGATTGATCTAGAATCTCGTCAATTATTTGTATTTTTACCGGGATTCACTAAAAAACAGGTTAAGTTAACTCAACATGGTAATGAACTTACTGTTGAAGCAGGAGAGCAACGGCGAAATATTCTTTTACCTCCAGATTTGCAAAAGTTAGCTATTCAATCAGGTAAATTTGAAGAACCATATTTGATAGTTGCTTTTGAAGACAAACAAGAACAGGGTTAGGTCATTCAATTTTAGATTTTGGATTGATTCCATAATAGGTGAACGTATGGGTTGGTTAATCATATTAGTGACAGAAGCTATAACTGAATTTATTGTTAATGTCTTGGCAGAGTGGGTTAGGTCAGTGATTGTTGAAGCGATCGCCAGCTTCATGACAGAAATAGTAGTTGGCTTGATTGCTGAATGGGTTGCAGAAGCAGTAACTGCATTAGCCACAGAGTTAGCGGCATTTGTTGGGAGGAGTCTGGCTGTCTCTTAAATGTAAAACTTTTACTTGAAGTTAGATTACCTAATGGACAACTTTGATTTTTCTACCACAACCAGTTGGATTATCATGCTAGGTTTGCTAGGGGTTTCTCTATGGCGATTTTGGAAACGCAAATCCCGAACCCCTTAAGGAAATTCGCTACGAATTTCCTTAACTCAAACCTTGCGCCAATGTCAGTAAGCCTTAAATTCCGCCCAGAACTCAAGTTCAGCGGCTCATAGCTCAACTCCATTAAAATGGAGTCAACTTCTTTTTCAGTCTTCTTTAAGAAGACTTTTGCTATCAGCCTGGGGTTTGAACCCCAGGCGGGTTATTGCGACTATATTCCTTCGTGTGTAGGGGCGTAGACGCCCCTACGTTGTCCCCATCGAAGCTTTCAGGTTTCCTCTAGGATGCTGTGTGTCTACAAACTTCTCTGTGCGTTTAAGATCGCTACGATATTTATGCAAAACAGTACTTAGCTTATGAGAAAACTAATTAGTGGTCTGCAACAGTTTAAAAGCAGTTATTTCTCTACTCATTTGGAGTTATTTGAGCAACTCTCTCATGGTCAAAAGCCTAGAGTTTTATTTATCACTTGCTCCGACTCTCGCATAGACCCAAATTTGATTACTCAGGCTGAAGTTGGCGAGTTGTTTGTCATCCGTAATGCAACTTGTGTGATCGATTTTCTCTTCTAAAAGTCTAGATTCAAGGTATGTTTTGAGACTTTGTGAATTATACAGTCCGCTAACCTTATATCTAGCTCTACCTTTGACTGCCGTATGTAGCGGCTGTATCAAAAGATTTTTTTTGAGGAAAAGATTGAGAAAATTGCCCATTGTTACGAATTAAAGATCAGGGATTGGAGAGCAAGAATCGGGAAAAAAGAGAAAAATACCTTTTTATCTTCCTTTTCCTTTTTCCAGACTAATCTGAAAACAAGACAGAAGAAGGATTTGTATCAAGAATTTTGTGAAATAGTATGAATTTTGAGATACTTCACATTTGACATTAGGTAACAATACACGTTGTGTAAGTTTTTTTCGATGCAAAGTTTTTTAAACTTTCAGTTTCATCAGCATAAGGAGGGATGGACATGGATGCCAATTTGATCGTATCCAACTTCCTCAATCCCCCAATCTTGTTTTTTTTCTTGGGAATGACTGCTGTTTTTGTCAAGTCTGATTTAGAAATTCCCGCACCTGTACCCAAACTTTTTTCCCTTTACCTGCTGTTTGCGATTGGGTTTAAGGGAGGGGTAGAACTGATTAAAAGCAGCATCACTCAAGAAGTAGTACTGACACTTATAGCAGCAGTTCTGATGGCTTGTCTTGTGCCAATTTACACTTTTTTTATTCTGAAGCTGAAGCTAGATACTTACGATGCCGCTGCGATCGCTGCGACTTATGGTTCTATCAGTGCTGTTACTTTCATTACGGCGAGTGCCTTTTTAAATGAACTGGGCATTACTGTTGATGGTTACATGGTAGCAGCCTTAGCTCTGATGGAATCCCCAGCCATCATTGTTGGTTTGATCCTGGTGAATCTATTCACTACTGATGGCAAGCGGGACTTTTCTTGGCCGAAAGTTTTAAGAGACGCATTTCTCAACAGTTCAGTCTTTCTTTTAGTTGGTAGTCTGCTGATTGGATTCTTAACAGGGGAACACGGTTGGCAGGTTTTAGAACCCTTTACTCAGGGAATGTTTTATGGCGTTCTCACCTTCTTTTTATTAGATATGGGGTTAGTTGCAGCTAGAAAAATCAAAGACTTGCAAAAAACAGGGGTTTTTCTGATTTCATTTGCCATCCTGATCCCAATAGTCAATGCAGTCATTGGGTTAGCGATCGCCAAAGCAATTGGTATGCCTCAAGGAGATGCACTTTTATTTGCTGTACTGTGTGCGAGTGCCTCTTACATAGCTGTGCCAGCAGCGATGCGATTAACTGTTCCACAAGCAAATCCCAGCCTTTATGTTTCTACTGCTCTAGCAGTTACATTTCCGTTCAACATTATTGTGGGAATTCCGCTATATCTGTACGGAATTAACCTATTTTGGAGGTAATGTTATGCACCTAGTCAAAAAAATAGAAATTATTGCCAACTCTTTTGAACTAGCCAAAATTTTGGAAAGTTTAGACAAATCAGGTGGTAATATTGTTCCACCTTATGGAGCAGCTAATGGTGGTGAAGGGGCATCAATAGAGTATGCGATTAACAGATTGTGATCTGCGGTCATACCCACTGTGGAGCGATGAAAGGATTGCTGACACTGGATAGCCTCAAACAAGAAATGCCCTTGGTTTATGATTGGCTCAAACATGCGGAAGCTACCAGAAGATTAGTAAAAGACAACTACAGAACATTCCAGTCTGAGGAACTATTAGAGATAGCGATCGCGGAGAATGTCCTAACACAAATTGAAAATCTGAGAACTTACCCCATTGTCCACTCCAGGTTGTATCAAGGTAGGTTAAAGATTTATGGCTGGATTTATCATATCGAGACAGGTGAAGTACTAGCATATGACCCTGTAAGCCATGCCTATGTATATCCTCAGAGTCAGCTGAGTGACTACGATTCCCAAACAGGGCCAACCCCAGGACAATTTGCCAATACCAGCGCTCCTCCAGTAGATTTAGAACTACCTCAGCATAATTTCATTGCCTGCCATTATGACAATGACTCCAATGGTTCATTTCAGGAGCCTAACGGGGTGACGAGAGGACTAGAACCTGTATAGAGGATGTGCATAGTTTGCGATAGTGGTCTATCGCATTGATTTTGATAGGCGATGAGATCCCCGACTTTTTGAAAAAGTCGGGGATCTGACTCACGTTTATCTGAAAAGAACTAGTGAAATAGAACACTTTGATAAGCTTAAACAATTCTAGTCTAAACTCCAGTTAAGTTGGATCAAAGTAAAATAAGACACCTATTACTCCAAAAAAGATCAGCATTTGCAGCCCATTCAACCAGTTACAGCGCCCATCTTGGGAAATCTGAGCCACAATCATTACACTGCCAACTAAAGCAGCAATTTGAGGCGGGCTAAATAGGAAATCAACTGGCTTACCCACTACATTGGAGCTGATTATCAGCGTCGGAATCACTAGCAACGCAATTTGAGAGGCAGCATTCATCCCAATCTCAAAGCTGAGATCCATTTTGTTTCTCACGGCGACAAGTACTGCACTCATCAACGCGCCTACGTTGCCAATAATTCCAATGATGATCGCGCCTACAAAAATTTCGGTCCATCCCAACCCAGCCGTAATTGAATCAACGCAGTCGGCAACAAAGTTAGACAGCATGGCAATCAAAACGCTGGAAACAGCCAGCACTCCCACACAAAAGTTGACGCTCCAAGGTAGTTTAGCTTCTAAAGCTGGAGTTTGCTCCAACGGACTCCTCTCAAATACACCGACTACCCTAGATTTAGCTAAGGCATAAACTAAGCTACCTCCATATGCCATGAGTAGGAATACGCATAACCAAACCGAAACGTCAGTGATGACATCATTAGCGCTGATTTTCTCGCTCGAAAAATCAACTGCATGGGCATAGATTGATGGCATAAGGATGGCAGTAGCCGCAATCATCAACCCTGCTGCGGCATCTTTAGCCCGTTCTAGAGGAAATGTTACTGTGCCATAGCGATAGCCACCAACAAGAATCGCTGCGCCGACAACAACCAACATATTGCTGATAATCGCACCTGTCCAAGCGGCTTTTGCTAGCGGTCCCAAACCTTTAGCTACGGCAATCAAACCAAAAATCAGTTCTGGCAAGTTACTAAAGGCAGCATTCAGCATCCCGCCCCAAATCGTGCCGACTCTCTCAGCCAATTGATCTGTTGCTTCTCCAATCCAATAAGCAACTACAATCAGGCCCAGACAGGAGGTAAAAAATAACCCGACCTCGTTTCTAATTATTGGTATGAATGCTACAGCAAAACTGATAGGTACAAAAATAGCTAGCCAGTGAATACTCGGCTGATAAATAGCTGCCGTGGCAAATAGAGCTTTTGACTTTACTTTTTGCGGTGCTTGTTTTGGTTTTTTCAACATCTTGTTACTCTCTACAGTCACTACACCCCTACTGCCCCTTTCAAGGGTAGGTATTTCACAAAGAAGTATCGAGGCAGGTAAAATACAGAACTAATTAGCCTGCTAAAGAAGGATGCAGGAAGAAAGCAGCGGCTAGCATAGCATAAGTTATCAACAGTAATATTCCCTCTAGCCAGTTAGCGCGTCTGTCGGTTTTGACGGAGTTTGTCATTAAAACTGCAATGCCCAACCCCAAGACTGTAAAGTTGTCAAAGTCCAAGTTCATTGGTTTACCCATAATCAGACCAGCAAAAACTAAGATTGGAGTTACAAACATAGCAATTTGCAGGCTGGAGCCGATCGCGACTGAGGATGCTAACTCGACCTTATTTTTGGTGCCGCAAATGCCACAGGTAATGATTTCAACTGCTGCACCAAACATAGGAATCAGAATGACTCCAGTAAAAAGTTCTGTTACACCTGTGGTAGCGATCGCCTCTTCTAAACTACTTACAAGTACTTCCGAGACAAATAACAGAACTATTGTTGTTGCCAGAAGCAGTCCAATGTGGAGTTTTAATTTATATAATCCTCTAGCTTCGCTACCGTAGCTTTCAGGTTCAGCATCCTCATCTAATCCGTAAAGATAGCTATGGGTTTTCATTGAGAACAGCAACATCAAGATGTAACAGATGAGCATGAGTGCTGATGCAATATAAGAAAAACCATTAGTTGTTTCCAGGTACAAAGTAATAGAGGTAATCTCAATTGCAGTTGGAGCCAGCAAAAAAACAACTACCAAGTTGAGCATAGAAGCATTTACTCTAGCAACTGTACCAAGATTTTCTGCATTCAGGCGAAAAGGTTGCTTCTGGACATGCAATCCCCCTAAGAAGAGAGCAAAACCTAAACCTAATAATAGGTTTGCCATGATTGAGCCGATTAAACTAGCTTTGACTACTTCTATCAGTCCGGCTTGGAGGGCGACTACGGAGACAATCATTTCAGTTGCATTGCCAAAAGTTGCGTTAAGCAAACCGCCAAAGGTAGGGCCAATACGAGTAGCGATCGCTTCTGTAAAGTTGGCAATCCAAGCTGCTAAAGGAATAATTGCCAAACCTGCCATGATAAAGACAAGCAATGGATTAACATCCAGTCTGCTCAAAATTAAGCAAATGGGTACAAAAATCAGCATCCGTAAAAGTAATGCATCTTTACGGGACATGAAGCGATTGCTTGTGCTTAATATCTCTTGGTTAGATTTTGTGACTGACATAGTTATCACTCTAAAGTTTGATTGTTTGACTGAAGAGAATGAAGAATGTGACAACTTCTAGGTGATTAAACACCTAATTTAAATTCACTACTATTTTGGTGATAAAACCACCCCGAATCAGCAAATATTTGTTAATTTACCGGGAAAAACTAAATAGATTTTTCCCAATATAAACAATCCCGTAACAGAAGCAGCATTTCAAAATAACATGTAAGCACTAGGAAAGTTAGTACTAAAAATAATCTTGAGCAAAATACTTGAATATTAGATCAAGACTAACTCAACTTTGCTCTAGAAATTATTTATGAATAACATGAAGTTTGCTTGATTACCCAAAACTGACATCAAACCTCTCCTCTAAGCTTAGAATTTATAATGAAAAGCCGTATTATAGACGAGGAGTGCAGTAGCTTCTGCACTCTTATGATCAATGTTCAGCTCTTTTCGTCTACATAAATCTCTTTGTCTCTTTACGAACAAGAAAGGTAAAAAGGTGTTAAAAGTCAGTTTTTTGATGACGCAGGTAATACAATCAAGTTGACATTACAGCCATTTCTCATGGCTAAATCACCTTTATCTTGAGGAGATATTTGCCAATTCAGTTTCTTTGAAATTTTCAGATTCATCTGAAGTTGAAGATTGTACTACTAGTACTGAGCAAGGTGCATGATGAGTGACATAGTTGCTGACACTACCTAAAATAAATTCACTAATTCCTGTAATTCCCCGACGCCCCATTACGATTAAATCAGCCTCCCAGGTTTTAGCTGTTTCGCAAATAATACGGCTAGGACTACCTAAAATTTGAGAATACTCAGTTGATACACCTGCTGCAATTGCTTCATTTGCAAAAGATTTGAGTAGATCCAAACCAGGCTTCTCAAACTCTTCCCAGCGTTTCTTGCTTTCTGAAGTATTCATTAATGACAATATCCCAGGGGTATCTTTGTCATCCAAAGATAGAACATGCAGTAATCTCAGGTTTGCTCTGGTTGCTTGTGCTAGCTCGAGTGCTTCCTGAAAAATGAACTTGCCGACGCTGTCAAAACTAGCAATTGGAACTAGTATTCTGTGTAGCATAACCATCTCCCAGATTATGAAATTTAAAAGAGAACAGGGAACAGGAATTAAGAACTAGGGACTAGTACTATTGACTAATAACGACCCTAAGTATCTAACTTTATTTATGCCGACCTATTTGGTAGTGTTGATTGCTATGTTGGTTGTATGGTTAAAATTGAACATGGTGCGTAATGCATAACGTAATTACTAACGCTTCCCCGAGCTAATTCTTGGAAGTGAGACATTTTTTGATGTCCAACTACAATCAAGTCAGCCTTCCAAGACTTAGCCAAATTGCAGATGGTGGAGGGAGCAGATCCAGGGATTTGAGTGAAACCAGTATTGACACCTGTGTAATTGGCAATATTTTGACGAGTTTGTAATAGTTCTAGTCCCTTTTTACTGTACTCTTCCCATTTATCTAAATGTTCATCTAGATTTTTGACATTTGGATAGCCAATTTCTAAATCCGACAAAACATGTAGTAGCATCAAGCGTGCATGGGTTACTTTAGCAATCGACAGTGCTTCTTCAAAAACATGTTGACTCGTTTCTGAGTTATCTAATGCCACTAAAATTCTTTGGAACATACAAATTCTTTTGGGGATTCAAAGCACAAATATTGTATTCAGCCCATTCTTGTCTAGGAATAAGTTCATTGCAAATTTGGAATTACATGGTTCTAAGTTGATTTTACAGAACTCTTTTTTTGTTATATATGAGTTCATTTTGAATATAGAACCGTAGAATTGTAATTTAGCTTGGTCAAGCTTATTGTTTCCAGAATGTAAGTTCATTTTTAATTGAATACTTTATATTTAGTATGTCAAGAGAAAGGGACACCCTATGGATATCCCATGCTCTCTCTAGCTAAACTAAACTCTCGGCAGGTGATTGCACTCCGTAGATTACAGAATCAACTACATGGAAAGACTTAGTTGTTGGCTCGTATACCCAAGCAATGCCTTCTGGATCTTGGATTCTGCTCCACTCAATGAAACCGGGTCTGGAACGGTGACGTGTTAGTGCTTGCGCAGATAATCCTAAGCGTTTTGCTAATTCACTTTGCTTGAGTTGTACTGTTTTATTTTCAGAAGGTTTTGCTGCCTTAACTGTGGTTGGTTGACTAGTGACTAGGGAAACATTTATTCCATTTAGAGTAATAGCAGCATTTTCTTTATGTCCATTGCCATTGCCATTGCCATTGCCATTGCCATTGCCATTTTCATGGTTGCTATGTCCATTGGTGTGAGCTAGTTGCTCTTTCACCTCAGATTGCAATTGGGAAGAAACAAGAACCTCTTCAACCTGCACATCATAGGTTGGTAGAACTTGGTTAGATGTAGATGTGGGTTGATGCTGGTGAAGCCGATTCTCTTGTTCGGCTATTTCGACTGCACTGAGTGTATGGCCTAATGGAGTGACATCACCCGGTCCCATCAATGGACGTAGACCATTGAGTTCTGCCAAAATAGCAGTACCATTGTTGATGACGACTGCCAAAATTGGATCGAGGGCAAAGAAAATACCTGAGAGCAGAGCGCCGAGGTTAGGAATGGCAACGATCGCTGTATTCTGCCAGATAATATCCATTGCTTGGCGGGCACATTTAATTGCCATGATTAAGCCGCGTAGGTCGTCTTCCATTAGTACCACATCAGCGGTTTCTCTGGCGATGTCTGTTGCACCTGCAAAGGAGATGGAAACATCGGCGTATGCTAAAGCTGCTGAGTCGTTGATACCGTCTCCACAGAAGGCAACAGTTTTTCCACTGTCGTGCAATCCTTTGACAACTTCAACTTTTTTCTCTGGGAAGGCTTCTGCATAGATGTTATCAGGATTCATGCCTAAATTACCAGCGATCGCTCTAGCTACTCGTGTGACATCACCACTTAACATATAAGCATTGATGCCCATTTCCTTTAGTTCCTTGATCACTGCCTTACTTTCTTCCCGTGGTGGATCGCTATAGCGAATCACACCTATGAGTTTGCCATCACCTGCCACATATACCAGAGATTGCCCTCCAGACTTGGCATCTGGGTAGCGGCGATCATATTCATCTAGATCGACGTTTTCCTGAGTCATAAACCGGGGGCTACCCACAATGATCTGCATTCCATCGATTTTTGCTGCTGCACCCAAACCGACTTTGTACTCCCACTCTTCACATTCCTTGAGAACGAGTCCCTTATCTCTAGCATTGTGAACGATCGCTTCCGCGATTGGGTGGGTCAGCCCTTGTTCAGCAGTAGCAGCGAGACATAACACCTCATCCTTAGTGAAGCGATCGTCCATGATATCAATGTCATTGACGCCTGCATGTCCGATGGTCAATGTTCCTGTCTTGTCAAAGACAACGGTATCGATGGTTGCCAAAATTTCAATGGCTCGACCACTGCGGATAAGGACGCCATTACGAGCGGCGTAGGTGAGTACAGAGAGAATTGTTGTGGGGACGGAAACGCGAATGCCAGTACCAAAGTCTAGTGTCAACAGCGCAACTGCCCGATTAAGGTTGCCTGAAGCAAGCCCAACACCACCAGCAATTAACAGGGTAGGCAGCACAAACTGATTTGCCACTGTTGCCGCATAGTTTTCGACACGGGTATCATGCACCGGAGCCGCCTGCATTAAGTTGACGATTACACCAGCACGAGTGTTGTTGCCAGTTCGCTCTGCCAGTATTGTCAAGTTACCGTCTACTAGTAGCGTTGAAGCAAACACTTCATCGCCTTCTCGACGAGTCACAGGAACTGATTCTCCAGTCAGCTTGCACTGGTCAAGAATACCAGTACCTGTCAAGATGATGCCGTCAACGGGAACCTGATCGCCGGGGTATACCAGGACATGATCACCCACTACCACATCTTTCGTGTCGATTTCTATTTCCTGACCATCACGAATAACGATGGTAGTTTTATTCAAACAAGACATCAAGTCAAGATTGGCTCGTTCACTACCACGAGCAGTCATATCCCGAACGGCTTCACCACCTTCTACTAAACCCAACATAAACGAAGGTGCAAAGTAGTGTCCTTGGAGGGTATGTAAGGAGATTGCCAAACCATCAAGGAAATCAATAGTCAGTTGACGATCTTGTTGAATTGCTTCCCATGCTCGTTTAAAGACTGGCACTGCGCCAACAAATACAACACCTGCAATCACAAAACCTGGAATTGGCAAGCCGACTAGCGCCCCCACACTCAACACCAAACCTGCAATAGGAAATCCTAATCGTTCTACAAAATCAACCTCATTATCAGCTTTTTTCTCTTCAGTTTCCCCTGTCCATCCCAGGGGAACTTCAACCTCAGATGCTCGCTGAATTGCAGTGAATAGCTTTTCTTGCACTATGGCAATGGCAGTTGCAGTTGGTTGATGTTTGTAACTAACTACTAGGGAACTAGCTTGGGCGTTGATTTCGACTTCTGTCACAAATTCGACTGTGTCAAGAACGTATTTAAGCTTAGTAGTGTACTCTTCATCTTCATGTAGTCGAGGAATTCGGATGCGAAAACGTCCTGGTATCCAATGCACAACCTGATAATGAATGTTTTCTGCCTGACTGGAGTGAGCCTCTACTGATATAACCAATCTATCCGCAACTGCTGTAACCGTCATAAGGCACTCCTATATTGAGTTGTTGTCCAAGGTACAAATCTTAAAACAATAACTTGCTGTAAATTTTTGCAAGTCTTTACAGCTTGTAACTGTGAATGTGCATTCAGGAAGCTTTTAATTAGTCTCCTGAATCATCATAAATACATCAAAGTTTGGTAGGAATTTTTTGCCAAGCTTTGAACTATTAACTGTTGAAAGATCAAGTCATTTGTTAATTTGATTGACGTTTTTTGATTAGAATCAAAGAAGTTGATGATTATTATTAGTTAGATAATCATCGAATTACCAAAACTTGAGTGATATAAAAGTTTTAGCAACCTTCTTTTTTCGAGACAACATCAATTGTCGCCCCACAAATAAACCAACCATTTCCCAAGAAATGATTTATGCGTAGAAGTGTGATGTGTGTTTCTACTTTAAGGTTATCTCTAATTAAAGAAGAGTTTACATAAAAAATCAAATATAAAGATAGAAAGTTTTGTTAACTTTGTTTTAAGTAATTCATCATTTTTAAAAGAAGATTTAAATTTAACAATAGTATACTATCAATCAATATGCTTTCTTTATAAGAGAAATTTTATTGATTATAGTAATGATAGAGAGCATTAGAAACTATTTTCGGGAATAATCTGAGAGATTTTGAAAAAATAGATTATTTACAGATAAATATATCAATTTTTAGATATAGAACGGTTTTCAATACTTTTGTTCCCTATATAGTCCTCTTACATTCATATTATTTTTTCTTATGTTATAGGTGCAGGTAGAGAAGCAAGAGAATAACTTTTACAATAATTGTAATGAAAACTATTAGTAATCTCTATAATTCTATTTTTGGCGTTGCATATTTGCGAGATTTTATTTTCTCTGTTAACCGAAAAAGTTAATTCTTGGCGTTCTTGCCGTCTTGATGAGTCTACCGCAGTGGCTCCGGTTTCCGTCACGTAGACACGAAGTGGCTTCTCGTAGAGTAGGGCGGTTCATTATTCATCCTCATTTTATGCAATGCCGAATAGCGGCTATAAAAAAAGCCGGCGTTGCTGAATAAAGGTATGTTTTAGGCAGGTAAGGGAACAGAACGATATTTGAGGTAGTGCAATAACAATCGAACAGAGTATCTCAGCATTTCCTCGGTTTTGGAATAACATAAAGTTTTACGATGAAGACGAGCCAAATAATGTCTAAGCCTTGTGTTTTCATTTTCGACTCGTGTCATGTAGGTCTTACTCACAATTTGGTCACCATCAGGAACAAAACAAGGGTAAACAGGGTATCCATCTGTGACGTAAAAATAACTCTGCCAACACTGGACAATGTTCCATAACTGTTGGAAAGTAGTCGAACTACGATCACCTAAAACCCAAGCAAGAATACCTTGAGTAAAGTGATTTACCGCCGTCCACAACCAGATTTTATTTTTTTTGAACCAATAAATGTTTCTAATTCATCTAGTTCTCCCACCTGCGGAATTTCCTTTGAATTTGGTGTATCCGCCAATTGTGTACCCACTCGTTTAACCCAATGAATAATGGTAGTATGATGAACGTTTTTCACCCTTTCAATTCCACGAAATCCCATACCATTGACGTACATTTTTAGGCATTCTTGTTTGATTTCATCCGAGTAGCCCCTGGGTGGTTTATAGACATCAATGAATTGACGACCACAATCACAGCAAATGTGATTCTGTTTACCTCTTTTCTTTCCATTCTTACGGTTATGACAAGATCCACAGCGTGGACATTCCATGATTAATTGACCTCAATTCATACCGCTATTATGCAACGCCAAAAAGCCCGCATCAGCAGGCTTTATATAAACTAAGTTTTTACAGCAAGTAACCTTACACTCCTTCTTAAAATAAAAATTGTCTCATTAAAGTTAATATATTTTGGTCAATATAAGCCTCGACTTCTTGGTAGGTAAAACTATAACCCAGTTCAGTTCCCAACTGTACTGCTATGCTTACAAGACTGGCTTGGTCTGTCGCTACTCTTAAACGTTCTTTTAAGGAAGAATCTTGAAGAACTAGTTGATGGAATTGTTTTAGTTGATTTAATTGTTTTACTTGTTGTGGCGACACGTTTATCCTCACTTTTCTCTATTGAAAAACAGAAAATATAAGTTCATCATCTTTATCTCAGCTTAGGCTGAGGGAAACAGATGGTGAATTCCAGTAAGTCAACATCAAATTACATAAATATACATTTATGCAATTTAGATATTGCTGATGACAAGATACAACCCAAATAGGTAATTGCTGGACAAAACTTGAAAATCTACAAAGAAAAGCAACTACTTAGCTGCTTTTAGAACTGATTTTTGAAAAATAGAGTTTTACAGTTTTACTCTCAATTTTTCTTATATCATAAATTAAGGATAAATAACTATTGAATCACTATTCTCTTAGATTGTAAAACAGACTACTCGAAAACCAGTACCACTACCTGCGTGATCTGCCTGATCCCAGTGTCGTTGGGCTGAGCGGCAGAGGGCGGGGAGACAATACCACGCTCCACCTCGCAATACACGACAGTTATTAGACTCATCTAACTGCCAAATACTGCCATCAGCAGGTGCATCCTGATAGTTTTCATGCCAAGAATCAGCACACCATTCCCAGACATTGCCGTGTAAGTCCGATAGCCCAAAAGCATTAGCTATTTGAAAATATTCAACAGGAGTAGTCTGTTGGCGATATGGCCCTTCCGTTCCAGAACCATAAATATAGCTACCGTCATAATTAGCGAGATTAGAGGTGATAGTTTCACCAAAGTGGAAAGGAGTTGTAGTTCCAGCGCGACACGCAAATTCCCACTCTGCTTCACTTGGTAGTCGATATTTATGTCCTGTGAGTTGGGAAAGTCTTGCACAAAACTCAATGGCATCATACCAGCAAACTTTTTCAACAGGAGTATCTGGATGTTTGAAATTAGAGGGGTCTGGGTTGAGATATCTGTTAATTTGGGGAAGTTGAGCAATCACTCTCCACTGGGCTTGAGTAATGGGAAATCTGCTGAAATAGAAAGGTGGAAGGGCGACTAGATGTTGGGGTCCTTCATTGTTCTCTCGCCCTAATTCATCCCCAGGAGATCCCATCAAAAATGTTCCTCCTGGAATGTAAACCATGTCCAGAAAGACATTATTTCCCAGATACTCTTGAAAATATTGTGCTTTGTTGATAGAGCAGTTGATTGGTTGTCCCGAGTTGTTTAAGGTGACAACTTCAAAGCTAAACTCTTGTATTTTGACTGAAGTAGAAACTTTCTCTAACTGGAAGTGGGGTACTATTGTATGCTTGTGCTTGCGCTCTTGTTTAATGCCCTCTAGTTCAGTTCGTAGTTGTGCTATCTGTTGAGTCGATTGCTGCAACTGCTCCTGCAAGAGTGTGAGTTTGGCTTCTTGTTTGTGCAAGGTTTCGGTAAGAGTAGACCGTTCTTGATAGCTTTGTTCAAACTGCAAACTAATTTGTGATGCACGTTGCTTTGCTTCCTCAAGCTGCATTTGTGCTTGCTTGAATCGTTCTTGGGCTAACTTAAAGGCTGTCCATATTTGTTTCGCCCAAGCCAATCTGATGTTTTCTTTTTGGACAATTTCGGGAATCCACGCCATAGGAAATGGATAAGGTGGCAGATTCCAATTACAGCAAGGACAATAATCGTCCTTGTTATGGATATACTTACTTTGGCAAACGGGGCAGCGAGGCATAATGATAACCTCTTTACCTAAGTTAAATCTTTGACAGTACCAATTTTGGATTTTGGATTAAGGTTTTTGGTTTACGCCCCATCACTTGTCAGAGGCATAAACCTAAAATTGCTTGCTCTAAAATCTCGAAGCTGCATCCCGCAAGTAGTGTGCAGTCAATCTAAAATCCAAAATTGATTGACTTGCCTATACCATATCTATAAAGTTGAGCTTAATTCTATCCCCTGTATTCCCTCGGTGTTTTGGAAGGACACCAGAGGTAGGGGTTATTATCAAGTGCATCATTATAATGAATTGGTATTAGAAGTCGATATTATAATTGTCACATATTTTATGTTTTAAGTAGGCAATAAATCAGAAATTGTTGTTGTCTTTTTTTTGGTGTTGCTAGAATTACTGGCTTCTTGAGAATTAGCAAACGTAGAGATTAAGGATTCGTCTACTACATATGAGTCGGGGTCTGTGTCAGGCTCAAATAGAGGTCGGAAGCTGTTTAGTTCTGCTAGTAAGGCTGAACCATTGCTGATGATTACTCCTAACACTGGATCTAATGCGAATAAAACTCCTGCGAGGACAACGCTAATATTGGGAATTGCAGCGATCGCTGTATTCTGATAAATAATGTCCATTGCTCGTTTTGCAATGGCAATAGCATGGGTAATACCTCGCAGATCGTTATCCAAAAGTACGACATCAGCAGTTTCTCTGGCCATATCGCTTCCTTCGAGAAAAGATATCGAGACATCAGCATGAGCAAGAGCAGCAGCATCGTTAATACCTTCACCAACAAATGCAACCGTCCGCTCTCTGTCTTTTAAACTACAAATAACTTCAACTTTTTTGTCAGGGAATACTTGAGCATAAGTGTGATCCTGGTTGATGCCTAACTGAGTACCTACATGATTTGCTACATGCTGATTATCTCCTGTTAACATGTAAGTTGTCATACCCTGACATTGTAAAGATTCAACAACTTTTGTACTTTCTGGACGCAGAGGATCAGTAAACAAAATAACTCCCAGTAGTTGATTATTCTTAGCCAGATAAACAAGGGAGTAAGTGCTAGTTTTCAAGTTTGGATATTTTTTGTGGATGGCATCTAAATTGATACCCTCTTGTTGCAGGAGCAGTTCGCTACCCACTAAAACCTTTGCATCCTCAATCTGGGCAACAATTCCTAAACCAATACGATAGTCCTTGGTTGTAGAAGGTTTAATTTCAACTCCAATTTCTTCAGCGCGGCGAATAATGGCACTCGCTACAGGGTGGGAATTACCTTGTTCAGCAGAAGCAGCAAGCGCTAGGATTTCCTGGGGCGAAATTTGCTCGTGTGCTGTTTCAATCGCTACGACGGCTGCATTTCCTTGAGTTAAGGTTCCAGTTTTGTCAAAGACGATGGTATCTATCCGTGCTAGCATTTCCAAAGCTCGACCACTGCGGATGTAAATTCCCTGACGAGCAGCATAGGTGACGGCTGCAAGCGCAGTTGTGGGAACTGCAATCCGAATGGCGTGTCCAAAGTCAAGCTGGAGGGGAGCAAGCGCTCTCGATACATCTCGCGTAAAGGCAAAAATGACTCCACTTAATAATAGGGTCGGTGCGATTAGCGCATTGGCGATTTTAGAGGCGTAATCTTCCACGCGAGTATCGTGTACTGGCGCAGATTGCATCAGTTGCACTGCTAAGCCAAGGCGAGTATTCTTGCCCGTGCGTTTTGTGAGGATACAAATTTTACCTTCTAATACTAGGGTTGAAGCATGGACGACTTGTCCCTCTGAGCGAGAAACTAACTTAGATTCACCTGTGAGCTTGTGTTCGTCGATGAGAGCAGTACCTCTTAATACCCGACCGCTCACGGGAATTGTCTCACCTGCATAAACAACAATGCGATCGCCTTTTTTCACCTCACTTAATTGAATATGCTCCTCTTGTCCATCCCGCTCTATCCTGACGTACTTATCTACTCCTTGCAGCAAATCTAACATTTGTTGTTCATTAGCACGGGCGGTAGCGTCTCTGAGTACATCTCCTGACTCTATGAGGCTGACCATTAATGCTGGGCCGACAAAGTCACCTTTGATGGTATAAAGACTCATCCAGAGGATATCCAGAATATCCGCATCCAAATGACGCTCTGTCACCATGAGATCGAGTGTACGTTGAATAAAGGGAATTGCGGCAACAGCTACCACTCCTGCCACCAACAAAGGTGGAACAGGTAGGAAGTGTTGGGCTAGGAGTGCTAATCCTAAACTAAAGACAGGCATTCCTACTCTCTCTAACACCCAGTCAAGTTCTGATTTAAATTCTGTTTGAGTCCGGACTATTTCTGACGAAGTTTCGGCGATCGCTGCCTGTTGAATCATCGTCAGTAGACTCTCTTGAACCGTAGTACCAGAAACAAGGTTTTCTTGATAGTGAATGATGAGTGACTCTGCTGCTGGATTAATGCGAACGTTAATGATGAAGTCGAAAGACTCAATTAACCAAATAAGTTGGTTGGTATACTCTACATCTTTAGATAATCGAGGAATTTTAATCCGGAAGCGACCGCTAGTAATATGGATGATTTGGTAATCTATTTCTCCAACACGCTTTTCTAAAGAAAGAGGTTCTGTTTCCGCAAGTAGTTTCATATGGTTCTACTGTTTATATCAATTGGGTTTAAAAAATAATTTCCAGAAATTGACAAACATCTTTACAGAAGTATCCCTTTGTTGCAACTATCTTAGGAGTCATTGCTCTGTAAGAGAGTATAAAATTACCGATTCAATATATAAGTTTTGCTGAATATCAGCAATTACTATTTAGTAGCTCAGCAGAATTATTATTCTTTCGTCTAATTTATCTCTTAAGAGAGATAGGCGTATCAGAAATATCTACCAATAAGGGTATATTCTTTTTGCATGATTTAGATTTAGATAGTTTATAGGAGAAGGACTGAGGTATCAAAATACTCCAATAAAGCTAATAGCAAGAAGATAGCTATTGGATAGGGCAGAAGAATATTGATTGTAATAAAGCTTTTTAAGTTTTTTCAGTTAGATATTTTTTTATTTTACTGTATTAATTGCAAGAAAATCTTTCTTGGTTTTTGGAGCATTTATTACTTGCCCAATGGGGAAGTCTGCCATTTGAACTTAGCTTACATGTTAAATTGACATACTTCTAGCAGTAAGTTTTATTTTTAACTTTTTCTTAATTTTTGGGCTAGTCTTAACTAACTATACAATGCGATTTTAGCGTTATCTAATAACAAACTCATGAGCTAGAGTGTACCATATGTGTAGCAAGTAACCACTTGATATCAGCGTTTGACAGCAAATTACCCACACAATAACTTATACTAATAATTAGCAATGATTTATCAAATGTGTATTTAGTGTTTGGAGGTGTATACCATTGAAAACCCGGTTGAATGTATGGTAAAGATTTTAAAAGATATAGTAAACAAGTTTAAACACTTCATAAAACACATAATAATGTCTTTTCAATTTCCGACTATCACATTTCAATTAAATCTTGGATTAATAGAGAAAGAATGCTATGTCCTCCGTTGACATTAATTGTGTCAATATTCTTCCAAACAGGCGTCCTCTGAATGACCAAAAAGTCGCTGAGTTGATGGAGTCCATTAAAGCTAATGGACTGTTAAATCCTATTACTTTAGACCAAAACCTCAATCTCGTGGCAGGCTTGCACCGTCTGACTGCCTGTAAGCTTATTGGATTCAAAGAAATAGAATGTCATATTATTACTTGTGAAGACAAAGACCATGCTCGTCTAGCAGAAATTGACGAAAATTTAATTCGTAGCGAATTAGATGCTCTAGAACGGTCTGAATTATGGCTGGAACGCGACCGGATTTTAGAAAGGATGGGACTACGAGCAAAGGTAGGAGACAACCAATTTACTCAAAGAGGTGGTGAAATATTTTCACCACCCCCGAAAACAACATTAGAGTTAGCACAAGAAATAGGCTATACAGAGCGAACTTTACAATATGGTAAACAAATTGCTAAAAACATAGTTCCAGAAGTTAAAGAAATGATTAAAGGAACACCAATTGCCAAGAGTACTTCAGCATTACTAAAAGTAGCTAGGGCAGGTAGTAAAGAACGACAAGAGGCAGAACAAGCAGAAATAGCAGCGCAAGAAGCTAAAGCACAACAAAAAAGAGCCGAACTAGAAAAGCAAAAAAAGCTAGCAGCACAAGCAAGAGAGAAACAAAAACAACTTCAGTTAATTGCTGTGCAAAATGCGATCGCCCAAAAGGAAGCCAAAGAGTCTAGCAAGTCAACTCAACGTGTATCAAAAAATATTAAGACTGATGAAATTCAGGTACAGACTGACGAAGTTTGGATTCTAGATCGACATATGATTTATTGCGGCGATACTACTGCTGAAGATTTTATTCAACTTTTACCATCTAATGCTGCATTAGCGATCGCTCCTCCTTGTTGTTCTTGGAAGCACGACTATTTAATCAACGAAGCTCATGTTGTAGCTGTGATGTGTCGTGAAGGATCAATCTACAATCTTTGCAAATGTAATCAAATGCCCTTTAGATTTGAATTAGTTATAGGAAACATATACACTGCTATTTTCTCCCAAGAACCTTTGCTCAAACCAAATCATCATCCTGACATTGAGGGTGTTGAAGGAATTGTTTCTTACTTGATTAGCTTTTTTACCAAACCAGGTAGTTTTGTAATTATTCCTTCTATAGGACATGGTGAAGCATTAATTGCTTGTGAACGTTTAAGACGAATTTGTTTTGCTGGAGACGAAGATCCCAAGCGAATTGAAGAGGGAATTTTACGTTGGCAACGATGGACAGGAAAACAAGCCACAAAAGCCTGATAACAAGTTACGTTCAAAGATATTAGTCGCCCAAGAAACAAGACAGACAGGGAAGACAAGGGAGAAAAGCTACTTTGTATAAGCGCTATTTCCTATTAACGCGAGTTCGATAGATTCCATTTGCCCAAATAAAACCCTCAACTTGATAGATACCTCAGTGATCAGTTATTGTTCACTGACAACTGATAACTGAAAAAGGAATGGAGTGTAAAGGTGCAGCTTAGAATACAGCCATAACCAATTGTCTGTAAGGACTTGATTAGTTAGCACTAACCAATCACAAACAACAATGGATTTACACCTTTACATCCCCGATATTGTAAAACGCTGATTCTGTTATGGATGGTATTAAGCAATCCTCAGCAATCTGTAAACCTCTTGTAAAGGTAGCCTAGTAGTTCACCAAATTGATTTTGATAGGTTGGTCAAGACCCCCGACTTTTTTAAAAAAGTCGGTAATCTGACGCCTCGCGACCTGTCAAAACTTATGTGGTCGAGTACTAGAACATTTGCATCCCCTTACAAAGTTCGGCTTGGTTTATAACTTTGTAATAGATGTAATGTTTTGTACTTCTGCTGGCTTCTCTCAAAAAGTTTTCAGAATGCAAACAAGATTGCTACACACATTTTAGACTCGTTTCTGTCATAATTCCCCTGAAGTCTCATTAGTATCTGTTAGCAGTGAGTTAGAAATAACTGAACTATATTTTTTTAAGTTGGTAATTTGTATAGATTACAATCTTTGTAAAGATACATCAATAATTAATGGTATTTAATTTCATAAACACAGACTTTCATTGTTGCATGGTTTTTAGATCAAGCTGTTTCGGACTAAAAAAATCATGGCATTCATAAAAATTGATAATATTGTGGTTAACACAAACTATATTGCCGCTATTCGGTTAGAAGGTCAAACCCGCTCTGAAGAAGAAAGTGTCTCTTTGTTGATTGCCATTCCAAGTGCTTCCCTACTCCAGGAAGACAGGATCACATCCAATCTCTACCATTACGAATGGATAGAGTTCACAGGTGATTCTGCTAAGGCACTACGAGACTATTTTACAAGTTTCAATAATGTCATTGATTTGCTCCCGTTATATCACTAATCAAAACAAAGATAATATGATTTAGTGGTTAGTGGTTAATTAGTATTACTTTTATAATTTAAAGTATTATTAATCGTTAACCACTTATACCAATTTTGGATTTTAGATTTTGGATTAAAACCATTGATTAATAAGCTATTCCAGAATCTTGAAACAAGACTCCCGCGTGCCTATTTGGTATTACTAACCTCTTTCAAACAACAAAGTATTCGTATATTCCTGTAGCAATCATCAGGAATCCAGAAAGAGTTCCAGCCCACAACCCAGGTAGTCTTGTAGTAAAGCGATCGCCTAAAACATATCCTCCCATAATTGCTAAAACGCTAAATATAAAGGTAAGAAGTGTCATAACCATCAAATTAACATCGGAAATCCCAGCACCAATACCACTACCTAGATTATTGAATGTTAAACCAAATGCTAGGGCTATTGACTCTCGAACATCAATGTAACCCGATTTATCTATATCGGCTTTTGCAGGGTTTTCTATATATGTTGCATAGGAAAACTCACGAATAATTTCTTGAGAAAATTCCTCTGTCATAATTGTTGGAGATTGTTCCATCACAGCCCTGGAAGAAGGTGAAGAAAATCTCGTTGTAATAGGTATTTGCGTCTGTTGCATTCTCAAGAGCATTTTCATCTTTTTTCGCTCTCTTTTTAATGTTTCCCTAATTACCCAAACTCCAATACCTACGAGAACAGTACTACCTATAATGTTGGCAACACTTATATTTAAACTTTTACTGATATCTTCCCCAACCGATGTGGCAAGATAAGTACCTAAAGCAGAAATAAAGGCAATAAATAGATTTGTAGATAAACCTATTTTGATGTTTTTGAAACCATAGGCAATTCCTACTGCTAAGTTATCTATATTTGCAGAAATACCTAGCAAAAAAGCTGATATAAGATGCATAATAAATTCTCCTATACAGGTTAGGGAACAAAATTACTGTCTTGAAAAAAGGGAATAGGGAAAGAAATATTTTCATTCTCTCTTCTGGATGCAAGCCTCCTTACAGAAGAGCATTGAGTTCAAAACAACCCGGAAACTATGCTTACTGTTAAGGCGATTACTACGCTGTAGAAAAAAAATGACATAATTGTATGCCCTAGTGCTAACCGTCGCATAGCAGACGAGGTAATTTGTGTGTCGGATGTTTGAGACGTCATGCCAAGAGTGAACGTAAAATAGAGAAAGTCTAAATAGCACGGAAGTTCTACATTAGAAAATTCTAAGCCTCCCATTGCTTCCCCTTGAGGACTTAAGTCATTGCTGCGGTAATAGAATGCCGCGTAATTCAATGCGAACATTGTCTGTATTAGAACCCAGGAACTAAAAATTGCCATACTAGACAATCCAACAGAGAGGGTAAAGGAATCCTTATGTTTCGCTAACACGAGTGCGATCGCAAACAGACTACTAAAGGCAACACATACAACTAGTAGAAAAACTGCAAGATGATCGGCTTCCTGGCGTTGGGCACGATCGCGAGTTTTACCAGGAGTCGCATCAAACATCATAAACCAAGCTAAGGCTACAAAGCAGAGAACTCCAGCACTCCAAGCTGAAAGAATGCGTACTTCTATAGTGAAATACGGCATGAGCAAAAAAACCAAAGCAGCTAACCACAAAGACATAATTGTGCGGTGTTTTGGGCTTAGGTTTTTACAAGTCATGAGTAAAGAAACGATATTCATAACCTACTTTTGACCAGATGTTATAAATAACTGATACAAGGTAGCAAGTATTATTTTTGCGATCAAAAATATCAGTCTAAATCAATCCAGAGACAACGTTAACGCTAGAAGCCAATATCACCATATAGAAAAGAAACGAGACTACTGCGTGTCCTAAAGCCAATAGTCGCATTGGCAAAGATGTAATTGATACGTCAGAGGTTTGGGCAGTCATGCCGATAGTGAAAGAAAAATACATAAAATCCCAAAAATCAGGCTCTTCTTCACCAGGAAAGTCTAACCCCTTTGCGTATTCTTCTCCCTGAAGCATTAGTTCTCGGTGGTAGTAGCAAGTAGCGTAGTGGAGTGCAAACACAGTATGCGTTAAAAACCAAGAACAAAGCACTGCTATCAAAGACAAACTGACTTCCAGGACAAAAGCAGAAGTTGGTATGTTTTGATTGTTTGTCTCCATCAGCCCAATGGCAAAGATACTAGTGCAAGCAGTAATTATAACCAAGATAAAAGTTACTGAATGTTGTGCTTCTTTGCCTTGAGCAAGATAGTAAGTTTTTTGAGGAGTAGCGCTATTTGCCATTAACACAAACAGCATTAAAAAACAAAGAATGCCACAGATCCAAGCAGCAAGGATTTGAATATCTAGGTGCATAAAGTCTGGCATAACTATAAAGGCTGCCATCCCCATCATTATTGATACTCCTAAACGACTGCGTGAATCTAAGTTCTTGAGTAAGCTGAGTAGAATTGCTAGTCTGCTTTGCCCCACAAACAGAAACTGAAGGGCTTTAACTTTACTAGTATTAGCTTTATTTCTTGATAAACTTTTCATAGTTTTTTAGAGGTTAAAGGTTAGGAGCAATTGGGGGCTTTAACCCAACCTGAACAAGCTAGAACAAGCTCGAAATCCAAAATTTCTCTTTGCTTAATGAAATCAGCTTTGTTTAGCAACTAATTCAAATTAACTAGAAGACAGCAAAGTATTTTGTGCGTCAACAGTTTGTAAGAGTCCTTTACGCCGCTAGATCATTTATCTATGATTGATGGCTCATACAAAAACCTAGTTGAATAGTACTGACAAACCAAGAACGCTCAAGCACTTATCAACTTCAAAACAATTTTTGTAGATATTTTATATTTTAGTAGTATATACACAACAGTAATCAGTGTAAAGAATTTAAGCTGCTCGATCTTAAATTAATTAAGGGAAATAGATATTACCCTATTGCTTGCTTGACTCTACTGTAAAGAATATTTACTACGGCTATTTGCTTGTAATGAGTCACAAGTTCCACAACCAGCCGCAAAATATAATCTCTACAAATAAAGCTACTGATTGCTCATTAAGTTTGTAAAAGCACAAAATATTAAGCCTCTACACTGAAAACACGAAATTTCAGCAGATAATTTCCATCAAGTGTCTCTTAGAATTACTAATAGCTAATGGCTAATAGTAACTAGCAATTGACTACTAACAACTTCAATCAATATTTTTCCTGATTTATCTGCATACTTATCTGTAATTAATTATGAGTAAGTTTGATCGGAAACTGAGATTCCAAAGCTATAAAAAATACAATTATTTGCTAAAAGTAAAACAAATATTTCATCATGTCTACTTTTATAACAAAAACTTAATGTTGTTTCTAGTACCTTCTTTTCCTGATACGATGTAATATGAAATCACATAGGTGGAAACATTTAGAAAGTTTCGCTACCTGTTTTTCTACAGTTTTTACTCTCACTAACTAGCCTTCTTGTAATTGCTTGATGTAGCTATTGAAGATTCGTTTCTGCATTTTTCATTAATTATTTGAGGTGACATACCTTCACAACTTAGATTCGAGTTGTCTAAATAGCTGCAACTTGAAGCAAGCGGGTTTTTCTATGATTTTGGAGGTAAAGTAAATATGGAATTTGAGGCTCTTTTGCTAGGTCTTGAACCAATGACTGCTGCTGTCATTGGAGTTGGAGCATTGGTTTTAGTACCTGTTGTTAGTGCTCTTGATTCTGCAACTGGTCACAATGTTTCTGAGTCTGCAAGGGGTGCAGCAAAAACAGGATTGATTTGGACTTTTGAAGCCATTGATAAGGCTCAATCTACTTTCGCTGAAGCTAGCGAATCCTTCAAGGATTTAGTTGCTGAAGCAAAAGCAGAGCGTTCATCTTCCAAAAACGGAACTAGCGACAGTAGTACTCCCCGTGAGGTAACTATCGGTTAATCTCTGTAAGGCATGGAGGTGAACAGCTAACGTCTTGCTAGAGACTGATAACCTCTTGGTGGTTGTCAGTCTTTATTTACCAGTCTACTGGTGGTCTGGCAACCTAACTAGTTTGCGTTGCCTTGCCAGAGTACTAGTAATCCTGAAATAAATTTTGCTAAGAATTGCCAAGAGTGCAATTTCCGAATCTATCCAACCTGTCGGCTTCACCAGTCACCTTAATTTTCACCACTTACAGCACTTTGCATCTAGATGGAGTAACACCCCTCTCTAATCCTCCCTGCAAATGGGGAGGGTGCGCTTAGCGCGGGTGGGTTTCTTCTGTACCTCATTCAGATGAATTCTGCTGTATATACTTGCTTATCTCTGCATACTTAAGGGTGAAGCTAGTCCGTCATGTCTAAGTCGCAGCCTTGTGTATAATTGCAATCTTATACAACTTGCTGCATACCACTAAAAACGGTGTTGCAGAGAAAGCGACTTAATAATTAAAACCCCACCCCGCCTTCGGCGTCCCTGTCATCAAGGAGAGGGATAGGGGTGAGGTTAAGCGGGAATTATAAGTAATCATGGAAACTTGATATTACATCAGGTCCGGCTAATTACTTACGATATGGTTGGTCTTGTTGGTAATTAGTAGTTAGTAATTGGTAGTTGGTTTTTCCCATTACCTATTACCCATTACCAATTACCGGCCTTCACAGATATGATAAGTCTTCAAACGGACATGATATTACTTCTCCTAATTTTTAATCAGGAGAGAAAAGCCTTCCCTCTACCGGAGATTTTTTACCATGCTCAAATATCCAGAGTTCTTTGACTTACGCAAGTTAGCGATTACCCTTGCGATTGGCCCATTTGCTTTTCTTATGCTAGTCATTCTCACTGACTTATCAGCTCATCTGTTTGTGACTCAACAAACAGCAGATGCAAGATGTGCAAATGCATATTCTCAAGAGAATCCTACAAAACTTCAAGCGAGTGAATGTCGGTAGCGCTTTGCTACTGGATCAAAATCCCATGCTATTCCTTCTGGATCTTTAGCCTGAGTCCATATAGGAAACTCAGGCTTTAATCTTTTGCTGGTAAGAGACTGAGATGATACTCCCAAGCGCTTTGCCAATTCACCTTGTTTGAGTGCTTTACCATTTGATGCAACACTTCCCTGACTGATTCTTTGAGAACTGCTTCTTAGAGGAGGTAAGAAGTTTGTCTCAAAAAGTGGACGTGAACCATTCAAGAATTCAGCTATAAAGGCTGTACCATTATTTACAATTACGTTGTACACAGGATTTACACCCAACACCATTCCACCGCCTATTTGCATAAAGAGGTTGGGAATGACAATGGTTGCAGTGTTTTCGTAGATTGTTTCCATTGCTCGCTTGGCGATCGCAATGGCATGTGTGACTCCGCGTAAGTCATCTTCTAAAATGACAACATCAGTTGTCCGATGGGGAATCTCACTCGTCTTAGCAAACGAAATAGAGACATTAGCATGAGCAAGCCGTACTGCATCATCATCCTCATCTCCCACGAAAGCCACTATCTTACCTTGGTGCTGCAACCCACGAATCAGATTGATTTTTTGGGTTAGAGGAACTTCTGCACAAACCTGGTGGGAATGAATTCCTAACCCAGTTGCAATATCAAAAGCCATTGATTCAGGAGCATTACAAACCAAGTAAATATCTATGTTTTGACTCTGGAGAATAGCAATAGCTTCTATAGTCTCAGGAGAATCTAGAGCTAGTATGTCAAGATCAAAGACAATCGCATTAATTTGCGCTAATGCTTCCAAAATGCCACCACTGCGAATGTAGATTCCATGTCGCACAGCATAGATCAGTGCTTGCAGAACTGTTGTTGAAAGCGAAATGGGAATACCACTGCCAAAATCAAATTGGTAGGGTGAGATAGCAGCACCAATATTACCTGTCATGAGATAGATAGTGCCACCTAAAGCTAGAGTCGGGAAAATTGCGTTTCTTACAAATTCTGCTTGCAAAGCACCAATTTTTGTATCATGAACAGGCGCTAATTCCGCGAGAAAAGCAGCTAAGCCAGCACGGGTGTTAAGTCCAATTCTTTTCACCAAAACACATAACTCACCTTCAAGCAATATTGTAGAGGCATAGACATCGTGTCCTTGGGAACATACAACAGGTGTAGAGCTACCTGTCAAATTCTGGGTATCGATTAAACCATAACCATAAACAACGATCCCATCTACCAAAATCATTTCGCCTGATTTAATGATGATGCGATCGCCTTGGTGTAAATTGCTGATATGGACACGTCGTTCCTCTCCATCTAACTCTACCCAAACATATTGATCTAATTCATTCAACACATTCAAAGATAGTTCTTCTCTAGTTTCGGTTGTATTCCCCCTGAGGGTTCTTCTCACTTCTACTAAAACTGTCTTGAGTGCAGGTGCAATAAATTGACCTTGGACAGTCTGCATAGTCATCCATGCTGAATCGAGTAGATCAATATTCGGCTGACGTTGATTGATCAGACTATCAGCAGCACGGTTCAACCAAGGTGTAGCTGCGCCAGCAATTGCTAAAACCAAAAGCAATGGTGGTAACTCCAAAGGAGCTGCTAGCAAAGCCAAACTTAGACTGAGGAAAGGAAATCCTAAATCCTTCCATTGATTAACTTCCGGTTTAAGGTCTTCTCCTTCAGGTAGAGATTCTGTAAAAGTAATTTCAACACAGTCTAGAGCAGTCTGGATACAGACAACAAACTTTTCTAGAGCCGTTGTGCTGCAAACATCATCTTGATAGCTGACAATTAGTGAACTTGCTTGTGCATTAATACGAACCTCACTCACAAATGACAACGATTCAACTAGCGCCTTGAGTTTGCTAGCAAAGTCTGAATCATGAGCAAGTTGAGGTATACGAATACGATAACGTCCAAAAGTAGAGTGAATGACCTGATAGCTCATTACATCGAGAGAATCTAAATGAAAGGGTTTTAAATCTCATATTAATCAACATCATAAGCTACAACTCAAACAAGTAAAAAGCTTTTGTTGTAAAAGTATGTGAGAATTGCTCAGTAAAGTTAAGTTGTTTTTCTTTTATATTTCTTCTGTATCTTTACAGATCATCAATCACCCTTTCAAAAAATTTTACGTATATCCTCGAATTATTTCCTTCTCCTGCGATATTCAGCTAAAATAGCCCTTCTTTCGATAGTAAATTCCTCCACTATCAATAATGTCATTCCAAATAAAATCACAAAACCAAGAATAGAAACTAATAAAAGATTATCCATAAAACTTACTTCTCAAATAGCTCTCTACTTTCATAGCGTATATAAAAAAAAATTATACTTACTCTTTCTATTTGGGTAATACCTACTATCCAAAAGGTATAATTTCCACAAACATTTGAAAAGATGACTCAGACAAAGGTTATACCAATTTGAAAAAAGAATACAACACATGGATTATATAAGACCCCACCCCAACCCTCCCCTTTCCAAGGGGAGGGTGCTGTTAGGCGGGTGGGGTTATCCGTCGCAAACATTATTTGAATTGGTATTAGAAACCGTTTTAACTCATGGCGTGCTTTGGATTCAAAACTTGAGTTTCGACCTTGGTGCAAGATATAAGACTTGGTAACTTTGTGTCTTAGTGGTTAATACATAGAAATTTTTCACCACTAAGACACTAAGAAAACTATTTTTTGAAGGTTACACCTAGTATAGGGCTACCCGTTTTCTATTCCCTAATACCATATTTGTGTATGTTAAATATAATTAATTTTTCAATGAAAAGATTTTAAATGTGATAATTTTTCTTTAGGCAAGCTATTATCTCAGTCATTTAAAATATTGTCAAATAGGCTTTACTACGGCAACCGTAATTAATAGTTTGTCGCAGCATTTAAGCAGGTATTTAAGACTATTCTGAGTATACACAAATACACTCTAACAGTTGGATAATAGTTTTTATCCTTGAGCCAAATCGTATTGGGATAGGAGTAATTAACAACAGAGAACTTTTTTTACTTAGGAGTCTTAAAAATGACTCAAAAACAGGTAATTCTGCTACGCATGTTGGTTTTTGTGCCATTTGCATTCATCGCAGAATGGCTAAATTTTCCCTCGATAGTTGTTTTTATTGCCTGTGGCTTGGCAATCATTCCCTTAGCAGCATTTATTGCTGACTCTACAGAAGCGATCGCTGAAGTTATCGGCCCATCCTTGGGGGGTTTGCTTAACTCTACTTTTGGCAACGCTACAGAGTTAATCATCGCGATTGTTGCACTTCGAGCCGGACTAGTAGATGTAGTCAAAGCTAGTATTACAGGTACAATCGTTGCCAATCTTCTTTTGGCACTAGGAGCAGCAATTCTGTTAGGAGGATTGCGGTTTAAAGAGCAAAGCTTTCAACCAACTGTTGCTCGTATCAACGCTTCTTCGTTGAATTTAGCATTAGTAGTACTGCTTTCACCAACTGCTATTAATTTCACTTCCACAGGCTTGCAACCTGCAACAATTAATCATTTTTCGATTGTTGCTGCTTTCTTGTTGTTATTTTTCTATGGATTGACCTTGGTCTTTTCCATGAAAACCCACAAATCTATTTATCAACTTAGAGATTTAGAACAGACTGACCCAGATGCAGTTGAATCTGACAAACATAAGACTGGGTTATGGAAGTCAGTAGGAATTCTGCTCATTTGCACGATTGTTCTGGTCTTTGTATCTGATACTCTAGTAGCAAGCCTACAAGAAGCAATTTCTACATTAGGTCTAACTGATCTTTTTACAGGCGTCATTCTCATTCCTATTTTTGGAGGAGCAGTAGAGTATATCACTGCTGCCACCTTTGCAATGAAAAATAAAATGGATTTGGCAGTGGCAGTGGCAATGGGATCGAGCTTGCAAATAGCCATGTTTGTTGCTCCTGTGTTGGTCTTGGTGGGTCAGTTAATGGGGCAATCAATGAATTTAGACTTCAACCCCTTTGAAGTACTGGCAGTGGCGATCGCAGTTTTGATTACTAACTCCATCAGCACTGATGGAAAATCTAATTGGTTAGAAGGAGCTTTGCTTCTCATTACCTATGCTGTTGTTGGCACAGCATTCTACTTTCACCCTTAGATAGGGTTAAATCTTCCATCCTAATTTTTTGAGGTTATTTCCATGTCAAGTGAAGCAATCATCAAAGCTCAATTCTCAGACATTGAAGTCAAAGCAGAGGTAATTGAAGTTTGTCCCCAATCTTCTAGTATTCAGTTAGCTAGAATTTCGACTCATAAAGCTCCTTGTTTAGGATTTTTTGCTACAGTTGCGAATGGAATCGGACAAGCAATCAGCGATGCAGCATTCCAAACGGGAAAAGTTGTGACTGAAACTACAGCAGGCATGGCAGAAGTAATTAATGACATGGCATACCAGGCTGGAAAAACGGTTCTGCAAACTGCTGCTAATGTTGGAGATGTTCTTGATAGCGTTACACCTTCTGGTTTACCATACTTGTCTGCAACAGCCAACAATATGGGTGAAGCGATTGGAAGTGCTGCTTTCTTGACTGGAAAAATGATGGCAGGAACAACTGCTAGTTTTGGCGAAGCGATCGGGAATGCTACCACCCAAGCAGGTCAAGCTGTTGCTCAGACAGTATCCGAAGTCATAGAAAATATTCCCTCTCCTGCATCCAAGACCACGATGCAAGAACTTGGAGGCAGCTTGATTGGAGCTACTGTTGGAGAAACAGTAGGAGGAACAGTTGGAGCAGTTGTAGCTGGGATAGCAATGGGACCAGCAGGCGCGATTGTTGGTACTCAAGTAGGCAGTGTAGTTGGTTTTACTATTGGAGCGCAGCTTGGAGAGGATACAGTGCGGCAAGCCAATCAGATCACTCAGAAAAATTCTGCAACTGTTTCTAATGTAAAACCATTGTCTTCTCAACAGCAAAAAGGAAGTTGGTTAGGTAATACAGCCTGTGATTTCTTAGGTGAAACTGGTACAGCTGTTATTGGTGGAGTGATTGGGAGTACAGTTCTAGGGCCAAAAGGCAAAGAAGTTGGCAAAAAAATTGGCATGGTTGTAGGCAGACGAACAGACTGGAATCCTAATACAAAAACTACGAATCCCCACTAATAAGTAGTTAAGGGACTTTCAGAGAAAAAATTTACAGTTAACAAAAATGATAATTATTTTGAAGGGTTGTAGGGCTAATTCATTGTCAAAAGAGAAAAAAGCAGGTAGAGATCATGACATAAAAATCAAAGAGTGTTGGTCAATGAGCGATAACCTCTGATTAAGAGGAAACAGGTAATCCCCATAATTAAAATTAGGGGATTTCACTAAGGACACCTGATGATATCGACAATTTTCAATACCACCCTTTATCAGCCCTTAAGCTCTCTTAAATTTCGAGAAACTGCCTGTAGATACGCAATCTCTTCTGCAATAGAAGATAAGTTTGCAAGTATCTCAATTAACTCATCAAATGTATTCAGAGTCATTTGGGCGTTGATCAAAATCTCTTTGTTTAGTCTTCCATACAAACCTTGAACTAATAGTTCCAGAATGTCTCGATAGACATGTATAGAAATTCCTTCTGCTAATAAAGATTTTGAGTTAACCCCCCATTTTAAAATTTTTAAGAGTGTTTGGGGAGATGCTTGAGAAAAAATGGAACTAGCTACCTCTTCTACTGCTTTTCCCAAAGATTGTTTTATTTGAATCTCTGGCAAGAAAGGTACATCTACCAAGGTTTGTAAAACAGCTAAATATTTAGACAGTAGTTGTGGAGAAAAGGGTGCCATTTCTCCAATAAATATATCTCCATAATCGTCGATGAACTGTGGTTCCAATACATTAGCTAGGAGATTAATTTCTGTTGGTTTACTCCAATCAATATGACCAAGAAAAAAATACTCTTCATATCCTGGTATCAAACCTTGAAAATAAATTGGAAGCTGTTTGCCAGATTGAAGTATTTTATATAGTGCTACTTCTAAAGTTTCTGTAGGCCAGCCTAGATTACGTACTGTAATAAATCGTAAGCTACCAGGCTGAGATAATACGATGGCATTCAGTAATAAGTGTACAGCTTCGCTAACATTTTGAGCCGTTACATAACGAGCAGGAGCATGAACATTGACAATTCGATTTTGCTGGATATTATCGTCTATTTGCTTACAAAACGAGCTGTTCTCCAGTATATGAGTAAAGCGTACCATTCCATAAATGACTTTGCCTTCAGACGCTGCTTGGGCAAATTGCCACTCACAAAATTTCTTCGAGGCTGCATAAACTTCAGTTGTGGAATACCTAGACGCCTTACCCGTTGAGGAGAAAATACATTGCTGCACTCGGTAATTTTCACAAAGTTGAATGATATTTTGCGTACCGAAGATACTAGTCGTAACTGTTTCTCGAATTTGAATCTCAGCAAGCCAAGGTAGGCGTTGGGCTGCTAAGTGGAAGACAATATCTGGCTTCTCAATGCCAAATATATGTGTGAGAGCATCATAATTGCGTACATCAGCTGCATATAGTGTAACTGATGCTTTCTGTTCTCCAATTGGTTTGAGTTCTAAAGAGTTAGAACATCGTGCTTTGTCTACAGAAACTACACGTCGTACACCAAGCTCAACAAGTTTATTTATTAGATGGCTACCGACGCAACCCTCACCTCCAGTTACAAGCACTACTTTTCCTTGAAGTTGTTTGCTAACTTCGGCTTGATATAGATGAATCCTACGTTCGTGTACGTCGGCGAAAGGATCTGCTTGCAATTTGCCTTCTGCCATATATGCTTGAATCAACTTTGCTGTGAGGGTCTGCAAAGTCGCAAGCACTCTAGGAT
Organism: Fischerella sp. JS2; assembly: GCF_032393985.1. Lineage (NCBI taxonomy): Bacteria > Bacillati > Cyanobacteriota > Cyanophyceae > Nostocales > Hapalosiphonaceae > Fischerella > Fischerella sp. JS2. The sequence continues at coordinate 5,283,824 of NZ_CP135918.1, forward strand.
CTTCAGGAGTGGTTGAACCAGGTGGCACTAATTGCTGTATGGTTCTAATAATTTCAGCTTTGTTGATACTACGCACTACTAACGAGTCAAACTTAGGTTTCAATTTCTTGACTCCACTTGTTGGTAAATATTATGGTTAAAATTTTTTTGCTTGAAAAATTTACTGAATTCTTTTGCAAAAAATTTGTTAGAGCGTAAATGTTGATTCTGTTAAGTCATGCTCGCAAGCACCTCAGATTAAAGATGAATTACCCTACTTACTGACATATTAAAGTAGATAGTGCGTCAAAACGATGTGGGTTTGGTAAAGTAGAGAATCAATTATCACTTTGCTTGAAATAAAGTGATTAATACCATTCACGAAAAATATCATACAGATAATCTTTAGACCACAATCCATGACACACCAGGCGCGATCGCACATTTTTATTTATGTGAAAAAAAGCCTAATTTGAACTTGAGCTTAGCTCTTAAAGTAGAGTTAAGAAGTAATAAAAAATGCATATACTGCAATTATGAAGCAAGAATTATATCAGCCTTTAATCTTATACCTACTAGGAAGTTTTTTAATTTATTACCTATTTGAAATCAGGATATATTAAAAGTAATGGTCGCAATTCAAGTATTACTTCTGGCGAATTTATAATTATTTCGATTCTTGCTGTCATGACAACAGTGATGCCTTAGAATAATCGCCTCATCAATTCTCTCAAAATATTCTCTTTTGACTTTTACCACCAGCACATGGTTAGAGGTTTGTCAGTGTTTTTGAATGAGGATGACTCCAATAAGCAATAATACCGTTCCCAAGACGCGAAAAGTACTCAGAGAAATCTGGGTAACACCAAATGCGCCAGTAGAATCCAAGATGAGTGCCGCAAGCATTTGTCCGGCAATCACCAAAGAAAAAACTGCCGTAGCACCTAAAATTGGGATCGCGATCAGGGACGCTACAAGGTAGTAAGCTGCAAAAACCCCACCGAACCAGGCCCATATTGGAAGAGAATTAAATGCAGGGATAGAGCCATGCTTCGTCGTTGGGCTGATCCATAATAGAGTCAGTGAAACCAAAGTTACGAACACTGAGATCATTGTGGTGAGAACCGTAGAGCCAGTTGAGGTTCGCAAACGTGCATTCCAAGCCATCTGAATTGTGAGCCCCGCTCCGCCGAGCGTGACCAAAAGAATGAGGACGAAGCGAGTAAACATGAGTAAAATTATTTCTACTGAAAAACGTATTGACAAAATTTACTTACTATAGTTTTGTTCTAAATAGCTAAGGATATTAATGTCATGAATTCTAAGAAATTTGAAATTTTAAGTATCCTCTCATACTGTCATAAATTCTTGCCAGTCCTTTAGCAAATGATCACTCCCACACCACTTCGACGAGAATCTCCCGCCGCCTCCATGACTCCAGTGGTTGTTTTTGAGACTGTATTCACACCACCAAAAAACATATTCTTTTGCTGCCATAAAATTAATTTTGTATCGTTGTCAAGTAGCAGGTTTGTCATATCTTTTTGCTGAAGACCTGGTTCAATATTAAAGATATTATTATCCCAGTGACACCGTGGACTTTCTACCGCTTCACAGACAGGCATTTGCCAATCAATTAAGTTAGAAATAACTTGGAAAATCGCCGTACGAATTCGCTTTGACCCGCCAGAGCCTAAAACGATTTCTGGCTTGCCATCTTTAAGTACAATCGTAGGCGACATCATTGAAGAAATTCTCTGGTTTTCTAGCCAAGTATGGAATCCCTGAGGATTTAAATCATCTTCGCCTAGCATATTATTAACCATAATTCCTGTTCCGGGAATGATGTAGCCACAACCTTCACCATGTGATGTTGTCACTGAAGCCGCATTGCCTTCACTATCTATGACACTAATATGGGTGGTACTACCCAATTTATTAACCATTCTTTTTAATTGTTGTTTGTAAGGTTGAAAATGTTCATGAGATAAAAAGTTTTGAGCAAGTTCGGGATGATAAATGTAGGCATCGTATCCATTTTTTCTAGCTTCATTTGTTAAACGCATTACAAGAGATAAAATTTGCAAATGATGAGGAGAACCAAACTCTATATTTGTGAAATCAATCGATGATAACAGTGCTAAGGAAAAAGCAATGAGGGTTCCACCGGAACTAGGAGGTGGGTTCGTCAATAATGTATGTCCTCGGTAATTAAACTCCAGAGGTTTCCTTTGTATAACTTGGTAATTTTTTAGGTCTTCTAGCGTCAAATAACCACCGCGATTCTGACAATCTTTAACAAGTTTTTCAGCTATTTCTCCTGAGTAGAAATATTCTGTTCCTCTAGCTGCTAACTCAGTCAAAGTTGCTGCGAAATCTTTCATGACTAAAATTTCACCAGTTGTTTTGAGTGTACCGTTTGGTGCATATATTCTTCTAGATTCATTAGATGCTAAAATAATCGGTTTAAGCATTTTTAAAATACATGCTTGAAACTCACTAATTTCTATACCATTTTGAGCATAATGAATCGCTGGTGAGGCTACTACATCAAAGGGCAATTTACCAAGTTTGTTATGAACCTCAAATACTCCCAGGATATTTCCCGGTACAGCCATTGCTCCTAGCCCAATATGAAAGCTTTGTACAGCATCGCCAAAATCAACTTCAACTGGGTAAAAATCAATCTCATGCAGTGATTTTTTTTGTAGTGGTGTTTGAGTAAAAAAATCAAATAAAATATTTTGATTTTCTTTGGAATGAGCTAACAAAAAACCACCACCACCTGCTGATGTCAGCATCGATTCTGCCACAAAAGATGCTAACATTGCAGCAATTGCGGCATCAAAAGCATTGCCACCCAATTCAAACATTTCTGCTCCTGCTTCGGCAGTTTTTTCATGTCCAGCAGCGATCACGCCATGAGTTTTTTGAAACATCGATTGCATCAAATTTTTTCTAGATTTTTGATTACGAGTAACAACCTAATGTTACAGTTTCTGAGAAGAGGGAGATGCTGTGCTGTTTGTTTAATCCTTCATTGGTTGAAGTTCTAGCTTGCTTGAGAAGTCTGCTGGCTAGCTAAATATAGGTCAATGGCTTCTCTGATTAAATCTGGCACCGTACATTTTTTCTGGTCAGCCAGATTTTTTAATTGACACTTCATATGAGGATGCATTAATACTTTCACTTGCTCTGATAGTGGTTCATCCCTGCCGTAATCAAAGCGATATTTTGTCCCAAAATCTGGATTGCCACCTGGTCGTGCCATTTGAAATGCCTAACTCAATGCCTAAATTATAGAGTGGTACTAATCTAAAGGAAAAAGTTAACGATTTTATTTGTACAGTAATTGCCTGGAATGGAGAATACACTACTTGCCAGAAGAATGTGAACAGATACAACAAGTGTGCGATTCCTTCTGTTTTTTGTACTACTATAATTAGTACATTAGTACAATTGCACTATGATAAACACCTTTAGAATTGGGCAGAAGGTTTACATCATAGAACCTCGAATGCCGCAATATGGTAAACGGGTTACAGTTCGCGGTAGTGCTGATAGCCGCAGCTTGGGCATGTTCTATGAGTGCACAGATGAGCAGGGTAATAGGTTGCTGTTGCGACCGGAGGAAATTTCTGCTGCTAAACCGCAATCAGTTCGGTACGGTTAGTTTCCGCTTTGCCCTTGGATGTGCGATCGCTCTCTCGGCGTTGCTGAATTTAGGGATGAAATAATTAAACCGCAAAGACGCAAAGTACGCGTAGACACGAAGCGGTGAGCCAGTGCGGTGGACTCTTTCCCCAGCATAAAGGAGCCACTGCTCCCTGGCTCAAATTCTTGCCTTACATAAATTTACGCCTATCAACGTCTAAAAAATAGCTTGCGATCGCCTAAAAAAGTACAGCTATTAACCTTAAGTGAACCAGATTGTGATATAAACAAAGTTGGTATACCAACAAAGTTTTTAGCAACTTAGATAGTTACTTTCTCTACCTTCTCTGTGCTTTCAACTAAAACTTAGCTAGCAGTATCCTTAGCAAAACATGCTCCTGATTTTTCTGTAATTCTACTAAGGTGTGTTGTATGCATTTTACTCATCGGATTGCTATTGTGTCCTTAACCCTATCGATACTTGGGTTATGGCAACCTACTTTAGCTGACCCAGGAAGCAATATTCCTTGGGAATCAGAAAATCAACCAGCACCTTGGGAAGAAAATGACTGTCGTGGTGGTGCCTCACAGATATTCCGCCTGGGTGGTGAAGTCAGCAATCCAACAATCTTTAACTTGCAAAAGCTCAAAAATTTGCAAGAGGATTTAAAGAATTTAAACCCATCTCTAGTTACCGAGGTTACTGTATCTTTTCAAACAGGATCGGGGCAGAGGACAGAAACATATTACGGAGTCCCCTTGTGGGAATTAATTAATAACGAGAACGCTACAGGACCACTAAAACCTGGTAATTCTGGCCCAAATACAAAAAACGCCTTCCTCCGACAGTACGTTCTTGTTGAAGCCACTGACTGTTATGGAGCAACTGTGGCTATTGGCGAAATTCACCCAAATTTTGAAGCTAAACAAGTGCTGGTTGCCTACGCAAAGAAAGCCAGCGATGGTAGTATCCAAGATCTAACTGATGAAGGATTTGCTCGTTTAGTGGTTCCTGGTGATCAAGCAGGAGGACGTTACGTTAGTAACGTTAGAAATATCCTAGTAGTGTCTGCTCCTACTTCCCCTTTAAAACCCAGATATTTTCGGCGACCTTGATCCACTATTGAGTGTGCAGATGTATTAGCAATTAGTCATTGTTGAAAATTGCCAGTATGTCTGCACGATTAGCTAGGACTTACGCACTAGTAACGGAAAAACGAACCGCGTAGACGCGCTCATAGGCTTCCCGCTAGGGTAGGACACAAAGGACACGTAGACGCGCTCATAGGCTTCCCGCAGGGTAGGAATAAGAGTTTGAGAGAGTTTTTGCGTAAGTTCTGTTAGCTTAAGGTAGGCGATCGCCTCACACACTCACAAGCTATTTAATATTGAGTTCCTTTTTAGTACGTTTGAGCTGTTTCCAGAGTATTTTTATTTGTTTGTAAGCCTCTTGTGGGGAAAGCTTACCATTAGTTTGTAAGTTACAGATGTAGTTGACCCTTTGGGAAAACTCCTGTAGGTTAGCATCAAAAATCAAATACTCAGGCTTAAATTGACCATGATAAGGACTGCGAGGATAAAGAAAATCTGGTAGGTTAGCTAAAAAACTAGATTCTTCTGTCATTGTCTCAATCCATGAACTATTTAATCAAAATGAATCTACAAAAATAGGAAATTTTGCTTAATCACAAGAAGATTATTTTTAAGATGAATTCAACACACAGAGAAATAGCAGATGAACAGGAGCAGTCCATCTGCTGTAAGCAATTAAGAGGAGGTGCATGTTTGATTATTTAACTGATATGAGCTAACTCTTTCTTAGCTAGAGCTTTAGGAGTACGTCATACAGTTGAAGTATGATTATTCAATCGGAAACTAAACATAAGCATCAACATTATCTAGTTTTACCAACCAAGTAGGTATCTTGTTACCCTATACCAACTTAGTTAATAAAAAAGTATCAGCAGTTACGTTTTCTAAATGTGAAAGCTGTTACTAATAAATAAAGTTAGGTAAACTTGAGTTTTTATTTGAAATTAGAGAAATGTAAATATTTAGACTGAAAGCCGATTTTAGCTTCTACTGCATAAGTTCTTTGTCAAGTGTAATCATGACCTGCAATCTGTAAAAACCTAAATTACTGAAAGATTTTTACAAAGGAAAAAGTTACAGATGTCTCTCCAATTATTAATAGAATAAATTGGCTCGGCTTTAATCTTTAGCAATAACAATATCGTTGGACTTAATCACTGCATAGACTTGTGTTTTTTTCTTGGCACAAAATTCTACCAAACTAATTGGTATACTCTGGTAAAGTTGGTATAATCTTACCAACTGTCAATTTTAACCAGAAAAAAATCTACTAAACATGTGATTGTTCAATGAAAAGAAGACACATTTTCACATTTATAGGCATAGCATTAACTAGCTTGATTTTAGCAGTAGGCTTGCCATTAATTTCTTCCTCTGTGCTAGCACAATCAAACACTGAATTGCTTGTGTCTGCTGCTGCCAGCATGAAAGATGTAATGGAAGAAGTCAAGAAGGACTACCAACAAACTAAACCAAATGTCAACATTAGATACAACTTTGGGGCTTCTGGCGCATTGCTACAACAAATTCAACAGGGAGCGCCTGTAGATGTGTTTATCTCAGCTGGCAAAAAGCAGATGGACACCTTAGAGCAATCAGGACAGCTATTAGCAGGTACTCGTGGAATTTTAGCGAAAAACCGTCTGGTATTAGTTGTGCCAAACAATGTTACAGGCATTAGCAGTTTTTATAACTTGAGAGACTCTAAAATTAAGAAAATTGCCATTGGCGAACCAAGAAGCGTGCCAGCAGGGCAATATGCAGAACAAACTCTTCAGAAATTGGGCATTTACCAATCAATCAAACCCAAGTTTGTTTATGCTAATAATGTACGTCAAGTTTTAGCAGCAGTAGAAAGCGGTAATGCTGACGCGGGCTTAGTTTACCTGACTGATGCGAAAATATCTAACAAAGTAAAAGTCGTAGTGGCTGCTGATGAAAAATATCACTCTCCGATTGTTTATCCAATGGCAGTCTTAAAAAGAAGTAAAAATACCCAAGCAGCCAAAGATTTTGTTCAGTTTCTATCCGGTGACAAAACAAAGACTGTACTACAAAAATACGGCTTTATCTTACCTTCACAACCAACAGCTGTAAACCGTTAGCAGTTTAAAGTATCAATTTTTAATTTGCTCCCCGGCTATATCCGGGGAGAGTGACTTTTACTTAGTTTTGGGTAGTCTGATGATATTTTCATTGACACTATGGGGAAGGCGATCGCATTATAGGCAATTATTTCATCTGGGCTTAATAATAATGTCAATGGTGTTGATAGTTAAACCCAAAGCTGTCTCGCTAAAGATGTTCGTCAGGCTCTCAATTATGTGGAGACAGGAAACGCAGATGCTGGGATAGTCTATCTTTCCGATGCTAAAAGCTCACAGAAAGTAAAAGTTGTGGCGACTGCACCAGAAAATACACACTCCCCGGTTGTTTGTCCGATCGCAGTTCTCAATAGCAGTAAAAATGTTAACGCTGCCAGGGATTTTCAGGAATTTTTAGGAGGTAATCAAGCCAAAACCGTGTTTGAAAAGCAAGGATTTACCCTAGCACCAAGCAAGTAATTTTAAGCTTTGTGGAATAAATGGAGGATCTGCCTTCTGCCTTCTGCCGTCTGCCGTCTACCTTCTGCCGTCTGCCTTCTGCCGTCTGCCTTCTGCCGTCTGCCTTCTGCCTTCTGCCTTCTACCAACCATGCCACAAGATTTATCTCCTCTTTGGATATCACTCAAAACATCCTTACTGTCCACATTTATTACCTTCTTTCTTGGCATTGCAACTGCTTATTGGATGCTGGGATATCGTGGTAAGGCTAAGTCCTTGATTGAAGGTATTTTGGTTGCTCCTTTGATTTTACCGCCAACAGTAGTTGGCTTCATACTACTGGTATTTTTTGGTAAAAATGGACCGGTGGGAAAACTCATGGAGAGTTTGCGATCAGACTTCAGCATTGTTTTTACTTGGTACGGTGCAGCGATCGCAGCTACAGTAGTTTCTCTACCACTAATGTATAAAACTGCATTAGGAGCCTTTGAACAAATTGATCAGAATCTCTTGCGGGTAGCGAGAACTCTCGGTGCAACTGAATCAACTATCTTTTGGCGGATTAGTTTACCCTTAGCTTTTCCTGGCATCTTGGCTGCAACAACTCTGGCTTTTGCTCGTGCTTTAGGTGAATTCGGTGCAACTTTGATGCTAGCGGGGAATATCCCTGGACAAACCCAGACAATTCCAATGGCGATTTATTTTGCCGTGGAAGCCGGAGCGATGGAAGAAGCTTGGTTCTGGTCGATCGCCATTATGGTAATTTCTCTATCTGGAATCATTGCTGTCAACTATTGGCAGGAACGTAGGGAAAAAAATAGAAGACAACACAGGAGGACAAGGGAACAAGGGGGACAAGCAGGACAAGCAGGACAAGGAAGACAAGCAGGACAAGGAGGATTGATTGTAGATATCGAAAAAGTACTTCCTGAGTTCTATTTAAAAGTTTCATTCAGTGCTGATCGCCAGCCTCTAGGGTTTTTGGGAGGTTCCGGTGCTGGTAAAAGTATGATTTTGCGCTGCATTGCTGGCATTGAGACACCCACCAGAGGCAAGATTATTTTGAATGGTAGAGTATTATTTGATTCCCAAGGGGGAATCAATATCCCAAGTCGAGAACGCCGCATTGGTTTTGTAGTCCAGAACTATGCTCTGTTCCCTCATATGAATGTGGCACAAAATATTGCCTTTGGCTTACCCAAGGACATATCGGGAACAGCAATTAAGCAGCAGGTAGAATCAAAATTGATTGATGTGCAATTGTTGGGTTTTGGCGATCGCTATCCAAGTCAACTTTCCGGGGGACAGCAGCAACGAGTAGCGATCGCCCGGGCTTTGTCTAGCCAACCAGAAGCTTTACTATTAGATGAACCGTTTTCTGCGCTTGATACGTTTCTGCGTAGTCAACTAGAACAACAGATGATAGAAACCCTAGCTGACTATCAAGGTGTCACCCTGTTTGTCACACATAGTATGGAAGAAGCCTACCGGGTTTGTCCTAATCTGTTAGTGATGGAGTCGGGCAGAATAATTCAGAATGGTACAAGACATGATGTGTTTGAGCGACCTACTACAGTTACAGCTGCCCAGTTAACAGGCTGTAAAAATTTTTCTACTGCTGTAGCTGCCCAGTTTGGGCAAATAGAAGCAGTGGACTGGGGTTGTAACCTACAGGTGGTTGACACTATCCCCAATGAATTATCCCACGTCGGTATTCGCGCCCATCACATCACCTTTACTAATGACTCTAATCAAAATAATACTTTCAGGTGTTGGCTAGTAAGAGCAACGGAAACACCACACCGAATGACGTTGTTCTTGAAGTTGCATTCCTCTGGTAGTGCTTCCCATGATTACCATCTGCAAGCAGAAGTATTTAAGGAAAAATGGGCAACTATCAAAGATAGGCCTATGCCTTGGTATGTACGTTTAGATCCCTTCGCACTTATGTTAATGGAATAGCAGCGAACACGGAAAATGCACAGAAATGACTAAAAATTTGGGTTCTTGACCACTTTTGGTGAGCTTGGTTGGGGTAAGGCAGAGGAGCCACTGCGGTGGTGAGGCAACGACTATTACGCAGGGGGTTCCTCCCCCAACCTCAAAGGGGACCCCGAGCCCCCAATCCCCACCAGGGGCCGGTGAGTCCCCCATGAGCGATTGCCGTAGACGCGCTTTACTCGGCTTCTGTAAAGTAAGAGTTTCCCGGCATAAAGAAAGAGGCGTCACCTGGCGTCACAGAAGGCAGAAGGAGGAAGAAGTAAAAATCGTGACAGCTAACTTAACAGCTTTTTTCTTATTAAGTTTAAAACTGCTTGCCTTACTTTTACCACGAAAACATTGATATTCCTGCCACTAGAAACTCAAAAGCGCCCCCTTTTCTTGAGAGCGCTTTTTATTTAGTTTGACGCGATTGTTTGCGTCTTGATCAATTATTAACCGTTGATCGCAGGAGCGGTTAGAGCGACAGGAGCAGCTTCAGCAGCAGCCAAATCGAGGGGGAAGTTGTGAGCGTTACGCTCGTGCATAACTTCCATACCCAGGTTAGCGCGGTTGATGATGTCTGCCCAGGTGTTAATGACGCGACCTTGAGAGTCAATCACTGACTGGTTGAAGTTGAAACCATTCAGATTGAACGCCATTGTGCTGATACCCAGCGCAGTGAACCAGATTCCGACTACAGGCCAAGCAGCCAAGAAGAAGTGCAAGCTGCGAGAGTTGTTGAAGGAAGCGTATTGGAAGATAAGCCTTCCGAAGTAACCGTGAGCAGCTACGATGTTGTAGGTTTCTTCCTCTTGACCGAACTTGTAACCGTAGTTTTGAGATTCGGTTTCGGTTGTTTCACGAACTAAGGAAGATGTAACCAGAGAACCGTGCATTGCACTGAACAAACTTCCACCGAATACACCTGCTACACCTAACTGGTGGAAGGGGTGCATTAAGATGTTGTGTTCGGCTTGGAACACCAACATGAAGTTGAAGGTTCCCGAGATACCCAAGGGCATACCGTCAGAGAAGGAACCTTGACCCAAGGGGTAGATCAAGAAGACTGCGCTTGCTGCTGCTACAGGTGCAGAGTATGCTACGGCAATCCAAGGACGCATCCCTAAGCGGTAGGACAATTCCCACTCACGACCCATGTAGCAGAATACGCCGATTAAGAAGTGGAAAATTACCAACTGGTAAGGACCACCGTTGTACAACCACTCATCTAAGGATGCTGCTTCCCAAATTGGGTAGAAGTGTAAACCGATGGCGTTAGAAGAAGGTACTACTGCACCAGAGATGATGTTGTTGCCGTATAGTAACGAACCTGCTACTGGCTCACGGATTCCATCGATGTCTACAGGAGGTGCGGCGATGAAGGCGATGATGAAGCAGGTGGTTGCGGCTAGCAGCGTCGGGATCATCAATACCCCGAACCAACCGATGTATAGACGGTTGTTGGTGCTGGTGATCCAGTTGCAGAACCGCTCCCATACGTTAGCGCTTTGGGCGCGTTGTAAAGTTGCTGTCATTGTTCTTATGATTGCGGTTAATTGTTTTATGAACGAATCAGGCGAGGAATGTCTTTGCCTGTAATAATAACTTTACATTAGTTTACAAAAATTAATCAAGCTATCTAAGTTTTATAAAGACTATATTAACTATAGGCAAATCTTATTTATACAGTTATCAGTTAACAGTAAACAGTTACAAAGAAAGGCAGAGGGTCGTAGACGCGTTCGCGCAGCGTGTCGCTTTGCGACTCAGCGGCTTCCGTAGGTGGGCAGATGGCAGAAGGTTAAGAGTATCAATTAAAACTTTAGTTCTGGGTTTAAACTGGCTTCAAAGCAGTAATTATACTGAATCTGCTTGCAGTAAGGTATAATATCAAGTTCGGTTAATCACTTAGAATAAAAAATCTCACCCCCATTCCCTCTCCTTGCTAAGGAGAGGGGTGCCGAAGGCGGAGTGAGGTAAAAGGGAATTGTAAGTAATCATGCGAACTTGATATAAAACGTTATTGTAAAAATCCACTCTTTTAAGGGTGGGTTTCCTTCTGCCCTCTGCCTCCTACCTTCTGAACAGGTATACCTTGGTATTAAACTTGCCACCAAAACCTGGCATGCCTTATAGGCAATTTATTAAAACTGCTAACTGATAACTGTTTACTGTTAACTGATAAGTGATAACTGTTCACTGATTTAATGATGAACTTTTTTAACAAGTTAGAGGCGGCGATCGCTCGTAACCAGAGCTTACTATTTGTAGGACTTGACCCCAATCCAGAGATGATGCCTACCCACTACAACAGTACTGGAGATGACATTATCTGTAGTTTACGAGAGTGGATGCAGTTCGTGATCGCCCAAACAGCCGATATCGTCTGCGCCTACAAGCCTACTCTTGGGTTTTATCAAGCACTAGGTACACCAGGAATAGAACTCCTGCAACAGACACTTGCAGCAATTCCACCCCATATCCCAGTTATTTTAGATGCCAAACATAGTGACCTCAACACCAGCACCATCTTTGCCCGGTTGGTGTTTGATGTGTGGCTCTTTGATGCAATTACTCTTAATCCTTACGCTGGACAAGATCATATTGCCCCATTTTTGCTTTATCCTGGTAAAGGAGTTTTTGTGTTGTGTTGTACGTCGAATCCTGCGGCAGACAAATTGCAGAAATATCCTACACCGGAATCACCACTTTATTTAGAGGTGGTAAAAGAAGCTAGAAATTGGGGTACTCCTGAACAATTGGGTCTGGAAGTTGGTACAACTGCACCAGAAATTTTAGCTCTTGTGCGATCGCTAGCTCCCGAACGATTAATCATGGCTCGTAGTATCTGGCAAGAAAATACTAACTTGAACCAATTTTTGAGTGCTGGAGTGAATGCAAACAGTGAAGGTTTACTTATTCCCGTTCCTCAAGATTGGTTAAGTCGTGAAAACCCAAACCAGCCAATCCGCGCTCTACGCGAGCAAATCAATCAAACTAGAACCCAAATTATCAGTTCTGCTTCCACTTGCGACTTGTGGCTATCCAATGTCTGCACATTGAATACTCATCCTCACTTAGACTTAATTTTGCAGCTCTACGACATTGGTTGCATTCTGTTTGGCAATTTTGTCCAAGCTTCGGGAGCAACATTCCCTTATTACATTGATCTACGCAAGGTCATTTCTAATCCCCAAATTTTCCATAAAATCTTAAATGCTTATGCCGAGATTCTCAAAGACCTAAGCTTTGATCGGATTGCAGGTATTCCTTACGGCTCTTTACCGACTGCAACTGGCCTAGCACTGCGTCTGAATTATCCAATGATTTTTCCTCGCAAGGAAGTTAAGGCACACGGGACACGACGAGTGATTGAGGGAAACTTTCAGCCAGGAGAAACAATTGTTGTTGTTGATGACATTCTCATCAGTGGCAAAAGTGCAATGGAAGGGGCAGAAAAAATTAAGTCTGTTGGCTTACAAGTTCACGACATTGTGGTGTTTTTAGATCATGAACAAGGGGTTAAAGACAGACTGCGGGAGCATGGCTATCGAGCGCATTCAGTCTTGACGATTTCTGAGATTACACAAACACTGCACCAAGCAGGTCGCATTAATGACGAGCAATTTCAGATTCTCGCTCAAGTTTCGGGAACACATCTACCATTTTCTTGAGTGCCAAAAAGACTTTTTAAGCACTCTTGGAGTTATGAACTTGGAGACTCTGACAGCAAATGCGGTCTGATAGAATTGCACTTGCCATTATGCCTGTATGGATTTCTAGTTGAGCATTGGCTGGCGCTTCAAATAAGAGTCGTTGTCCAGGAAACACTACTCGCTCAAAGTACCAATTCGGAACGTTCTCAATCCGAGCAACCTGAATCAGATTACTAAAATTGACATAGCAGCAAAGAATTTTGTTAGAAGAATCTGAAGACGCAGGAGCAAGTAGTTGCGCTGTCATTACCAGAATTTTCCCTTATCTTAAAGCGTTTTTAGTATTTTTACTTATCGAGTTTAGAAAAGAGAAAATAAAAAAAAAGTAAGTTTCGTTACAAAATTTAACTTTTTTCGATGCAGATTCATATTGAATAAGCATTTCTTAACAGTGAAACTAAGAAGCTGGTATCAGCAAGTTCAGGAACAGTAGTAGTTCTATTTCTGTCTTCATAAGTTCATTGATCTCTTTACAACCGAGCTTACTTCTTGTCCATAGGAAGTCTCTAGCTTTAACCTCTAGATGACTTGTTTGTTAAGATTGAACAGAAGATTTTCTTAATTATTTATTAAGATTTAGTTGCTAACCCAAACAAAAACTTGAACCTGAGATGCTTATTAAGCAGCGATACGAGATTCAGCCAAATCACGGATCAATGTAGTTTTAGAGCCAACGTAGCTATACAAAGCGCAGACTTCCTCACCACTCAGCAGAATTTTGCTAGAAATTTGTTGTAGGATTAGTTTGATCAAAGCTGTATCGGTAAGAGTTAGGAGTTCAGTGCTTAGGGTTTCTTCAATTACAGCCCAGGTCAAACGCAGCATTGAAGAGCTAATCAGCATCGTCCTATTCCCCTAAAGATTTAATATTTTTTTTATATTCTCTCACAGTAGAATCACATTACGTCTGTAAGATTTATAAAAAAATTTAATATTTTCTTTAGAATGTTGTTGACTAGTCTTAACTAATTAAAATATTATTCAATAAACTGTGATAGTGATGAGATTTCTTACTTAAATGAGTTCTGATCGCGAACCTGTTCATTTTTCAGGTTCGATTCAGCCGCATGGCATTCTGCTAGCTCTTTCATATCCTGAGTTAACAATTCTGCAAGTAAGTGCTAATATCCAAGATTTCTTTAATGTTCAGCCTGAGAACTTGCTTGGTCAATGCCTTGATAGTCTATTAAATGAGCAAATTTTTGCAGCTTTTCGGCAAAATTTGGCAGATATAGACAATATTAGTCCTTTCAAACTATCAATCCAGATCTCGGTAGATGAGCAATACTTCGATGGGATGGTTCATCGAAGTGCAAATGTGATCATCCTCGAACTAGAACCAAGCACCAAACAGACAAACGTGAATTTCTTTAGTGTGTCGGCGCTGATCAAAAGAGCGATCGCAAAATTACAACAGGTATCTACTAGCTGCGATTTCTTTGATTTAGTCACCCAAGAAGTTCGCCAACTCACAGGCTTTGATCGGGTGATGGTTTATCAATTTAACCCACAAGGAGCAGGGGAGGTAATTGCAGAAGCAAAAACCGATGACTTACCGCCCTACTTAGGGCTGCACTATCCCGCTACAGATATTCCCCAGCCCGTTAGAGAATTATACACCCAAGGATTGCTGCGATTTATTCCTAATTTGGCTGTAGCAGCTGTTGATTTGGTTCCAGCAGAGAATCCAGTTACGGGACAACCACTTGACTTGAGCATGGCAGTATTACGGGGAGTTGACTCTTGCTGTGTAGAATATCATCAAAACATAGGCGTAGCGGCTATTTTAGTCATTGCTTTGATTCGCGATCGCCAACTGTGGGGATTAATTGCCTGTCATCATCACACACCTAAACATATTCCTTACAAAATTCGGGAAGGATGCGAGTTGTTGGGACAGTTTGTGTCCTCAGAGTTAGCCAATAAAGTCAATGACGAAGAATTAGACTATATTCTCAAACTTCGCTCCTTGCAATCAGAATTTATAGAATCAATTTCCCAATTTAATGATCTCAAACAAGCTCTGGTAAATCCTGCTTCGCACTTGCTGGAATTAGTAAATGCCCAAGGAGCGGCTATTTGTTTGGCAGGAGAAATCACGCTGCTGGGAGCAACACCAACCCTTGATCAGGTTCGCACTCTGATTCGGTGGGCTAATACTCAAGTTAGCGATGTTCTATTTTATAGCGATTCCCTGCCGAAAATTTATCCAGATGCAGAAGCGTTCTCTAGTGTTGCTAGCGGCTTGCTGCTGTTGCAAATTTCTCAGGTACGTCAGTATTCTATCCTCTGGTTTCGTCCAGAAGTACTGCAAACCTTAACTTGGGCAGGCGATCCTCATGCTTCTATGTCGGTTGCTAGCGATGGTAGTGTAACTTGGTCTTTGCGCAAATCCTTTGCCCGGTGGCAAGAAACGGTTCGATTCACCTCCTTACCTTGGAAAGATTGTGAATTGAAGAATGCATTAGCTATCAAAAGTGTGATCGTGAGTATTGTTCTTAACAAAGCGGATGAATTAGCCCAGATAAACCAAGAATTAGAACGCAGCAACCAAGAGTTAGATTCCTTTGCCTATGCCGCTTCTCACGATCTTAAGGAACCATTACGCGGTATTCATAATTTCTCAACATTGTTATTAAAAGGCTACGAATCAATATTGGATGACACAGGGAAAGCTCGCCTCCAAACTCTATTGCGCCTAACTCGGCGGATGGAATCGCTGATTGATGCTTTACTCAAATTTTCACGCCTCGGACAGGCACAATTAAATCTCCAACCTACAGATTTCAACGAATTAGTAAATCGGGTGCAGGAAGATTTATATATTAGCCGTCAAGATGTTCAACTCAATATTCGCATTCCCCGTCCGTTACCCATCGTTCGTTGTGACTCCATCCTCATAAGTGAGGTGTTTATAAACCTACTCAGCAATGCTTGCAAGTATAACGACAAGCCAGAAGTATGGATTGAGATTGGTTATTTAGAAGAGGAAACGGAGATATTAAGACGCGCGGACGCGGGAAATTTGTCTGATCAAGTCTGCGCGTCTTCTTCTCAATCCCCGATCACCTTCTACGTCAGAGATAACGGTATCGGCATTCGTGAAAGACATCTAGAAACCGTTTTTCGGTTGTTTAAGCGGCTGCACGAGCAACATTTGTATGAGGGCGGAACAGGTGCAGGACTGACGATCGCTAAGAAGATTATCGAACGTCATGGTGGAGTTATTTGGGTGGAGTCTATCTATGGTGAAGGCTCAACGTTTTACTTTACATTGCCTACTTATTAAGAATTGATAAATTTTGTAAAATTATTGTAATATCTATGGAAATAATAGTCAGTTTTTTATATTACAAATGAAAACAAAACACTACAATCCCCTACTCATCGCTGAGG
Source organism: Fischerella sp. JS2 (assembly GCF_032393985.1). Taxonomy (NCBI): domain Bacteria; kingdom Bacillati; phylum Cyanobacteriota; class Cyanophyceae; order Nostocales; family Hapalosiphonaceae; genus Fischerella; species Fischerella sp. JS2. Next base: position 5,300,187 of record NZ_CP135918.1, read on the forward strand.
ATAGTGATGAGGATTTTGAGGTACTCCAACTGCTGATGGAGCAAAAAGCGGTGCAAAATCCTGTGTATCGCTGTACAAACGGAGACAAGGTTTTAGATTTTCTTTATCAAGAAGGAGACTATGGCAATTCGGATGTTGCACCACGTCCATCAGTGATTCTGCTTGACCTGAATTTACCAGGTACTGATGGTCGCGATGTACTAGAACAAGTTAAACAAGATCAAAATCTCAAAGAAATTCCGATTGTTGTCTTCACTACGTCTTCAAATCCTAAAGATATTGAATTTTGCTATCAAAAAGGAGCAAATGGCTATCTCATCAAACCTTTTGACTCTCACGAATTAGAAAAAACTTTTCAGGCATTTGTAGACTACTGGTTAGAAGCAAACACGGCACCAATTTCTAATTCGGCCTAAATCTAATTTCAAAATGCTGAAACCCTTTTGAGATTCAGAAATCTCGCATTTCTGATGGAAAGGATTTGCTATGATTAAAAGTATAAAAATAAAAGTTTGTAATCCGTGCCTGATGCAAATTAAAATTTAATATTTAGATTTTTTTTAATTTTTTGGTTCGACCGATGATTTTAAAGTCAAAAATTTCTCCGATTATCTGTTCATGTCAAATGTTTGGACACTACTGATTGCGGATGATTGTGCGGAGGATCGAGAGGTTTATCGCGAATATCTTTTAAGCGATCCCCAGCAGTCCTACCAGATTTTGGAAGCAGCCTCGGCGGAGGTTGGGTTAGCACTGTGCCAAAAAAAAACACTGTGATGCGATTTTGCTGGACTTTTGCTTACCAGATATGACCGGATTGGAGTTCTTAGACGAACTTCAACAGCAAAAATTGGAAATGCCACTGCCTGTAATTATGTTAACTGGGCAGGGTGATGAGCGTGTTGCTGTGCAAGCAATGAAACGTGGTGTTCAAGATTATCTGGTGAAGCAATATCTACAACCAGATACGCTGCAATTAACCGTCCGCAATGCGATTCAGCAGTCACTCCTACAAAAGCAGTTCAGCAAGATACAACATCAACAACAATTAGCTGCGGCGATCGCACTGCGTATTCGTCAGTCACTTCACCGAGAACAAATTTTACAGACAGCTGTCAGCGAAGTACAGCAGTTATTATTGTGCGATCGCGTTGTAGTTTATCAGGTTGATGAAAAAGTCAGCGAACTCTATTTGACAAAACTGTGTGAGACAGGCTTGACTAGTTACACTGATCCGATTGCCAAATTTACATCTTTCCTAAGAAAAAATTACCAATCCAGTATTGAAGAAATTGGAGGAGCAACTACATTTAGGAAAGCGAAAGCGTCAATCATCTTGTCGGAAAATCGAAAAAAGAATCAACAAGCATATCTGGTAGTTCCTCTGGTGTTAAATAATCAAGGAGAATCTACTAAAGTTTGGGGTTTGTTGGTTGCGTGTCTAGGTTCAAATCAGCGCCAGTGGCAGACAGATGAAATCGAGATCTTTAATCAATTAGCTAGACAGTTGGAGATCGCTATCCAACAAGCTGAACAATTTCGGCAAGCTTTGGAAGTTTCCGAAACCCAAAAGCAGCTTAACGCCTTTAAATCTCAATTTGTTTCTACAGTTTCTCATGAATATCGCACCCCCTTAGCATCGATCTTGGCAGCCGCATCAACACTCAAACAACATGGCGACACTTTAGATGAAGCTAAAAATCAACAATTTTTGCAACTAATTGAAGACAAAGCCAGACAAATGAGCCAACTGGTTGATGATCTGTTGATAATTGAGAAATTTGAATTCGGCAAAGCCAAGTTCACACCACTGCCATTTGAATTGCTGCAATTTTTTGCTGACATTATTGAAGAACAGCGACAGACTTTGAGCGATCGCCATAGGTTAATCTTTAAGATTACAGGAAATACCAAGGGCTTTTGGGGTGATCACAAGCTTTTGCGGCAAATTTTGGTCAATTTACTATCGAACGCCATTAAATACTCTCCAGATCAAGGCAATATAGAAGTTCACCTGATGGGAAACGATTCGCATATCATTTTTGAGGTTAAAGATGAGGGAATTGGCATACCCATCGCCGAGCAAGAACATTTGTTTCAAACTTTTAGTCGCGGCAGCAACGTTGGTACAATTCCCGGAACAGGTTTAGGATTAGCGATCGTCAAAGCCTGTGTCGAGTTACACGGTGGTGAAATTAGTTTAGAAAGTCAAGAAGATCAAGGAACAAAGGTAACTGTTTACTTACAGAAAAAATTAGCTTCAGAGTAGAACATAAAGCAAATCTTAAATTAAGTCATTAGGCCTATGAACTGCTTACATCTTAGATATCGGTATTGATGAAAATTTTTGTCAAGTGTCAAAAGATTAGTTATTGGTTTTCTCTGCGTTTCCCTGTTTTGTCCTTCTTGTCTACGTCAGGTGACGGTAGATGCTACAAGTCCGGAAAGGAGTCCAATGCATTGGTTCTCCCTATTTTCCTTGTCCCCGCGTTTTTCTAAGACCAGGCTCTTTTGTAAAGAAAAATTTAGAAAATTAAAACGAACATAAACAACAGTTACACTTTGACTAGTCTTTAGATTTTTTTAATATTTCATCGGATACACTCCTAATCTAAATTTTCGCGGGTATAAATACCCGCGAAATTCTATATCTTGTTCGCTTTGGTTACATTATCACAATCAATATATGTCTATTATTCCGGGTACATTTGTCAAACTCCCCAACGGCAGTGACGGTATTGTGATTCCTTCTTCCTGGTGGCAACCTGGTCGTGTATTGGTGAAGATGCGACGTGGTAAGAGACGATGGTTTAAGGTTGACGAATGTACTCTTATCCGCTCCAAAATTTAATTGTTTCATCTAGGGACAAACAAATTTTCACATCTAATAAATGGGGTTGAAGCAAGAACCCGTGAGACAACTGCGGGTTAAAACTCTTAATCAAAACCAACTTATGAGGTTGCCGTGAAAAAAGTACTTGCAATTATTCTTGGTGGCGGAGCTGGTACTCGACTCTATCCATTAACCAAGTTGCGTGCAAAGCCAGCTGTTCCCCTCGCAGGAAAATATCGACTGATTGATATCCCTGTTAGTAATTGTATTAATTCCCAAATTTATAAAATTTATGTGCTAACGCAATTTAATTCTGCATCCCTTAATCGTCATGTTTCACGGACTTATAATTTCTCTGGTTTTAATGAAGGATTTGTGGAAGTTTTAGCAGCACAGCAAACACCAAAAAGTTCTAATTGGTTCCAAGGCACAGCAGATGCAGTTCGTCAATATCTCTGGTTATTCAAAGAGTGGGAGATCAGTGAGTACTTGATTCTCTCTGGAGATCATCTGTATCGCATGGATTACAGCGAATTTATCCAGCGTCACCGGGAAACCAACGCAGATATCACACTTGGCGTTGTTCCTATGGATGAAAAGGGTGCATCTGCCTTTGGCTTAATGAAGATGGATTGGTCTGGTAAGATTCTCAACTTCAGTGAAAAGCCTAAAGGTGATGCATTACAGCAAATGCAGGTTGACACTACTGTGTTGGGTTTAACAGGTGAAGACGCAAAACAAAAGCCTTATATAGCTTCAATGGGGATTTACGTATTTAAGCCACAGGTGTTAGTAGATTTATTGGAGAAGTCCCCCGAACAAACTGATTTTGGTAAACAAATTATTCCAGCAGCAGCAACCACTCATAATATTCAGGCTTACTTATTTGATGGTTACTGGGAAGATATTGGCACAATTGAAGCATTTTACAATGCTAATCTTGCACTGACTCAGCACCCACAGCCACCCTTCAGTTTCTATGACGAAGAAGCACCCATTTATACCAGAGGGCGATCGCTTCCTCCCAGCAAACTCCTCAATTGTCAGGTGACTGATTCGCTTATTGGGGAAGGTTGCATTCTCAAGGATTGTCAGATTCAGCATTCAGTTTTGGGTATTCGGACACGAATTGAAGCAGGCTGTACAATTCAAGATACTCTGATTATGGGTGCAGATTACTATCAACCTTATGTAGAACGCCAAAGCAACCTTAATCTAGGAAGTATACCCATCGGTATTGGGTCAAATACTACCATCCGTGGTGCGATCATTGACAAAAATGCTCGTATTGGTCAGAACGTAAAACTGATTAACAAAGAACAGATTTCAGAGGCAAACAGAGAAGACCAAGGCTTTTATATTAATACTGGTATTATTGTCGTATTGAAAAATGCCATTATTCCAGACGGAACAATCATTTAGTTCACCTAGTTGTAACGATTGACTGATTTAACTCAAGTTTAAAAAACTAGTAAAAGTTACAGGCAAAATGGCGAAAAATTTAATCTTGGGTGCTAGGGTAATCGGTACTACCTTCAGTGTTCCTCTGACTAATAGAGTTGCGATCGCTCTTACTAATATCAGAGTTATTCTGCAAATAATCCTTGTCTTTTGTGAGTCCAGCCTCCAAAAAGGCGGTTTCCGTCACGTAGACGCGTTCGCACAGCGTGTCGCTTTGCGACTCAGCGGCTTAAGGTAAGGGTAGGGGGACAGGACGGCTTCAAGGTAGAGTACTCGGAGGGTGGTTCGTTTTTCCGTTACTACTGCTTAAGCCCTATTATTATTCAATCTACATTCAGGCGAATGCTTTAAGTATGAGCTGTTCCAAGAGACTGACACTCCTCTCCTGCATTATTACAAAGTGAAACTTGTTCAAAACCTTGAAAGCGATCGTCTCCAATCAAATTAATCACTTCCTCTACTCTGAAGACAAAAATTCCTTGTTGCTGAGTAACAGGGTTAAACTCTATAAACTTCTCAAAGACAGTTTTAAACTTGTTTTTACCGATTTTCTTCCACACTCCATGACCAGGACGACTACCTTCAAGGGAATATGAGCTTGATTCAATTAACGTTCCCCCCTTATTAAAAGTAGTGTAACCATAAAATATTGGCGGGTCTCCTATAGGATTTGGATCGACATCTACCCTTACACGCCAGGTTCCTATTATCTTTTTTTCGTCTAAATTATCCACCTGTAAGCTTTGACTGTTTGCCTTATTTTGAACCAACCATAAGGGTAAAAGAATAAGTGCAACAATAGTTCCTAATACAGTAATAATTTGTTTGTTGATCATAAATTATGTTGTTTTAGTAGCGCCAATAAGTGCTTTCACTGTACTTTCAGTTGTTGAAAATTAGATAGTAAATATGATTTTATAAAAGTATTATTAGTATCGTATAAACAATCTAATTATCAATACATTTAAGTTACTACAACTGAATATTTCTTTTGCCACAGAAATAAAAGAACGATAAAAGACCTACGGTAAGACTGTGAATGCGTAGAACTGATTATTCGACACGGTTGGGCCGTAGCGCTTGTAGCCAGATCCCCAGTACACCGAGCCATCAACCACTGCTGCACCTGCAACCACTGACCCTCCACTGTTAAATTTCCAGAGAATTTCGCCAGTCTTTGCGTCTAATGCATACATATTATTTACGCCTTGCTCTGCTACCATAGAGCCTGCATAAACCACTCCATTCGCTACTGTCATTGGAGCCTGAGCGCCCCCACCAGGTGAAATCGTTGGAGGCTGAGCGTCCTTATCGCCTGGATCTGCAATCTGCCAGATAATTTTGCCAGTTGCTGCATCGAGCGCACTCCATGATCCACCTGTAATAGTCTCACCTGAGGGCTGTAACGTGTGCTTCTGGGATAGGGAGTTTGAATTCGCAACATAAATTTGTTGGTCATCGGTGGCTGAACCCCACATAATTCCACCTATTGGGCCACCAGGGCCAATGATTTGACTCCAAACAACTTTGCCAGTATCCGGGTCAAGCGCCCAAAAGATACCACTCTTCTGCCCAGCGCCGACTAAGTCGTGTCGTTTTCCAGCATTCTTAACAGTAAATAGCATGGGTGCCTGACCAAAATCATAGTCCTCTCCCTTTGGGTCAGGGCAGTTTGTCGGATCAAAGCCTGGAAAGCAGGCCAGAGTGGACGCATCGTATCCCTGCAACTTATTTGACCATTTAATCGCACCAGTATAAAGATTGAGTGCCATGATCGCGTCAATATGATTATTTGGATCGAGACACTGCGACTGATCGCTGGGCGTTGAGAGATTAGCGATGCAATCTTTTACCGTCTGAGGTACATCGTAATTATTACCTGTTGCTATATATACCAAGTTACGTTTAGGGTCAATTGCTGGTGTGCTACCCCATACTGCTGCACCTGAGTAACCACCTGGTTGACCGCCGTTGTCTGGGACAGTGTAGGTCTTCCACAATATCCTACCAGTAGTCAAATTGACCGCCGTCATACTGCCACGAAAGATGCAGCACGGGTAATTTGGATCTGTGCTAGGTACTGTCTCCTCTAATGAGGAAACCCCAACGTATACATGGTTGCCATAAATAGCTGGCGACTGAGTGATGATGGCGTTTGGATGATCGTCCAGTTTTGTCTTCCAGATAAGCTCTCCAGTATTTTTGTTAATTGCCATCAGAAAGGCACCTTCTTGACTACCGATAATCACTTTGTTCCCTTTGATCGCTGGACTAGTGCGTGAGACCGCTTTTGGGATACTTGGGTCGCTGATGTAGCTAGCGATGCTGTTTGACCAAATCTGTGTACCCGTCTGTGCATCAATCTTGAACAAGTTGCCACCCCAATCAGGCAAGTATACCGCTCCATCTAAGACCGCCGGTGTCGCAGAAATGTCACCGCCCGTTGTAAAAACCCATTTAGGGGACAATTGTGCCACGTTCGCCGGACTGAGGTATTTCTCAGTTGCTTGATATCGCGTATTGTTTAGGTTCTGACCACCCAATCTCCACTCACTTTTTATATTGGCACCACTGCCAATTGTTGGCACAATCAGGAGCGATGCTACTGTAAAAATTATGACCGTCAATTTCCAGAATGAATATCTTTTAATCACTGTCATTACCTCTTATGATTGCTGAATAGCTATCAAAATTACCACTGTCAGCAAGCGAAACGCAGCATCAGGAAAACTGGCCTTTGCACCGCTTATTGTGTCACTGACATTAAATTACACTGGTTAAGAAATTCCAATGGCTGTAATTAGTGCCTCAGCTATCTCGTTGTTGCGTATGACAGGATCAACGAGTTTATTTGACATAATAATTTTCCTTTGATTTCTGAGGTAAGCCGATGTAAATCAAATTATCTTTGACCTAATAATACATATACAACCATATAGGCTAGCGTTAGAGCAAATCAAAGCAAAGCTAGCGTATTTAGACAAGTCGCTAAAGCCAGAGTTATACAAACGCAGCAAAGACCTCATTAAGTATTTTTTAAAAGCGGAGTAGAGATTGTGACCAACCCAGTAAAAGCGATTATGTCCTGAGAATATTTTTGCAGGCGGTGACGAAAGGAGGCTTCTCATGCGATCGCTTGCCCAACTTAAACAATCCGATGATATTGCTCATGTTGTGGCACTGCTGGTATCTGATAATGCTCATTGGGGACTGGTCAGAATATCCACGCTACAGGTGGAATTGTTTAGAACAAGAGTTAATTTATTATGAATAAAGTGATTGTTGGCTTCTCATCAAGCAAGATTTATCATCGGTAGCTATTTGCAAATACAGAAGGACACCTGGCTGTGCTGTGTAAAAACGATTTGCTAAAGCTGGAATTATTTCAAAAACTGCCCGAACATCGACTTGATTGGGTATGCGATCGCGCTCAAGAAATCGAACTAGAAACAGGTGAAATCCTGGTTCGGGAGGGAGAAGTTGGGCGGGGATTTTTTATTTTATCATCCGGTCGGGTCGGCATCACTCGCAACACCGAAGGAATTGCTATGCCCCTCGGCTTGCACGAGGCACCGGCGTTCTTTGGTGAAGTTCAAGTGCTAACCGACGAAATAGTTCCAGTCACGTTGCGTGCTTTAAGTCCTTGTCGGTTGCATTTACTTTCTGGAGATGATTTTCTCGAATTACTCCACGAGTGTCGCGACTTTGAGCGGATTGTGTTTCAAACAGTGCAACGGCGATTAGAAGGGCTAACATCGTTTATCCGTCAACGCGAAAAGATGGCAGCACTGGGTACTTTGTCTGCTGGTTTAGCACACGAACTAAACAATCCAGCAGCAGCAGTAGTGCGGACACTGCAAAATGTTGTTCCTGCCTTATTGGAACTACAACGGATGAACTTGGTCGCTGGACGAAACCAAATTGATGAAGAACATAGCCAGGAATGGTTTAAAGCGCGAGACGATGGCTACGACGCAATTATTCATGGGAGTGTTAATTTGATCACAATTGGCGATCGCGAAGAGCAACTTCTAGAATGGCTTGAAGACTACGGAGTTCAGGAGGCTTGGAAGCTTGCCGAACCACTAGCGGCTTCTGGGATTGAAATCGATACACTTGACAAATTGACCCAACGCTGGAGAAATGACCCAACCGAACTCCGAGATCTGGGACTACGTTGGCTAGCGCTTTCATTCGATGTCATGTCCATGATTACCAATGGATTAAAAGGGGCAAAGCGGATTTCTGAGTTAGTACAAGCAATGAAATCTTATTCCTACATGGATCAAGGCGCTGTGCAACTAGTTGATGTGCATGATGGATTGGAGGATACGCTGAAATTATTTGCTCATAAGCTCAAGCAGGGTATTAAAATTCGCCGCGCTTATAATTGCAATCTTCCTAAGATTCTGGCTTATGGCAGCGAACTCAATCAGGTGTGGACAAATTTAATTGATAACGCTATTGATGCTGGAGCCAGCATTATTGAAATTGCCACAGCTTGCAGTCATGACAAAATTCAAGTTCAAATTACTGACTCTGGTTCAGGTATTCCCAACGAAGTTCAATCTCGCATTTTCGAGCCGTTCTTTACCACAAAATCGGTTGGCAAAGGCACAGGTTTGGGATTGGAGACAGTGAGGCGGATCGTTGAAAACCGTCATCGTGGCAGCATCACCTTTACATCAAAACCTGGAGAGACTCGTTTTACCGTTTGCTTGCCTTTATCTGCTGATCAAGTTCATCGCTAACCATCATAATATGCAAATCACTATTGGCCCCCCATTTTTAACCATCAATCATGGTAGTACCTTCATGGTAACTGACCTGAATGGACAAATTGACCGCGAACAGTTTTTAGGTATTTTTACAGACGACACTCGTTTTTTGAGTTACTATTCCTGCTTGCTCGATGGTAGGCCTTGGATGCGTCTGCGCTCCACAACAACGACTTATTACGCAGCGCGGATTTATCTCACCAATCCAGAATTAACTACCGAAGCAGGGACAATTCCCCAAGGTGCGCTATCGCTAACCATTAGCCGTACAGTAGAAGGAGGTATCCATGAAGACCTCGATCTGACCAATTATAGCCTCCAGCCTGTTAGCTTTAATCTAGAAATTGCGCTTCGGTCAGACTTTGCCGATATTTATGAAGTTCAAATGGGCAAGTTTGTGCGTCGCGGTTGCATCGAAACCCGATGGGATAAAGACCGTAGCGAACTGCATACAACCTACAACAACAAAGATTTTCATCGCTGTTTAATCTATCAACTGCGGAACTACACATCTGAACCGTATTACGCCAATGGTCGTATCTGTTTTGAAGTCGTGCTACAACCAGGTGAAGCTTGGCATACTTGCGGTAACTTCATTCTCGTTGTCAATGACCGTGTTCGCAAACCTGTGCATATTTGTTATGACTCTGCGGTTGATACAGAAGTTAATTTAGAACTAGAACAATTGCATCGTCAGTGGGTGGAAACAGTCACCGAACTTACAGTAGCTAACGAGGAAGTTTACCGCGTATATAAACAATCTGTTTCTGACTTAGCTGCACTAAGACTTTACGACTATGATTTAGAACCTGATATTTGGATACCTGCTGCTGGCGTTCCTAAATTTGTCAGTATCTTCGGTCGTGACAGTTTAATTGTTAGTTTGCAGAGTACAATCGTTCATCCCGGTTTTGCTCGTGGTGCTTTGAAAAAACTGGCACAGTTGCAGGCAACGGTGGTGGATCATTGGCGTGATTCTCAACCAGGTAAAATTTTACACGAACTGCGTAAAGGTGAATTAGCCCATTTTCAAAAAATACCGTTTACGCCCTACTATGGAACTGCCGACGCCACAATTTTGTATCTGATTGTTCTCCATGAAACATGGAAATGGCTAGGAGACAACTCGCTGTTACAGGAGTATCGCGAAACAGCGTTGCGGTGTTTAGAATGGATTGATAACTATGGCGATTTAGATGGGGATGGGTTTCAAGAATACAAAACCCTTTCAAATATGGGTATTGAAAACCAGGGTTGGAAAGATTCAGGGGATGCAATTGTCTACCCTGATGGAAGCCAAGTCGAAGCCCCGAAAGCGTTGTGTGAACTCCAGGGCTATGTCTTCGATGCTTGGATGCGGATGGCAGAGGTATTTGATGCTTTAGGTGAAGGTGGTTATGCTAGCGAATTACGTACCAAAGCCGCAAAACTCCAAGCACGTTTTGAGGAAAACTTCTGGTGTGAAGATATTGGCTTTTATGCTTTGGCACTTGACCCACAAAAACAACCAGTGCGAACTATTACCTCAAATGCAGGTCACTGTCTGTGGAGTGGTATTGTTAGCCCCGAACGTGCAGCTAGTGTTGTCGAAAATTTACTTCAGCCAGATATGTTTACTGGTTTGGGCATTCGCACGTTGTCGGCAAAAAATCCAGCATTTAATCCTTATTCCTACCATCTTGGCTCAATCTGGCCTCATGATAATGGCATAATTGCTTTGGGGTTAAAACGCTACGGTTTTGCAGCAGAGGCAGCACGTGTGGCTCGCAGTATTTTTCAGGCTGCCAGCTATTTTGCTAGCTACCGCCTCCCAGAAGTATATTCTGGTATCGAAGAAAAACCTGGAGCTTTTCCAGTTCCCTACATTGAGGCTAACGTTCCCCAAGCATGGGCTGCTGGCTCGGTTTTTCACCTCTTACAGGCAATTGTTGGTCTTGCTGCTGATGCTCCTCATAACCGTCTTTACGTTGACCTTGCTTGCCACATTGGCTACCGGAACTGACACTCCGTCGTTTGGAAATTGGTAATGCCTGCATAGATTTGCGCTTCTGGTGCGAAGACGATTGCACTCACTGGGATGCTTCCGTTTCATCAGGTGAGATTGATGTTCAACAGCGACCTTGGCAACCATGGTAGCTAGAGACTTAGGAATATAAGGTAGCAGTGAATTATTAAATAATTGAAAAACTTAATTCTTGGCGTCTTGGTGAGTCCACTTGCCGTAGTGCGATCGCCCCAAAAAGCCCAGTTGTTTGACCAAAGTGTGGAAACACATTTGCTCGACCTTGAATGTCCAGAAACACTAGCTTCAGCGCTACATGGTGTAGACCGAGCGCTACTACTGACTGGCTATTGAACCGATCGCGTCCTTAGAGAAAGCACGTAACCTTGATTTGGTTGTGAGTGACCTGCAAGTATGTCTAAGTAAGTTCTCTCTACAAGCGCCTGACCTGTGCTATTAATTAGCACAATCCACTTGCTGATTGATAGCAAAAATTGTGACCATGACTGGTCAAAATATTCATAAAAAACATTGGCTCCCAATTGCTGTACTCGCTTGTGCATCTCCTCTGGGACAAAGAAAAACTTTGGATAGGGACCTGGAAGCTTATTATTAATTTCTAAACCGCTTTGAGGTGTGCGGTGAGTTGCACCCAGCAAACAGCTGTACTTCATGTTTTGAAAGTAATTATGGAGAGTTCTCAATAGATTTTTATCACCTGCTATATCCACATAAACCACCGATAAATTATTGGGAAGCAATTGGATCTGATCATAGGTAAGCACCTGGTTATAATATCCAAGATCCTTAACAAAGGGCAGATTTGCTGGTGAGGTAAGACCAATAATCTGACACTGAGAACTCTGCTTTCGAGATAAAAGAAACGTCAACGCGATCGCAGTCTTACTTGATGCACTGGAAATCAAAATTGCTTGCGCGCCGAAAAAGTTGTTTTCGCTTAAGAATTCGTCTAACACAAAAGCGCTCATGAACAGAGGCCAAAAAAGCGCCCAGTGATCTTCGTATTCAGGTATATAAAGGGGATTATGTTTTACCAATTGGTATTGATTGTACAACGTCGCAAACTTATTCCTGTGCGGCGAGGCATCAACAAAGCCTTCTTGGGATACTGCATCAGGTTGCAGTATAAGATGAGTTGACATAGGCACGAATCCAAAAACGCGATCGCCCTCTACCACATTGTCTTTTTTGGAACGAATCACCTCAGCAAAACCCCACGCTGGGATTCGTCCCCAAGCTTCGTCTGCAACAGGAAAAAAGTCCCAGTATCCTAGAGTCTCTCCTACCACAGCGTAAGAGATATTATTGGCGGTCAATGCAAACTTATCAACTTTTAAGAGTACTTGATCTAATTCCAGATCTGCTTCTATTCCGGCAGAAACAAATTTACATTGGCTTAGGTCTTTCCGGTATACGATGAAGTCCGTGCCACTTCCAATGGTTGTTAGCATTGGTATTTCCTATGGAGTCTTTGATAAATAAAGCCTTATAGAAATAGTTTGAGTATTTTCAGTGGAGAATTAAGTTTTGCTACTCAACTTAATTACTATTCCTATTTAAGTACAATAGCGTTTTCTGGCGCTATCCCGCAACATGCCCAAATTTTTGCATTCTTCCTGTTTCCCGCATCCGTTTTTCTACGATTTGCCAATCTGGAAGTTGTGTACTTTCTTGATACCAATTTACCAGGCCTGCTTCGCTGCTCCACTTAACTAGTTTTGGCATGACTTGTCGATGTACTCCTTGATTACGATAGGCTTTCATTGATGCTTCATCTCGCCAGAGACTTAGCGTCCAAAATTCGCCATCTATCCACCGATATCGAGTATTGAGCTTGCCAGAGGCGCGTTCAACTTGAAGCATAGCCTGTATAACATAGAAGATCAGCAGTGGGATATAAAGAGGTGATTTCAGTCGCATATATGTAGAAGATACAAACACCATCTTTACTCTCTCCTTTCTGTTAGTATAGAAAAATTGTGTAACAAAAATCTTTTTAGAAATACTGATAGCAAGTTTTTAGTGCAGGCTGACCATTTACTAAAGCTAAGTACAAATAGCATCGACCAACTTCTGAATTCCAACAAAAAATTGGAATACCGGGACTAGTTACATCTTCTGTAACTACCTCTGATAAATCTCGAAAAGTAGCTTTTTTAAAGAAATTTGCTGCCGAAAGTGCATCTGCAAGAATAAACAATAAGCCTATTTCACTTAAATCTCTACTTTCGAGTGAAATGCTATTTCCAGACAGTAGTTCTTTCAGTTCTGACTCTGAAATACTCAATCCCAACAGATGGATTCCCTTTTGAATTTTGTAGCAGTCTAAAGTTTGAGATAATCTGGACATATTGTTGCTTTACCAAGAAGTTCCATCAGGATAGTGAGCCAACTGAAATTCTAAGGGTGTGCAACTTTGAGAAAAAACATCGCAACTCTTATTTAAAAAACTTTTGTTTAGGTTTGTGGCGATCACTGAAGCGATCGCTACAAACAGTTATGTCATTTAACTAGATACTGCAACTTCTTGAACTTTTGATGCATTTATACCGTTTAGTTGTTGCTCGCTAGAGTTTTGAATTTTAACTTTGAGAGCAGTTATATCCTGTGTCCAAGGCTGGAGTTCAGGTCGATATTGGTAGCTTTTAAACTCTTGGTGCATTTTTGCTACCTGGCTATTAGTCGGTACACCTCTGTTCTGGAGCCAGTAACTGAGTGCGCCGAAACCAGACTTTACTGATGAGGACAGTAAGCTGAAGACATTGTAGAGATTTCGTGAAGCCAATACACCCACAAGCCCAAAGCCTTTCCACTGGAACATTATGTACCAAATGGCAAGGTAAAAGTAGGCATATGTCCCACTGACAAAAATGTTATGGCGCTTCGGTTCAAGCTTAGCGTTTTCTAGATAATTGCCAAAGTGTTGAATTGTAGAGTAGTGTCCAAGCAATTGATCAGCTCGGTAGGCATCCATTAACCCTATATTTGCACCGCGATCAACTAGCTGGCTAAACTGCTCATACACATCAGCAATCACTCTCTTAGCAGCACCAGAACCCTGCAAGTATGCACAAATATACTGCGGATCTAAGAACCATTTACCTACATACATAGGTAAAATTAACCCGAAGAACCACATATACTCAAAGTAAATGCGCCAACTCATGATGCTTGCATGGCCCAGATGCTTAGCGTGATTTTTCATGGTGTAGTTAACCGCACCTGTGTAAGCAACATTGAAGCTGTTATAGATAGCGCGCTTTTCTTCTGCATCAGGTTCGCCAGCCAGCTTAGCACGGATGATTTCTGTGACACTTTCAATCTCAAACGAAATCATCGTTGTCCCTAAAGAATAGAAGGCATCAAAAATACAAGCTGCATCACCAAGCACATACCAATTATCTGGAGAGAACATAACCTTGCTCTTGTGGGCAAGTCTTGGTAAGTAGTGAAAGTCAACATTTTCACCACTGCTAAGCAAGTTATACAAGTTAACGTGATTTGCCTTTAGGAAGGTATAGAACTTTTCCTGAGTATTAATGTCAGAAGCCGGAATCACATCATGATGGTGGACAACACCAATTGATATTTCCTGAGTATCCTTATCTGTAGGAATCATCCACAGCCAATGACCATGACCAAACCAGTGATTGGTGGCATAGTAATGACTGCAAGTTGCACCGTAGGGGTCATAACCATTGTGGAAAATAGTCCGATCCACATGTTTTACACGTAGCCAAGCTGAACCACTGTGTACTCCAAAAAGGTTTTCTGGGCCGAATAAGAGGTTGTCTGTCTTGTGTCCAATAATAAACTTGCGACCTGAGCCATCAATGACATGTTTAGCTTTGAGTTCTATATCTTCGTTGCCCAGCTTGACCTTGACTGTTTTGAGGGCATCCCCTGGAGTCAAATCTACATCAACCACACGACCGTTGTAGAAGGTAGCACCCATTTCTTTGTTCATTCTCAGTAAGTCCCGCTCAAATTTAGCGCGGTTCATTTGAAAAGTTTGAATGGGTGAGCGTCGATTAGACCAAACGTGATAGTGATCGTCAGTTGTCTCTGTTTTCGCTGGGTCTTTAGCCCAGTGAAAGTTCAACCCAGATTTGGGAGGATGATTTTCGATCAAGTACTCATGGAGTCCCAATTCTTTAGATACAAACAAGGTGGCAATTTCCACCATTGATTCACCAAGTTTGAGGTCTTTGTCTGTGCGCTCCTCTGGACGAGGGTCAACCAGAGCAATTCGGATATTGGGGATTTTTAGCAAGAGGTGTCGAGCTTGACAGACTCCTACAAAGCCTGCACCCATAATGACGACATCATATTCTTGCTGTTGAATAGTATGCATTGACAACTCCATTTTGAATTTTGAATTTGTTAACAATCAGTTTGCAAATCAAGTCAGACCCCCACAGCAATTATGCCCACAACGAAGGAATGACAATTTAACTCCTCCTACACCCCTAGACCCTTCACCCCCACACCTATTTTCAAGTCTCACCTTGGCTGCAATTGTGCTTGATATCGGTAGTTTTTAAACTCCTGCCGCATCTGCACCACCTCACTATTAGTAGGTATATGTTTCATATGTTGCCAGTAAGCTCTCTCCCTTGCAGTAGCATCTAATACTCCCTTCCACAAACTGAAGAAGTTGTAGAGATGGCGTGGAGCCAGTACGCCCAAAAGACCAAAGCCTTTCCACTGAAAAAGGATGTACCAAATAGCAGTATAAAAGTAAGTATGTTTTAAGCTGGCAAAAACATTGCAATGCTTGGGTTCAAATTTTGCGTTCTCCAAGTAGTCGTCCTGAGGCTTAACAGGAGTATAATCTCCAAACAATTGATCGGCTCGGTAGATATCCATTAAGCCGATATTTGCACCCTGCTCTACTAACTTGTTAAACTGCTCGTACACCTCAGAAATTACTCTTTGTACACTAGGAACTTGGCTGAGATACGTGCGAATATACTCCGGGTCTAAAAACCATTTGCCTACATAAATTGGTAAAGTCAACCCAAAAAGCCACATATGCTCCAAGTAGATGCGCCAACTCATAATGCTGGCGTGTCCAAGTTGTTGGGCACGATGTTTCATCTGATAGTTGACTTGATGTGCATAGGCAATGCAGAAGTCATTATAAGTGGAGCGCTTCTCCTCAGCATTAGACTCGTCAGCAAGTTTGGCGCGGATGATTTCTGTGATACTTTCGATGCTGAATGAAATCATTGTTGTTCCTGAAGCATAGAAAATATCAAAACAGCAAGCTGCATCACCAAGCACATACCAGTTGTCTGGCGAGAACATAACCTTACTGGTGTAAGTAATGTTTGGCAAATAGTGAAAGTCTACATTCTCACCACTGCTGAGTAACTTATATAAATTGGTATGATTTGCCTTGAGAAAAGCATAGAACTTTTCCTGAGTATTAATATCAGAAGCAGGAATCACATCATGGTGGTGAATGACACCTATGGATATTTCTTGAGTGTACTTGTCTGTGGGAATCATCCACAGCCAGTGACCATAACCAAACCAATGATTAGTGGCATAGTAATGGCTGCAAGTTGCACTATACGGGTCGTAACCATTGTGAAAAATGTTACGGTCTACATTTTTGACATGTACCCATGCTGATCCAACGTTGACTCCATCCAGATTTTCCGGTTTAAACAGGAGGTTATGTGTTTTTTGCCCGACAAGAAATTTGCGACCTGCACTATCAATGATATGTTTAGCTTTCAGTTCGATGTTCTTGTTGTCTAGCTGCACCTTAACTGTTTTGAGGGCATTACCTGGGGTTAAATCTAGATCAACCACACGACCTTTAAAAAAGTCAGCGCCCATCTGTTGATTCATGTGTAGCAAGTCTTGCTCAAATCTAGCGCTGTTGATTTGAGTAGAATCAAGTTCAGGTTGTCGATTGCACCAAATGTGATAGTAGTCATCGGCAATTGCTGTTTGAGTTGGGTCTTTCGGCCAGTGGAAATTTGAGCCGACTCTGGGTAGATGATTTTCAACCACATAATCATAAAGACCCAGTTCTTTACAAACAAAAAGTGTGCCAATTTCAATCATTGACTCGCCAGGTTTGAAGTCTGCTTCTAAATCTTCTTGCAGACGAGGATCAATAAGGGCTACTCGAATATCTGGAATCTTGAGTAACAGGTGTCGGACTTGGCAGTTACCAGCAAATCCTGTACCTAGTACTACAACGTCATATTCTGGTAATTGAGTGCTGTGCATTCACAACTGTCTCCGTGTTAATTTTTGCGTTTGACCATAACTTTGTAATAGGAACTTATAAGCTAAGTATTTTGTACAACCAGCGCTACCATTCTTTGAGAACCCCGAGTTAGCCGAATTGGAAAGGTAAGAACTTGAAACTTACCCCCGGAAAATACCTCCTGAAACAGAACACAATCTTCCTTAGTTTGAGTAATCACCAAGTCGATATCTAAAGCATTGGTTGCCTTACGCACAGCCTCTACTGCTGCCCAAATACGGATACCAGCTTGGTCTAACGAGTCGTTAATACGTAACAACTGTTGCATTAATGGTTCCCGAGCAGAGCTTAACAAAGCAATCCATTCTTGCTGTGTTCTGCGTATGATTGGAGCAATATCGCAACCTTGAAGCCCATAACCAGCAACACACATGCAGACATAGTCATCATGAGAGAGAGACACATTGATAGCTTTTTCTTCTAACCCTTCAAGCACAGGTTTACCTGAATCCAGCCATTTAATTTGAATCTGTGGCAGACCTGGAGCTTGCAGAGGTATTGATGTATGGTCAATGTTGTGATCCTTAATTTCTACGGAAGTTGATAGCGATGTATTCACCATTTAACACTCCTAATCAGAGGTGATGCCATTATTGATTGGTATTAAGCAGCTTTGCGATCGCTCTTGAGAATACTGGGAGTTCTCGCTGATGACGTTCTGCTCTTGATAGCTCATGTAAGCCTGGAAGATAGACTAGAGACACTTCCGGTACAGTTACCTGGAACTGCTCAGCCCAATGAGCCAACTGAGTACACAACATTTGTTCATCTCGTTGGCTCGGCTGTGCTAGTTCTTCAGCCGTGGGATGGTCTTCGCGATGCTCTAAAATTCTTAATTGATAACCTTCAAGCCTTTCTATAATTTGCCCATCCTGAGCAAAGGCAAAGACGGTACTACGATATTGTTGACCATCCCGCTCCTCAAGGGTGGCAACTCCCATACATTTGCTGGCAACATTTTTATTTAGTTGATAAAGTTCGATACTATCAATGCCAGTGGGAAGACTAATGTCTTGTGGAATAATCAGCTGTACAACCTGAAGCAAGGAATCTCGGAAAAACGGATCTCCAAGTAGTAAAGGAGATGAAATTTCGCCAGCAAAGCTGTCCTTACCCGTAGAAGAGGATGCACGTATTTCTGTGCTGAAAACACACTCCTTAGCATTAAGGGTGTAAATCTGCTGTAGGCGTTGAAAGCGAGAACCCTGAAATAGCAACCAACTGTAAAGATCCTGCTGGGGTTGAATATCTAACGGAGTCTTTGGGAGTTCGACACTAACTTTGGGCAAATCGCTATCGATGTTCAAGACAAAGGTTGCTGAGAAATGATCTACAGCAAAGCCTGTCTGTTCTGTTCTAATGCCTGCGCGCACTCTCTGTTTAGCACCAGCAGACCAATCTTCAATCACCTCTGCATGAATTTCGATGTCTACACCTGCTACAGAGTCTACTACAATGGGTCGTTCAAGGCGAATATTTTCTATACGCAACGCTTGGAAGTGAGATTGACCTGTAGCATAGGCAATAACCTGAGCCATAGCTTCTAGACCAAATACCGTTGGAAACAGGTACGAGCCTTTATAAATGTGATCCCTGATGTATAAGTCTTTACCTATATCCAGATGAACTCGAGAAATCACTTCTACTCCAGGTTCTATATAGATTATCTGCTCTAAAAATCTTGAGGCATCTGGGATTGGTGGCAGCTTTGGCAACCATGTATCAAATCTTGCTCTACCTGCAACCACAACTTGGCGATCGCCAGGATCGTTCAGCATCAAATTGAGAAATCTACGCACTCCTTCGTCTTTGGATATGGGGTAGAGTCCAAGCTTGACTAGAGCCGGAATACTACCCATGCGTACTGCCATGCCAACCTCTTCCCAGCCAGTAAAGGCAATGGTAAGAACGGATGTTTCTGGATGTTCTAGCTGAAAGCGGCGCAAAATGAGGTCTAGCGCTTCATTTGAAAAAGCATACCAAGCATTGCCCGGCACACCTATGATGCCGATGATCGATCCAAAGCCCACAAATAGTTTTGGTGGCTCGTCTTGCAACGCATTGCAGAGATTCAGAACTCCAAGGACTTTAGGTGCAACTTCTGCACTTACTGTCTGTACAGAAACCTGCTCTACTCTTCTTGCCTTATTAAGTCCAGCGCCGTGGATTACCCCTGTAATTTTGCCTATCTCTTGGCGTACTTGGTGAATCAAAGCGATCGCTGCTTCGGCATTGGTAATATCACATTGATAGTATTGACAAGTTAATCCTGCCTTTGTGAAGCTTTCCAGTGTGTTAGCAATTTCGTCATTTTTGCCTTGCGGGTGGGGTGAACTACCAACTAGGGCCATACGCACACCCGTCGCTTGGGCAAAAGCAAAGGCACAGGTAGCGGTAATACCTTTAGCACCACCTGTAACTAAAACAACATCCTCTGCTGACCAGGAAATGGGTCTTTTTTGATATGTTGCTGGATGTTGTAGAATTGGTCGGGGAACACGTCGAGTTAGTTGAGAATCATAGCCCACTGCACTATAAGTCTCAGATGTGGAAAGTTCATAGCTTATGCGTTCTATTAGCGAAGCAGGATTAACATCTGGAGAAAAATCAATCACTCTGACTTGCAAATCGGGTCGCTCAAAATGGATACTAGCTGCAAAGGCCCTTGTACAGCACTGTTCGATATTGGCGATTTGTGGTTGCTTGCCGAAGTATCCTCCACCAAACTGAATTAAAGCCAAGGTTGTGGGTCGGTGCGGTTTGCTAGAGACAGGTGTAAGTGTTGCTACAGTGTGTAAGCGCCTAATTATTTCTTGCAAACGAACGTCTGCTGACAACCCTTCGCTCGGTAGTTGAGGAAGAAAAGCAATAAAATCGGAGAAATCAACACTGTTTGTCAGCGCCTGCTCATTGGCTTCCGCAAAAGATTTAATCTGAACCTGTGCGCCTTGAGTTTGCAGTTCTTTTTGCACTGCTTCTGCCACTGTTACTTGCTCCGGAGTACATAGAAGCAGCACGTTTGCAGTTTTCCAGTGCTTTTGTTGACCTGCAATGAGAGTTACTTGAGCTTCCTCCACATACTGAATAACAAAGTTGCGTCCCCAAGACTTTTCCCCAAAGCTTGTCAAGGTTGAGGGTTTAGGCGCATCCTTAGGGGTTTTGGGCAGATTCGACTGTGAATGCTCTGGGAAATTTAAAAGCTGCTGCAAGGCATTGGCAATCTCTGTCAATGTGGCATTAGCAAATTGTGGCGTTGCATAATAGCGGTATGAATTGAGGTCAATTAATCATGGAATGTCCACGCTGTGGATCTTGTCATAACCGTAAGAATGGAAAGAAAAGAGGTAAACAGAATCACATTTGCTGTGATTGTGGTCGTCAATTCATTGATGTCTATAAACCACCCAGGGGCTACTCGGATGAAATCAAACAAGAATGCCTAAAAATGTACGTCAATGGTATGGGATTTCGTGGAATTGAAAGGGTGAAAAACGTTCATCATACTACCATTATTCATTGGGTTAAACGAGTGGGTACACAATTGGCGGATACACCAAATTCAAAGGAAATTCCGCAGGTGGGAGAACTAGATGAATTAGAAACATTTATTGGTTCAAAAAAAATAAAATCTGGTTGTGGACGGCGGTAAATCACTTTACTCAAGGTATTCTTGCTTGGGTTTTAGGTGATCGTAGTTCGACTACTTTCCAACAGTTATGGAACATTGTCCAGTGTTGGCAGAGTTATTTTTACGTCACAGATGGATACCCTGTTTACCCTTGTTTTGTTCCTGATGGTGACCAAATTGTGAGTAAGACCTACATGACACGAGTCGAAAATGAAAACACAAGGCTTAGACATTATTTGGCTCGTCTTCATCGTAAAACTTTATGTTATTCCAAAACCGAGGAAATGCTGAGATACTCTGTTCGATTGTTATTGCACTACCTCAAATATCGTTCTGTTCCCTTACCTGCCTAAAACATACCTTTATTCAGCAACGCCCAAATTGTGATGGGTCAAGTCGTCCTGGCACTTGGGCACGCTTGGCTGCCTCTGCAACGAACTCTCCAGCTTTGATTGAATCTAGGTTCAAATCATTGAGTAAACGTAAGTTCATTGACAAGGTTTCTCGGGGAAAGCCAGTTCGTTGTTCTACTAGTTCTAAGAGAAGATTAGGTATAGATGCTGAAAAGTTTGGGGCTTGACTAGATACTGTTACTTTTGGTGCGTTTGGTGCGATCGCTGCAATATCTGCTTTCTTTTTCGCTAGAGTTGTACAAATGACAACAGCAACTTCTTGTAGTGTGGCATTGGCAAGAGTTAATGGATCAATCTCACCTGCTACGTTACATTCCTTAGCCAGAGTTGCAACCAATTCACCAGCTTTAATCGAATCTAGGTTTAAATCGTCAAGCAGTCGTGCTTGCAAGGAAATGCTTTCTTTGGGATACCCTGTCCTCTGGACAATCCGTTCTATCAGAAGTTCCTCAATATCTTTAGTTTTGCTGTAGTTTTTAGAGGTTTCTACTTTTGTTTCCAACTTTGGCTCAACAGAAATGAGAGAAGTCTGTGCTTGACTCTGGCCATTGATAGCACTGTTGTGAGGCGTTAGGAGTGACGGCAGGTTTTGCATGTCTGCTCGAACCACTTCGGCGAGAAACTTGCCTCTTTGAGAAAGGTAATCGAACAGTACTTGAGATACAACCTGTGGTGAAACATTGGTTCCATCAGCAATCATTGACTCGACCCGATCTTGAGAGGGTAGTGTGACTTTGGATGGAATGACAGCAGAGACTTGAAACGGATGCTCGCAAGGGTTTTCTATGAAGACACGATCTGATGCTGGTGTAAAAGGTCGGACAAGACGCTTGTCGTAAAGTGCTTGCCAGTTGATTTCGCTACCGTAAACAAAAAGACCAGCTAACACAGTATTGAAATCTTTATCCAATCCAGGTTTCGATTCAACGGGAAGACACAAAAGATTACCAGGGTCAATAATATCTTTTACTAAACCCGAGAGAACTTTTCCAGGACCCACCTCTATAATCAAATCGCATGACTGGGCTAGATTTTGCACCAAAGCAACAAAGTTAACTTGCGCTGTGACTTGCTGTGCAAAATGGTCGCGCAGTTTGAGTCCGGGTTGTGCTTGTTGTCCATCTACACTTGAAAATAGCTGGGTAGTAATTTCCCCAAGGGTTTCTGGAATTGGTGCATGGTTTTTTAGATGCCCGGCTGCTTCAGAAACCATTTGAGAATGAAATGCATGAGAAACAGGAAGCTGATATGTTTGAATGCCATGATCTGCGGCAAGTTCAATAACTTGCTGAATGCTTGAGCGATCGCCAGATATAACAACCTGCTTTGGACTATTGATATTTGCTACAACTGCATAACCATTAACTTGCTGCAAGAGTTTAGCTGCCGTTTGGTGTGAGCAAGCTAAACTGACCATAGTTCCGGCATTGCTTTTTGGTGCAGACATGGCTTGCCCTCGAACAGTTGCTAAGTTTAGCAAAGCTTTGTCATCAAAAGCACCTGCAACCCGAAAAGCAGTAAGTTCACCAAGGCTATGTCCCGCTACTGCTACAGGCTTGATGCCAAGGTTAGCAAGTCTACGAGTCCAAAGTAAAGAGGTTAGACAAATAGCAGGCTGGGCAATTTGTGTTTGTGCTAGTGCGGTTGACCACTCCTGAATTTGCTCTGCGTTAACCGCTTGCTCCACAGGACGGAAGATGAATTGGCTAACTGCTGATGCTCCCATCTCCTGCAACCAATCATCTGCTTGCTTGACAAGTTCGCGGGCACAACTATAGCGTTCAACAAGTGTGCGCCCCATATTTAATTGTCCAGAACCTTGACCGGGAAATAAAAAACCTACTCTGCGCCGGAAAACTGTATTGCCAAGCCAGATGTTTTTCTGTTGGCTAATCGCGATCTCTCCTTTGGCAGGCGGCTTTTCGCTCAGCATTATTTCCAGTTGCTTGAGATTGTCAATTAGCTCTTCAGGTGTGTCAGCAATGATAGCTGCCCGAACTGGCGATTTTAAATCCAGTTCCTGAGTCAGGTGTACTGCCAAATCGGTGAGTTCGGCGACGCTAATTCCTTCTGTAAGGCGGATTACAGCCTGGGTGCGTTGAAGCAAGGCTAAAATAGACTCAGCACTAAGCACAAACAGTTCTGTATCTTGTTTAGAGACTAATAAAGCACGCTCTTCAATAGAAGTTGCCAGACGAACAGAGGGACTATCACCGGACTCAAGGGTTACATGGCAGTTAATGCCGCCAAATCCCATCGCTGAAACACCTGCTCGTAGAGTTTCGGTTTTGCTGCGGATTTCTCCTTGGAGGATTGGGTATATACAGCTAGCAGATGTCTCAAATACCTGATTGGGTTCTTTACAGTTAGCAGTGGGCGGTAGGATGCGAGAATTAACAGCCATTACAGCTTTGATAAATCCTCCTACACCAGCCGCCGCTTTTGTATGACCAACTATTGATTTAAAGGAGGTGATACCACAAGTACGCTTTGTCGTTTCTCCATGAGAACCCATAGCTAGTCCAATAGCTTCCAATTCTGCGCGATCGCCTACAGGAGTACCTGTACCATGTCCTTCTATCAAATCAAGGTCGCGAATTCTGTAGCCTGCCCGGTCATAGGCCTGCAAAAGTGCGATCGCTTGACCTTCTCGTTTAGGTGCAGTAACGCCGCCTCTGCCGTCAGAGGAGATCCCCCAGCCACGCAACACTGCATACACATAATTGCCATCTCGACGAGCATCTTCCAAGCGTTTGAGAACCACAAAACCACAACCTTCACCTGGAATAAAACCGCTAGCTTTTTTGTCGTAGACTGTCATGTCTTGAGCGGTAATTGCGCCCATTTTGGCAAATCCAACGATTTCAAAAGGATCTAGACTAACATCGACACCTCCAGCAAGTGCCAAATCCAGGTCGTGATTAACTAAGGCTGTAGCGGCGGTAGCAATTGCGATCAGTGAAGCGGAACAAGCACCGTCCACTACATACCCACCACCATTAAAGTCAAGAAAGTTGCAGATTCTTCCAGCTATGGTGTTGGAAAGGCATCCAGCCAGTGAATCCTCAGTTATCGCTTGGAATGCCGATTTATAGTACTCCTCCGTAGTCTCTAACAGTTCATGTATTAGTTGTGATGGCAGTCCTCTTGCTTCGGCAGCAGCGCGCATTGCTCGTTGAACATAAGGCCAGCGCAAGCGCATGGCATTAGACCGCATTTGCTCCCCAGTCAGTGTGTTGCCAAGCACTACACCTGAACGTTTAGTAACAACGTTTTCCCGTGTGTAGCCAGCATCCTCCAAAGCAGAGAGTGCGACTTCCAGGGCTAGCCAATGAACGATGTCTGCCGATTCAACAGTTCCTTTGGGAATGTGTTTACCAATCCAATCGAACTTAAAACCATCAATCACAGCCGCACGGGTCGCGTAGGTCTTTTCAGCCGCAGTCGGGTCGGGATCATAGTACTCACAAAGCGGTAGTCGCTGTTGGGGTATCCTACGAAATTGAATCCGCCTTGCAAGTATGTTTTCCCAAAGCTGCGGTAAATCATGTGCGCCAGGATACCAACAACCCATTCCAATGACTGCGATCGCAGGATTAGACATTAGATGCTCCAATGTGTTTAATGGCATTCTCAACTTAAATTGCTTGATTGCTGTTAAAGTAGGTGGTTTTAATCTAGGCAAGTTGATATATTTGCATCCTCTTCCAGCAATTGACTAGGTATGAGCCAACTTGAACTATGTTTTGAGTTATGGTTTTGTCCACGCTAATAATCACCAAATCAATTTTCTCTTTATAAATAAAAATAGGTGTGTTGGATATGGACATTTTTTAGCTGCTGATGCTATATTAAATTTTGGTTCCGAACCTGTCAAGAGGGTTAGAACTTTAAAGAAAATGTCCTTCAAGGAGCATAGACCATGATAAAGAAGAATTCAGGGTTATGGATTTATTCAAGATGCCAACAAAAAAAGAAAAAGTCACTTTCATCTGTGATTTAGACACAAAAAAACAACTGGAACACTGGGCAAAACAAGAAGGACAAACTATTAGTAGCCTTGTCGGATCAATTGTTGCTGAAGCGCTTACCGCAAGACAAGGTAAAAAAACTATCACAAAAGAAACCGAACCAGAACCAACAACTATTCATGAGTTAGTTCAACGCAATATCAACAAGCTTCGACGGCGTACAGGCGTAAGAAATCTCAAACAAATTGCTGGCGCTGAAGTTTTACCGACAAAAGATGATTTCCTTGTGATAATGCAAGCCTTAGCTGTACCTGAACAATTACAGCAAAAGCTTTGGTTTGCAACTTATGGCAACAACAGCAAATATCAGACAGGTATTGAAAATGGAACTATTTAAAGTTCTCAATCAACCTCATTGGAATTATTTCTTTACTCACGAGGGTATAACAATCAAAGCTCCTAGTAAGCAAGCTGCAACACAGTTAGCTATGATGTATCGAGAGTGCCTAACTGAGACAGCCTACAATATCAAAGGTAAAGTAAAAATCGCTTGGCGATGCTGTAAGTCTCCTATCCAAATTTTTAGCTGGATGGCATTAGAACAATCACCAACTCCTTATGAAACAGCAGAAGCAATTTTACGCACAGATGGTGAAGTATTATGTTCTTTGCTGCATCTGCCCGTGCCACTATTAAAGCAGATAGTGCAGGCAGGAGAGAGTGAAAGACCCGTTTCCATTGTCAGATGCTCTGATCGCAAACAAATTATTATTAATAAACCGATGGAGATGGCATTACAAACTCCTGCGATCGAATCAACTCAACGCATAATGACTCGCTTTTGGCGTCTGAGTGATTTAGAGACATTGGAACGTGAACTTCAGCTAACAAACCGTTTCAGGTGGCAGTATAATGCTGCGCTTAATCCGCGAACTTGGGCAATTTTAGAAAGTGAATTTGAAAGGTTTGAGGTTAACGGACAGTGGTATTCACAAACTACTTTCTTAATTGACCCCGAGCCTATAGCTTTTCCTCATGATGACGTAATTTTGGATTTTGACAGAACAGATAACTGACCCAAAGTTGCTGTTTCGGTGAGGAATTAAGCTTGTAATACCAAAAAATTTTTAAATATTAAAAGACTTCTTCAAAAATTAGAGTTTAGAACAAACAGCACGGTGGAGTTAAAACTTTTTTTGGGGAAGTCTAAATGTCTTCATGCACATAACTTAATTATTTTAAGGACAAGTAAATCATGTTCCTACAAGAGAATACTCAAATCTCCCAAGATATGCCATCACAAACAGCAATGATTCAATTGGCTACTAGTTACTGGGTTTCACGAGCAATATACGCTGCTGCGAAGCTTGGTATAGCCGATATGTTGAAAGATGGTTCGCACAGTTGCGATGAACTGGCAAATTGGACTGGAACAAATGCACAAGCTCTTTATCGAGTTATGCGTGCGCTTGCTAGTGTAGGGATTTTTGCTGAGAATGAACAGGGATGCTTCACCCTAACACCATTAGCTACTTATCTCCAGAGTGATGTTCCTAACTCAATACGTGCTTTTGCGATTAGTTTTGGTGAAGAACACTACCGCGCTTGGGGGGATATTGTCTACAGCATCCAAACTGGTGATAACGCTTTCCAGAATTTGTACGGTATGCCAGTTTTTGAGTATTATGCACAAAACCCACAGGCAGGAAAAACTTTTGACGAGGCGATGACGAATGTTTCAGCAACGGATAAAACTGAGATTGTTGCAGCATATGACTTTTCATCTATCCGTAAGTTGGTTGATGTTGGGGGTGGACACGGAAGTTTCATCGCCTCTATTCTGAAAGTCAATCCTACAATGGAAGGCATTCTGTTTGAGAGACCATCGGTTGTTGAAGGAGCCAAGAGTGTTCTTGAAGCAGAGGGGGTATTAAAACGCTGCCAAATTATTGCTGGAAGCTTTTTTGAATCTGTACCAAGCGATGGTGATGCCTATATTCTCAAATACGTTATCCATTTGTTGGATGATGAACGCGCGATCGCTCTTCTGAGAAACTGTCACAGCGCTATGGTGGAAAACGGCAAACTTTTGTTGGTCGAGCAGATCCTTCCACCTGGTAATGAACCTTCCTGGGGTAAGTTTTTAGATATCCATATGCTGATAGCCATTTCAGGCGGTCGTGAACGTACAAAAATGGAATTTCAAACTCTGTTTGAGGCTTCCGGCTTCAAGCTGAACAAAGTGATTACTACAGAATCAAACACAAATGTGATCGAAGGAATCCGAGTATAAGCTACCAGATGCAGTACAATAGACCTCTTGCTAAACTTCCTTCTTTGACAAAATTCGTATGCAATGCTTAGCAGGAAGACAGCAGGATCAGGAGAACAAAGGTGAGAATTTGTATCAGGAATTTTGTGAAGTGGTATTAGAGCGCTCCAACTAGAGTCGGGCTGCGGGAACATCTGGGAAGTCTGTTATGAGTGTTTCTTAGTAATTACTTTTGGCCAGACTCGATCAATTTCGCCACAATAAAGTTGTCCGTCTTTAGCAAACACGCTCACCCATAGCAATACATCTTTTTCTTCCTCTTCTTTCTCCTGTTTCTCCTCTTGGCGACTCCACTTCCAGTCAACACCAATACTGACTTCCCATTCCTCATCTGCTCTACTCTGGATGCACCCGTCTTTAACTTCTATTGATTTGCAAACAACCCACGGGACACATTCAGGCTCGTAGGGCAGTGGATGGTCATATTCATCAGTTGGGACAATTGGATAAGCATAGTCCCTGTATGTTTCTAATATGTGATTTTTTGCAGTTTCAATTATTTGAGAATCAGTAAAACTATTCATGTGTCCTCTCATTGCCTCCCGTAGGCAAAACTTGCTACGGGTGTGGCATTGAACATTAAAATCTTATTGCAAGCCTTAGCTTTATCGAATTCTGTAAGTAACCCTTGTCTTTATTTGTAGCATTCGTAGAAAACCGCCTAATTAATTTGTCACACTCCAAAACACAGATGTACTAATACAGTTTTGGTTGAGACCTTAGGCACTTTCCAAGAAACAATCCCAACCTTATTTATTCGTAAAGTTACACAGCACAGTAGCCCCTTTATTGTCAATGTTGCAGACCTCCCAAACCTACATTCAACAAACAAGCTTCACCTGTGTCTGTTCAATCAAACAAAAAAACTGAAATCTTAGAGTTGCGATCGCATCCTGCCCATACATTGGGACATATTTAAAAAGTTGGTAAAATTGTGAAAAAGGAATGGAATGTGACAAACGCTCTTTCGGCAAAGGGAGCAACCTGATGCGTGCACTGATGAAGTGTTTGTAGAGTGAATAGTGCTATGAAGCGTATTGAATCAAACCTAAAAACTTGGTTAATTCTCGATTTATTTATCCATCGCTTCAGATTGTAACAGGTGATTCTACATAGATAGTTGGTTCTTGGATTCTAAATTTAATACCATAATTAAGAAGATGCTTAGTAATTTTATTATTCGCTAATTCCAGCAATCGCTTTCTGAGTTGAATTGAGTTTTCAGTTGAACCCAATATAAAAAACGTTACCCTAGTATGGGTTATTTGATTTTCAGAATCATCTGTCAAAGTAATATTGGTACTGCCTGGGTCAATTCCAAATAAAGAATTAGTACCTTCAGTAATAACTTGCTGCACCAATGCTTTTTCTCGTTCTTCTAAAATCTTTAAAAAGTCAATATAGAGCAAGACCATTACTTTCTTGCCTCTAGTAATATTTTCAATTTCTAAATTTGCCAAGATAGAATTTGGTACAATAAAAAGTGTACTTTTTGCTGCTGTGCGAATTTTAGTAGAACGTAAACCAATCGATTCAACACGACCAAATAGACCTTCTGGGATTTGCTGAGAACGTTGTAAACGAATATATTCTCCAGGGACAAACGGGCGATCTAAATACAAAACAATAGTTCCCAACAATTGCTCTAATGTCTTTTGAGCGGCAAAAGCAACTGCTACTCCTGCAATACCTAAGCCGGTCACTAAGCCAATTAAATCGAATCGGTTCTTAGCAAAAGCTAGCACAGCAAAAAAGCCAATAATTACATTTGCTAAAGTCTCAAATACTAATAGTAGCTCATCAACTTCCCGACCAAACTTGCGGAGTAAATCTATTCCATAGACAAGAATAAATTGGCGAAATAAACGGGACGCTAACCAGGCAATACTAATGATGACTGCTAAATCAATAAAAGGTCTAATAAAATTATAGATTAATTGGTATTCTTTAATCCAATTCAGAGAAAAAGAAATTAAGATTAAAGTCCCAGTAATTTTAACTAAGTTTCTAATCGGCTGGATTAATTTTTCATAAACTGCTGTTAGTTGTTGGGGAAAAAATTGCTGAAGGATTAGTCTTATAAAGAAAGGTGTATATCTTCCTATAAGTAAAGATAAAAATATAAGTAGTAGAAATATTCCAAATTGGATTAATACAGGCTTTGCTATTTCTCCAAACTGAATAATATTTTGAGTAATTTCTGAAAACTTCATAAATAAGTTTTAAATTGTAATAGGAGAATCAACATAGATAGTTGGTTCGTCAATATCAAAGGCTATACCATATTCTTTCAATCGCCTAGTAAGACTCTGACTAGCAAGATCGAGAAGTTGACGTCGTAATTCCATTGAAACTTCACCAGAACCTAAAATAAAAAAAGTAATCTGGGCTTGCGTACGCTCTGCTGTTTGTAGCTTAGAAGATTGTCCTAATTGCTCTGGCAAATCTCTAAAAATGACATCAGTGCTACGTGTATCAATTCCAAAGATATCAACGGTACTTTCAATGATAACTTGCCGAATCAAAGCTCGTTCTTCACTATTGATGGCACGATAGAAGTTTAAATAAGTAATTGCCATAACTTTTTTAGCACCCGTGAAGTTTTCAATATTAACTTGGGTAAGCGAACTGTTAGGGACAATTATCAGTGTACCTTTACCAGAAGTGCGAATTTTAGTGGAGCGCAAGCCAATTGATTCGACTCGACCAAAAGTTCCATCTGGTAAACCAATATAGTCATCAGTAACAAAGGGGCGATCCAGATAGAGAACAACACCACCTAATACTTGTTCTAGCGTCTTTTGAGCAGCAAAGGCTAGTGCTAATCCACCAATTCCTAAACTTGCTACCAACCCAAAAATATTGATTTGATGAGTTTGAGCAAAAATAATAGTCGCTGCAACTACAATAGTTATATTTGCAAGTAACTTAGTAAGAATTAATAACTCACTATTAACTTTCCGTCCACTTTTAATTGCTGCATCCAAGAGATAGAAATCAAAAAACTGCTTGAACAGTTGAGAAGTTAACCAACCAGCAGTAATAGTTAAGGCTAAACCAACTGGAATTTCTATTAGCCTAGACCAACTTGATTCTGGTAGTAAAATAGCAAATATATCAGCGATTAAAAGACTAACGGCGACACTTAACCAGTTCTCATAAGGCTTGACAATTTTTTGATAAGCACTTCTTTCGCGAAACGAAATTAAAGGAGTTAGTAGCGCTTGTACAAAGCTTAAACGCAAATTGACTTTAGAGAAAAACAAACCACCACTGATAAAAGCTAACAGTACAACTAATCCTAGCCAGCCGATTTGTAATATCCCATCGCTCTTTAAAACTTCCAGCAACGAACCTAGCACTAGTAAACTCCATTTTTTCGGCTGAGTATTTCATTATATCGTGTCTAATTAAAGACTTATCACATAGGTTGATGCACCCGACATAGAGAAATGTTAATGATAACTAATTATCAAGACTTGATCTGACTCCAACTTTAGTTTCAACGAAGCTCTAGATAAGACCTAAAACTAAGTGAATTCCAACAGCCTTACCCATTGCAATTATCCGCTTACAAGTAGATTCAAATACAGATTTAGGCTCCTTTTCTCCTATTAAATTAGTACTATTATTGAATACTACAACAATGTGAGGTATTGGTTCGGCGGCTATATTGTTGTAGTTGTCAATATTTAAAACCTTTACACTTTGCAGCATTGTGTAACGTTTATTTAATTCGTCTTCTAGCAGAGAAACAGCCAAAAGAGCTGAATTTATATCTTGGAAATTTGGACGCCACAACCAAGGAGCATCTTTCCCAAATTTTGGAAAATAATTGTAATTATTCTGGATGGTTTTTACCATGAGAGCATTTGTCCTCAAGCTAAAATTTTTACAGAAGAACTATGTTTCTCTCTAACAAGTCTGCAACAACTAGCAATTAGTGAGTAAAAAACAGTATTAAGCTGAAGTTGTTTCGTGCCAGTAAATTTACTGGAAGAAAGGCAGAAGGCAGAGGGCAGAAGAGAAGAAAGTAAGAATTTATACAGTTTTAAGTCCTCTGGGTTCTGCCAAATGGTTTAAAGGCATCATTATTTAAGGAGACAAATAAACGCTTTGCCGCTTTATCAAATCCCCCGAATTCCTTCGTGGGAATGCCTTCTTCAGACGAGCGTACTTCTATCTTCTTAACTGCTTCTAATTTTAAACATATATCTAAAAAGTGGAAAACTGGTGGAGTATTGAGTAAATAGCTGTATAAATGTATTCAAAATTACAAATTGCTCTCCCAGAGCTTTATGACTCTACGTAGAAGCGATCGCTAAATAATAGGCAGATAATCTACCGTAAATAAACGTAAATGGTGTAAACAAACACTCGTAGTCAGCAATTAAATAGGAACACGAGCAGAAATGAAACAGACACAGGACAATATCGCCGCACAGGTTAGAGATAACTGTTAATTTACCTTTGCTCTACAATCTAAATTTTTTGGCGTTGCATAATAGCGGTATGAATTGAGGTCAATTAATCATGGAATGTCCACGCTGTGGATCTTGTCATAACCGTAAGAATGGAAAGAAAAGAGGTAAACAGAATCACATTTGCTGTGATTGTGGTCGTCAATTCATTGATGTCTATAAACCACCCAGGGGCTACTCGGATGAAATCAAACAAGAATGCCTAAAAATGTACGTCAATGGTATGGGATTTCGTGGAATTGAAAGGGTGAAAAACGTTCATCATACTACCATTATTCATTGGGTTAAACGAGTGGGTACACAATTGGCGGATACACCAAATTCAAAGGAAATTCCGCAGGTGGGAGAACTAGATGAATTAGAAACATTTATTGGTTCAAAAAAAATAAAATCTGGTTGTGGACGGCGGTAAATCACTTTACTCAAGGTATTCTTGCTTGGGTTTTAGGTGATCGTAGTTCGACTACTTTCCAACAGTTATGGAACATTGTCCAGTGTTGGCAGAGTTATTTTTACGTCACAGATGGATACCCTGTTTACCCTTGTTTTGTTCCTGATGGTGACCAAATTGTGAGTAAGACCTACATGACACGAGTCGAAAATGAAAACACAAGGCTTAGACATTATTTGGCTCGTCTTCATCGTAAAACTTTATGTTATTCCAAAACCGAGGAAATGCTGAGATACTCTGTTCGATTGTTATTGCACTACCTCAAATATCGTTCTGTTCCCTTACCTGCCTAAAACATACCTTTATTCAGCAACGCCATAGTTTGTATAGGACAGAGAAATGATCAGTACAAACTGGCGAGGTTTTCGAGTAATTGCATGGGTAGGACAAGCTCTACTTACAATATTTGTAATAGTTGCAGCATTTCTAGGTAATTGGTTAAATGCCTTGGCTCTGGTATGTTTTTTAGTTATATCTTTGGTGTTTGTAATTAAAGATGACCGACTGCCAACATTATTCGATTTCCTGTTTGTCGTTGCAGCGTTATTAAATGCTGCGGGTTGGGTCTGGGGTTTATTTTATCTGCCAGGACCGTATGACGAAATTGTTCATGCTTACACTACTTTTGCAATTACTTTAGCACTCAGTTTTTTAGTCTATAGCTCCATGCTGAATATCTTTCGTAATCATAAACTTTTGTATTTGGTTACAATTGCGAGTTTTGGCATCGCAATTGGGGCATTATGGGAAATTACAGAATGGTCAGCTGGTAAGATTCTTCCTACTGAAGTAGTTGGAAGTTTGAATGATACTATTATCGATTTAGTTATGGATACTCTTGGGGCTGGATTGGCTGCCGTTCTTAGCCTTTGGGCATTACAAGAATGGACAAGTCATAATGCACAAACAAAGAATTCCCAAACAGAATCATACAGCTAAACAATAAGGTTAATCCTCCGCCAACTCCTTCTCCAACTCCAATAATTAATCAGACCAAAATCAAAGCGATCGCATGTTAGTCAAATAATATTTATTTACTTGATTGCCAGTGATTGAGTATATCATTAACCAAAACTTCTTTGATCCAAATTTGGCACACGATTACTAGGGGAACAGCAAGAAATACTCCTAAAAATCCAAAAAAGCTACCAAAAAGTACTACTGCCAATAAAGTAACTGCTGGTAGCAGAGATACCTGACTTTTCATTACTACAGGTACAACAATCAAACTTTCAACCTGTTGAATTCCAAAGTATAACGCTACCACTGCGGCTGCTTTCCAAGGAGCATCACTCAGAGCAAGTATTGCTGGTGGAATTACACTCAAGGTCGGTCCCACATTTGGAATAAACTCTAATATTCCAGCTAAAGCTGCATTAACTAGTGGCAATGGAACTCTCAAAATCAATAATCCAACATAGCTTAAAACTGCAATGATTGACATTGTTAAGAGAGTGCCTTTTATCCAGCCAGTTAAAGCTATTACACATTTACTAAGAATTTCATCAACTCGTCGGCGGTAGAAAGCAGGAAATAGCATGATAAATCCTTGCCGATATGGCAATGGATTAACTAAGAGCATAATTGTCAGAACTACAAACAGTAATATTCCTAGAATAATAGAAAGCGAACTCCTGACTAAAGAGAAAAAGTTATTAATTAGCTGATTAAACCAACTTTGTAAACTCTGAGTAAGATATCTAAGTCCACGAATATTTTCTAAAAATTGGTCTGGAATTAAATTTTCTAACCAGTTATTCCACGCTCGTAACCGTTCTAACGCCATCGGCATTAAGTTATCAAATTGTTGCAATTGGTTAATAATACGTGGCACAATCAGCGCGAAAAAACATACTAAAATGACTAGTACAATCACAACTGTGATCGTTACTGCAAAGCCTCGCTTAATGCGAAATCTTTGGAAAAATTTCACCATTTGGCTGAGGACTGTTGCCAACACTACAGCTGCAAATGCCAGTAAAACTATTTGCCGAATTTGCCACAGAATATAAAGCGAGATTACAAGAGCAAGAAAGCCGATTAATTGTCCGAAATGCACTGCGCCACCCCCAGATTTTTGTTATTTTCCGATTCCCGGCGATTGTGCTGACTTTAATTATCCAATCCTAGTAATTTTTTTTCTCCGAAAAAAGCCTCTTCAAGGCTGATTTTTAATTAAGAATGCTTTCTCATTCCTCAGACAGAAGAATGTATGGTACTGAATAGTA
Organism: Fischerella sp. JS2; assembly: GCF_032393985.1. Classification (NCBI taxonomy): domain Bacteria; kingdom Bacillati; phylum Cyanobacteriota; class Cyanophyceae; order Nostocales; family Hapalosiphonaceae; genus Fischerella; species Fischerella sp. JS2. Next base: position 5,335,075 of record NZ_CP135918.1, read on the forward strand.
ATCTAAAATAAACCACACTTGAAGGTATTACCTACAAAAATGCAAAATCCACGTCCTAGTAATATATTGATACGTGCCTTTGTATTGATTTTTAGTAGCTTAGCTGTATTCGTGCTTGGCTTAATATTTTTTAATATGAGTCGACACAATAGAGAAACTCCTGAAGGGGTTGAAGAGCTAGAACAGGGATTATGGCAACCTAACCAACAAACATTTGTCTAAATCTTTAGTAAGGAAAGTATCTCTATAAATTAAGTAAATCTTCATCTCCTAGCAATTAGCAAGGTTAGTCTGACTATTTTACAAATTAATAAGTATGGCGATCGCATGAGTTCAGTGAGTTTAATTACTTAAATTTCTTATATTAAAACTAAAAAGTGGAAATTTGGTGGAGAAATTATCAGTAAGTTTTAAGCTGCGGTCATAAACGTATATTTCTGCCAAATTATATAAACAAAGAAAAAGGTATTTTATATCAGAAGATAGAAAAATTTAAGAATTATATAGGATAAGTTTTTGATAAAAAATATTGCAAATAATTGGATGTGTAATCCCAAAAAGCTGATATGCTGGGTAATGATAGGCATCCTATTTTTTTCCTGCCTGCCTTACCTGGCTGGAGTAAAAATACACCGAATTTTCCGCTTTCAGAACCTCAACAGCAACAACCTGTTACACCCCAACCACCTGTACTACCATCTCATACTACACCTAGATTAAATGATTCCCAAGAATTTGAAGCCTTTGTAGACAAAATCATGAATGAGGAACTGTTAAAATCTCACGTTCCTGGGGCTGTCATTTCTGTAGTAAAAGATGGGAAACTCTTTTTCGCTGAGGGTTATGGTTATGCCAACGTTGAGAAAAATATACCAGTAATTGCCGATAAAACTCTGTTTGGTGTTGCTTCCCTCTCCAAGGTATTTACAGCAACAGCAGCAATGCAGTTGTATGAGCGAGGAAAGCTTGACTTAGATGCTTCTGTCAACAAATACCTGACAGGCTTCCAACTGGAAAACCCTTACCCCGAACCAGCCAAAGTCGCTCAGTTAATGACACACACTGACGGTACGACGAAGCGACGAATTGGTATTGCAGCCCGTACCGCAGCAGGAATAAAGCCATTAGGAGATTATCTTGCTAAGTATATGCCACCCGTTGTTTGGCTTCCTGGTAAAATATATGGCTATTCCAGCCATAGCACCGCTTTATTAGGCTATTTAGTAGAAAAAATTTCTGGTACTCCCTTTGTTGAATACATTAACAAAAACATTTTGCAGCCGCTGAAGATCAACCGCAGCACATTTCTTCAGCCACCACCGCCAGCTTTAGCTAATGATTTGGCTGTGGGTTATCAGTATCAAAATGGCAACTTTAAACCTGTCCCATATCTATATTTGAATATTGCCCCAGCTGCGGCTATGAGTACAACAGCTACAGATATGGCTCAGTTTATGATTGCTCACCTACAGCTTGGTCGCTACGAAAACTCGCGCATTTTGGAAGAAGATACTGTCAGGCTGATGCACAAACAGCACTTCACTCACCATCCCAAATTACCGGGTACTGGCTATAGTTTTCGCGAACGTTTAGAAAACAACATTCGCATGATTGGACATTTGGGAAGCTTGCGGGGGTATTCTAGCTCTCTCACCCTCATGCCTGAGCAAAATATTGGTATTTTTATTGCCAGTAACAGTTTTAGTGGAGTGCATGGAAAATTCCTAACTAAATTTTTAGACCGCTATTTTCCAGTTACCAAAAAACCTGCACCTGTTAAACTGCTAACCCTTACGGATGCTCAACTTGAGCGCTTCACTGGTACTTACCGAGATTTAGAGTATCCCCGCCACACCTTCGCCAAGGTAACTGCACCGTTTGAGCTATTTCCGCCAGCAGCCCCACGTCGTCCCGTTCGCGGAGCGTTCCCGAAGGGTAGGGCGGCACCCTTAAGAATGGCTTTCTCGGTGACGAATCCCACCCCTGAGCCGATGTCAACCGCCTCTTTGACGGGGTGAATGGGGTGGGTGAGGAACCGCCACTCTCTTATCGGCACTACTGGCGGAATCTTGGTTTTGGACGTATTGTTTTAGAACTTCGACAGTTACCCCACCACAAGAAGCAATGAAATAGGCGCTATTCCAGAACACAGGTTTGCCCCAATAGACACGCCTAATCTCTAACAAAAACTCTTTACGGATTTGTTGACTTGTATAGGATTTTAAGGCGTTAACGAACTTTGATAATTGCATCTGTGGGTAGTACCGGAATAACAGGTGAACGTGGTGAGCAGCGCGGTCTTGGGGTCTCCCCAAGTAGAGCGACTGCGAACCCGAAGGGTCACTTTCGCGCCTTAATTCAACAACTTCACAACCCCATTTCTGGGATATGTGGTTTATTAATTCACCTAATCAAATCAGCATCGCAGGTGTGATTACTTTCTTGCGGTACTTTGTGGTCAAAACCAAATGTGCTTTCAAATCAGAGATAGACCTAGCAGTTGATTTGTAGTACGTCATCCTATGAAGGTTGTTAGCTTAAATCTTTGATTTTCATGCGACTACGCATACCCGTGGCAGTAACAATAGTTTTGCTAAGGGAGCGGGCAATAGCTTGGGCATCTGCACCCACGAATTTTTCTCTATCGCCATTACTCCAAATCACCTGACAAGAAAATAGTGGGAGCCTAATAAAATGGACTTTATAGAAAAATCGAACTGTGCGAACGTATGTCAAATTGACCCAGCCTCTGCTGGGTAATTTACAAAAATTTGTCATAAAAACTGTTTCACTATTTGTGAATGCGACGTACTTCAGATGCAGCTTTTTCTAGATGATTTACAACTTCCCCAAGGGATGGTTGTTTATCAGCCATCGAAGCAAGCGCTTCTAACAAGTCTTCAAGCAAAAAGCCTTCAGAGTTCAAAATTTGGATTAATTCATCAATGAATCTGGTTAAGGCAACAGTAGCGAAAGCCTTGCAGAGTATATTTGATTGATTCAATACTTTCTTCTTCCATTACCCCACCTCGGTTTTTGTCTAAACGGTGAAACCAGTCGCTTGTGGCGAAGCCGCGTAGTTACTGGATTTATGCGTTAAGGATTGCTGCTACAGCTTCTTCACTGGTGTCCCAAGTCAGGCGATTGCTTGTATGGCAAGGCTGGGATATCCAGAAACCATCTAGGTTTTGATAAAACGTGCCGAGTAGGTTAATACCTTTTTCACCACCCCAGACACGGTAAAGTCTGCCGAATACATCATCTACAGAGTCAATTTCATATTCTGCGGCTTCTTCTGATTGCTGCTGGATGTAAAGGTTTAGCTGGGATTGCGCTACAGCTTGAACTTCAATCGTTGCTAAGCTAATGTCATAATGGAAATCTCCATAAATATTTGGATTAGAAAAGCGGTTATTTGCTGTCCAGGCGTGGCCGCTTTCTCTATTAAGAAGGTAGCATTACTTTAATGCTATTACAACATCTTTTATGTTTTACTTTAATGCTACCCTCGCGCTGCAATGAAGGGAGTATAGTTTTGGAGTAGCATTATGGTGTCATCGGTGGTTACAGCCAAAAAGCGAATGTCGCTTTATTTGGACGAAGCATTAAAGTCTGACTTGGAACGATTAGCCAAGATTCGGAAACGTTCACTGTCGAATTTAATAGAAGTTCTTTGTGAAGAAGAGTTAGAGCGTGCTAGGAAGGGCGGCGAACTAAAAGATGTTTAACTTTAATTCCTTCCTCCTGCCTTCCTATGCGCCTAGCCTACCAGTACCGTTTACGACCAACAAAACAGCAGATAGCCACGTTTGAACGCTGGCTAGAGTTATGTCGTCGCCAATACAACTATCGGCTGGCTGAACGATTCAACTGGTACCTTGAAAACCGATGTGACATTGACCGTTGTTCCTTAGAAGTTTGTCACCTACCACAGCTAAAAGACAAACCCAGTTATTACAGCCAGAAGCGAGATTTAACCAACACTAAAATCTTATTTGCTGACTACAAAGAACTGCTTTCCCACACCCTACAAGACGTAATTGCACGGGTTGAAAAGACGTTTGAACGCTGGCTAAAAGGTGATACTAATGGCAAGAAATCTGGTCGTCCCAGATTCAAAGGGAAAGGGCGTTATCGTTCGCTGTCATTCCCTGACCCCATTAAACCAGAACATATTCAGGATAAATTTATCCAGTTACCCAAAATCGGCAAAGTCAAAATGATTTTGCACCGTCCCATACCTGACGGATTCAAAATCAAAACTGCCACAATTAACCGCAAAGCTGACGGTTGGTATATCAGTCTCAGTCTTGAAGATGTGACTGTGCCTAGCCTTACAAATGATGTCACGCCCACCGACGTAAACACAGTAGGTATTGACATGGGGTTGAAATCGTTTCTGGTAACAAGTGACAATCAGGAAGTAGAAATTCCCCAACACTACCGTAAAAGCGAGAAAAAACTGAAGCGGTTGCAACGTCATTTATCCCGCAAAAATAAGGGGTCAAATCGTCGTAAGAAAGCTATTAAACGTGTTGCTAAGACTCACTTAAAAGTTGCCAATCAGCGCAAAGATTTCCACTATAAAACTGCAATATGGCTGTTAAATCAATCCCAGGTTATCGCCCATGAAAACTTAAATATCAAAGGACTTGCCAAGTCCATGCTTGCCAAGTCCGTAACCGATGCTGGATGGGGTCAATTCCTACAAATTCTGAACACCAAGGCTGCAAGTGCTGGGTGTTTGGTAGTAGCGATTAATCCCAATGGCACAAGTCAAGAGTGTTCTGATTGTGGCGCGACAGTTCCAAAAGTACTGGCTGATAGGTGGCACAGTTGCCAGTGTAGTGCTAGTTACGACCGCGACTACAACGCAGCGCGAAATATAAAATACAGGGCGGCGGGGCATCCCGTCCTTCAAAGCTCAGTCAATGTCCGACGGGTTGCCGGGAGTCGCTGAGAAGCCCCCGCCGTCCACGAAGGGGCGGCGCGGGGAGTATGTCACATTCCATTTCTGCTATCTACAAGTTTCACATTAAATGCAGGTGTTTCAACTATGTGAATAGTTGTAGAAGCAACACTTATCCGCCCCTCACAATTGTCAAACTCATCAAGAATACGGCTGAAAATTACATCTTTTTTGCCTCGACGTTTTTTATAATCTACTATATACCGCAGTGTAAATTCTATCCAGTTATCATTAGCAACCAAAGTGACTGCTGGTTCAATGCTGGCATCTTCAATTAAATACTTGTGTACCATATTTTGCCATTTCGCTTTTGCCTGAAGCACATATTCACCTACAACTTCATCAGCTACTTTTTGGAGAATTTCTCTGGTTAAATGGCGATCGCTTCCATATTTCACCGGCAAAGTAATTTCATCCCAGACAAAAGGAAAATCGGCAGAATAATTAAATACAGGTTCTTTAAATACAAAACTGTTAGCAATTCTCACAATGCGTCCGTTGTAGAGATCAGCTTTCACCCATTCGCCACACTCCATCAAAGTGGTACGCAAGATACTAATATCTATGACATCGCCCATAATCCCACCGAGTAACACCCGATCTCCCGGCTTGTAAAATTGTCCCAAGGAGATAGCTGCCCAACCAGCAAAACTGCCAATAACCTCTTGTAGTGCAAAAGCCACACCAGCACCGATAACCCCAAATATGACCGTTAATCTTCCCAGGCTATCGCTAAATGCCAATACAATTAGCAACGCTATGATTGCATACCCTACAAGGCTAACTGCCTTGCGGATGCGATAGCGCAAATCAGTATCTTGAACCTGTCGCGGTAAAATCTGACCTAAAACCCGGAAAATCAGCGCTACTATCGCAATACCTACAGCCACTTCAATCAACTTGATCGCCGTGGGGTCGGCTAGCAAGCGTTGGATGGTACTCAAAGCGTTTGCCACAGGTTAATCCTTTTTGATAGGTTAATTAAAAAATTAATTTCTATTATCAGTAACAGGTATATCCTCTGAGTAATTCAAAGATTTGATTTCTGTTTGAGAATGTGTTTGTGTTACTTGCAACGCCTTTATTTGATTTGTTGCTTCCATAAGATTATGATGCAAATTTTCTATTTCATAGTTTTGTTCTTCAATTTTTCGTCTATGATGGGATAATTTTCTGATATTTTTAATGATTGCTGGCAGCGAGACAAGTCAGCCAAACAACACACCGAATGTAAAAGTCAGCAATAGCACTAATGCCATTGATTCTTGAGCTTGCCAAGCTAAAAACTGCACCAAAACAGGGGTAGAATTTTGGAGTGCAAAAATCACGGCGGCGATAGCAATCAATAAAGCTAAAAGTGTTAGAATTCGTATCATTAACTCTTATTTCTCCTCACTTGTTTAACTGAGATGATTCACCCGACTCTGGTGTATTTCCATTGAACTGTTTAAATAGGTTATCCAAGGGAGAGAGACGAAATCCCGGTGCTTGATAATCTTGAGACAGATAATTTTCTGGTATGGTAATTTGGTTCCCATCCCTAATAGCTGAATAATGGGGAGAGAGAATTTCAATTCCTGCTTCGTTGCATTTATCTTGAAGATTTTGGTGCAGTTGTGAATAAATAACCGCCATCAACATTGGCTTGTTAGTATAAGCGTTTAATTCATAGCTGACATAGAAATCATCTAAACTAGTTTGCAACACAAAAGGAACAGGTTCTGCTAAAATATCTTTCGTTGCTAGTGCGGCATCAATTAAAACTTGATGAACTTTGCGCCACGGTAAATCATAGCCAAGCGTTACCGTAGTATGTAAAATTAAATGATAATTAGGGTCTTGAGCAAGAGCGCTATAGTTGATAATTTGGCTAGTTAGTACAGTTCCGTTTGGTATAGTAATTATCACATTCTTGATAGTGCGAATACGGGTTACTAACAGAGTTTTTTCCACTATATCGCCAATAGCATCGCCAATTTTAATGCGATCGCCAATTTGAAAAGCACGGGTATAAATTAGAATAGTTCCAGCGACAACGTTAGCCACCACTGCTGTAGAACCTAACGAAAACAGAATACCTAAAAATACAGATATTCCCTGAAAAGCTGGTGAACCAAATCCTGGTAAATAGGGAAAAGCCAGCACAAATGCTAAGGCGATGATTAAAAAGAATACTAATTTATATGTCGGTTCTGCCCAGTCGGGATAAAAACCGGGAAAAGATATATTTCCATTACGTAATTCTGTAAATATTGGTCTAATAATTTTCAAAACATAATAGGTGACAAAGAAAATTAATCCCAAAGCGAACAGGTTAGGAAAATAAGCTGCAAATGCTAGCCAACCTTGATAGATAGTTACAAGAAAGTAACTAATAAGTCTAGAACTAAGCTGTCTTGTCCAAGGAAAAAAGCTCAACACTAAAGAAACATAGACATATATAACCCCTAAGATTAGAATCAGGCGGAGTAACTTCACTACTCTAGTAACAATATTGCTGACTCTAGATGCAGGTAAAAGTTCAATATCTTGAATTCTGATCGCAGGAATCCTAATTCCGCGCCAATTCTGTACCCTAGTAATAATTTTTGGAAAAATATGATTAAATATTTTCAAAAATATAAATAAACCTAGAGTAGAAAGAAAACTGTAGAGGAAACCTTTTAAAATATTATTTAAGCTACGCTCTTCTCTATACTTACTGATAGAGTCATCGATTATTTGCACATATTCTTGAGCCAATTCTTGTCTACTTTTACCTGCGGCTTTTGCATCATTATCGGTAAGAGTAAATATTAGTTTCTCTCCTAAGACAATATTTGTAGTGTCTTGCTCGTCTAAAACTTTTAATCCATTAATACGAATAGATGGATCATTTGCTATTGTTTCGATTCTATTGGTAACTGCTTGCGATCGCTCTTGAGGAGAAAAAGAACCGACATTTTTTTTGATAATAAATAGTGTTTTATCTCCCAAAATTACGGGAGTACCATCTATCTTACTAACAGCTTCTGGAATTTGATTACCAGTAGGATTTTCTTCTTGAGAGTAACTAACTGTCATAGTAGTGAGAAGTATAAATAACATCACACCTATGACAACAAACCTGTGAAAAAAAACTAGATAGTTTTTATATTTATATCTATATCTTACCATAGATAGTTGATTATTTAAAAATTATCCTACATATGATAAAAAACAAAAATTATAAACTGCTAAATGTCATATAAAAAGTTACACATAGCAATACAAATTAATATATAAATATTTTTGCAAAAGGTCTAATGACTAGTTTCAGATATCTTGCTAATTAATTGAATCCGCTCTAGGCGTTTAAAAATGCGAGTAATTAGTTTTGCTCCCTCTATTGGTTTGCAGATACAATCATCAGCGCCAGCTGCAAATATCCGATCTACAGTATCTGGTTTGACGTAAGCAGTAAGAAATACCACTGGCAGTTTACTCCAGTAAGGGTCATTACGCACCGTCTGACATAATTCAATTCCATTTACATGAGGCATTCTTAAATCTAATACCAGTAAATCAGGAGAATACTCGGTTAGGGTTTCCCAGAAGCGACGCGGATCTTCAAGAGTTGTCAGCTTAATTCCTTGAGGTTCTAGTAAATTCCGTATAACAGTTAACAGCTGTACATCGTCATCTACAATCATTACTTTTACTTTACTAGCAACTATTGGTTGCAGTATTCGGCTAGCTAGCTCTAACATTTGTTTGGGAGGCATGGACTTATACAAAAAACTACGTCCACCTGCTCGCACAACTTCTACACGGTCAGTAAAATTATTTCGGTCAGTGAAAACTAATACAGGTATTGGCGGTGTTCGGTTGGATAATTCTGCTAGTAAATTCAAGCTGTTCTTTACGCCATCAGCACAGTAAAGGTCGAGTAGCACCACGTCAGGACTTGAAGATTCTATAGCAATCCTAGCGTCAGCAACATTAATAGCAATGTCAACATGCATTCCCTGTGTTGCAGCCTCTTTAACTAATCCTTCAACTAGTTGTCTATCATTACTTACTATCAACAGCGCATTCTGCTGTTGCTCATTCAATGCTTGTTCATCCCAAGTTGAATGATTCGGAGTTTGTTCTAGTAGTTCCTGTTGCAATTCCTTTAGGAGTTCACACAAATGTTGAGACTGAACTTGGTTAATAGGCGTTTTACTTTGAAGTATAGTTTCTATTTTTTCAGCTAATAACGAAGGGCGAGCAAAACCAAAACTTCCCAATGAACCCGCCAGCTTGTGGGCTTCTTGCTCTGCATTTTGTTGCAGCCTAGAGTCCAGCATACCACCTTCTTTGAGAGCCTTACTAGCTTGCTCCAGAACAGCGATGCGTGAACCAAGCTTAGCTTGAAAATCTTCCCGCGCTTTGGCAAAGGCTGCCGCAAAAATTTCTTGCTGCGTTGGAATTGACTCTTTTTTGCTTACCTGAGACTTTTGCTTTTTGGGATTAGGCTTGAGGCGATAGCCCAATCCGTAAACGGTTTTAATAAAATCATAGGGCGCGCCTGCTGCCTTGAGTTTCTGCCGCAAACTTTTGATATGAGATTTAATCGTGTCATCTTCTGGTGGGTCTACATCAGCAGCCCAAAGATGATCTACAATTGCACTGCGGCTAAAGGTGCGTTGGTTATTGCGTAAAAAAAGCTCTAGAATACTAAATTCCTTTGCTGTTATATGCAATGCTTTGTCTGCATAAGTTACCTCACAACTACCAGGATTAAGGCGTAAGCTTCCCCATTCCAAAACTGGAGGTAAAGAGGAATTTCCCCGACGCCCTAAAGCACGAATGCGAGCTGATAATTCTTGAAAGTCAAAGGGTTTAACGACATAATCATCTGCTCCAGCATCTAAACCCATAACTTTATCAGTTTTGCTATCCTTTGCTGTAAGTAGCAGAATGGGCATCTGATAGCCCTCTTGTCGTAGTTGCCGACAAAGGCTAATGCCATCTAACTTGGGTAGGATGACATCTAACAAAATTAAGTCATAGTTGCAAACAGTCACTAATTCCCAACCAGCTTCACCGTCAGCAGCAATATCTACTACATAATTTTGCTTGCTCAGAACAGCTGCCACCGCTTGAGCAAGCGAATCATCATCCTCCACCAACAGAATTCTCATGAAAATGTTTGCTTCCAGAATAAGCTAAGAGCAAATGCTAGTTTGCCCAAATTTATTTTGCCTGGATAAGAGCTAGAAAAAATCTATCAAAAGCAATGCTCAGTCAATGGGCTCACATTAACCAACTATCCTTGCATAGTGTAATGGTAATCCCACTGTTATAGTTAATCGCTACAAACAATAATAGTAAAATTACATACTTATAATATTGTGCAAATTTATATTTTTTATTTGAATATATTTTTTAGATTAATAGTTTTAAATACTTACAAGTTTAATTTTAGATTAATTATATATTAAATAATAGTTAATAAATTAATCTCTATATATACTTCTTTAGACATAAGAAATAGAAGTAAAAATGAAAGAAGATCATAATGACTTTACAATAACAAAAAGAATTCCAAACATTGTGTAAAAATCACAATACTTGTTCTACATCTGTTGCTAAGTAAAGGTTACTGTCTAGGCAACTAGATATACTTTTGCTTAAAAAGTAAAGTTTTGAGCAATTTTTTGATGCTATTTTTACATTTGTTGCTCACGAATTGTCATTTCTTTTTAAAAAGCATTTTCTACTAGAATCAAAAAAACTAAACAAAAATTAAATCATTAATTCAATCATTAGGGAGTCGGAGCATGAAAAGTGCTAATACACCCAAGTTAGTAGTAATTGCAGTACTTTGCTCGGTAATATTCTTTATTGCTCTGACACTGTTCGAGGCAATACCAGAAATTCCTGTTGATATCGACTTTAAACCATTTTTCATCCCTTTAGCATTTACTGCCCTTGTTCCTAGAAAATTTTGGCCACTTTTAGCCGTATCACTGGGAGCAATGCTAGGAGAATTTCTCCGAGATCTGCTTGAAGGTTATGAAATTGACGACCCAATTGGGGCGATCGGTTACGTAGTGGGTTTTATGATGTCAGGCTACATTGTTGGCAGTAACCCCCTAAATAAAATTCGTTTAGCGATCGCTGCAATCGTAGCAGGGTTTGTACATGCGGTAATTGAGGCTTCGTCTTTTATTATCTTCAGTACAGAAACTTTTAATGTTGCCGTCTGGTCAGCCATCGGAAATACTATCACTGACGGTCTAATTATGGGTGTGATTCCCTTGATTTTGATCATGCCACACCTTTACGGTCGGGTAGAGCGTTACTTTGGCTTTGCGCCTCGTGGTAAAGAACCCAATTATAAGCGAAGACGCGATCGCACTACAGTTAGTGCTTCTTAAAGTTGACCAGCTTTTGTTGCAAAGGAGTAAAGAATGTCGATAGTAAATGCCAAAGATTTTACATTTACCTACCCAGGGGCAGATGAAACTACCATCGACGGTATTTCCTTCGAGATGAAGCAGGGAGAGATTATTGGTATTATTGGGCCTCTTGGAGCTGGGAAGACAACACTATGTATGGCGATCGCTGGATTTGCCCCACGGATTACCGGCGGTGAATCCTCTGGGGAACTTGAAGTAGTAGACCATCATCCACTGGATACCTCTTCAGAAGAACATGATCGGCAAGTCGGGATGGTATTCGAGGACTACGAAGCCCAGTTGGTGCAAATAAAGGTACTAGATGAGGTAACAACACCTCTGATCGTCAACCGTGGTCTTTCTCAGCAGGAAGCTGAGGAACAAGCACGCGAACTTGTGGAAAAGGTAGGACTGGGTACTGGTCAAAATATTGAGAAAAAGCGGATCTGGGAATTGTCTGGCGGTCAACAGCAAAGACTAGCGATCGCTGCTACTCTGGCGATAGATCCCCAGCTACTCATCCTTGATAACGTCATCGATAAGCTAGACCCCAGAGGTCAAGAGCAAGTGCGTGTCATCGTCAATGAACTGTGCCGTAAAAAGACACTGGTAGTTGTTGAGCAAGATATTAATTTCCTCGCTCAATGTGCCGACAGGCTTCTAGTTTTAGTTGACGGTAAAATCATTGCCGAAGGAACTCCACAAGAAATTTTTCGAGACAAAGACCTGCTTTCACAAGCTGACGTTGAACTGCCGGTAAGTGTGCGTGTTGCCCATTGTTTGGGACTTTCTGAGTCACCACTGACACCAGAAGAATTTAAGCAAGTGGTGGCTTTTGATTTACAGCGAGTGTTTAAGCCGTCAGTCACATCCACTGTTCACAAAACAACTTCCTTGACAAGTGAAAACTTTGGTGAGCCGATAGTGTGCATAGAGGACGTAACGTACTGCTACTCAAGTGAAAACAAAGCGATCGCAAACATAAACATCCAGATCCGTGCAGGCGAAATTCATGCGATCGTTGGTCACAATGGTGCAGGTAAAACCACAGTAGCTAAGCACATCGCCGGGTTGTTGCAACCGACCAAGGGTAAAGTCACTGTTTGCAACACAAACACGCGGGATAAAAGTGTTCCGGAACTAGCATTGATGGTCGGAACCGTCCTTCAGAACCCAGATGAGCATATTAGTGAACGAACAGTCAAAGATGAGATAGCTTTCCCGCTTAAGCAGCGTCAGCACAAGAGTAATAGTTTGTTCTCACGGCAGAAACGCTACGACGACAACCATATTGAGGAAAAGGTATCTCAAGTCTGTGAATTGGTGGGAATTGAGGAGAATTGGCTTGATTGCGACCCGACTCTACTACCGCGTGGTCAGCGTAAACTCGTTACTATTGCCTCAGCACTCGTCGTAGACCCAAAGGTGCTAATTCTCGATGAACCGACAGTTGGTTTAGGTGCGTCATCACGTCAAAAAATTGCTCAGTTACTCTCACGGCTACAAGCGTTGGGAAAAGCAGTGTTACTGATCAGCAACAACGTTGATTTTGTTTGTGAAACAGCCGACACGGTAACGGTTTTAAATCAAGGTAGAGTCGTGCTGCAAGGTTCAGTAAGTAGCGTGTTTGCCCAAGATAATTGGGAACGCTTGCAAGAGTTGCACGTAAACTTGCCGCGTGTTGCTAGGCTGGCTCAACATATCGGTATCAATGCCTTGACCTGTGACGAGCTTGTTTCAAAGCTTTGTAATTAGCAAAAGGAGACTAATTCGTGGCTTCCTCAAATGTACCTGTCCTCTACCAAGATAAAGACACGGTTATTCATCGCCGTGATCCGCGTGTGAAGATTGTGTTGTTTTTTTTGCTATTTTTATACCTGTTTTTAGCTCCAAACTGGCAATGGCTAATGGTGCTGACCATCTTGGGACTGATTCTAGCAGCAATCTCACGCACTCCTTGGAAGTGGATAGCTTTGCTATGGGCAATTCACATCCCGACCTTTTTGACTCTAATTCTCGTTCCAGCAGGTGCGGATTTATTAGCAGGGGATTTTAGCAAAGCCTTGGAAGCAGCCACCGCCGAACTGCGTCTCGTATTGGCATGGACAGCCTCAATCATCATCAGCATTTCCTTGCTTTCAACAATGGATGCCGACGAATTGACAAGAGGCTTGCGGGGATTGCGGCTTCCTGGAGTAGTTGCCTTTGCAGTTGGGTTATCATACCGATTGTTGTACACTACCCTGAGTGAAGCTTTCCGGATCGCGGATGCAATGAGGATGAAGGGTGTTGAATTAGATCCAAGGCACTTCTTCCGCTTCATCTGGAATTCAATCAGGATGTCTCTACCGATTCTGTTTGCTGTTCTCAGACGTGGCCCGGTACTAATGTCAGCATTAGAGATGCGAGGGTTTTTAAGGGGGCGTAGTAGTGGATTAGGAAAGCTAGACCTTGGGGATGTAGTTTTTCTCCTCATTGGTCTTATAGTATTTGGTTTAGCTGTGAGCGATCGCTTCGGCGTATTGCCTTTTTCCCTTGGCTCTGTAAAATGAAATTATTTTTCTGGGTATTGGTTTTGGCTGCTGCTGCATGGGGGGCGCATTGGGGAGCAGACAAACTAGCTGAACCACTCAAAAAAATACGACAACAGTGGGGTTTGTCAGAAGCCGCAGGCGCTGCTTTTATTGCTCTTGCTACTGCTAGCCCAGAAGTAGGTACTAACGTTGTCAGCGCTGTTCAAGGTTTGAAAGACATTGGACTGGGTAATTTACTCGGTTCAAATATTATTTCCGTTCCGGCAATTGTTACTGTTGCCTATATCGCCTCTCGCAAACATACTAAAAATTCCAAGTCCAATCGCCGCCGTCATCATTCCATGCGGGTTAAACCAGAGGCTTTGTATGTACAAGCCTTGCCTTATCTAGGAATTATCGCATTGGCAGCCGTACTAACTCTTCCTCAGCCCTGGCGGGGGCTGCAACCTATTGACGGTTGGATTATGCTTGCAGCTTATATAGTTTATGTAGCACAAGCAATAATGCGCGATCGCCAGGATGGTCAAGCCGTACGATGGAATAAAAAAGAGATTATTGTTGCTACCTTAGGTGTTCTCCTGTTAGCTTTAGGTGCTTATTTTACAGTCACAGCAACAGAAAATATTGTTTCTTTATTAGGAATTTCCAAGCTCATAGGCGGGCTGTTTATCACCTCAACCATGAGCATTGCACCAGAAATATTTGCTACCTGGAGTGTAGCATGTAGCGGTCAAATCACGGCTGCTACTACAAATGTCATTGCTGACAATACAGTCACTATGACACTAGCTTTCTTTCCACTGGCTCTGGTAAATTTGTCTATAGACAACTTATTGATATTTTGCGTTAATTTAGCTTTTGTGGCATTGCTAGGGATAGTATATGCTGCCTTTATTTATTGGGGTTCTGACAAAAACAGTTTCCAGCTTTGGGAGGTGATCACCCTCAACGGAGTCTATTTTGCTTACCTAGCTGTAATGCTTTTTGGCGTTTTAAAAGTTTTCTAGAATGAGTTCTCCAGATTATTTGTCCATAGCTTCAAAGAGTGACAGACGATTCTATAGATAGTCGGTTCTTGCATTCTAAATTTAAGAAGATATCCTATTACTCAATCAGTAAAAAATTTAATAAATCAAAAAATTAGTGCCACATAACTGCATAACTCAATTCAAAAAGTTTTCTGCTTGTAGAATTTGCCAAAGATTAACATCTGTTTCGACTAGACAAGCATGACCACTGTGAGGTAAGGTCACTAATCGAGACTGGGGAAAAATTTTAGCTAAGCGTTGAGCTTCTGCTTGTGAAGGTAAAAGTCGATCATTTTTGCTAGCAATCAGCAACACAGGTTGAGTAATTTGAAATAGTTTATTTTCATCTATTGAAAATTCTCTTAGAAGGAAAAGACGTTGCTCAGCTGTTTTCTTAGGTGCAGAACTAACTGCTTCCAACAATGCTTCTCTTGCAGCAGGAGAAAGTCGATTTACAGGAGCAAGAAAAGGCAAAGCTATAAAAGATGAAATTTGATAAAAAAAGTTAGGTGTATAAGGAAACAAAAGGGAACAAAAATAAAGCAAACTTACCCGATGAAAAGAAGAAGCAGAATTGATTAAAATAAATCGAGCAAACATTTCAGGTATTTTCTCCATAACTTTTAGTGCTATACAAGCACCAAAAGATTCACCACACAGGTAAACAGAAGTTCGGGGTACTTTTTTTAGTTCGGCTTGAGTCAGAGATATTACTTCCTCCGCTAAATTAGCCCAGTTTGTAAGTTCATCTGGTGGAATTACAAAACAACGAACATCAAAAGCCGCTTCTAAACCTGCTGTTTGAATACGCATCATCTCCTTTCCTGTCTCATCCATTCCCGGTAAAAATACCAAGAGTGGATATTCTGGACTAGAAGATTGAGGAGTAAAAAAATAAGGATGACTATCAGTTTTTGACATATTACTCATCTTTATTTGCATTTTTAGTAATTCAACAGCCCTTAGTCTTCAACAAGAAGGGATAGAATAATAACTTCAAAATTTACCTTATAAGTCTAACGTTATCTAATTTTTTAATTCTATTTTCCCAAATATTATATATCTAAAGAAATATTTTCTTTTAAAGAAAACTTTTACCTATATTCTAAATAGAATATATAATATAATTTAAAAATTAATTTTGAATAATTAAAATTCCATCCCTTTATCATTTTAATGTCACACTAACTTCATTTTATTAACAGCCAGTAACATAAATAAAATGAAAACTTAGATATAATAGAACTTATGCAAAATCTCTCAGAAAGCCTCTTTCTTTGTGTTCTTTGTGAGTCCAGTCCCCCAAAAAGGCGGTTTCCGTCACGTAGACACGTTCGCGCAGCGTGTCGCTGTGCGCTCAGTGGCTTAAGGTAAGGGTAGTGGGACTGGCGTAGACGCCTGTAAGGGCGGCTTCAAGGTAGAGTACCCGGAGGGTGGTTCGTTTTTCCGTTACTACTGCGTAAGTCCTATAGAAATTAGCTTTATATATTTTATATAATCTATTCAATAACGTTAATTTAAGTATAAACAAATTCATTTATTTTGATTTTTCAAATAACAAATCAATCTATTTTTTAATTTAGAATCAACTGTAAATAAAAATTATCATTATCATCATTAAAAGAAGATAAACTCTCATGTTTTTTCATAAAAGTTGAGATGATATATGCAAAACATTCACCCGATATTTGTTCATTTTCCCTTGGCACTACTTTCTGTAGGTTTGCTGTTTGATGTTCTTGGTTATTTGCTGAAAAAGCAATCCTTAACTAGTGCCGGATGGTGGTGTTTTTCTGTAGGTGTGTTATCAGCAATTGTAACTGTGTTTACAGGAATGCAAGCTGAACATACAGTTAAAGTTAGTGGAGAAGCCCATGAAATTTTAGAGAGTCACGAACATTTTCAAATAACTTCTACTGTAGTGTTTGTAGTGTTGTGGATTTGGCGCTGTATTACAAGGGAAGGTATTCCAAAACTTGCTATTATTTATTTTGTCATTACAGTGATCGCAGTGGGCGCAATTAGCTACGGCGCTCACTATGGCGGAGAATTAGTGTATGAATACGGTGTAGGTACAGCAGTACAGCCTCCTGCATAAAGAGAGAATAAGGCAGAAAAAATCTCTTTTAACTTAAGATCTTTACTTCTGCCTTTCTTTCTCAAGCTACTCCATACTTGGGGTTTTTTCAAATTGCACCATCATCAAAACAGCTGGCTGATCGCCTACTGTTCCAGACAGATGACCTTTGTGTCCTTGTGCATCTTCTTTTGTACCTTGGTCTCCTCCAAATGAAATTTCGCCAGGACCCATCTCCACTCGTTGACCATCCATAGTCTCCACAAACCAGCGTCCCGACAGTGGCACAATCCACTGAGGCTTCGGGTTCTCATGCCACTCTCCAATCCATCCTACTGGTAAAACAGTATACGTAATTGTGGCATTAGGCTGCTTCAAATTAGATAGCCATTGAGGAGAAGTACCAGGTGCTATACCTTTGTGGGTAAAGTCCTCAATTTGACGGCGGGACTGATGGCTTACACCATCTTGATCAGTCCAGACATACCAGTAATCAATTGTCGGTTTATGTGATTGATTATTCTGCATAAAAATGGCTCTTTTGGATTATGTGAAATCTAAAATGTATTGCGGGGCGATCGCTATTATTGATGTACTGTTCAATTTTTTCTGGGAGGATGAAGTGGTGATAGGCATTAATTACATGACTTCTTTAATTTTTTGACTAAGCAGCCACCAATTTACTGGATAGCTAGTGAGAAAGCCACAAAACATACCAATCTGCATCATGAACCAGAACACAGGATTGTTTGGGCGTAATGTTTCTGGTGAAAAAAGAAGAAAAAAAGCGATCGCCATCCAACCATACATCCCAACTTGCCACGCTGTTAACGAAAGGGTATCCGCTTTCACCGCAGCTTTGAGACCCTCACCCATCGAAAGTCCTCGCATCGGTTTGATGGTGAAATATTGAAAAGCAATCCCAAAAATGAATGCGACAATATAATCTAATACCCAAGTGCCAAGAATGTGACTACCAAAGATAACAATTGGCACGAAAAAAACAAACCATTCGGCAATAATATCTCCTAAAGTGCAACCACTGCCGCAATGAGTTGCTCCTATACCAACACTTTGCCAGAAGGGTTTTTTCTTATTTGGAGGTTCTTCGTCTCGTTCTTTTGCTCTTTGAACTCGCTGTTTGGTACTCAGGCGACCTACTTTGTAATAGGCATAAAGTCCCAGTGGCCCTGACCACAAAGCTGTCACTGGCCAAACTACTTGCATAATCCACATATTTTGTGGATGTTTAGTAAAGATATCGAGCGCAATTATCAAAGAACAAATACCAGCAGTAATTAATGAAATAATCGCAATGTCATAAAGCCATTTGGGCATTTTGTTACTCTCCTACAATCGAGGAGTGTTAGTTATCTACGTGACCGAAATGTTAGAGCAAAAACATCTAACTCAGGTGTGAGAATCATAAAGCTAATCGACCGTAACCTTATAATTGCGTCTTTCCCATTTACTGCTTTCAATCCAGAAAAAAGTAAAGCTTATTGGTTCTTGCTGGTCAGCAGAAACTGGGATGTCCACATAATTTACCCCCAACTTTGTGGAAGTAGAAGGCGTATCTTGTGCAGTTTGCCAATTATCCTGTGACCAATGTAATTGAAAAGACACTAAAGCTTGAACTCTTAAGGTATGGCCTTTTTTGACCTTACTGACTTGACGGTTAAATTTCCAGACTTCCAGCGACTTACACCTAGAGCGATCGCCTAAATAGCGATTCGCTACTGCTGGGATAAAATCAAACACCTGACCATCATGAGTTGATCGCAGCAGTTTGATATACTCTGCGTGCGCCCACATTAGGGGCATTGCAGAACCAGTTGGTTTTCCTAAGTACATATGCACATCAGGTTTATCTGCCTCATCCCAAACCTGTTCTGGTAGCAAACAAGTATCTGAAGCAAATCCTTCCATCGCCTGAATATATGTCTTGACATCACCACCAACAGCCAATTCATAATGTCCGCGTTCTCCTGTCAACAGAGGCCAAGCACGTCCTTTACCCCAACCCATATAGGGACTGCCATCTTCTTGCTGTCCGTAGCCGTCGTGGTTGTAACGATGCCAACAAGATCCAACAGGTGTATCTACTTTCAAGACTGTATCAATGACTTTGACAGAATCAACAATAATTGGGTCATCAGGTTTACGAATTCCGTAACGTACCAATTGCAAAAACCCGCCATCGACAATTTCCTTTGCCGGAAATTCTGCTGTTTCACCAGGTGGCTGACTGCTGAGGAAAAGAGTTCCTTGGTTCGGATTTTCATTCGGTTGAGGATTATTGATATCTGTAGGAGTAATCCGAATGTAATGTTGTTTGATACCAGGAACTAGAGTTCCTTCGGTAGTAACCGTCCAATCTTCAATGTGTGATTCTAAAAAATCGGCATATTCTTCGATGAATTGTGCTGTGGCTTCATCGCCACGTTCGTGGGCAAATTGGGCAGCACAGATTAAGCCAGCTATGTTACAGGCTAGTGTCGAAGGTGAATAACCGCTACATTCTTCCCAGCGTTCTTGTTGGGTAGCAGGGCCGTGACGAATTAAATAACCCGCCGCCCGTAGAATCATCGGATAAATATCAAAGTGCAGTGATACTTTTTCCTGGTGTAAAAGCCATGCTAGAAGAATGGGAAAGGCTACTTCATCAAGTTGAATGCCCTTCCAGTAGGGTTCACCATCAATCCAGAAGTTTTGAGCAAATCCGCCGTCTTCCTGCTGGCTGGTAGCCAGATAAATCAGCGATCGCACTGCTGTATCTGTTTCCCCAGCCGCCACTAAACCTGCTACACTGCTCACCATGTCCCGCGTCCAAACAAGGTGATATCCCCCTTGGTCTTGGTCGTCTTTGACTTCACCCCAAGGAATAGCCATAGATGCAATTAAAGCACCAGGATAAGTTTTGTCTTCATGTGCCAACAACAAACTAATGCTGCTGTGATATAACTTACCTTCGTCATGGGAAATATTTTCTAATGGTTTGATATCGTTGCGCGATCGCTTCCACTGTTCGTTATATTGCTGCTTCTGCTGTTCAAAAGGCAGATTCAGCGACTGAAACAGTGTGGAAATTGCATTGTGCAGTGTTGTGCCAAATGCTAGTCCTAAAGTAAACTCTTCACTACTATCTAGCTCTAACTCTCCAGTCAGAGCCAAATTACCATCTAAAGCTCTGTTGAACTGCCAATCCATCTGGAAATTATCAGCTAAATCTGTCCAGCCATCACTTTGACCAACATAGCCACACGAAAGACGATTAAACGGGACTGTTGCACCTAGCGCTAGCCAAGTTCCTGCTTTTTCTGCTACAAGAATATTTTGTCCAGCAACTTCTACTGCGTAACCATTATTACCTCGACCGCCAACCTCCAGATGTGGCGCACACAAAGCGTATAACTGGATTTGGGAAACGAACTCACGCTCTCCTGTTAACTTTGTGTGTTGTAAAATACAGGATAAATGCGGGTCAGCGATCGCTTCTTTGATAATGGCATAACGCCCTTGGGGATCGCAATTAGTAATGCGGAATCCTAAACCATAAGTCCACAGATGTTCCACTTTTGATTGCAGATGGCGTTTCTCTTCATGGAAAAAGCTTTTTCCGTCAGAAATAAGATATTGCAAATCCCGAATTTGGGGTCGATCCACTGTAGGATGGTAGACTTCGGTGACAACACCGTTCCAGACAGTAAACCAAACGCGGCTGGAAGTAGAGTAGGCTGTTCCGACTCCATCTTTATTCGCATGAGTCCATCGGGGATCGATGCCAGGTGAGCCAAAAGCTTGTGCTTGAGTAAAAATTTTCATCGTCTAGCTTTGGGTAGCTTTTTGGTGATTTTGAGATTCTGTTGTTAATGCTTTCCAAGCAAATCGAGCTAATCCTGTTAATAGATTCCAGTTATCTAGTTTGCTGCTGCGATTTACTTTTTGATGCAACTGTCGCGCTACTTCAGTATTAATATCTGACTCACTGATTCTGTCGTCTTCTTGATGTGCATAAGTTTGAGGTTGAGCTTGACGTCCTAAATAAGCCCCTAACGCTACTAGGGCAACACCAGCACCCAATCCTAAAATCAGCCAATCTTGATTTTCAGTTGCCCAAAGTTGAGTGCTGTAATCCTGTGCTTGGTCATCAAATCTACCATGAGCGCCGTGATCACCTGGTAGGGGTTCCCACAAGTTGCTAAGGCGATTTTGATTCTCTGGTTGGTCTGTCTGCTGGCTTTGATATCCAGTCTTACCGAGGTAGCGGTCTAGTATTCCTGGGGCAACTTTAGTTCCCAAAATAGCCTCAACTGTGGAACTACCGACATAAAGTTCTCGCCGTTTGTGAGTTGCTGCCCATACAATCGCCTCAGCTGCCACTTCTGGTTGGAAAATAGGCGGCACTGGCTGGGATTTATGGGGCATATTGTTCTTAATCCAGTCAAACTGCGGCGTATTGACTGCTGGCATTTGTACCATTGTGATGTGAACGTTGCTACCATCATGATGCAGTTCGCACCGAATAGAGTCTGTAAATCCGCGAATCGCAGACTTAGCACCGCAATAAGCTGACTGTAAAGGAATTGAGCGATAAGCTAAGGCAGAACCGACTTGGACAATTGTGCCGCGATCGCGTGGCTTCATCCGTCGCAAAGCCGCCATTGTGCCATACACATATCCCAGGTATGTCACCTCGGTAACGCGCCGAAATTCCTCTGGTTTGATCTCCAAAAATGGCGACAAAATTGATGCCATCGCGTTATTAACCCAAATATCAATCGGGCCAAACTCCTTCTCAACGGCTGCCGCAGCAGCCTCTACTTGCTCTGGATTGGAAACATCAGTTGGTAACATCAATGCTTTACCGCCAGCTGATTCAACTTCTTGACGCGCCCCTTCTAGCCCATCGCGGCTGCGGGCGACTAGTCCAATGTACGCCCCTCGTTTGGCAAAGGCGCGGACAGTGGCTCTTCCTATACCGGCGGAGGCTCCGGTAATGACGACAACTTCAGGTTTTGATGTATTCATAATCTACTTTTTTGGGAATCACAATTTTTTTATATTTATTTTTTTTCCTGAATAAATTGGTTGATATAATCACGCTCCAGACGCAGAGAGTAATATTGAGATTGTCTTAAGAAGTCCGAGAAGATTTACGAGTGGCTGCTAAGGATTTAGCTTCGATAAATATTTGTTTAATTTCAGGATGTTTTTGGCGAATTTTAGCTTCTAAATTATCTACAGTGGATGCTATTTCTTCACCTGTGAGATTTTTTGAAAATTGAATTTCTAAGTTGAGTAATACTTCCTGTGGAGCAAGTTGCATTGTAAGTACACGTATAACTTCTTGGACTCTTGGTTCTTTTTTGGATAAAGAACGGATATTAGCTATAGTTTGAGAATTAGCACTCTCTCCAACTAATAATCCTTTACTTTCAATTGCTAGTAATACTGCTACTATAGCTAAGATAATGCCAATAATAATTGAGGCAATACCATCAAAATAAATATTGTTAAATAAATGTCCTAAAAAAACTCCTAATAAAGCTACAAGCAAACCTAAAATTGCCGCAGAATCCTCAAATAAGACGGTAAATATAGTAGGGTCTTTACTATTTTTAATTGCTTGCCAAAATGTTTGATTACCCTTGGTTGGCAGAAACTCTCTTAAAGCCACAGTCCAAGAAAAACCCTCAAATATTATTGCTATACCCAAGACAATATAATTCCACATTGGGTCTTCTAAAGGACTAGGGTTAATTACATGAATGATTCCTTCATAAATAGACATTCCTCCACCAATAGAAAAAATAAGGATAGCAACAATTAAAGTCCAAAAGTAAAGTTCTTGCCCATAACCAAAGGGATGACTATCATCTGCTGGCTTTTGACTCATGCGAATTCCGAGCAGCAGTAATAATTGATCAACAGTATCTACTAGTGAATGAATACCCTCAGATATCATCGCTGAACTGTTGGTAATGAAAGCAGTGACAAATTTCGTGATAGCGATCGCTAAATTAGCACCCATCGCCGCAAAAATTGTTTTCTTGGATGAATCTGAAGCCATTTTTTACTATTCCTTGTTCCCTATTCTCTGTCCTCTTTCATTACTTCTAATTCGCCTTCAATATGAGTGACATCCCATCGAGTCTGTTCTCCCTCCCGCCAAAAACGCAATGACACTTTTGCGTCTCCCACACTTAGATTTGTCAATTCTAAGTCTGGCAAGCACTCTGGTAGATTTGGCTGTACCTTTAAATTTCGCTGTGGTGCATCGGCTTCGAGTCCTAAGATACTGCGAATGAGTAAGAAAATTGAACCAGCTGCCCAAGCTTGGGGTATATTGGCATCTGGATAAGGAACTGGAAAGTTATCGTCTCGACGTTCAATTCCTCCAAATAATTCCGGCATTCGCCCTGCTTGAAAATAACTAGCAGCAGCAAAAATCCCTTCAGCAATCTGGTTAGTTTCTTGGTGGTAGCCGTATCGCTTTAATCCGGCGGCAATAATAGAGTTGTCGTGCGGCCAAACACTTCCCCTTTGATAACTAATGGGGTTATAAGCTTGATTTTTTGAGCTAAGAGTCCGCAGACCCCAACCACACCACATATCTGGTTGGAAAAGTCGCTCAGCAACTTTTTTCGCTCGTTCTTGGGGTACAATACCAGACCAGAGCAATTGACCTGGATTTGAGGCGATAGACTTAATTTGTTGCTTATTGTTATCTAAGCCAAGACAGTAAAAGCCTTCCTCTTCCATCCAAAAGCGATCGTTAAAGTGTTGGTACAATTCTTCTGCTTTTTGACGTAGCTTTTTGGCTTGTTCTGGTTCTCCCCACACCTCATAAATTAAAGCTGCCTTTAGCCAAGCATCGTATACGTAACCTTGCACTTCACACAAAGCAATAGGCGGCTCAACTAACTTGCCATTCGGGTAAACCATTGATTCACCCGAATCTTTCCAGCCTTGATTGCGTAATCCGTGGCTAGAATGAGTGATATACTCAACAAACCCATCATTATCAAAATCGCCGTACTTATCAATCCAAGTTAGTGCTTTTTCTAATGGCGATCGACATTCATTCAGCATACCCAGATCGGCATTCCAGCTATAAGCCTCAGCCAGGGTCACAATCCAGAGAATAGTAGTATCTACCGTTCCGTAATAAGGATTGTACGGGAGTTGATTGAGTTTGGTTAATTCATCACGCCGCAATTCATGCAGCATTTTGCCGGGTTGAGCATCGTGCCAGTCATCTAACTGTGTTGCTTGCAGTTGAGCTAACCGAACAAGTGTACCACGGGCAAATTCGTGATAAACCGCCATCGTTTGCAAGCTAGTAATTACAGAGTCACGGCCAAAAACGGCCATAAACCAAGGAATACCAGCAGCTGGCATCCAAAATTGATGACTATTGTCATTTACCTCAATCCGCAACGCTCCCATATCAACGAGCGCCTGCTGATAAAATCCCCTAATCTCGGCATTAGAAGATTGCAACTTTGTCGCATTACTGAGAAATTCATCTCTTACCTTTGCCGCTTCTGTTGTATGAGATACTGCACAGGTTTGTTGAGGTTTGAGGACATCCCCATTGGCTAAGGCTGTAAAGTTAATACAAGTGTGCCATGTTTTGCCTGGAGTAATAACTACATTAAACATCAAACGGCCATTAGCATAGCTTGCTTCAGAACTAGAGCAAACTGGTTCGGTCACGATGCCTCGGACAAAAGAACCGTTACGGTACTTGGTAGTGAGTACACCGTCTTTCCATACTGTTTCAGTATTACCTCGCATGACGATGTTTTTGGATCTCACCTCAAAAATATCTGCAAAGTCAGAACGAATTGCCAACATCAGTTGAAACTCAACTGGTTCTAAGTGATAATTGGCAATCTCGATATCTTCGTGCATTCCTCTTACTATGTCGCGTCGAATGGTTACGAGCAAACTACCAGAAGGTAAATTCCCGTTCACAGTAGGGAATTGCGAATTGGTGAATTGATAAATAGCACTATGATGATTGAGATTGCTAGAAGCTAACAGCACCAGTCGGTAGCGATTGAGAGAAATTTCGTAGTAAGAAATTAAGCGTGTATCGCGAACAAAAAAACCTTGTGCTTGATTATCGTCGATGGAACCATCACTAGCTGTGACAAGAAATGTGGAACCGTCGTTAATCGTGATTAAACCAGGGTTGACAGTAACTTGTGTGGGCATAAGATTAGAAAGCAGAAGGTAGAGGGCAGAAGGCAGCTTTATTAGTCCGTAGTCCCTTTTCTATCCATTCTCCGTAAAACCTGGATACAAAGTCATACCACCGTCTACAAACAGAGTTGTACCGTTGACATAATCAGAGTCATCAGAAGCCAGCCACACTGCGGCTTTGGCAATATCTTCAACTTCACCAACTCGTTTTGCCGGAATTAATTGGAGTAACTTCGCCTCGGCTTGTGGGGTATCCCAAGCTGATTTATTGATGGGAGTTTTAATTGCACCAGGGGCGATACTATTAACACGGATTTTATGAGGAGCTAGTTCTTGGGCAATGCTTTGCATCATCATATGAATACCACCTTTACTAGCTGCATAATTAACATGACCTGCCCAAGGAATTACCTCATGCACTGAACTAATGCAAATTATTTTGCCTGCGGCACAAGAGATTTGAGGTTGCACACCTCGACGCAAAAATTCTTTGGCAGCTTCTCTAGCGCACAAAAATTGCCCTGTTAAGTTTACTCCAATTACTCTATTCCATTGGTCGAGTGTCATATCTACAAAAGGTGCATCTTTTTGCAGACCTGCATTGTTCACTAAGATGTCAATAGTTCCAAAGTGCTGGAGTGTCTGTTTAAACATCGCCTTTACTTGATCTTCCTGGCTGACATCAGCTTGAATGGTAAAAGCCTCACCATTATTCGCTCTAATATCTTCGACTATTTTTTGGGCTTCTTCAGCTTCAGAATGATAGTTAATAGCTACTGCTGCACCTGAGGTAGCCAAATAACGAGCTATAGCTTCACCAATGCCAGAACTAGCACCTGTTACAAGTGCTTTTTGACCTTTAAGTAGGTAGGGGGAATAGCTCATAATATTTATTGGAATCCTTAAATTAGGGTCAATAATGCAAAAAACAAATTTTTTATGACTTTTTTCTTGTTAACTCTTTATATAATTCAAGGTTTCAATAAATGAATTAACAGGTAAATTTATTGAGTATATTTATCAATCAAATTATTGCTATCAATGTCCCAAAAATTACATAGATTTGTATTTAATTTTTGACGACTGTGATTTTGATTCTGGGATTACTATAGAAGTTTACAGTAGCGATCGCCTCCAGCTAGTGGAGGAATAAAAAATTCTTTCTAAAGAGCTATCAGAATTTCATTTAATTTTCACAATCTTATGAAATTCTTAAATCATGAAGATAGTAGCAATTCTTTCTTATCTAAAAAATAGATTTTGTCAAGCTTATATATGTGGAGATAAAACTAAATCTTAAAGCTCAAGAATTGAATTTACCAAAGATTTTCTATGTTAAATTAGTTAGCTGTTTCCTGCTGTTGTGAATCTTGTTGTCTGTGTCGTTGAGGTTGGGAACTATTGTCGTTAAAGTGCAGCCACAGCAATACTCCACCAATAACTGCAAAAATTATGTTTAGCTAGAAGGTGTAGTCAATCGCAAATTGCACCAACTCTGTCAGTGCAGTTCTTTGAGTGGTATGGCATTGAAAAGAGCAAAAATTCCATGTACGGTTATTCCTGCGGCAACCATGCAAACATAAAGTAATCCTGAAAGATAAGCTGCATATTTCCAACCGTAATATTTCGCTTGTAAATAAATTACAGTCGCCGCCACTAAGTCAGCGCCTAAAAAACTCATCACACACGCAAAAGAAGCATTTTTTGACCATAGTAGGGCTGCTAAAGGGACATTACCCATTGAACCAATAAAGGTGAAAAAGGCAATAATCGGTGCTATTAAGGCGCTATTAAGGCATTTTCAACAATAGCAACTAGTGCAGGTGCATCTTGACCAGATTGTAAAAACTCTGTTTGCTGATATTTTCTACAGCTAGCGTGAGGTGAGCGATCGCATCAATTTTAACTCGGAACTCCACGCCTACCCAACTATACCCAGTAGTTGTAAAAGATAAATAACTGCAAATACAGCGAAAAATATTCCCGCGATCGCAGTACCAGCAAAAATTATCTTTGATGGTCGTAGTTCTTTTGGCAGCATCCGATGGTTGAGAAAGAGTGTAAGTCCAGTGACAATAGGAATATGGGCAGCTTCGATTGCACCTGCGGTTTGTAGCAAGCCGATAGGTTGACCAAAGAACAAATAAACGGTAATTGGTAGAACTGCTAGTAACACGACAACATAAATACGCTGCAAGAACTTCTCCTTAGTCCAGCGTCCCTGCACACCAAATCCTTGTAGAATAATCTGCGTACCATCAGCAAACATCCGCCCAAAACCATCTTCTACTGAAAGGACAGTGCTACAAAAGGTAATAAAAACAATCGCCACCATAAACCAAAAGCCAAACGGTCCCCAAAGGTCGCCTAGCAAGCTTCCTAGAGTTTCTGCTACCTGATTTTCTTTTGGTACAAGTTCCTGCGGACGCAGCAACTCGCCACCGAGAATCAAAAAAGACAACGCCGCTAATAACGCACCAACCACAGCTAAGGTGTTGGATATGGTCATCAGATTCACCCAGCCGCGCAGTTTCTTTTTTTCCTGTTGGTTGAGTTGCTTGGGGTCTATCCTTTCTTTTCCCTTAACACTAGCAGCACCGTACCCTCTGGCTTCTACCCAGTAGGAATACCACATCAATCCGGCTGCTCCTGCTAGCATAAAACCTAGCCAAGGTAGTATTTCTTGATACTGTACATCTTGAGGTATTTGCGGTAATAATCCGGCTGCTAGTTGGCGGAAGCTGGGAAAAACAAAAATAGCAGCTGCTACCACTGCAATTGTACGGGCAATACCCACATAAGAAGATATCTTCTCTACTACACTGTACTGACCTAATACAACAATTGCTGCTGTGACAACGATAATAATCACTGTCCACAGTTGAATTGTTCCTCCTGTTACTAAAATCAGTGCAGTAGCGGCTGCTCCTGCTAGTCCAGCTACAGTAGAAATTGCTACTACTAATTGTGGTAGTAATATCAACCAGATCGCCCAGTTTTTCGGGCCAGGAAGTTGTTTAAAACCTTCAAGAATAGTTGTACCCGTGCAAACTGAAAAGCGACCCACCTCACCGTTAATAAACCATTTTAGGATCACAGCAGCAAGCAGGGCCCATAGCAGTGAGTAACCATAGAGTGCAGCAATTCTTGGTGTAAATAGTAACTCTCCAGAACCTGCTGCTGAAAGCATCCACAAAAAGCTTGGCCCAAGCCATTTTAAATTTTCCCAACCGTGTGGTGACTCTGGTATGCTGATTGTATTTTGTTCCTGCTGTTGGCTAGATATTTGCTTATTTGAATTGCGATCGCTTTTATTACTCATTTAGTGCTATTTATTCCTATATTAATCAGCTAACTAGTACTCCACCACATGAACTTTGCTAGGCAAAGCAATTTGGACAATTTAGTTAAACCTCTTTCTTTGCGTTCTTTGTGTCCTTTGTAAGTCCAGCCCCCAAGGCGGTTTCCGTATAGCAAAAGGTTCCATATCCACATCATTCACAATCCTCCAAAAACGTAGCGAACTTAACTAATCTGGAAAAAAGCAGATCAGTTTATAATATGTTCACTCTGCTATTGTTTCTTCTGGCTCGGAGTCGTTCTTCATACATTCTGAGATTTAGATCGTTGAGAGCATAAAAATAAGGTTCTTGCCGATAGTTATAGATATCCGCACCATAAATGAAACCTGTAGTTGGTGTGGTCATGTAAGGACGATAAACACCTCTGACTCGCTCTTCATAATCTTTGTCGGTTGCCAAATCTTCGGTAAATTCGGGTAAATCTTCCACTTGCTGTTTAGTTAATACAGGGACATACACCCGTTTATCTTCGTAATTAATACGAGCCATCCCTACAGGTAGCAATATTTTCTTACCAAAAACCCAAAAGCCTGTATCAACTATAAAATATCGGAAATAACCTTCATCATCAATCATCATGTTGGTTACAGAACCAACCTTATTATCTTGAGCATAAACATCAAAATTTTTGATGTTATAGCCATCGAAAATTTCATTTTGATAGTTGGGATAGTATTCATCCAGTTTGTAAAGCACCATGTGAGTTCTCCAAAACAAGCAACATTATCAGCAACGCTAAATTTTTTATTACACCAATTAGAAACCAATAGTCAAAATAACAATCTTTATGTGGATTTGCCGCTTTGTCTAAGTGTGAAAAGAGTGATTTCAGGCGGGCAATTAATCCGTATTGGTAGGATACTGAAACCGATTCCTCGGTTTACGTAAAGATGGTTTCCTGGCTGTCCATACCCATCGATCCAACCGTCAGCATGAACCTCATCCTCCTTCACAAAAGTTAACCAAGACCATTCAGGAGTGAATGGTAGACTAATTTGCCCTCCGTGAGTGTGTCCTGCTACAGCCACAGGTGCAGTGTTGGCAGGAAATTTGGCAAAGGAATCAGGATGATGCATCATTACAAATCTGGGTGCTGTATCTGGTATTTGTGCCAGTGCTACTTGGGGTTTATCTTCATTAGCCCAATCTGAGCCAATACCTACCAAGTATAAAATTTCTTGCTCATCTATCTTGGTGGATGATGCCAATGGCACAGCCTCATTTTGCAACATTTGCACCCCCGCAGTTTCCAAAGATGCAGCTAGTTTAGAGGCTTGTGCTACGTCCGGGGAACCGTGCTTAGATTTCATCCCATAGTCATGATTACCTAAAACAGCGTATGTAGGAATACCCGCAGTCGGTAATGGACGAACCAACTCTATTGCTTGATTTATTTCCGCGTTGGGGTCGTCGCCTGCTTTATATATAAAGTCACCAATAATCAGCACTGCGCTGGGACGCTGTTTAACTAATTGCGCGACAATTCTGCGGATGGTAGGGGTGTTTGCCAGCCACATTCCCACTTGCCAATCACCAATAACTGCAATTCTTTGCCCCTGCCAAGCAGTGGGAAGACCCGGAATTACGGCCACTTGCGGTTCTGTATCAATAGTGTAGGGTTCGATTAAGCCGTAAATTAGAAGTGCGGCAATTAACCCTAATAACCCGAATAAAAAGTATTTGATTTTCTTCATAGTTAGCTTGCAAATTCTACTCTTGTCTGTATGTAATTGAGCGATCGCCTTACAACTATTACTGAGTTCGGTGCAAATGCCTAGATAAACCCATGCTTGTAAACAGCGCTGGTGCTAAGAACGCGATCCACAGCGCCGCTAAGCCAGATGTCACAGCCTCACGCACTAATCCACTACTCATGATGAGGCGAGATACAAGTACAAGCGTTACCAGTCCCCCCAAGCCGATTGCAATTTTCAGCACTTGCTTTTTGCGAGGAATTTTGGTTGGGGAGTAGCGAACATACCAATATTCAAGCGGCATTCCAATTTCCAAACTGATCGCATAACCAAAAAGTTCCCAACCTCTAGGAGAGAAACTCGTGAAAGGAAGTACTGCAATTGGTGCTGAAAGACCTAGAACTAGGAAGAATTGAAATGTCCGTCCAGAGAACCAGCGCATAAGCTTCTGCCACAAACGCTGATAAATAACCACCAAAATCAACGCGATCGCCACGCCACCGAGTAAGTCTGCCAGATAGTGTACACCAAGATACAGGCGAGCTAGCATTACAAGAAAAACAATGTATACCGAAATAACTGCCGGGATGCGACCAAACGCAGTCAATGTCCCCCACAAAGTAGTTGCAGTTACTGTGTGTCCACTGGGAAACGACGGTACTCCTGGATCTGTGCAAATAATAATCTGGGGATCGTGGGGACGCGACACAGGGAAGATACTCCAAATTAGTACGTCTATCACTGTTGCTAAAAGCACGACTCCAAGCAAGCCATAGGCAAGCCGTCGTCCTGAAATCCAGAGTCCTAAAGCAAAGACTACGGTAACAGCCTTAGCCGTCCCAAATTGCGTGAGAATCTCAAATAGCCAATTCCATCTGACACCGAACAGGCGCTGAATGGTAATAATTGGCTCAGGATTCCAAAGTATGTCAACCGCCATTTTCCTTTGCTCATTCAGAATTACTAGCAGCTTGAACGTACAATTTTTTGTTCAAATTCCCTCAAAACGAACTTGCTGAAAGCGGTTGCACTCCAAAACTTTTCCCTTCAGGTCAACTTCTGTACCGTCCATCCAAGCTTGTTCGGCTGCCACTGCATGAAGGTGTAATTGGACACTTTCGTAAGGGAAAGCATAATTTCCCTGTTCTTCCCAAGATAGCTCCAATTCCTTGGAGTTTCGTCTCATTTGGAATTTATCTAATCGCCACTCACCATAGCCATCTCCAGCATCACTATATACAATACCTTGACAATCTTTCTCTATAGGCGGATACAGTTGAAGCATCAGTTGTTGTTCCGCTTGCATCGGCAAAATACTTCCCGCTTTTACCAAAATTGGTATCTGGTCTTGAGGTGTTTCCAGATTAATCTGTCTTCCACCTTTTATCAAAGTATCGTCCCAGAAGTTATACCAATGCCCTTTCGGTAAAATTACTGAACGCGAGGTTGCAGCTTCCTCCACAATTGGGCAAACCAATAGAGCATCACCCAACAAAAAAGCATCTTCAACATTCCAAAGATTGGAATCTTCACTATCAGCCCAGAAGAGCGGACGAACCAGGGGATGTCCGGTTTGGGTTGCTTCCCAAGCTAACGTGTAGAAGTAGGGCATTAGGCGGTCGCGCAATCGCAAAAACTCCCGAATAATACTTAGTGTTGGTTCGCCAAAGCTCCAGGGTGTGCGGGGCTTGGTATTATTGGCAGAATGGGTGCGACAAAACGGCATAAAGCAGGACATCTGGAACCAGCGTAAGTAAAGTTCAGCACTTGGATTCCCCTTAAATCCACCAATATCAGAACCACTGTAAGGAATCCCAGATAACCCTAGATTTAGCACTGTTGGAATTGTCTGGCGTAGCCCAGCCCAACTGGTTTCAATGTCCCCTGTCCAAGTCCAGGCGTAGCGTTGTAACCCAGCCCAACCAGAGCGTGAAACGATGAAAGGACGTTGCTGTGGTTGATACTCGCAAAGCGCCTCGTATGCAGCCTGAGCCTGAAGCAAACCATAAAAATTATGAGCTTCGCGATGGTCGCCGCCTCTACCTTCCATAAAATGCCGGGTTGAATACGGCGGTAGTGAAGGATCACCCCAAAGAACAAAAACCCCCGGTTCATTCATATCATGCCAAAATCCAGTGATACCCAAATCGAGCAGATATTCATACTGTCTACTCCACCAATGACGAGCTTGCGGGTTGGTAAAATCGGGGAAAGCAGCGAAACCCGACCAAACAGGAGCGATCGCAGGTTCACCATTTGGGAGTTTGCAAAATACATCCTGGGCGCGTCCCTCCTGAAAAAGTTTATTTTTTCGGTCTGCTTTAATACCAGGGTTTATGATGGTAATCAACCGTATTTCCTTAGCTGCTAATTCTTGAGCTAACTCAGATATGTGAGGAAAACGATCAGGATCGATAGTGAAAGCGCGAAATCCATCAAGAACATCAATATCTAGATGCATTGCACTCACAGGAATGTCATGAGTTTCAAATCCCTTGGCTGCTTTTTGCAGTGCAGCTTCCTTTTCATACCCCCAACGCGACTGGTGATAGCCAAGTGCCCAACGGGGAGGTAGGGGTGGGCGACCTGTTAATTCTGTGTAATGCTCTAGTAATTGAGTAGGTGAACCAGCAGTAAAGTAATAACGCAGCGCACCGCCTTCAAACTCAGCTACAGCTAAAGCTTGGAAGCTAAAGTTGGCAGGAAAAGAGTTTTCATAGAAAATTAGATAACTGCCCTCCTTATGCAGACTTAAATAGATGGGAATGCACAGATAGAGTGGGTCAGTTCCTGGTCCATATATACCTCCCGCATCATAGTTCCACATTCGGTAGGTTCTGGGTTTGCCTTTATCAGCTGAAGTGCGGAGATTTAATGGAGCCGCCCTTTCTCCCAAACCGTATATATGTTCGTGCGATCGCAGTTGTGCCTGATGCACCCAACCTTCACTTTTGATTTGGCGCGATAGTTTTGCCCGTCGCTGAGGAGGTAGTTCTTTTCGTAATGTTTGTCCAAGTCCATTGTGAAATTCCAACCTACCATCCGCGTCTACAATCACCTTCAGTTTAGTGCTGGATACTACCCAGGCATTCTCCCTCTCCTGAAAAGTCACTTCCACTCCTGCCCAGTCGTGATGGGATATGGCATAGGAAATAGGAGGTATCCCAGGCCTCCAATCAACTTGGACTAATTCGGCACTCAGGAAACAAATTTCTAGATCAATTTCTTCAAAGTAGAAGTGTCCTCCTCGTTTGGTAGGCTCAGCCTTTTCAATGTTTCCAATTTCTTCAACCGCTTCTAAAGTTTGGTGAGTGTAACAACGGCGTTCCAAATAGTCTCGTTGAAGTGGATAGAACAGTGACCCAAAAAACCGTTTGAGTTTGACTAGACGCAGTGTCAATGATGCTTGCTTAAGAATGTTCATAACGCCTTAGTTATGAGGACGATTTGCAATACAATTTCTGATCCACCTGTTAGATAGAAATTGGGGCTGGGTACGCCTGCTCACTTCATAGTAAATATGCGCGTTAGAGTTGTTTTCTTTGACAACGCCTGATGCTTTTGAAATGGTACTACTTATTCTATGAAATCCAATGCTGAACCTACAAGGTTATGTAGAACACTTTACTGCGGAATTGCTGAGGGATAGACTTCATCAGCAACTAGCACGGGTTTGTTGCTATATTCTGCTTCTAACTTCCGCTTCAAGTCCAAATCCCAAGTCAGGTTGTATTCCCGTTCCAGATCGGCAACAACAAACTGACGTAACACACCTGTAACTGCTACTTTCTCATTCTCATTCACCTTTGGTTGTGGTTTAGTGTGCAAGACTAGTAAGTCTTGTCCACCTAACAACTTGTCTTCATCTAGTGTAAATGAGTTGACACCTGTAATATTCTCCACTTCTCCTGTTACCGCCAGTCTTTTACCGTAGTATTGCTGGGGATCTGTAGTAATTTCACCAGGTTTCGGTGCTTGCGCTAATGACTGTGCAATAATTGCGGGTTTGTTTTCGTACTCTGTGTACAAGTTTGGATCTAAGTCCAAATTGTATTCTCGCTCAATATCTGCAACTACAAATTTGCTTACCTGACCTGTAGCTTGAATGAGTGTGTTTGGATCGGCAGGAAAAGTAAAAGGTTTTCCTGTAGCATTCACAACTAAGATAGGTTCAGTGCCAAAAAATTGCTTATCGCTAATTGTAAAAGTTGATGCACTCAATTTTTCAATAGGTTTGCTTCTAATGGTCACTGTTTTACCGAGAAGTTGATTTGTATTATCGGTAACTTCTTCAGTAGTGACATTATTTTCTGGTACTGCTGACTCTCGTTCTAAATTGTTAGTACAAGCTCCAAGCACTACAGTAGAAAGTGCTAAAGCAGCTGCATTGGTTTTCCACAGTTTTTGGATCAAGCTATTATTTCGATTAAGCCTATTCATGGTTAGTAAAACTCCTTCAACTTTGGTGTTAATTTTGTTCCAAATTAGTTCAATTAGTCACCTTGACTTAGTTCAAAAAGACCTGACCATCTCTTTGAATTCTTAATGCGGTATCACTGTTAGAAAAGTTAGCTGTTTCATCCAAAGTAATTGCTAGTACCCCTTTTTCAGAGGTAGGTATGGGCTTAGCCTGGATAAACCCCCCATCTTCACGCACCATTGTGATAGTCACAGGTGTTGGTAGGTCTTGCAGGACATATTCTTCTCCACCTGCAAGAATTCGAGGTTTTGTGTAGGGAATCGCTTGATAGGAAATACGGGCATTAGTATTATTTTTCAATCTTACATCTACTGTTCCTGCTGTTGGAGTGATATTGGCGATGGCGTTTTGTCTGGTTTCAGGAGCAGGTATTGTTTGGCGATTCACAGGTAGACCCCCCGGCTGTATCATAACTCCCCGTTGTTCTCTTAATCGGAGAGTTGCAGCATTCGGTGGGCATCCCTCTGGAACCAAAACTCGATTATTATGTGGCTCTTCATAGAAGATGCTAGGACAAGGGTTGAGTACAGAAGAAGGCGCTGCTGATGCGGCAAGAGGAATAGCTGGCAGACCAATTAATAAACTGCCAAAGATACTTTTTAATAGCCCTTTGTTATTTTTGAAATTGAGGTTTTGTGGATTCATAAAAGTCTCCATTAATTATGTAATAACTGACGAAA
Source organism: Fischerella sp. JS2 (assembly GCF_032393985.1). Classification (NCBI taxonomy): domain Bacteria; kingdom Bacillati; phylum Cyanobacteriota; class Cyanophyceae; order Nostocales; family Hapalosiphonaceae; genus Fischerella; species Fischerella sp. JS2. The sequence goes on from NZ_CP135918.1 coordinate 5,370,520, forward strand.
TGAGAATGAAACTGTAATATAAATATTTTTGAAAAATTAATAACTACAATATTTTTTAAATCAAAAATATTTAAGATATACATATTAAGCATAAGAAAAAGTTAAGCGCCTCAACAACCAAAAGGATTCTAAAAATGGTTGTGATTTCAGCATAATTCCCAATAGTGGAAAACTGGTGAAGAATTTATGAAATTTGCAAAAGTATTACTGAAGAGATAGTGTTAATACCACTGTAAATTTTTCTCCTCTTCTTCTGATAGATAAAAAGGTAAACCTATAGACTGATGAATAACTATGTTTTGCGAGGGAAGCTAAATATAAATCTGCGTAAACAAAGTTGTAATTTTTTCAGGAGACAAAATGGCTATACAACGACGTAAGCGTGCAGTTGGTACTTTCCCTAACCGCCAAACCGCAGAAAACGCGCTCTCCAGACTTAGAGATTCAGGTTTCCCTATGGATCGAGTCTCTGTATTGGCAAAGGATATAGACCGCAATGAGCAAATAGGTGGAGCTACTGTTAAAGATAAATCTGACGTGAGCGATCGCGGTGACAATGAAGCTCAAGAAGGTGCTGGAATTGGTGCGGTCACAGGCACTGTTTTGGGTGGTATTGGTGGTTTACTCGTTGGCTTGGAAGCTTTAATCATTCCAGGAGTGGGGCCCTTTCTTGCAGCCGGAACTATAGCAACTACTTTGGCTGGTGCAGGTATTGGTGCAGCCGCAGGTGGTCTTGTAGGAGCGCTGACTGGTTTGGGTATTCCAGAAGAAGAAGCCAGAACTTATAGTCAACGGGTATCCCAAGGTGAATTTTTAGTGATTGTAGATGGTAGTGAGGATGAAATTAACCATGCTGGCTCTATTTTGAGGAATCACGATATTCGAGATTGGGCCATATACGATGTATCTGGCGATGTAGCTTCTGCTGAGATGAATGTGAATAATGTTGATCGGACTACACAGAGATATACAGGAACTACTACTGACGAGGGTGTAGTGGAAATTGTTGATAAGCGGAATGACCAACATCGTTAGGCATCATTGGGGCGATCGCATTCCAAATAGACATCGACCGAATTTAATTATGCGTTACCCAAAATCCTTATAGAGACGTGCCACGGCACGTCTTTATTGTTGCAGAGATATAAATAGGTCTATCTATATGCAAATGAGATAGAAACTTAATTATAATTGCTGATCTTGTCTACCCGATTTCTACCCGATTTTTACTCGATTTTTTGACTTCTCAAGCTTAAAATCTAAATAAAAACAAAAGCATTAGAATATTAAGTTCTGCTTTAAATATAATTCATATACTTCACATTTCAGTTCATGTTTGTAAGTATAAAAGTTAAATTTTTGCAGATTTTTACCTATACAATATATAAATTATATTTTTCTAAAAAAGTAATTTATCTACTTATATAATTACTAAATTTATTTATCAAACAGTTAACAACCTATCTCTACCAAATTAATTGTTGTTAGTTATAGTTAGATTTGTCAGTAAGGAAGTCCAATTGCCGTGTCTTCATTTAAAACTTTTACAGAGAAACAATCACAACTTCAGATTTTACCTAGATTTGAGTTTTTGAAAGGAGTCGCTCAAATAACTGGCGGTATGCTCCTATCAATTACTATGTTATCAAGCTCTATTATGGCTGGAGGGCTAGTTGGTCTAGCTATTAGTTTCCGTAATCTGCCAGATGTTAGACAACTACAAAACTTTTTTCCCTCAGAAACAACTTATATTTATGATATTAATGGCAAACTTTTAATGCGCATACACGGGGAAGCTAATCGACAAGTAGTGTCTCTAAATAAAATTTCCCCTTATTTGAAACGAGCTATATTAGCTAGTGAAGACAGCCACTTCTACGAGCATAATGGTATTAATCCCACTGGAGTTGGACGTGCTGCCTTAGCTAACTGGGCAGCAGGGGAAGTCCGAGAAGGTGGTTCTACAATCACTATGCAGTTGGTGAAAAATCTGTTTTTATCTCAGAAACGTGCTTTTACCCGAAAAATAGCAGAAGCAGTACTAGCAATTCGCCTAGAGCAAGTTCTTACTAAAGATGAAATATTAGAGATGTACCTCAATCAAGTTTACTGGGGTCACAATAACTATGGCGTCCAAACGGCAGCACGCACTTACTTCAAAAAATCAGCACAAAATTTGACTCTAGGCGAATCAGCGATGATGGCGGGTTTAATTCAAGCTCCAGAAGAGTTTAGCCCGTTTGTGAATATGAAGCTAGCAAAACAAAAACAAAAACAAGTGCTGGGGCGGATGCTAGAACTGAATTGGATTAGCCAGCAAGAGTATAATAACGCCCTCAAACAAGAAATCAAACTTGGTAAAATCAAGTCATTTCAAGGTAGTGCTTTGCCTTATGTTACCAATGCCGTAGCACAGGAACTTATTAAAAAGTTTGGGCGTGAAGCACTGCTCAAAGGTGGAATGCGGGTACAAACCACAGTAAACACAAGCTTCCAAATGATGGCAGAAAAAACTGTCAAGCAGTGGCATCAAACCCTTGAAGGTCAAGGATTAAACAACAATCAAATAGCTCTAGTGGCCATTGATCCTCGCACACACTTTGTAAAAGCACTAGTAGGTGGTGTAGATTCAAAAACTAGCGAATTTAACCGAGCAACTCAAGCCCACCGTCAGCCAGGATCTTCTTTTAAACCGTTTGTTTATTATACTGCCTTTGCTAGTGGCAAATTTACACCACGCACAACGGTGTTAGATACTCCAGTTAGGTATCGAGATGGTAACGGTTGGTATTATCCACGAAACTACGATCATAGCTTTATGGGAGCAATATCGATTCGCACTGCCCTTGCCCAGTCCCGTAATATCCCTGCAATCAAGATTGGCAAAGCGGTAGGTATGAATAAAATCATCGAAACTTGCCGTACTTTAGGAATTATGAGTCCGATGGAACCTGTGAGTTCTTTGCCTTTAGGTGCAATTGGTGTAACACCACTAGAAATAGCTAGCGCTTATGCAACTTTTGCTAATTACGGGTGGCAATCTCCGCCAACGATTATTGCCCATATCACTGATAGTAGTGGCAATGTGTTACTAGATAATACTCCTAATCCTAAGTTAGTACTTAACCCTTGGGCAGCAGCAGCAACTTTAGATGTGATGCAAACAGTAGTGAGAAAAGGAACTGGCAAAGGTGCAGCTATAGGTCGTCCAGTTGCAGGGAAGACGGGTACAACCTCCTCAGAAAAAGATATTTGGTTTATTGGTAGTGTACCGCAGTTAACGACTGCCATCTGGGTAGGAAGGGACGACAACCGACAATTAGCTCACCACGCAACAGGCGGAGGTATGGTAGCTCCTATCTGGCGTGATTTTATGCAGAAGGCACTTAAGGGTGTACCAGTAGAAAACTTCAAGCCACCTTCTAAGTTTCCTCGCCCTAAATCAAAGTAATGAAGATATTTAGTTCTCTCCCCGTGAACGGGGAGCTTAAAATCTAAGGAAGAAGCCTTTTAGTCATTAGTTTAGTCTAAAGCTGCTGCTACTTGATTTGCAAGTTTTTGAGGATTAAAGGGTTTACTGATTACGCCTTTTACACCTAATTGAGTAAACTTATATGCTTCTGTATCGCGCCCTTTAGCTGTTAGTAAAATGACAGGAATATGCTTAGTTGCTGGATTTGCTTGTAAACTTTGAAACGTGCTTGTTCCATCCATATCAGGCATCATGACATCTAGGAGGATGGCATCAGGGCGAGCAGTTTGAGCTAAGAGCAGTCCTTCACTCCCACTTTTCGCAGTCAATACCTGCCAACCCCCCATGATCTCCAAACAGGTTTGAATCAATTTACGGATGTCGTCTTCATCATCAATAACAAGGATTTGCTTGGCAGTCATCGTTATTTTCTTCCTATTTTTGAATCACCGATAAAAGGCGATCGCTTACTATTAAAATTTCTATAGTTTAGAAAAGCCTTAAGTTAAGAAACAAGTATATCTATCTGAAATCAAAATATTGAAGAAGGCAGGAGGCAGGAGGCTCAGTTGGCAGAAGGTTCAATGTTCCTGGGGGATTCTGACCCCCAGTAATTGTAGACCACCAAATCGCAGATTTGGTGGGGGTCTTAAACCCAATTTGGTCAAGGCAAAAGGCATACCTTCAAACTTTTCTTCCCAACTGAGCCTCCTGCCCTGGTGCCTTCTGTCTTGCCCGAAGGGCAGACAATATTCAAAACACCGCTGCTTTACAGCAGCGGAGAGTGTTACTCTTTGTCAAGAATTTACGGTTTGTAGATGAGAGATATTTAACCTAACTAATTACACTCTAAAAATAGGTTTTTTCTCACTACGTAGAGTGTTTTGCATCGATCATTCTAGATTCCAGTAATAACTATTTGGTATTGTTACTACAACACTTTTCAGCCTATGGAGAGCATCATGGCAAATTGCCAAAGGAGCAGTCTTACCATAAGTCTTTTTCTCTTTATCAAAGCTTACCACAAAGGGTAGACCTGGGAACGCATTAGACTCAGAGCGAGAAATTTCAAAGTAAGCAGATTCAGAATTTTGCAAAACTTGAACAACTAGTTCTAAAGCCGCTCTCATATCTGTTGAATATGGGCGTTGAGGTAAATTGAACTGTTGGGATACAACCTTGTCTAAATCTGCTAGCGAGTTAAGTTGAATAGTTGCAGTACTGTACTGTGTTGTTATTGTCATTTTATACTTACTTGAATTCTGCTGCAACAAAGTGTTATGGTACTCATCCCTAAAGATAAAACTTAAAAGTGGAAATCTCGTGTAGAAACAGTAAAAGTTACTTTCGTAGAAATTCTGTTACAGCTTGGCTAAATTCAGCCGCTTTCTTGATGTGACACACGTGTACACCAGGCAAAACTTTTAGCTCGGCGTTTTGCTCTCACCAGCAAGTTTATTTCTAAAGTTAGAACTTAAAAGGGGAAAATTTGGGTAAAAATAGAGGATTCCCAAACAACTAACTCTTTGATGTCTGTTCTCTAACTGTACCTGCGGTGCGACTAGAGAGAATAAAAGATGCAAAAATTAACGCGCTCTTTAATAAAACGCTATGGCGTTGCTATCTTAACAGTTTTACTAGCACTACTACTTACACAGTCGCTATGGCTACTGCATAGGTTTAGCGCTTACCCGCTATTTTTTGCTGCTGTTATGGTTAGCTCTTGGTATGGTGGTTTAGAACCGGGGCTACTGGCGACTGTTCTGTCTGCTTTAGCTTGTGCCTACTTCTTTTTAGCTCCATTTTCTTCGCTGACTGTAATTGGGTTCAACACAATCGGCTTGGTTCAGTTTGTCTTAGTATCATTGCTAATCAGTATACTAAATCAGATGTTGCGTTCTGCCCAACGACGAGCCGAAATTAATGCACACCAAGCACAACGCAATTATGATCGCCTAAGTCAAAGTCAGGAAAAATTGCACCAAAGCGAACAACGCTACCGTTTGTTTGTAGAAGGAGTGAAAGAATATGCAATTTTCATGCTTGATCCGAACGGATTATTTCTCAATTGGAATATTGGAGCAGAACGCATTTTAGGCTATCAAGAAGCAGAAATTATTGGTCGGCATTTCCGGCACATTTTTACACCAGAAGCAATTGAGCGCGGACGACCTGAGCAAGTACTGACAATAGCAGTTAGCGAGGGTTTTTCCAAAGAAAATCGCTGGCACGTCCGTAAGGATGGCACACATTTCTGGGCGCACTGTGTCATCATACCTTTACGAGATCAAGACGGAAATCTGCGCGGCTTCTCAAAAATTATGCAAGACCTGAGTGAAAGAAAACAGGCTGAAGAAGAACGTGAGCAACTACTACTGCGCGAACAAGCCGCACGTGCCGAAGCAGAAGCCGCAAACCGCTCAAAAGATGATTTCTTGGCAGTAGTTTCTCATGAATTACGTACCCCTATGACCGCAATTCTGGGATGGGTTGGAATGTTGCAAACAGGTAGGCTGGATGAGGATAGAGCAAAAGATGCGCTGGAGACGATTGAGCGCAATGCCAACTTGCAAATGCAACTGATTGAAGATCTACTTGATATTTCGCGCATTGTTCAAGGAAATCTCTCACTGAATTTTAGCAGAGTTAATTTGGTAGAAGCGATCGCCCAAGCTTTAGAAGTTGTACAACCAGTGGCTGATGCTAAATCTATTCAAATTGAATCGGCGCTTGATACCTCGCTAGAACCTATTTGGGGTGACTCAGATCGCTTGCAACAAATCGTATTAAATCTGCTTTCTAATGCAATTAAGTTTACACCTGATGGCGGACGGGTTGAAGTGCGCCTAGAAGTAGTCAACGATCGGGAGAAAGTAGAATCAAGTCCCCACCACCGCACCGCCTCATCATCCCATCACAAAAACCGCTATGCCCAAATTACTGTCAGCGACACAGGTAAGGGTATCAGTCCTGAGTTTCTGCCGTATGTTTTTGACCGCTTTCGTCAGGCAGATAGCACGAGTACCAAGTCAAATAAGGGGTTAGGTTTAGGACTGGCGATCGCTCGTCATTTGGTAGAATTACACGGTGGCAGTATTCAAGTAGAAAGCCAGGGAATAGGGCAAGGAGCAACTTTTACAGTCAAGCTACCGTTCACAGCCATTTCCCCGTCAGAAGTTGCTCAGCCAAACAATACAGACCAGATACAGCTGCCAACTATTGCAGAAGATGCAGCACCATTAGACAATCCTCCAAAACTTAACGGCTTACGCATCCTAGTTGTGGACGACGAAACGGACACGCGCAAGTGGATTAGTACGGTACTGCAAGAGTGTGGAGCAGAAGTTATTGCTGTTGGCTCAACAGGCGAAGCACTGACATCGCTCGAACAATTCAAACCAGATGTTTTAGTGAGTGATATCGGGATACCAGACGAAGATGGCTACACGCTTATCCGTAAAATTAGGGAACTTGAACCAGAAATGGGCGGACGTATTCCCGCAGTTGCACTCACAGGATATGCCAGGGTAGAAGATTACACAGAGGCTATTGCAGCAGGCTTCCAGCTACACATCGCTAAACCAGTTAGAGCAGCCGAGTTGATTGCAGTCATTGCCAGTCTTAGCAGAATGTCTGGAAAACTTTAGAGTCCATAATCTGCAACCCAAGGATTAATTTTGAATTCCGAAGCTAGAAACCAAACAACTTTCAATTTGGATAATTCCTCAATAGCTTTGTCCAGCACCACCACAGCTCCTAAACGTTCCCACTCTTTATCGCTTAAGCTACTGGAATATGGCATTATGACCAAATTTGAAACTTGTTACTTTACCATCTAGCTGTTTTTACGACACAATTGTGTTATATGATGACCATCATTTACTCATACTGAACCTATGCGCTACAAAGACGAACACAAAATGGAAATCCATCAGCGGATCGTCGAATCCGCGTCGAGAGAATTTCGGACTCACGGATTTAAGGGAGTCGGGATCGCCAAGCTCATGGGTACGTTAGACCTGACGCACGGTGGATTTTATGCCCACTTTGCCGACAAGGAGGAGCTCGTTGCGGAGTCGTTTGTGTTTGCATTGAACCAAAGTTTGGATGCCATGCTAGTTGCCCTGGAAGCAGAGGGTTTTCCAGCCATGCTTGACTTTTACTTAAGCGAGAAACACCGAGACCAGCCAACATTGGGATGTCCGCTCCCTACACTTTCAGCCGAAGTAGCGCGATGTTCCCTATCAACGCGAAAAGCTTTTACAGAAAAATTGTCGGAGGTCTTTGATGCTATTGGCGAACATCTTCCTGAGACAACGTATTCGCAGAAACAAGCAAAAGTCAGCTTCATGTTTGCAGCCATGGTTGGAGCGGTGTCACTTGCACGAGCGACTGGGGATTCGAGACTAAGCAAAGCTATTCTTGAATCCACCCGCGAGTACCTGCTGAATCTTGTCAAGGAAGAACTCAACTAACAATGAAGGTTGGCAAAGAGTATATCTAAATCTGAATTTTTGATTCGGGCAGGCTTGTCAGCAAGGGGGTTTGGCAGCATGGAGATACAATTTATCGTTTTTCAATCTCCCTTGCTGCGACCTCAATTCCAGATACTAGGCTAGTAACAGGTAATGGGTAATGGGTAATGGAAAAAACCAATTACCAATGACCCCCAAAAAAGCATAATATCGTAAGCAATTAGCCGAACTTGATATTATTCAAGGTGTAGGAGTGTCAATTCTATTTTGGATGACAATAGCGTCCGCTATTGGTCGCTCTCCAGTAGAGTCAGATGGACGGTTAACGAGTTGCTGGTTAATAGTTATGGTTGTCGAACCTCCGCCATCAAGGTTGACAGCATCTATTGCTCCTAGCGATCGCATAATTCGAGCGCTTTCAGAAAAACTCGCACCTACACTCCACGTGGGCTGACGGCCGTCAACTGTAACCAAAAGCAGCTTTCCTGTTGCAGTAATTCCAGCTAGTGTGCGAGGGTTACGTCGTACTCCAAATCTATAGTAAAACTCTGGGTTATCCTGCCAATGAAATCCTTCGCTAAAGGCAGTGATCTCTATTTTTCCATTACGTAGCAATCTCGGACCACCATTGATGACTCCAACAGCCTCGTCTATTGGCAGTTCTTCTCCATTCGCCAAAACACGAGTATCAATGTCAATCTTTGAGCCTATTTGCCCATGATTTTGCAACCACTCAATAGCATCACCCGTTGCTGATAACACTGAGCCATTGCTTGGGATCTGACCTCCACGTTGCTGGCGGAATTCAATAACGTTACCTAATGCATCAAGTACAACTTCCGCTCCCTCTCCTGGCTCTGTGGATTTCCCAAATGCAGGTGTAAATTGAATTAGCTCACTGCTATCTGTACAAGTAAAGTCATGCTTAGGGCTTTCAGTAGGGATATCTCCACCGACACCACCGCAACCTCGAATCAAACCAGGTTTACGATTCAACCCATCGACCTCACGTGTTGCACCATCGTTTGCCGTTGCAGCAATTTTAGATGACACAGCAGCTATACGAGCATCTAGACTGGAACCCGAGGGAAGAATAAGGCTTGTTCTGCCATTGACTGCCTCGCTCACCAGCTTACCATTAATAATGGAAATACCTGCTAGGTCGCCTGGGGTGCCATCGTTAGCTCCAATCACAAAATATCCTCCGTTCACTGCTGCAACAGCTAATGTTCGCAGTGAAAGCTGTGTCAAAGGTTCATTATCAGGGACAATTTCAGTAGCAAGTGCAGGAGCAATTTTAAGGTAATACTGCTTGGGGTCTACCTCAAGTACATTCACCACCCACGGGCCAGTAGTCTTTCCCCCATCCTCTGCTGTGTTTACAACTCGCAACCCTGAATATCCAGCCGCTTCAAGTTGCAAACGCAAATTAACAGCAAGAGCTTCTGTACTAAAAGCACCAACACGAACTAAATAACCGAGCGGACCAGATTCTGGATCATCTGGTGCTCGTTGCAATATTGGTTTGATCTGAGGTTGGTATCCTTGAGCTTTCAACGATTCAGCAACAGTTTGAGCTGCTTTAAGGCTGGCTTGGAATGTGACATCGACTGTATACACGTCACGGTTTGACTGCTCGCCCCTAACAATAACTGTGTGGGTAACACCAGGTGCTATCTGTTTTGATACCCGTGATTCGCTCAAATTAGGCATTCCTAAAGGAAGTGACTGCCAATAGCGTTTGCCCGTCTGCTTTGATTGCTGGTTAGCACTGCTAACAAGCGGTTCGACCACGGTCAAAATCACAGTGAAGGGAACTACCAAGTACAAAGCTGTTGTCCTGACGAGGCGGGCTTTCCAGTTCATGACTTCTTCCTTTAGCAGATGGGCAGTAAAATCCATCACAAGCACTCTTAGCTTTCAAAGCTTGAGAGTATTCGTACATATAAATAGAACGTAGAAGCAGGTTGTTGCAGTGCCTTAAGTTAATGTAGTGGCAGAGATTTAATGACTAGTTGTGTAAAATTAAACATTTGATTAAGCCAAAATTAACCAATTATTGGACGTCGAAGAAATTATCCAGCTTTCCTAGATGCTCCACCTGAAAATGGTGATGGGTGTGCGCAACTCAGCAGGAAGTGTGACTGCTATCAGGGTCTACACTGACACAACACCCCTGTTTGCAGCCACTACCTAATCCTTCACACTCAGGGTCGATCGCACTTCCTCAAAAAATCGACAACCTCTTAGCAATATCTAATTTTCAATAATAGCGATCGCACCTTAGATAACTGCCCTGGCGAAACATTAGACTTACCGCTCAGATGGAAAAAAAGTGACACGCACTCCAGAGGGCTGCTAAGTTCTCTTTTCTGTTATGAAGCCGTCGTCCCACACTCGCTTCAGCCTCCACAAGTTTTCCACCTTTTAGAGATATCTTCAAACTAGATGCAGTTCAATAACTGAATTAGCATTCAACAACTTAACCTCAACATCCTTTTTAACTAACTTTTAGGTGTTGCACAATTGAAATGATTTAGAAAGAAGAATATAGCATTAAATCATTTTTTGATTGTGTAATGCCTATTTCTTCTCATTAAGTTGGGAAAACTCAGATGTTATGTGCTTTTGCTGAGTTTCTACGTTTTTTGGCATCAAATTATCTTTTTACTTTTGCCTTGGGTAAACCTGTCTAAAATCTAATCCCATAATTCGGAGGATATTTTCAATGTTTAGCTTCTTACGTTGGTCATCGGGTAGCGCCGCTTTGCTAGGAGTTACCATGACATTCGCAGCGATCGTTCCTGTAACAATTTCTGCTCCCACCGTTGCTCAAACGACTTCTCCATCTCCAAGTCCGGGTGCAGAGGTCAACTTTTCTGATGTTGCACCTGATTTTTGGGCGCGACCATTTATTCAAGCTCTAGCCCAAAGAAACATTATTACAGGCTTTCCTAATGGAACTTTTAGACCACAGCAGCCTGTGGAACGTGCAGAATTTGCTACAATGATAGCCAAAGCTTTTGAGCAAAATCAAGTTCGACAGTTAGGTGAATCTGGATTTACGGATGTTCCTGGTGATTACTGGGCGGCTTCTGAAATACAAGAAGCCTTTCAAACAGGATTTATGGTAGGTTATGGCGGCACATTGTTTTTCCCAGAGCAACCTATTCCTAGAGCGCAGGCGATAACTGCTTTAGCAAATGGTTTGCGTTTATCTCCTAATGGTACGCCAGCAAATATTCTTAGAAGTTACTACCAAGATGCTGGATGGATACCTGCTTACGCTATCAATCCTATAGCTGCTGCTACACAAGCAAATATTGTGGTCAACTACCCAAATGTAAAAGCTCTCAATCCACTCCGAAATCTCACCCGTGCGGAAGCCGCAGCACTTTTGTATCAAGCCTTAGTGCGGCAAGGAAAAATAGAACCACTTCCTAACAATGTTGCCGCTACTAATTATATTGTGGGTCGCAATAATGCGATCGGCCAAACCAGTTCCACGACTACATCTACGTCGAATAATGGTAGTTCCACTAGCACAACCAGTTCCACAACTACATCTACCTCAGATACTCGTGGTTCCACTAACACAACCACTTCAACGACTTCCACAACAGAGCCTGGTGACATTTATGCTCTGTCTACATTGAACTTTACAACATTAAGTTCTGCATTGAAAACAGCAGGTTTAGCAGACACTCTCAAAGGCAAAGGCCCTTATACAGTTTTTGCTCCGACTGATGAAGCCTTTGCTGCTTTACCTAAAGAGACCCTGAACAAACTATTACAACCTGAGAATCGAGAAACGTTGACTAAGATTTTGAAATATCATGTGGTGTCTGGTGAACTCACTACCGATCAACTCAAGCGTGGAGAACTGAAAACGCTTGAGGATAGACCTATCAATATTCAAATTAATCCTGGCACTAATCAAATTGCGGTGAACGATGCAAGTGTAACTCAACCGAACATCAAAGCAAGTAACGGTGTTATCCATGCGATTAATGAAGTTTTAATACCACCTGACATCAATTTGAACCAGTTAGGGAAATAGCTTTCTATTGCCTGTGTACTTGGATTACTTTGCAACGCCTTATTTGAGGGTAAAGTAGTAAGTATGACACCAGCCACTATGTAAAATCTCTTAGCCTTGCTACAAGAGCTTTCCAAAAATAAAATGGCTTATTGACACAAAAATCTCTAAAAAACCTTGTTTTTGCAGTACCAATTGAAGTTTAAGTTATTTGGCACAGCATTTAGTAACGTAGCCACAAAAGTTTCAAGCTCTAGAAATTAGAGGGATTCAAATGGTACGACTCAAAGTAGCAAATCTGGTCTGCCAAATCCTGATTTTTAGGTAAAAGTTAGTTTTTTTCTAAAACCAAGTCTGAGTAAGATTTACAGATGACACGTGGCGGCAAAATGCGTCTTAGCTACTTTTACCCCGTTTTAGCTCCTTTTTATCCTTGAGAACTCTGACCGATAGATACTAGCCAATGCAGCTCACTGCACAATGTTCAAGTTGTTTGCTCACAGTTGATCATCCACGGCGTACCGAACTGATCGACTAACATGCCAAAGCGGGCAGACCAGAAGGTTTGATTGAGCGGCATGGTGACTTTGCCGTTTTCTGCCAGCGTGTGAAAAATTCGTTCCGCTTCTGCTGGGGTCTCAACACTGATCTGCACGTAGAAGCCTTGAGGGGTTTCAAAATATCCAGGCGGACTATCAGATCCCATCAAGAGTCGGTCTCCCAAGTCGAGACAAACATGCATAATCTTGTCATGCCATTCAGGGGGTACCTGTTCTGCCGAGGGTGCCTCCTTATGCGTCATCATCATCGTGATTTTGCCACCGAGACACTGCTCATAAAACTTGAATGCTGCCTCACAGTTGCCGTTGAACATCAAATAAGGATTAAGTTTCATCAGATACTCCTTAGGTTAAGATTCAGGTTGGTTTGGATGCAATTAAGATTCTGGTAAACCCGCGACTTCGATTACGGGACGAATTTCGACCGTGCCGACTTGAACGGCTGGAATTTGGGTGGCGATCGCAATTGCCTCATCCAGATCCTGAGCGTCAATTAGAAAAAAACCACCCAATTGTTCGCGCGTCTCAGCAAAGGGTCCATCGGTCACGAGTGATTTGCCGTCGCGCACCCGGACACTGGTTGCTGTTGCGACTGGATGGAGTGGGGCGGTTGCCAAATATTGCCCCTTCGAGTTGAGTTCCTGGGCGAGTTGCACAGAGTCTTTATAACACTGCTCCCGCTCGGTGTCGCTCAGGGCATGTTCTTCCAGGTAGATTAGCAGTATGTATTTCATAGGTTGGACTTTTGAGTTGATTTTCGTGCATCAGTTGAACGATTAATGTAGGATGTCATTCGTCCATCGACTAATAGAGGCTCCTCTGTGGACTACTTCTGGTTGTAGGCTTGCTGTAAACGGGCAATATCAATCTTGCTCATTGTGAACATGGCTTGCATTACGCGCGTTGCCTTGTCAGCATCTTTGTCTTTGAGCATTTCCGTCAGGACTCGCGGCACAATTTGCCAAGACAGACCGAACTTGTCTTTTAACCAGCCACATTCACCTTCACGTCCACCTGCGGACAGCTTACTCCACAGTTCGTCAACTTCTTCCTGGGTTTCGCAGTCCACACTAAGGGAAATCGCCTCAGTAAATGGAAATTCCGGTCCAGCATTGAGTGCCTGAAACTGCTGCCCTTCAATTTCAAAGCGGATAATCAGCACTTTGCCTTTGTGTTCGGGCATGGCATCGCCGTAGTGCAAAACCTCCAAAATCTTGCTGTTCTTGAAAATGCTCAGGTAGTGATTAACGGCTTCTTCAGCATTGAAGTTAAACCAGAGGCAGGGCGTGATTTTTTGTCGGGTTGTCATGATCATTTCCTTTCGATAATGATGGTTGAAGACGCTATTGAAGTTCGTAGGTATTCACTACAACGCCGCAGGCATAAGCAGTAGAAGTTATCAACTTCAAAGGCGTTTGACTTTCAAATATTTGCATCCCTTTTCCGATCGCAACCGGGTTGACAAACAGATTCAACTCGTCGATCAACCTGTTTTCAATCAGTGAGAAGTCATCCAGTCTAACTGACCCTCTGAGCCTGCAACAAAGCTGTCAACCGTAATTTGCATTTGGAGCTTAAGTTTTCGCATGATTTCTCCATTGATAAGCGTTTTAGCTGAATGTACAGCCCAACTAGGATTTAGGCTGCTTTCTCACCATTCACCGTCTTGCGATCGACGGGTATTCGTTTGCCTCATTGCATATCGATTCTCCTTTTGCGTTTTCTATAAATGAGTCGAACGGCGTTAGCGCAAATCGACACCTCGCTAGAAAAATTTTCTGATTCAATGCGAGCAGATGTACTATAAAATATGATCGAAGCAACCTCTGTTGTTCTCCTGTGTAAGTCAGTCGAATGAGGTTGGCGCAAATCGACACCTTGCCCACAATTTTTATGCCAGGTATGACTTTAAACGCAAAACTAGACATAAACCAGGCAATCGCTTCTGTTTACCGTGCTGAGTGGGGGCGGATCGTTGCCATTCTGATTCGGTTGGTAGGAGATTTTGATATTGCTGAAGAAGCGGCACAGGAAGCCTTTGCAGCCGCAGTGAATCAGTGGCAATCTGGGGGAATTCCGGATCTTCCCCGTGCCTGGATTATCCGCACGGCTCGATATAAAGCGATTGATCGTCTCCGACGGCGAACACGACTCACGGAAAAGTTGGAATGGTATGCAGCATCCGGGTTAATTCCGACTCACGAAGAGCCAACCTACGATTCGGATGAGATTCCAGATGATCGACTGCGATTAATTTTCACCTGCGCTCACCCGGCACTGACGATTGAGGCGCAAGTCGCTCTGACACTGCGAATGCTGGGCGGTCTGGAAACCGATGAAATTGCCCGCGCCTTTCTCGTACCCACAGCAACGATGGCACAACGGCTAGTCCGTGCCAAGCGCAAAATTCGGGATGCGGGAATTCCCTTTAGAGTGCCAGATCCGAGCGCTCTCTCTCCCCGGATAGAGGCGGTACTGACAGTGATTTATCTAATTTTCAACGAGGGCTATGCAGCGACCAGGGGTGAGGCGATGGTCAGGGCTGACCTCTGCACCGAAGCTATTCGATTGGGACAACTAATAAGGCAATTGATGTCCCCCCAACCACCCTCAGAAGTCACGGCACTGGTGGCGCTGATGCTACTGCACGACTCCCGACGCGATGCCCGTCTTAACGCAGCAGGCGATCTCGTTTTGCTCGAAGATCAGGATCGTACTCGCTGGAACCAGCAACAAATTGCTGAGGCGTTGCCGCTAGTAGAGGAGGCGCTGCGGGGCGAATTGAACCCGTTTGCCGTACAAGCGGCGATCGCGGCACTCCATTGTCAAGCAGCGCGGGCAGAACAAACCGACTGGGCGCAGATTGCGCGGCTTTATGATGTGCTGGAACAGTTACAGCCTTCGCCGATCGTTTCATTGAATCGGGCGGTGGCGATCGCGATGGTCAATAGTCCTCAAGCAGCGCTTGTCCTTACTGATAAGCTTGCCCCTCAACTCGACGACTACCATTTGTTTCACGCTACCCGTGCCGATCTGCTGCGACGGATGGGGGACTCTCAAGCAGCTGCTCAAGGCTATGCCCGGGCGCTGGCATTAGTTACCAATGACAGTGAACGCCGCTTTTTAGAGCGTCGGCTGCGCGAAGTCCAACCCTGAATTGAGATGAATTCGATAATAGAATTTTATCAAACGCGGTTAACGAAACACGCACATCTGCGATCGCACAAAGTGAAACTAGGGATTCAAGAAATACTCGACCGACTTGACAGACGTTTTAACAATGGTGGGTTATTAGCACCAGCCCAATGCTTGACTGATTTGCATTGCCAATTTCAAGGGACGAAAAGGCTTGGCAAAGACAGCAGCTACATCTAACTCAGTAAAACTGTTTTGATCTGACTCTTGGACTTTGGCAGTAAGTAAGATTACAGGAATTGATTTAGTAACCGGGTTAGCCTTGAGTTGTTGTAAGGTGGCACGCCCATCCATATCAGGCATCATTATATCTAGTAGAATCACATCAACTGGAGAGTTGGCAGCTACATGCAATGCCTCCTGACCAGAATCAGCAGTCAACACATGCCAACCTGCACCCATTTCTAATCCCAATTTTGCGATCGCCTGCACATCTTCTTCATCGTCAACAACTAAGATAGTTCTGCTCATAATGTTACTCTTATATGATTATGTGGATTTAGAGCTTATTAGAGGTAAAATTACATAAAACGTACTACCCTCACCCAAAACGCTCTCAACCCAGATTTTTCCATGATGTTGCTGTACAATATTCCGGCAAATAGCAAGTCCTAAACCTGTTCCGCCTTTATTGCGAGAATCGGATGCATCTACCTGCTGAAAGCGCTCAAAGATTATTTGTAATTTATCTTCAGGAATTCCTCGTCCTTGATCTTGGATAGTAATCAAAAGGTAGTTGGGTAAAGAACTATCTTTTGTGCAGAAATGGTGATTTTCTTCAGATTCAACACCTTGAGATTCTGAAAGTGTGGCACTAATCCAGACGGTATCTCCTGCTTCAGAAAACTTAATCGCGTTGCTGAGTAAATTGGTTAGGGTTTGTAGCAGGCGATCAGGATCTGCCCAAATTTCAATTGCTAAAGGATTAACAATCAGTTTGACTTGTAATTTATCTGCCATTGCTTGCATCGCTTCTGTTGCTGTGATTAACAGTTCAGCAACATTGCACTTAGCCTTCCGCATGAAAATTTTGCCCGATTTCATCCGTTCTAAATCGAGAATATCGTTCACCAAACGAATGAGACGTTCAGTGTTATTAGTAGCGATGCTGAGAATTTTTTGTCCCTGTGCAGTCAGAGTTCCTAATTGTCCTGCACCCAATAAATCCAATGCTCCCATTGTGGAAGTCAAAGGTGTACGCAACTCATGACTAACTAAAGAAATAAACTCGTTTTCTAGGCGTTTGCGTTCGGTGATGTCATTGGCGATTAATAAAGCGCATGGTACTCCAGCTAGATCAATTAATTCAATAGATATTAGTGTGGTTTTAACTTCTCCAGATTTAGTAGAAAATTCAAATTCTTGATTATAGATTGACCCAATATCAGGTAAACATTGAATTATTTGAGTGATCGCTACTGTATCTTTACCCAAATCAAGTTCCGCAAAGGTGTGTTCAATCACTTCCTCTGGGGAATAGCCACTCATTTTCAAAAAACTGGGATTGACATCAATAAAACACGCTTCTGCAACTGTAGCGATCGCGATCGGATTGGGACTGGAACGAAAAACTTTAGCAAACTTCTCTTCAGCTTTGGTGCGATCGCGAATTTCCTGCTGCAACCGTTCATTTTGCGCTTGGAGTTGTTTTTGCAGTTGGCGAATCATCAAGTGATTTTCAATTCGTGCTAAAACCTCTTCTAGTTGAAAAGGCTTAGTGATATAGTCCACCCCGCCAACTGCAAACGCTTTGACTTTATCTAGCACATCACCTAAAGCGCTGATAAAAATTACCGGAATTTCGCGGGTGCGATCATTTATCTTTAATTGCTGACAGACTTCATAACCATTCATCTGTGGCATATTAACATCCAGCAAAATCAAATCTGGGGGAACTGCATTTGCTCCCCGCAATCCTGTAGAACCTTTAGTCACACTGCGAACTTTATACCCTTGTTCTGTCAGCATGGCAGATAGAAGGTTTAGGTTTTCTGGTGTGTCATCAATTACCAAAATATCAGCTTTGGGTGAGGTGAGTGACTGGTTAGGCATTGCAATATCAACTCGAGCCACAAAAGGCTACTAATTATTTATTAGAAATTTTAACGTTGGTTCACTGACTTAATAATCCTTTACAAATAATTTTTCCATTACCCAATTGTCTCCCCTATTTCTCCCCGATTAATTACTAATCTTAAAAACATCAAATTAAGTTTGTGGTTCATACATATACAATCACATATTCAGGAGTTCACTAATATGCAAAGCTCAACCATGCATCAACCAACTGTTGTAGCAGCAGGAGAAGGTAAGAAATTCTCAGTTTTGGGTGGACAATTCACAACTAAAGCAACCGGGGAAACCAGCAATGGAGCTTGGACAGTTTATGAAATAGAAGATACAGAAAATAATGGTCCACCCCTGCATACTCACCCTTGGGAAGAAGCATTTTATATTCTAGAAGGTGAATTAGAATTACAAGTTGGTAAAGAAATAATCGTAGCAACACCAGGATTTTTTGTGAATATTCCTGAAAATACTAATCATGCTTTCAAGATTCGTTCTGCTTTTGCTAAGTTTTTGGTTTTAATAGCGCCTGAAAAAGCGAAGACTTTTTATGAAGAAATGGGTGATGTTGCAAGTTCTTCGCCACCAAATATGGAAAATATACAGCCGATTTTGGATAAGTATGAATTGCAGTTTGTTTAAGGTATAACAAGAGAAAATATTGCTTTTTGTACTCTTGATCTATTAGGACAATCTATGAGATCAATAAACAGCGGATATGTTTTATTAATTCAAACAATATAAATTAATCCGCTATATTTTACATATTTTATTTGCCAGCATTTGCATAGACTGCTGGCAAATTTGCATAAATTTGCAGTTCATACTTATAACAAATATGTGCGATCACACGGTTGAACTACCCAAAGAGAAAGATATCTTCAAAGCGAAAAAGAGTACTTTGTTTTCAGATCACCAAAAGCTTTCGGCAGTCCGTCGCATTTGAATTGTTGTGCTGCCCTGCTATATTATTTTCAATAACCTCCAACTTCAACTATTTCTCCTGAAGCAATTGTGTTCAGCACTTTACGAACATCTGGTATTAGAGGAACTAAATCCGGGAGTCTATTGCTAGGTGCTATAAGGACAACAACTGCCACTCCAGCTTGCTGTAAATTTTGCTGATAGCGCAAATTCTGGTCTGTGGTGAGCAGAATCGTAAAGCCCTCTTGACTCATAAGCCGCAGCAACTCACCGTTCTTTTTTCCTGACCATCCCATCTCGACAACTGTGCATATTTCGTAATCAGCAAGTTCCCGCTTTAAGGGTCGTGGAGTGCATTCATCAAGCAGGATTCGCACAGGCTGTCAGCATTTCCTTTGCTAATTCAAGCGCTGCGATCGCCTGTTCACGACTAACACTAGGGAAATGGTCTAGAAACACATCTAATGAATCACCAGCTTCAAGATAATCAAGCAGGGTTCTGATTGGCACACGAGTTCCAACAAAAACAGGGGTTCCTCCCAAAATGTCGGGGTCGCTATGAACAACACGGGATGTTAATGCCATAACAAATTCAGCCGACTGGCTGCTAGTCTTTGCATTAATCTTAACCTACACAGATAAATTCCACTTTCATGCTTGGTGGTGAGACTTGTTTCATTGGGACTGCCTTCTGCCTCCTACCCTCTTCAAAAGACCTCTTGCATGAATCCTCAAAACCCCACCCCAACCTTCCCCTTACTAAGGGGAGGGAGTTGATGTATTGCTTTCCCCCTTTGGCAAGGGGGGACTAAGGGGGGTATTTCAAATATTCGTGCAACAGGTCTAAAATGCGCGACCATCTTTGTGCGTTAAAGCCCATTCACTATTCGACAATTGTGTTGCTTTGAGATCATCATTTGGGTATTCGACCTCATCTCCCTCAGTGCGATCGCCAACCTCAAGATAGGTTACGTTCTCTTCAGACCGATTAATCAGTTGATGGGCGATACCTGTGCCTGCCTTAAATCCGTAGCAGTCACCAGGATGCAAAACGAATTCCTCTTCGCCTAATACCAGCGTTGGGCTGCCTTCCAATACTAGGATAAATTCTTCTTGCTTTGAGTGGCTATGAGCAAGAGCAGAAACTGCACCGGGCGAGAGATGAGTTAAATTAACTCCAAAATGAGTCAAGCCAAAATACTCACCCAATTTTCGCTTTTGTCGTCCCTTCACAAGAGAAGCATAAGGTTCTGGATATATCGTCTTACCGAACGGTGCTGAAATCGATTCAGCTGAAATTGGCGATTGCTTCATTACTTACCCTTATGATGTCAATGGCGTAACAAGCCCAAGCTTTCTTTACCTTTCCCGTACCGTCGAACCATAGCACTTCAGTCACCATGCCCCGATGCCCTCGGTAATAGAGCGTGATGCTATCTACACCCGTCAAAACTTCTTTCAGTTCAAAATGAAGGTCAGGGATTTGCGCTAACCCCTTGTTCCAGTAAGCTCTCACATCTGCCTTACCCTGGAGAATGCCGCTAGATTCTCCAACAATAGATGGGATCAAAGGGGAAGCCAACTCAAAGTCATCCGCGTAGTGGCTCAGGACAGCATCGATGTCACGTTGATTCCAGCCCTCGATCCAGCTGTGGGCAAAGCTGAATGCAAAATCTGCGTTGAGGATCGGCATGGTCACAAAATAGGTCATATAGGTTGACATACTCAAATTAGCTGAACATCGATTAATATGTCAACATGACTGACCTAAATAGTTTGCCAAGCGAGCGGGAAAAAGAACTTAACGAGGCTCTGGAAGCGTTGCACTTTGCTTTTCGCGCAGTTGTTGCAAAGCCAGATGCCATACTTGCCGAGCGTGGTCTCTCGCGTGTCCATCATCGGATTCTATATTTTATTGGTCGCAAGCCAGGATTAAGCGTTAACGAATTACTGGCGACTCTCGGAATCAGTAAACAGTCTTTGAACAGTCCATTACGGCAACTGACCCAATTAGGGCTAGTCGAATCTAATATTGACACCACTGATCGCCGGATCAAACGCCTAACCCTTACACCATCAGGCTTATGTTTAGAGAGTCAGTTATCCGGCGATCAAAGACAACGTTTTGCGCGGGTGTTTGAAGTTGTTGGACTAGAAGGGGAAACTGCATGGCGTAAGGTTATGCATTTACTAGCAGAGGATACATTCGCTGGGGAATAAACTAAGCAGCCTAACGGCTAAATTAGACCGCTTACCACGGGAGATACTGAACTTGACCCTCCATCTCCCCCTCTTGACTGCTTCTTGTTCTGCTCTACGGGCAAACAGGCGATCACGCAAACCTTGCGGATCAAATCTCGCTTGATTCATTGCCTGAATCTCCTGCAATCGTTGTCGTCGCTGTTGTAGGTAAGCTTCTACTTCCTGTTGTTGCTTAAGATAGAAAGCGATCATGACATAAACATCAGCCAGATTTTAGAGATGGATACCGATAAACGATTTCCTCTGCTGTCGCACCCTGATTACTGATTTTTGTCTTTTCCTAATGAATATGTAATTTTGCGTAGTTAATTCTTCCGAGGGTTGACTAACGCTAAAATTTCTATACCAAGTTGCTATTTCTTTCTCGGAGGCATCAAGGAGTTGGTGATGAGCGCACAACAGCTAGAGCAGGTGAAGCAATTGCAAGCTACCCTCACCAAAATGGAAGTAACGCTAAGTGCGATCGCGGATGCTGTAGTCTGGATAGGAGAAGACCGACGCATTCAATGGTGCAATTCTAGCTTTGAGTCTCTGGTTAACCAACTCCACGGCACTGTTTGCGGCTTGCAGTTAACTGATTTACTACCTTTAGCACAAACCGGACAACCAGTTGCGGAAAATTTCTATCCGGATGTGCGATTACTAAATGGGGAATACGCAACAACAAATTATCAGTTAACACAAGGTGAACGTAGCCTGATATTAGAAATTTCTGGGAACTGCACTAGATTAGCTGAGGAAAAATTTGCCGTACTGGTGATTCGAGATATTACAAAAATTCAACAAACTCAAGAATCCCTGCAAGAAATTGAGGAACGATTGCAGACATTAATTAACGCTACACCCGATATTATTTGTTTAAAAGATGGCGAGGGAAGATGGTTGCTGTCAAACCAGGCTAACCTGGAGTTTTTAGAACTACAAGGCGTTGATTATCGAGGCAAAACCGACGCAGAACTAGCACAATTCGCCAATTTTTATCATGATGTCTTGCTTAATTGCTGCGACACAGATGAGCAAGCTTGGCAATTGGCATGTGTGCATCGTGTAGAAGAAATTGTCCCCCGACCTGATGGGACAGCCAGTAGTTTAGATATGATTAAAGCACCCCTGTTTCACCAGGATGGGAGACGCAAGGCTCTTGTAGTATTAGGGCGGGATATTAGCGAACGGCAAGCCGCGCTACGTGAACGCCAACAAACCCAAGTCACTTTAGAAAACTCTTTGTCTTTGTTAAGTGCGATCTTTGAATCAATTCAAGATGGTATCTTAGCAGTTAATACTTACAGTAATATTACCAGTTATAATCAAAAGTTCTTAGAAATGTGGTCAGTTCCGCCAGAAATTTTGACGGAACCAGATCATTTGAAGCGGTTGATGCATCTAGCGAATCAGCTAAAAGATCCCGATGGGTTTTTGCAACGAGTTCGAGAATTATATGCCCAGCCAGAGCTAGTAAGTAACGACTTGTTAGAATTGCGAGATGGCAGAGTATTTGAGCGCTACTCCTGTCCTCAGCGTATCGGCGAACAAATTATTGGTAGAGTGTGGAGTTTCCGTGATGTTACTCAACGCCAAAAGTCAGAAGAGGCGCTGCGACAAAGTGAGTTGCAATACCGTAGTATTTTTGAAGCAATCAATGATGGACTATTTATTACTGAGATAGAAACTGAAAAAGTCGTCGAAGTGAATCCGGCTGCTTGCCAAATGCATGGTTACACCTACGAAGAATTTATCGCTTTGCATCCATCAGCCTACATTCACCCAGACTCCCATCATGTTTTCTATGAGTATCTGAAGACAATGCGAGTCGGTGAGCAATTTTACGGGCAAGCGGTTGATGTCTGCAAAGATGGTACTTTAATAGATGTGGAAGTCAAAGGTACAACTTGCATTTACAACGGAAAGCCACATGTTTTAGCTATAGTGCGAGATATTACAGTTCGCAAACTTATTGAGGAAGCCTTACGCCAAAGCGAAGCACAATACCGCGATTTGGTACAAACAGCCAACTGCATCATTCTGCGTTGGGATGGCAATGGTGACATTATATTTTTAAATGATTACGGTCAAAGGCTGTTTGGCTTCGATGTAGATGAAATTATCGGACGCAATGTCGTTGGCACAATTGTTCCCGAAACTGAAACTTCTGGACGCGACTTACAGGCATTAATGGTGGATATTTGTCAGCACCCAGAAAAGTATATATTTAACGAAAACGAGAACTTGTGTAAAAATGGCGATCGCGTTTGGATAGTCTGGGCAAATAAGCCTATTTTAGATGAGCGAGGCAACTTAATTGAAATTCTTTCAGTAGGGACTGATGCTACAAAACGCAAACGCGCTGAAGCAGCCCTCCAGGAAAGTGAGTTAAAGTTCCGTACTATTGTTGAAAATGCCAATGATCTGATATTTGTTCTCAACCTAGACGGAATTTTTACCTATCACTCGCCTAATGTCACCTCAATTATGGGATATAGCTTGGCAGAAATCGAAGGTCATTCTGTGGTGGAGTTTACCAAACCAGAAGATTTGGCAATTAGCGCTGCTGCATTACAAAGGGCAGCTTTAGGGGAAAAGTTGACTGGTATTGAGGTGCGACTGCGACACAAAAACGGCAGTTGGCGTTGGTTTAACTTTAACACTTCCACAATTAATACTTCTAGTGGTGAAATTGCGATCGCAGGTGTGGGACGCGATATTACAGAACGCAAGCAAGCAGAAGAAGCCTTACGTCGTAGTGAAATGAAATACCGCAACATCTTTGAAAATTCTCAAGTAGGGATTTTTCGCACTCGCCAGAAAGATGGATTAATAGTGGATGCTAATCAACGCGGTGCGGAGATTCTAGGTTTTGCCTGTGCTGCTGACCTGATTGGCAAACATTTCACCACTGACTTATATGTTAATATAAATGACCGCACCCGAATGTTAGCTGAGTTAGAAAAGTACGGCGAGGTACGTAACTTTGAACTCGCATTGCGTCGCTTTGATGGCTCTGTCGTTTGGGTATTATTGTCAATCCGCCTCAATGTAGAAGAGTCTTGTTTAGATTCTGTCTTTACAGATATTAGCGATCGCAAATACCAAGAACAAGCTTTACGCTTAATTGTTGAGGGGACAGCAGCTAAAACAGGTGATGAATTCTTTAATTCCTGCGTTCGTTACCTTGCTGAGGTATTGCAAGTTCAGTATGCCCTAGTGACTGAATTTAATGATGAGCCAAAAACGAAAGTCCGGACTTTGGCTTTTTGGTGTTGTGGGAATATTGGTGACAACTTGGAATATGATTTGCGCGGTACACCTTGTCAACACACTTTACAAGGCAAGATGTGTCACTACCCCCAACAAGTGCAAGCCGCTTTCCCCGAAGATGCAGATTTAGTGAGGATGAATGCCGAAAGTTTTCTAGGTGTTCCTCTGACTAGTTCATGCGGCGAAATCATTGGACATCTAGCAGTGATAGATGTCAAACCAATGCAGCCCGATCCGGGGCGGGAACTGATTATGAAAATTTTTGCTGCCCGTGCCGGTGCGGAACTAGAACGCAAACAAGCAGAAGCAGCCCTACAGCAAAGCGAGTTAAAGTTTCGCACGATCGTGGAAAAAGTTAATGATGTACTATTTGTTATTAATCCTCATGGGGTATTTACTTACATATCCCCTAATATCTTGAATACTACCGGATTTGCCCCCCAGGAAATAGAAGGCAATCACTTTGCATCCTTTACCCATCCCGAAGACGTGCCAAAATGTCTAGATGCCGCCCAAACTGTTTTAGCAACAGGTGAAGGAATTTCTAATACTGAGTTTCGTGGCAGACGTCGTAATGGGGGCTGGGTTTGGCAAACTGCAAACATAGTCCGCACACAAGATGCCCAAGGTAATTTCCAGATTGTGGGCATAGCTCGTGATATTAGCGATCGCAAACAGGCAGAGGAAGCCTTGCAACGTCGTACTCAAGCAGAAAGTTTAATTAGCAGCATTTCTCGGCAATTTATTGACCAAGATTTAGAAACAGCAATTAATTTTACACTACAAGCGATCGCTCAGTTTATTGATGCTGAACACAGTTGCATTTTTGAATGCTCCAGCGATCAAAGAGAATTTTATCTCATTCATGAATGGTGCAGTGAAGATGTTCCCCCATTGATTGATATTGCCAGAGGTTCGCCTGTGGAAGCTTTCCCCTATTTCTATGAGCCGATTCTCTGTGGTAGACATCGCCAAATCTCTTGTGTGGAAAAACTACCGCCCCATCTACCTGAGCGAAAATTGTTTGCAAGTATGTCGTTTCAATCTTTACTTGCTGTACCCATGCTTCATGCTGGTAGAGTGGTTGGGTTTGTGGGTGCAGCGATGATTCATCAGACGAAAACCTGGAACCAAGAAGATATTAATTTATTAAAACTCGTAGGTGAAATCATAGCGATCGGTCGATCTAGGCATCAAGCAGAAGAGGCACTGAGAATTGCCAAAGAAGCCGCCGAAACTGCTAACCGTGCCAAAAGTGCTTTTTTGGCTAATATGAGTCACGAACTCCGCACGCCTTTAAATGCCATCCTGGGTTTTTCTCAATTAATGGAACGAGACACCAGCCTCAACTCAAATCAGCGTGAATCTTTGGCTACCATTAACCGTAGTGGCGAACACTTACTCAACCTGATTAACGATGTGTTGGAAATGTCCAAAATAGAAGCCGGACACATTGTTTGCAACCCCGAAGATTTCGATCTTTATTTACTGTTGCAAATTTTACAAGAAATGTTCCAGGCACGGACACAAGCAAAGCATTTGTTTCTCAACTTTGAAATTGCTCCCGATCTTCCCCGTTATATCAACACAGACGAGGGCAAACTCCGCCAAGTTCTGATTAACCTCTTGGGTAATGCCGTTAAATTTACACAAGCAGGAGGAGTAACATTACGGGCGAGGTTGGGGACTGGAGATCGGGGACAAGGCGGACAAAAAGGAAATTTTTCTTCCCACACTTCCAGACGCGATGAATCGCGTCTCTACATTACTCCCCACACTCCCCATCTCCCCAATCCCCAATCCCTAATCTTTGAAGTCGAAGACACCGGACGGGGGATCGCACCAGAAGAAATGGAGAATCTTTTCCAGCCTTTTGTCCAGACAACAAGCGGTATCCAAACTAAGGAAGGTACTGGGTTAGGGCTAACTATCAGCCGTCAGTTTGTGCGATTGCTGGGGGGTGAGATTCACTTTAGTAGTACCTTGGGACAAGGATCTACTTTTAGCTTTGATATCCAAGTCAATTTGGCATCAGCATTGAAAGTTGCACCAAAGTTGAGTAAGGGACGGGTGATTGGGTTGGCAGCAGATCAACCCTCTTACCGTATTCTCGTAGTGGACGATCGCCCCGAAAACCGTGACTTAATTGTGCAACTCCTTGGTAGTGTAGGTTTTGAGGTAGATGCTGCCAATAACGGGCAAGAAGCGATCGCTAGATGGCAAAATCGACAACCCCACCTAATATGGATGGATATGCGGATGCCTATAATGAACGGTTACGACGCAACAAAAGAAATTAGAGCCAGGGAAAAAACTACAGCTACAAATTTCCGCACTGTAATTATTGCTCTGACTGCTAGTGCTTTTGAAGAACAACAGGCAAGTATCTTAGCCGTTGGTTGCGACGATTTAATTCGCAAGCCATTCCGAGAACAAGTAATTTTTGAAAAGATAGCTGAATATTTGCAGGTACGCTATGTGTATGCAGAAGACAGCAGCGACAATGTAACAAGCAATCAGTCAGAGAATATTCAATCTTCCATTGTGGATCTGCACTCTGCGATTACTGTGATGTCGGCTGCATGGCTAGAAGAAGTTAATCAAGCAGCAGTTGAAGTTGATGCTGAGCGAATTTTCCAATTAATAGAGCAAATTCCGCAAACTCATTCTGACTTGGCAGAAAATTTAGCAAATTTAGTACGCAGTTTCTGCTTTGATGAAATTATTGAACTAACGAATTGAATCAGTGAACAGTTAACAGTTAATAGGGAATAGGAAAATAAAGGAAGTCGGCAGTGAGAATCTTGCTCATCGAGGATGACGAGGTATTAGTGAGTGTTTTGTTGCAGTCTTTGACCAAGCAACACTATGTTGTTGATGTTGTTCAGGATGGTCAAATGGGCTGGGAATATAGCCAAAGCACAAACTACGACCTGCTGCTGATGGATGTGGGATTACCGAAAATAGACGGGATATCCTTGTGTCAAAAATTACGTAAAAAAGGTTGTAATACTCCGATTTTGTTGATGACGGCAAAAGATGCTAGTAGCGATCGCATTCGGGGACTGGATACAGGTGCAGATGATTACTTGATCAAACCTTTGGATTTAGAAGAACTACAAGCACGAATCCGCGCCCTTTTACGTCGGGGTGAAATTCCTCATACCCCGGTACTGGAGATTGAGAGATTGCGGCTAGATCCGAGTAGTTGCCAAGTTACCTATAACGAAAAACAAATCGAATTAACACCCAAAGAATACAGTCTACTAGAACTGTTGATGCGGAATCCATCGCGAGTATACAGTCGGGGCGATATTATTGAGCATCTTTGGACTTTTGATGATCCACCACAGGAGGAAACTGTCAAATCGCACATTAAATGGTTGCGACATAAGCTGAAAGTTGCGGGGGCTGTAGATTGGATTGAGAATGTCTACGGTGTGGGATATCGGCTTAATCCTCAGAAGTTAAAGCAGGGGACAAGGGGGACACGGGGACAAGGGGGACACGGGGACAAGGGGGACAGGGGGGAGGTTTCTTTTGATCCTAACTCCGCAAATTCAGTAAATTCCGCATCTGTGGTGCAGCAGTTTCAACAAGCGATGGGTGGTTTGTGGAACCAGTATCAAGGGCTGATGACGCAGCGTATGGATGTATTGGCACAAGCTGCAACCGCTCTTGCTAGTAACAACTTAACAGCAGAATTAAGTCAATCTGCCCAACAGGCGGCGCACAAACTAGCTGGTGTTTTGGGAATGTTTGAACTGGATGCTGGGACTGAAATAGCACGAAAAATAGAAGTAAATTTTAGTCAAAAGGGCGAATTATCAACAATCCAAAAGCAGCAATTGCTGTCATTAATTCAACAGTTGGGCGACTTGTTAAATCTTGCAGTCCAAAAACCTAGTCATCAATCAACTCTCCCTGTTCCAGCTTCTGCAAACACCCGTTTATTATTAATTGAACCTGATCTGCAACTAGGGGCAGAGTTGCAACAGCTAGCGCTGGGTACGGGTACACTATGCGAGCAGATAGCCACAATTGAAGGTGTCAAAAATTACCTCAAAACAACATCACCAGATTTAGTAGTTCTGAATATGGATGAGGTGGGAACACGGGAAGATAGTTTGACATTATTAGCAGAATTAGCAAAACGCACTCCACCCATACCCGTAATTGTTCTGACTACCGCGAATGGGCTAGCAGACCGTGTTACCATTGCCCGTGCTGGAGGACGAGGATTTTTAGTCAAGCCAGTAACAGCAATGCAGGTATGGGATATTGCCTCTCAAATATTACAAAAACACAAAAATTTAGCAATTAATGTACTTATTGTAGATGATGACCCATTGATTTTAGCTGCCCTACGTCCCATGTTAGAACCTTGGGGTATACGGATGACAGGGTTAGCTAAACCGTTAGGTTTTTGGGAAGTACTAGAAGCGATCGCACCTGATTTAGTGATTTTAGATGTCGAAATGCCCCAAATCAATGGTATTGAACTTTGCCAAGCGGTACGTACCGATCCCAAATGGCGAGGATTACCGATTTTGTTTCTGACTGCACACCGGGAAATAGAAACCGTACAGCAAGTATTTGCCGTTGGCGCAGATGACTACGTACTCAAACCTGTAGTAGGAGAAGAATTGTTAACACGGATTATCCGCCGCCTCGAACGCAATCGATGAATTATTTTCTATGGAGAACAGGGAACAGACTAGAAAGTCTCTTTAGTACGAAATTACATAAATTCATAGCGAAATTTTGACACCAAAACTCAGCGCCCCTCTGCGTTTACCTTTGCGTCCCTCTGCGTTTAAAACCGCTACGAATTAACGCAAAAAGAAAACTCTACCCGCCAATCACCGAATGTTCCAACTGTCTGGCTACCAATCGGGCAAATAATCCTTCTTGGGATATTAACTCCAAAAAAGTACCTTCTTGCACGACTCGCCCAGCATCGATCACATATATACGATCAGCATTGCGAATCGTGCTGAGGCGGTGGGCAATTACCACACGGGTAGCTTGCAACTGATCTAAACTGTTGCTAACAATTGTCTGGGTGCGGTTATCTAAAGCGCTGGTGGCTTCATCCATGAGGATAACTTTTGGTTTACCAACAAGCGATCGCGCAATCAATAATCTTTGTCGTTGTCCACCAGAAAGATTAGTTCCCCCCTCACTAATAATAGTGTGCATTCCCATTGGCATTTGCTCGATGTCATCTGCCAAACCTGCCATACGTGCGGCTTCCCAAGCTTTATCGATTGTGACTAATGCCCCGGCAGTAATATTATCAAAAATCGAGCCTGATCCGATTTTGCCATTTTGCAGCACTACACCCAACGACCTGCGTAAACCTTGGAGATCCAAATTTGCCAAATCCTTACCGTCATAGTAAACGCCACCACTCAAGGAAGTCTCAAAGCCCTACACAAATGTGGAACGACTAATGCCAATTAAAGTGGTGATGCTGTCAGTGCCACAGATGAAGATGGAGCAACTGTAGGGTGGGGTAGGGGGCGATCGCATAAAAAAACGTATGCAAAGTAATAGATCTTTACATACGTGTGCGTGCGGAGATATTTGAGATAGAAAGATTCCAGTTATGCTGCTAGTTCTGGTTTTTGATTAACCCACTGTCTCAGCTGTTCTATTTTTTCTCTTTCATGATCCAGTAAATCATTTGGATTTAATTCCAGCAAATGATGAATAGCTGCAATCACTTCCTCTGTTGTCCAGCCAAGAATCATATTGTTTCTGATTAAATCATCCAGACTCTTATAAGAAAAGAGGAAAAAGTTACCAAGATTCTTAACATCTTCAACAATTCTTTCTGAATCAGGATTAAGAACGTTTTGCGGCTTATAAAAACATCTCCAAATTTCCTTAAACCTTACATTATAGGCACATTCAAGCTCTCTGAACTCCAGCTCGTTTTCAGAATTTCTAGTTTCTTTTTGCACTTCATAGACAAAGTAATGTGTTTTGATGTGTCTATACTTTATCTCATGAGGCTTCTCGCTTATTTTTCTTTGTTCCCAGATGTAATTGTTTAAAACGTGTTCTATCTCAGCGTCCTCAGCATTTAAGCTCGTCATTTCGGGATTGTATCTTTATCCATGAAGGTAGTATTTTTGACAAATGAGATAGCCTTCAGAAATAAATTTTGTTGTTTGAGGTATTGGCATAATTACTCCTATTTGACTCTTCTGATTTGGCAGAGAAACATACGAAGGCTAGTTGTAAAAAATGCGATCGCCACTCCGACACTGACGATTGTTTTAGATTTGCTCATCTTTTATTAAGAAAGTGGTGTCTATTGACACCACAAAAACGTTTCCAAGTGCTGAGTCCTTAAACTCAGCATTCACGTTCTACTTGGCAAGAACAGCGAATGCCGGGTTTAGGAAAGTGGTGCTGGCACGTCGGGGTTATTACTTCTGGGGAAAATTATATCAATTTTGGGGGAATTAGGGAATATGGGAATATGAAAATATGGGAATATTGCTGAGATTCCCCCTATGCTATGCCAGAATGATGTGATGGCAAAACCCGAAGATACGGTCAAACTGGTAATTGGCAAGGAATTAAAAATCCGTTTCAAGTCCCTATGTGTCCAGGCAGAAACGGATATGAGTAGTGTTGCTAAAGATTTAATAGCGCAGTGGTGTAGTGAGCAAGAGAAAAAGCTTGCTCAAGAGAAAAAAAGCTATGAATAAAAATACTAAGGCAATCACTCCCCAGGTCGCCTTATTGATGAGTTAGGTTCGTCATTACCTGTTGGATGCGATCGCCAACCTCGACTGAGCAACAACTTTATCGGTTATATCTCATGAGTGTCGGTAAAATTTGGGAATAGCGTCTTGTTTATCTGGCAATTTCCCAGCAAGTCTACGAAAGTACAGCACGTTGCAATTAAGTGAAGTACAATGCTTAGGTCTAAAAGCCAGACATAGAGAAAATTTTACTTCTGTAGCTTGCTTCCCGTAGGGTATTCTGACTTCTGATTCCTAAATTCTGCTGTAACTGAACCGTATTGGAGTATATTGAGAAATTCTCAGAAATACTTGCTTTAACTAACAGATTTCATGTTCGATGAAATTTTACGACGAATGCGGGAGAAGGTCACATCGCTTCAATATGTAATGACTCTCCATGCAGAAGAAGAAATGAACGATGATAATTTAACAATCTACGATATCCAAAAAAGCATCCTGACAGGTGATATATTGGAACGTCAAAAACATAAAGTCACTGTCGAATAAAAATACCGCATTAGAGGAACAACCTCTGACGGTGTAGAAGTCGAAGTCATCGCCAAACTTGGTTTAACAGGAAAGTTAGTTATCATTACCGTATATCGAGTCTAAGATGGGAGAGGGCAAAATGAAGTGCGATATTTGCAGTAGTCAAGGTGTAAATATTCGCAGGGTTGCGAGGACGTATGGTAAAGGTGAAGACTTGCTGGTAATTGAGAATATTCCAATAATCAGTTGTCCTCATTGTGGCGAGAGTTACCTAACAGCAGAAACCCTGCATGAAATTGAGAGAATTAAACAAAACCGCACAAGCTTGGCGGTTGAACGTTATGTGGACGTGGCTAGTTTTGGTGAGGATAACTCACCTATTGCTGTATGAAGTCTAGGATAGGGCTAAAAATTCCTACAATAAAAATTAATGCCGTAAAAATACATATAATAAATACCAAATACCTACCAAAATTACTCTTACAATTACCGAAGGCAAACTACAAGACAATATATTTTTGACTCTCGCACCACTTGCATTATTGGTAGGTCAAACGACTGTAACCCAAAACTACCTAATGATGAAGACCATAGTACTATTTTCCGCTATCACTGCTTGTTAGATATCAACCCGCCAGCTATTCGCGTGCGGGATTTTGTATTGCGACTTTTTTGGCAGTGTTGCAAAATGAACCCCTACCTATTCGCCAACGCGATGCATCTATTCCGCAAAAACTAGCAGAGGTAATTGATTTAGCGTTAGTAGAGAAACCAGAAATTTATCTCGCTGCGCGAGGAAGGCAGAGGGCAGAGGACAGGAGGCATCTATGTTGAGTTGTCGGTTGAGCAGCCCTATTGCCGTCCGAGCTTTTGGGTTTAAGACCCCCGCTAAAACGAAGTTTAGCGGATACGAATTGCTGGTGGGTATGAATTCTCCCAGGAACATCGCTCCTTGTGCCCTCTGCCTCCTGCATAGCTGCCTTCTTCAATTTAAGAGTGCAACAGAGTTTAAGCAGGCATTATTAGGTATGTTGTAATATTAAACGCAAGTTGTAATTATACACTTTACAAATCGCACTATAAATTACTGTAACTTTTCTGGTGTGGGTATCACAACCACTAAGGAGGGCCAATGAACTCAGAAAAGCAAATACCAAGGATAGCGATCGCTACTGGTGCAAATCGCGGTATCGGACTGGAAGTTGCACGTCAACTTGCTCGTCAAAATATTACTGTAATTTTAGGAGCGCGTAACTTAGAAAAGGGAAAAGCCGCAGCCGAGACATTGGCAAAAGAAGGACTTGAGGTTTTACCGCGTTGGCTGGATGTGACTAATCAAGAGAGTATTGATCGCCTAGCGACTCAAGTCAAAGAAGAATTTGGGCGATTAGATATCCTGATTAATAATGCTGGCATTCTCTACGACACTTGGCAGCAGGCAATTAATGCTAACTTTGATACAGTACACGAAGCATTGGAAACCAACACCTTTGGCCCTTGGCGCATGTGTCAAGCATTTATTCCCCTGCTACGCCAAAGCCAACATGGTCGAATTGTAAATGTTTCCAGTGGGGCTGGATCGTTGACTAGCATGAGTGGTGGCACACCTGCATACAGTGTGTCAAAAGTAGCACTCAATGCCCTGACTCGAATGTTAGCTGACGAGTTAAGAAGTACTGGCATTTTGGTTAACTCAGTTTGTCCAGGCTGGGTTGCAACCGATATGGGTGGTGCAGGAGGAAGACCAGTTGAGGATGGTGCAGCAGGGATTGTGTGGGCAGCCACATTACCAGATGATGGCCCAACCGGTGGATTCTTCCGCGATGGGAAACCTCTGCCTTGGTAAGCATAGCCTGAAAAATTTATGTTTAAAAATCGAACACCGATGCACACAGATTGACACAGATAGATTATACCAATTCAAATAATGTTTGCGGCAGATAACCCCACCCGCCTAACGGCACCCTCCCCTTGGAAAGGGGAGGGTTGGGGTGGGGTCTTATATAATCATGTGTTGTATTATTTTTTTAAATTGCGATTACCGTTAGTGGCTAAGAATTATCAGTGTTCATCGGTGTACCCTACGGGAAGCCGCCCTTAGGGGCGTCTACATCGGTGTACATCTGTGTTCGTTTTTTCTTTTATATATTGACGCTTTCCGGTGTCTGTGTCTGTAACTTCTGTCCTAACTTTGGTTCAGTACCTGCAATAATACGCTCAATATTACTACGATGCCGCAAAATTACATACAAACCAGCCGCAACGCCAAACAAGATGTAGGGTAGGGGTTGGTGCAGAAGTACCATGAAAATGGAAACTGCGATCGCACCAGAAATTGAACTTAAAGATACAATTCTTGATATTGCTACGACAACGGCAAATACTCCTGCTGTTGCCAAAGCGACTTGCCAATTCATCGCCAGCAATACTCCCAAACTGGTAGCAACAGACTTACCACCAGTAAACCCTAAAAAAATAGATTTACTGTGTCCGAGTACTACTGCTAGTCCTGCTAAAGTTACCATCCACGCTTGCCAGATTCCAAAATTGACGGTTGAGGGAATTAAATCTTGATTTTGGGCAAAGTTAAACAACCAGTAAACCAGAAAGATAGCTAAAACTCCCTTGAGGCAATCAATTAACAAAACAAATGCCCCAGGCCCCTTACCCAGTGTTCTTAACACATTAGTTGCTCCCGTAGAACCGGAACCAACTTCCCGAATATCAATGCCTTTTAATAGCTTCACTATTGTGTAACCAGTGGGTAGAGAACCCAACAGGTAAGCTACAAATAGAATTGCTCCACACAAAATTAACCAAGTAGACATAGTTAGTAATTGGTAATTGGTAATTGGTAGTTGGTAATAGGTAATTCTTGCCCATTACCCATTACTTATTACCCATTATTAAAAATCATCTTCGTAACTTCTCATCATTTTGGGGTCAGGGGCAAAGGCTAACCATAAAGGAAATTGCAACAGTGCCAAGCTGATTAACTCTTCAGAATCATCAATGATAATTAAAGGCAGTTGCTTGGATTTTTCCAAGCGTTCGGCTTTTTGTGCCACTGCTTCTGGAGACTCAAATAATACAACTCCCCGGTCAGGCCCAAAATCTGGACGACCAATTCCTAAGCAGTCTTGTAAGCCACGCCGCCATTCACCCAAGCGTTCCGGTGTATTAGCTAAAACTAAAGTACGGACGCGATCGCCATAAAGTTTATACAATATCGATATAATTGCTGAGGAAATCAGTATATTCTGTAACCTGCTACCCATCGTCCGCAAAGCACCCCGTCCACCTTGGTTGAAAAACCAGTTAGAAACTCTTTCGGCGTGGACAGGTTCAAATGTACGACGCAGCTGCCACGGTGGCCCATAATAATCTGGCTTGGTGCGGTACTGGTCAATCAGGCGACGAATTTGCTTGGTAGTGTCTTGAAACTGCTGCTGGGCAAATTGTGGTGTTCCTGGTTGGGTTTCAGCAGGTCTGACTTCTTTGATGATAACTTTTTCTGGTTCTGGTTTTGGTGCGGAAACTAGTTGTAATTGTTCTGCGGCAGCTGCTAAATCCTGTAAGCTACCAGTGAGATAGTCTTTAAAACCTTGTACCCGAATTGCCAATTCTTGAGAAGCACCTGCAAACGTAGTTCGCATCTCGCTACGGATGCGTTCTTGACGCCTTTCGAGCTGTTCTATAGAAATTTGTAGCGTATTCTTACGCTGTTCTAAGCTAGAAAGCGTCTCTTGCACAAAATTCCCCATCAGAATTTGCGTTTGATTCATTTGTGCTTGCAGAGTTTTATATGCAGCCTGCAAGTTAGCAATTTCTGCTTTTAGGGCTTGTTCTTGTGCTTGTAACTGGGCAAGTCGTTGTGTTACTTGGATTTCTGCTTGATTTTCTAATCCTAAAGTGGTGATTTCCTCTTGTTGCTGCACCACAAACTCATCTTTAGAGTTGCTGGCTTGTGAGTTTGCTATAGGTAAGACAGAAGTTTGATTATTTTGTTCTGTATCCACTGTGGAGTTCTGTGTTGTTGATTCTAAGACTGGTTCAACAGATAAGTTTTCTGTTTGTTCATTTGTAGATGTAGGGCTTTTTTCTGCTGGTGATTGCAAAGACTCATCTGTTGGTTGTGGGTTTTGATATTCCTCTGGATACATAAAAAATAGTGTAATTCCTATGACGCAAATAAAAACTCAGGTATCAGTTATCAGTTACCAATCATCAGCTACCAATTGATCACTGATAACTGACCACTGTTCACTGATTTCCTAAATACGCGGACAGCGTTGTTCCAAACAAGTTTTTAGAATGTTGGGGTCAAATAAAATTGGCAAAAAATGAATACTTTTAACTTCTTTAAAGTAAAACAAAATGGGAACACGCTCCCAGAATATCCGCCAGTTTTGCCATTCTTGGTAAGGAAATCGCCTAATTAACTTTTCCCCTCTGTAAACATCTAAATCGGTAGCAGTGAATTGCAGACGTATTGTGAGTGTCTGAAACATGAGAAATAACCCAAATAGGGCGATCGCACCTCCTACCCAAGGTTGCACCAAAAGTAGTGGAATAGCCAAAATCACTAACACTACAGGGATGTTGTAACTAGGCTTAAGTTCCACAGTTGATGTTGATAATGGTGTGCTTGTTGTAGTCACAGTCTTGAATCCTGTTCTGTTAGTAGACATTATTCCTATTCTAGGAGTTAGTGGTTAATCGTTAGTGGTTAGTGGCTAAACCAACTACTAACTACTACTACTAACTACTAACCACTTTAAAACCCCTGCAATAACGCACTACCTGTTCCTTGATACATTAACCAAGAAAGAAAGAAATTACTAATAAATATGATCAATAAGGCAGTAACAACAGCAGTTGTCGTTGATTGTCCCACACCTTTGGCTCCTCCCGTTGTTGTCAAACCCCAATTGCAACCAATTATGGCTATCAAAACTCCAAAGCAACATGCCTTGATCATGGCGCTAATGATATCCCAACTGCCAAGAAAATTACGGGCAGAGTCCAGAAATTGTGTGTCAGAGAGATTGTAAATATTTGTGGCAATGATCAAGCCCCCCAACATTCCTGTCACCAAAGATAGCAGGGTCAAAATTGGCATCATTAATAGGCAAGCAAGTAAGCGGGGAATAACTAAATAATCAACTGGATCAGTTTTTAGCATCAATAGAGCATCTATTTGTTCAGTTACCCGCATTGTGCCAATTTCGGCTGCAAATGCCGAACCAACACGCCCTGCGATCACCACAGCTGTTAGGACTGGCGAGAGTTCCCGTGTTAAGGCTACCGCCAATACCCCACCAACAAGATTTCCTGCACCAAAGGTGATAAACTCCCGTGCTACCTGAATAGTAAATACTGCACCTACAAAAACAGCCGTTAATAGGGCAATAAACAGCGAATCTGGCCCTACTACAGCCATTTGCTCTAGAGTATTGCGACGATGGATTTTACCTCTGAGGAGATGGATGATAACTTGTCCACCTAAAAAAATCGCCGCCAGCAACCGCTGACTCCATTTTCCCAAACTAGATGTGGATGTAATCTCGCTCAATGTTCACCAGCTAACTCAGTAACTGCAATTAAGAATAGCAATTTAGTTGGTTGTTGGTTGTTGGTTGTTGATTGTTGGTGAGTCCAGCCCCCCAAAAAGGCGGTTCCCGTCACGTAGACGCGCAGCGGCTTAAGGTAAGGGTAGGGGGACTGGCGAACCCAAAGGGTTGTTAGTGGTTAGTAGTTAGTTGTTCTTTAACATGACTTACTCCACCCTACGGGAAGCCACTTGCGTGTCTACACACTCCCCCACTCCACCCTTACCTTAAGCCGCTACGTGTCTACACACTCCCCATCACCCCATCTCCCCACCTCGGTTAACTAACTTTAAATCTCATTTCAGAAATTCTCAGAAATTAACATTGCTTCGTCTATGCATATGTTTGTAGCTAGTCGCTTCAGGCTTGATTTTTGGGGATTATCTAGATTGAGTGCTTTGTTTAGCTTGACAATACACCTGAAAATTTGTGTGTAGGTATTTTAATGAAAACTTAAGATTTTTGAAATCTCGCCCATCGAAGAGCGATCGCACTTATTGTAGAAAGTGACTACTCAGGAAAACAGCTATTGTCTTATTAATTCAGGGAGCTAGACCTTCATGACAATTTGGATGAACTTTCTGCGATCACTACTACTGACGATCATTTTTAGCTTTGTCGCACCTATGTTTCTGGTCGGCAGCATCTTGTTAACTGTATCGCTAATGGGTTATATCCCCGTCTTACAAACTGTGACTGAAGCGATCGCTACTCCCATTATGCAGTTTCTTGCTATTTTTGGTAGCGGCAACGCGATCGGAGGATTATTTACTATTAGTTTGACCTGTAGCTTTGTTGGAGGACTGTTTGATACCTATGCTTATTATAGGTGTCAAATCTTACGTTAATCTCCTTAGTGGTCTGCGTGGTTCAAGCTAATATTGTTGAGGATAAAGATGCAGCCAGTCAAAGAAGATACATTTACTGTATGTGGGCGTAGACTCTCAGCTTTTTTCTCTACGCCAAAGGCATTTCCATAGCTGACTTACCCTACTGTTGCAACTTCTACAAAGAGTATAGGTAGGCTAAGATTCAGTGAAAGACAACAAGCTTAATATAGTCAAATTTTAGATATAATTGAAATAATCTTACTAATTTTCGCTGTGACGTATACTTAAATCGTCATAAAATCAAGCAAAATTTTTATAGATAAAAAATTTCTGTAATTTAGATTTTTCAGTGAAAAAATTGTTTATCTCTACAACTGGGTAAGTTGAATCAAAACCAAACTAAATTTTTTATGGTACAAGGTCTACAAAAGTCTTGTAGATTTTGGTGTCTACACCCTTGATTGGATGTACAACAGATTGCTCAAAAAGCAAAACATCAATAATACACACGCAAACCATAAAAATTCCATTAAAATTCGGATTAGCACTTTTGCCTTTTATTGACTTTAGAAGTATTCTTGACTGCACATGGTTTGGCCTTTTAAGCCTAGATTTCGTAAACAAATAGCTCGAATTGAAATTACTGGTGCGATTGCTAGCAACACTCGCAAACGGGTACTAGAAGCCCTAGAAACCGTAGAAGAGAAAAAATTCCCGGCTTTGCTGCTACGCATTGATAGTCCTGGCGGTACAGTAGGTGATTCCCAGGAAATCTATAGCGCCCTCAAACGCTTACGTGAAAAAGTCAAAATTGTAGCTAGTTTTGGCAATATTTCTGCTTCTGGGGGTGTCTACATTGGTATGGGCGCTGAACATATCATGGCTAACCCAGGGACAATTACGGGTAGCATTGGTGTAATTCTGCGCGGTAACAACTTAGAACGCTTGCTACAAAAAATCGGTGTTTCCTTCAAAGTAATTAAGTCTGGTCCTTACAAAGATATTTTGGCATTTGACCGAGAACTGACTGAAGCAGAACAAAATATTTTGCAAGAATTGATTGATACTAGTTATCAACAGTTTGTGCAAACAGTTGCTGAAGCTAGGAATTTAGCAGTAGAAACTGTGAGAAGTTTTGCCGATGGTCGGATTTTTACTGGTCAGCAAGCCTTAGAATTGGGTATTGTAGACAGATTAGGAACAGAAGAAGATGCTCGTCGTTGGGCAGCAGAACTAGTTGGTCTTGATCCGGAAAAAACACCCGTCTTTACCCTAGAAGAACGCAAACCTTTATTGAGTCGCTTACTTCCAGGAAATAGTCAGGCTGCATCTGGAATTAGCTGGCTAGAGTTTGAAGTGTCTACAAGTGGTCTACCTTTGTGGTTGTATAGACCATAAAAATGTCAAATGTCCATTGTCAAATGTCCATAGCATAAAGTTTAAATCCTTGTTACCAGGTTCAACTTGGTAACAAGAACAAGAGCAAGAAGCTCTTGCTCTTGCCTTGAATGGTACAAGTTATCAGTAGGATAAATTTTTGACGATTGACCCTTGACAATTGACAATTGACTAATTTAAGGAGGATAAATGGTAGAGTGGCGAACGCGTGCTATTCGCGGCGCAACAACCGTTTCAGAAAATACGGTTGAGGCAATGCAAGAATCAGTAATGGAACTATTAGATGAGTTGGAAAAACGTAATCAACTGCATCCTTCAGATATCATTAGCATTACTTTTACAGTCACACAGGACTTGGATGCAATTTTTCCGGCTGCCATAGCACGCCAACGCCCCCACTGGGATACTGTCGCCATGCTAGATGTCCAACAAATGCATGTCAAAGGCAGTTTGGAACGCTGTATTCGATTTTTAGTCCATGCTTATTTGCCAGGATCTGCCTCAGTGTTTCATATCTATTTACGTCATGCCCAAAAGTTACGTCCTGATTGGGTTCAACCCCTAGCGCACCGGGATTAAACCAGCCTCTTCTATTACCCTTTGTCCTTGATCGGTCAACAAAAGATTTGTATAAGCCTCTCCTGCTTGCTGTTGTTGACCATTGTTCTGTTTAGTAATCACATACAACTTGGTAATTAATGGATAACTGCCGTTATTAATAACCTCTGTATTTACTTGATTGCGCTTTTGCGGACACTGATTTTTTGCTACTAAAGGTTCAATGTAGGGTGAAACTAATTTTGTAGGAACTAAACCCACATTTAAAAGTTTGACTGTACATTGAGGTACTATTGTCCGAGCGGCAGCGTAATAAATACTACCAGGAGTCTGGTTAACTCGGCGCAGTGCTTCCGTAGGAGAATAGACATACTGAATTTTAGAACCAAAAGTTTGCGGGTCTAATATTTGCTTGTCAGCAGATATGACTGTATCTGCGCTCTCTGGACGCCCAGAAAAGGCAGTAATTACTAAATCAGGACCGCCTACTTGCTGCCAATTTGTGATTTTTCCGGAATAAATCTGCTGTAATTGTTCCACAGTTATACCTGAAACTTGCAGTGATGGATGAGTTGCGATCGCTACACCATCAACAGCAACTTGACGTGATGCAAGCGTGAAACCTCGTTGCCTAGCAATTTCCTGTTCTGCGGCGGTGGGGAGACGAGAAGATTCAACAAAATCTAATTCCCCATCAAGTAACATTTGAATTCCCGACCCAGAACCAGGACTGCTGTTGATGGGGTCTACATAGCGTAACTGTAGTTCCGGACGAAGATTTTGGATCTGGGCGTCTACTAACGGTCTAACAGATGCCCAAGCAGTACTCCCACCATGTTTGAATGAGCCAATGGGAACATTTGTCACTGTCTGGAAAGTTGAATCGCTAAGATCAGAGGTAGTATTTGTACCTTGACTCGCAGGTCTAGAGAAAGCACGGTTATCGATTTGCAAGCGTGGTCTGAGCCATAACCAGAGTCCACCAATAATAATAATTGTGATCAGTTCGCCGACAACTAGACCTCTGACTATCTGTACAGCGTCTCTGCTGAGTGGGACGCTTCTTTTACGTTCATTAGTCATCTTCTCTTACTGGCGTTTACTAGGTCAAAGCAATTTGGATTTGAATGCACGCTCTTGATAACTCTTGATAAGATTTAAATGTAACTTCTGGTGGTTATACCTAAAACTTTCTTTATAAAAACTATATATTAAATCTATAAGTAAATTTGATTTAAGTAAAGTTACTTAATATAGCCGTCAGATCAATCGTGACATGTTGAGTCAGTTGCTAGGAGAACGATACCGAGTTGTTCAAGTTTTAAGTCAAGGTATATTTTGTCAAACCTATGTAGCACAAGATATTTACTCATCCGGCTGTCCTACTTGTGTAGTCAAGCATTTCTTACCAAGTGATAAATGTCCTATTTCAGTAGAAATACGTAGGCGACTGTTTATTCGAGAAACAGAAGCCTTGAAAAAACTAGGTGATTATAACCTAGTTCCTAATCTTCTGACTCATTTTGAAGATAATTTAGAGTTTTATTTAGTACAAGAATTTATTGATGGGCATCCTCTAAGTGTAGAGCTTCCCCTTGGTAAACAGTGGTTAGAAAAGGAAGTTTTTCAACTACTAGTAGAAGTTTTAGAAATCCTGAATTTTGTTCATAGTCACGGGTTGATTCACCGAGATGTCAAGCCAAGCAACATTCTCAGACGTAAGCAAGATCATCGCTTAGTTCTGATTGACTTTGGTGCTGTTAAGCCCATCTGGAATCAATTGGTTAAAGATTTTATTCCCCCTGAACAAAATACTACCATTGCGATCGGTACACCTGGCTATATGCCTCATGAACAAGAACGAGGCAAACCACGGCGCAATAGTGATATTTATGCTTTGGGTATGATTGGCATCCAAGCCCTGACAGGGGTACATCCAACACAATTACCAGAAGACGGGCATACGGGTGAAGTGATTTGGCAACATTTAACTCCAGTAAGTGCTGAACTCGCCTCAGTACTTAATAAGATGGTGCATTACCACTTTAAAGACCGATATCAATCAGCACAAGAGGCGCTATTAGCATTGCTACCGTTGGCTAACCTCTACGCATCAACACAGGAGACAAAATTTACTTCTACATCGCTATTCACCTTTACACCCCAAACTTTACCGCCAGAAGCGGATACTTATCTAATTTCTGGAGAGAATAAAATATCACCACCACTGTTGGATGAGCAAACGAGTAAATTCACTATCCCAGAGACGCTACTGTCACCAAGAAATTTTTACAAACCAAGGCAAGATAACGAGGAGTTGCAACTTCAAAACCTCTCATCTGGACAAAGTGATAACCAAGATTTTGAGAATGATAGTCAGGTTAGAAATACCACTGTTACTATTTTTCTTAAAAGACCAGCTTTGCTAATTGGTCTAGTGCTTGGTGCTGTCTCTGGTGTAATTCTCATGGTTGTCAGCTATTGGTCTGTACAGATAGTTTCTCCTACTCCAAAATTGCAAGACTTGCAATTACACAAACATGGCTCACCCTAAGTACTGGTTTGCATTAATTTCGTTGTGTTTTTAAACGCAAAGGTTTGCAAAGGAGAACGCAAAGGGGCGCGAAGTTTGACAATTTTGTACTAAGTTTTGATCATCGCTAATTTCTGTTCGTCGAGCGCTCGATTCTGGTTTGGTTGGACACTATCTCTGTAAATCAAAAACGCTACAATTGTAACTACAACTAAGTTAGTAACGAGCAGTCCAATAGTACTCCACATCCAAATTTTCATCTTCATCACCAGTGCTTACTTTAGCTAGTGTTTTGCATACCATCCTAGTAAATAGTGGTTAGTGGTAATAAGCCCACTACCAACTATTAACTATTGTACGGAAGAAGAATTTGTACAAAAAATTTTTTGTTTAATCTAAAGATACATGTTGCAATGCTTCGCTCCTGTCCGCTGATTTTTTTCGATGAAAACGAATTCCTAAAAAAATGTCATAAAGGAAATCAAAAAAATCTTTTTTTTGGAGTAATCCTAAAGATTGATAACAACCTTTTTGATCTAGCAGAGGCTTCATGAGATAGTATGTAGGCTGATAATTGTACCAAGGAATAGAAGGCCACAAATGATGAATTAAGTGGTAGTTCTGTCCGAGAATCAGAATGTTGAGAATTGGGTTAGCGTAGACACGAGCATTTTTCCAGCGATCGCGCTCAGCAAAAGGACGATGGGGCAAGTAATCAAAAAATAATCCCAAAGCTAACCCGACGATGCCAGAAGGTACAAACCAAAAATTGAGAACGTAACCTAAAAAATGGTAATGAACTGAGGCAAAGACAATTGTCACCACAAATAAACGGCTGAGAAACCATTCAAGAAGTTCATACTTGCGCCAGAGACGTCGTTTGAAGAAAAATACCTCATGGTAGAAAAAACGCACTGCGATTAACCACAGGGGGCCACCTGTAGAAACAAAATGATCCGGGTCATTTTTTGGATCATTGACATGAGCATGATGCTGCAAATGTACCCGTGTAAATACTGGAAAAGCAAAAGCTAGCATCAAAGCACTACCATGCCCCAACATCGCGTTAATTATCTTGTTGTGATGGGCAGACTGGTGACAGGCATCATGAATTACCGTACCGGAAATGTGTAGGGCAATAACGTTCATGACAAATGATATCCAGTGCGGCCAGTGCCAAACCCAGTAACCAAGGCAAGATAACACAACAATTGCCACAGCTGCCAAAAACATTAGCAGCGTCGGGTTAAAACCACCGGGAGGCGCTAACAATTCTTTGGGGGGGACTGTCAGTGGCTTCTGTGCCTCCGACGTCAGCATCGTGAACTCCTTATTAATCAAATGTTGCTAGTAAAAAAAGACAGAGGGCAGAAGGCAAAAGGCAGAAGGCAGAAGGCAGAAGGCAGAAGGCAGAAGGCAGAAGGCAGAAGGCAGAAGGATAAAAATTTATACTTCATCCTTCATACTTCATCCTTCACACTTCATCCTTCACCCTACTCTACGAGAAGCCTATGAGCGCGTCTACACCCTTCACACTTCATCCTTCATTCTTCACACTTC
Source organism: Fischerella sp. JS2 (assembly GCF_032393985.1). Lineage (NCBI taxonomy): Bacteria > Bacillati > Cyanobacteriota > Cyanophyceae > Nostocales > Hapalosiphonaceae > Fischerella > Fischerella sp. JS2. The sequence goes on from NZ_CP135918.1 coordinate 5,414,513, forward strand.
ATCCTTCATCCTTCATCCTGGAATTTTTCTACATAGTTATCCTCCTTGGCAATTGGCTGTTGGTCAAGAGACTTCACTTTCAATAGGGTAAAGGGGAAGGGTAAAGGGGTAAAGTAAAAAACATTCCCCTTCTCTTTTCCTCTAGAGCAAAAGTAATAGCACTAAATCCACTCTAAAAAATAATAAAGTTTTAAAGTTTTGTGTAGCAAGATTTATCGATAATCTTCGCATATCATGGGCAAAATAACGGTATGATTCGAGTCGAAGCTTCTGGCTTTGATCCTTAACCTGCTATGAGTTCCCCCATTCAATCAGTGAACAGTGAACAGTTATTCAGTGAACATTGATAAAACTGATAACTGATAACTGAATCTGTCAGCCTCTATGCAATTGAAAGACTCTTTACGCCGAACCAAAATTGTTGCCACCATTGGCCCTGCCACCAGCAGTCCAGAAATGCTCAAAGCTATTATTGAAGCTGGTGCAACGACGTTGCGATTGAACTTTTCTCACGGTTCTCATGCTGATCATCAGCGCAACATTCGCCTGATTAGGCAAACTGCCTTTGAGCTTAATCAACCGGTGGGAATTCTCCAAGACTTGCAAGGGCCGAAAATTCGCTTGGGCAAGTTTGAGAATGGGTCGATAGTGCTAGCAAAAGGCGATCGCTTTACCTTAACTAACCGTCCAGTAGTTGGTACACAAGATATTAGCTGCGTTACCTATGATTATTTAGCAGAGGAAGTGCCTGTAGGAGCAAGGATTCTCCTTGATGATGGGCGCGTCGAAATGCTCGTAGAAGATATTAATAAAGAAAAAGGCGATCTCCACTGTCGTATTACCGTACCTGGGACTCTTTCCAATAACAAGGGCGTAAACTTTCCTGGAGTCTACCTTTCTATTAAAGCCATGACCGACAAAGACCGTGAGGATCTGATGTTCGGTCTGGATCAAGGTGTTGACTGGGTGGCACTTTCCTTTGTTCGTAACCCCCAAGATGTGATGGAAATTAAGGAACTAATTTCTAGCACAGGTAAAAATGTTCCAGTGATTGCCAAAATCGAAAAGCACGAAGCGATCGAACAAATGGAAGCAATTTTGGCTTTGTGTGATGGCGTGATGGTAGCCAGAGGGGATTTAGGGGTAGAACTACCAGCAGAAGATGTTCCTATGCTGCAAAAGCGATTAATTGCTACTGCTAATCGCTTGGGAATTCCCATCATTACTGCTACCCAGATGTTAGACAGCATGGTCAATAATCCCCGTCCTACCCGTGCCGAAGTGTCGGATGTGGCAAATGCGATTTTAGATGGTACGGATGCGGTGATGCTCTCCAATGAAACTGCTGTGGGTAAGTTCCCAGTCGAAGCTGTGGCGACAATGGCACGGATTGCGGAAAAAATTGAGCAAGAAAACATCCAAAACAATAACGCAAGCCAAGTTAGAGATCGAAAGCGTTCTATTCCTAACGCGATTAGCCAAGCAGTAGGACAAATCGCTCAACAACTAGGAGCCGCAGCCATTATGAGCTTGACTCAAACAGGCTCCACAGCTCGCAACGTTTCTAAATTCCGTCCTTGGACACCAATTTTAGCGATTACACCCCATGTAAATGTTGCAAGACAACTGCAATTAGTATGGGGAGTCAAACCGTTATTGGTATTAGAATTGCCCTCCACTGGTCAAACGTTCCAAGCAGCAATTAACGTAGCTTTAGAAAATAATCTCGTTTTTGAGGGAGATTTAGTAGTCATGACCGCCGGTACACTCCAAGGTGTGTCTGGCTCAACAGATTTAATTAAAGTAGAAGTTGTGACAGCTGTATTAGGACGGGGAATTGGACTTGGGCAAGGTTCAGTCAGTGGTCGTGCCAGGGTAGCACATACCAGTATGGATGTGAGTAACTTTAATCCTGGTGATATTTTGGTTGCACCCCGCACTAGTGCCGATTTTGTCGAGGTAATTCGCAAATCCGCAGGTATTATTACTGAAGAAGATAGTCTTACTTGTCACGCCGCAGTTATTGGTTTGCGTCTCGGTGTTCCTGTGATAGTCGGTGTCAAGAAGGCAACACAAGTAATTCGAGATGGGTCGATTCTGACAATGGATATGCAACGGGGTTTAGTTTACTCTGGGGCAGTGGGAACTCCTTAAAAATTATGAACTATGAATTATGAAGGGTGAAGAAGTAATTTATCCTTCTGCCATCTGCCCTTTGCCTTTCTTAAAGATACTGTTTCAAAACTTCTGTGGTTGCTAGTCCTGTTTTTTCCCAGCTAAATTGATTTGCCCTAGTGATGCTAGCAATGGATAGGCGATCGCGCAGTTGTGTATCAGTAGCAATTTTATCCATTGCTTCTGTAATTTCTCTAGTATTGTAGGGGTTGATGAGAATGGCAGCATCACTAGCAACTTCTGGGAGAGAGGAAATATTAGAGGTAATTACAGGAGTACCGCAGGCCATTGCTTCTAGAATCGGGAAACCAAAACCCTCCCAGAGACTAGGAAAGACAAGTGCGATCGCCCCACTAATTATTTTTGGTAATTCACTATAGGGAACGTAGTCCAAAAATTTGACTTGCTTAGCGATACCCAATTCCTCAACTTGCGCTTGCAACAGGGGAGTATAACGTTTATCCTGTGGCCCTGCTAACCACAATTGGTAATCAAAATGATTTGGTAAACTTGCAAAAGCAGCGATGAGTCTGTGTAGGTTCTTATGGGGATCATGTCTACCAATGTAGAGAAAGTAAGGGCAAGATTTTGATGACGGGGCTATGAAAACACACGAGAGATGAGAAGACAAAGAAGAAAGACTACTCCCTTGTCCCCCATGTCCTCCTTGTCCCCATATTCCCGTATCTTCCCTAACAGGTCGAAAACGCTTAACATCATGCGCTAAGAGAATTGGCGTAATTTTCCTAGCAGGAACCTGGTAAAAATCAGTAATATCTTTAGCTGTAGCTTGGGAATTACAAATAATGTGTTGTGCCTGCTGAAGAACTTGGGGAATATAGTAGCGAAAGTAGGGTGTCAGGGGCGAAAAGCGCTTAGGAAAACGCAATGGAATTAAGTCGTGAACCATTACGACAAAACGACAATTAGAATAAAGTGGTGCTTCTGGAAGAGGGGAAAAAATCAGTTGAGATTTTAAGTTTTTATATATTTTTGGTAATTGAAACTGTGTCCATAACAAGCGATCAAGATGCCCTTTTGTCCCATCAGCAGGAGTAAGATTACCTGGGATTGAGTAACATTTAAATTCTGGATAATTTAGGGCAGTTAATAAGGTGGGGTTAAGAGGTTTTAAATAAGGAAAAATATTTTTAGCATAGTTACTTATACCTGTAGGTTGAGAAAATACCACAGATAAATTAATTAATAAATCGCTCATTTATTCAAACTTAATCCGCTCATAAATTTGATGATATGGTATTTGACAGTTTACTGAAAATAGAGTCAAAACTCCATCTTTATCCTCAGATTCTCTAAATAACCAATTACCATCAGAAGTTTTACTAAACTGCTCAATGTGGGTAGAATACTGGTCAATCAAAATATATTCTTGGAATTCAGGTATAGAACGGTAATAAGTAAATTTGTCACCGCGATCGCGACTGCTTGTAGACTTTGAGAGAACTTCAAAAATTATACAGGGATTGAGGACTGTATCGTTACGTCCTTCTTCAAAAATAGGTTCATCTTTGATAATTAAGACATCAGGATAGGTGTATTGACGATAGCGAGGAATCCACAAGCGTAGATCATTGGCATAAACACTGTAACCTTGTTCCTTGAGAGCAAGAGTTAGAGCAATAATTAAATTAACAATGATTTGATTATGATTAATCGAACCTCCTGTCATTGGAACAATTTCTCCATCACAATATTCGCTACGGTACTCAGCAGTTTCTTCATGTGCCAAATATTCTGCTGTTGAGTAGTAACGGGGTAGAGTTTGCACAACCATAACACTAGTCTGTAGTTTCAAGCTCACTAAGATAACCTTAGCCTAACATTTAAATTATCAGTTATTAGCAATCGTAAATTAGTTGTTAAAATTGATATATTAGATACCAGAATTCTTAAAGAATTCTGGTATCTTGTTGTTTACTCATTACCTCTTTTCCAAAAATAAAGAAAAACTCCATATATTTTCCCCAACCCTATCTGAGGCTTGATGAACATTAAGAATAACGCATAAAAAACCAGTCTACTTAATCTCAAGCTAAAAACTAGTTGATTTGTATATCTATCTAAACTTAATAAATAACTATAAGTACTATTTTTGATTTTGCGGAAGACATATTTATTAGTAATAGAAGACGGTTGATGTATAACTCCAAATTTCTGAGTTACTGCGATTAAATGTCCTTGTTGGGCGTAACGTTGACAAAAATCAAAGTCTTCATAATAAAGAAAGTAAGCAGGATCAAATAAAGGGCATTCTCCAAAATTACAAAAATTAATTATGAAACTACAACCTGTTACCCAATCACATTTAATATAATCTTGATTTTGCTCTATGAATAAGTTGCAACTCGAAATTTCACCTGTTTTAAGATTAAAACAACCACCTGCAAACCAAACTTCACCAGCAGGAGTATGAATTATTGTGCCAAGAATAGAAATTTCGGGTTGAAATTGAAAAAATGATTGGACTTTATTTAAATCACTTTCTATTAAATATGCATCTGGATTAATTATCCAAACAATTGCCTGTGGATCTTCAGCATATATAAATTTCAGACCAAGATTACAGGCATTACCGAACCCTAAATTCTTGGTAGCATTCAAGATAATTACATTCTCATCTTTTAGACTAACAATAGAATCATCATCAAAGGAGTTGTTGATAATAATTACTTTGAAATCTAAATTTTTCTCCCTGGGTAGAGAACTGATTAATTTGGCAATAAGATTTGTAGAATAATAGTTGACTGTTAAAAAATAAATCACGTTAATTCAATTTGACAGTCATCACCAATCATAAATCGCAAGGCTTTAGGACGCTGTGGTGCAGTAGTTAATTGCGCCCTTTGTCCAATTACGCTGTCAATAATACGTTGATGAATTCTCGTTATTTTAGCACCTTCCAAAACTACACTATGCTCTATGTCGCTTTCAATAAGTTGGGTATTATCGGCAATGCTGGTGTAAGGGCCTATAAAGCAGTTTTCTAAATAACAATTGCTACCTATAACTACAGGGCCACGAATAGTAGTGTTCACTAATTGAGAATGAGTACCAATTTGAACTCGACCGATGATATTACTTTCGGCATCGATTTCCCCTAAAATTTTCGTGTTTAAGTAGGTGTCCAGAATCAGACGATTCGCTTCTAGCAAGTCATCTTTTTTACCAGTATCTAGCCACCAGCCTTGCAATTGGCAAGCTAGAACTTGCTTTTGCTGATCTATTAGACATTGAATAGCATCGGTGATTTCTAGTTCACCTCGTGCGGAAGGTTGGATACAGGCGATCGCATCATGAATAACAGGAGAAAAGAAGTAAACCCCTACTAATGCCAAATTAGACGGGGGTACTTTGGGTTTTTCGACTAACTGCAAAACTCGCCCTGTTTCATCAATCCTAGCTACACCAAAGGCACTAGGATTGCTTACTTGACGCAGGAGAATAATAGCATCTTGCTGTTGGTTAGTAAATTTTTGTAAAAAGTAGCTTAAATCGCCTTGTTGAATTAAGTTATCGCCTAAGTACATGACAAAAGGCGAATCTTCTAAGAAGGGATAAGCAACTTTCACGGCGTGGGCAAGTCCAGCTGGTTGGTCTTGTAAGATGTATGTAATTTTTGCGCCAAAGCGATCGCCATTTCCAGTTTTGGCTTGTACTTCTGTTCCAGTTTCTGAGCTGATAATGATGCCAATATCAGTTATACCAGCAGCAACCATCTCTTCAATGCCATACCACAAAATTGGTTTATTAGCAACGGGAACCAGTTGTTTTGCCCCTGTATAAGTAAGAGGGCGTAAACGAGTACCTTTACCGCCAGCAAGAATTAATGCTTTCATAAGTATTAGTTAGTGGATAGTGGTAGAAAAGTGGATATTAGTTTAGTAGTAGAAAAGTGAATATTAGTTAGTGGTAGAAAAACAGCTACTAACCACTAATATACAGACGCGAGGAACATCGCGTCTCTACCCACTAACCACTAACTACTAACTCTTTCAACATTTTCCTTAATCTCTGCCGCCAATGGGGCGCATGATTTCCCAAAGTCTCAGTTATTTTGGCACATGCGAGAACTGAGTATGCAGGTCGACGGGCAGGTGTGGGATATCCTGAAGTAGTAATCGGAACAATTCGCTGTACTTTTAGAGGGAAACCTAATTGTTGGGCTTCTTCAAAAATTGCAACAGCAAAGTCATACCAGCTAGCAACACCACTATTTGTATAGTGATAAGTTCCAGCAATTTCTGAATTCAACAAAGGTATTAATTTGGTTATAGTTTCTGCTATGTCTCTCGCCCAAGTAGGACTACCAATTTGATCTGCAACAACACGAATTTCTTCTCTTTCTCTTCCTAGTCGTAGCATTGTTTTGACAAAATTGCTTTTGCCAAAAGTTCCATAAACCCAGGCAGTACGAAGAATAAGATGATGAATGTAAGTCTCGCGAATAGCTTCTTCTCCTGCTAGTTTAGTTTGACCATAGATATTTAAAGGGTTAGTTTTATCTGTTTCTTGATAGGGACGGCTGCTGTTGCCATCAAAAACATAATCGGTAGATATATGAATTAGAAAAGCTTGTTGTTTTTTGGCTTCCTGTGCGAAAATTTGCGGGGCGATTGTATTAATCGCTTTTGCTAATTCTGGTTCACTTTCAGCTTTATCAACAGCAGTATAAGCAGCAGCATTGATAATGATTTGTGGTTGCTTTTCTCTAATTACACTGCATATAGTATCTGGTTGAGCAAGATCTACAGTAGGACGTGCAATTGAAATTACATTTGCGTAGGTTGATAAACTTTGTTGCAGTTCTTTGCCTAATTGACCGTTACTGCCGATTAGTAGAATTAATTTACTCATAAATTAATGTTTAAATTAATACTTCAAAGCTCCTGATTTTAAAGCAAAATTTAGATTTTTTAAGATTTTTTTAATCTCAAGTCAACGGATCTCATTGTGTGAATAATGAACAAATATATAGGCTGAGGTAGATCGCCTTTTTCATAGTTAGTACAAAAATCCATTAGTACTACTACAACCTTGTGTTTTATTTCTTCTTTTTTTTACACTATGTTACACATCTTGTTATGTTTGATTGATATAATCATGCCCGTGTGTTCCCTTTTTAGATTTTTTAGACCTCAGCTAGAAAAATTACTGTTTTTATAGTCTTGTTTGTTGATAAGTAGAAGGCAGATGACAGAAGGAAAAACCCTCTTTCTCACAGAGTTCCAAGAATTAGCATTTTACATTTGATTATGTCCAGCTACTTAATTTCAGATTTAATAGTGTGGAACGACTTTGCCATCATTGCAGTGAAATAGTTAGCTAATTCAGTGTTCTTTAACCTCAAATTTTGGGAAAATATGCCACAGGTTACGCCACAACCAAAATCATCTACTTTATAGCCAAAATTGGGGATTGAGTATAAACTTCGGATTCTTTCAAAGGTTTACCTGCTTTGTCTTTAGTAGATAAGATTGGTGATGTGGTGAGACGCCAATCTATCGCCAAGTCAGGATCATTCCAAAGGATGCATCGTTCATATTGGGGTGCGTAATAGTCGGTGGTTTTATAGAGGACTTCAGCAACTTCTGAAAGGACAACAAATCCGTGAGCAAAGCCTGGTGGTATCCAGAGTTGGCGTTTGTTCTCGGCATTGAGTTCACAACCTATCCACTTACCAAAAGTCGAGGAGCTTTTTCTGATATCTACAGCAACATCAAATATACTACCAATTACAACTCTGACCAACTTTCCCTGTGGTTGTCGAATTTGGTAATGTAAACCACGCAAAACGTTTTGTTTAGAGTAAGAATGGTTGTCTTGAACAAAGTTAAACAAATTACTAGTTACTTCAGCAAATTTTTGGTAGTTATAGCTTTCAAAGAAAAAGCCACGATCATCTTGGAAGACTTGAGGTTCGATGATGAAAATATCAGGAATTTTAGTACGAATAATCTTCATATTACTAGAAAATTTACTTGCTTTAGATAGTATACAAAATTACTTTAAGATAAAAAAACCACATACAGCAAAAACACACTCAAAATTAATTTTCAATTATCTCCTAAATTACAATTAATTGAGCTAGTCAAATTTATGACACAACCTTGGTATTGGCGATCGCTTCCTTTAGATAATCGCACTGGTTCCCATATTTTTAAAGCTTTATTTGGTTCTACACAGACATCAGAAATAGCAACTTTATTAGAAAGCCCATACCCCACACCCACAGATAACCCTCAATTAGCCCGTTATTCTATTTGTGCAGGTACTCCTCGGTATGTGGATGGATACCCCCAAATGTGGACTCCTGCGCTGGGAAATGTTTTACCCTTTCTAGAACAGTTATTGCAAGCAAAAGTAGGGGGAGGTGGGGGACATCGGGGACATGGGGGACAAGAGGAAGAAAATACTTTTCACACCCCTCACACCCCTCACACCCCACCCTACGGGAAGCCGCGCAAAGCGCGTCTACACACTCCCCCCACTGCCCCTAATCCCCACTCCCCCAAGGGAGTAGGGACCCCGAGTTCCCCACCTCCCCACCTCCCCTTCACCGGTGGTTGGCTCGGTTGGTTAGGATATGATATCGCCAGAGAAATTGAACGGCTACCATACACTAAATCTGATTCATTGCCATTTCCAGTTGCTTTTTGGTACGAACCAGATAGTTTTGCTGTTTTGGATCATTGGGAGCAAATTTTATGGTTAGCCGCCACTAGTCCCGACGGGTTGGATGAGTTAGAGAGGAAACTCGAACACGAAGATGATGGGGAACTCGGGGTCCCCACTCCCTTGGGGGGGTGGGGATTAGGGGCAATGGGGAGATTGGGAGATGGGGAGAAAGATTTTACCCCACCACCCCACCACCCCACCTCCCTATCTCCCTATCACACTCTCCCCATCCTCCCCCCTCTTTGCTTCCATAGTTCTCAAGAAGAGTACGAAGCAGCAGTTAACAGTGCCAAAAAATACATCCAGGCTGGAGACATATTTCAGACTAATTTGTCGTTGCGGTTTGAAACACATACAACTGCTTCTGGTTGGGAAATATATCGTGCTTTACAGCAGATCAATCCTTCTCCCTTTGCTTGCTATTTCCAAACACCTTGGGGGGAAGTGATTAGCTGTTCACCAGAGAGGTTAGTAAAGTCACAAAGACATACAGACACGACTTTTCACGTCTCCACCAGGCCGATCGCAGGGACGCGATCGCGTGGGATCATGCCAGAACAAGACCAAAAATTAGCACAAGAGTTACTTAATAACACCAAAGAGCGTGCCGAACATATCATGCTGGTAGATTTAGAACGCAACGATTTAGGACGGGTCTGTGAATGGGGAAGTGTAAAGGTTGATGAACTATTGACTATTGAGCGATATAGCCACGTCATGCATCTGGTCAGCAACATCACAGGTACTCTCAGACATGATGTTAGTGCTGTTGACTTGATTCGTGCCATATTCCCTGGTGGTACAATCACAGGCTGTCCCAAAGTCCGCTGTATGGAAATCATCGAAGAACTAGAACCTGTACGGCGTAGTTTGTTCTATGGTTCCTGCGGCTACTTGGATTGGCAAGGTAACTTGGATTTAAACATCTTAATTCGCACCCTGCTGTTGGTTCCCTCCTCACCTGAAGAGGTAGAGGGAGATAGGGAGGTGGGGAGATCGGGAGTTAGGGAGAATATTGAATTAGATTCTCCCCATTACCCCATCACTTCATCACTCCATCATATAAACCCCATCACCTCACCACTCAACACTGTCTGGGGACAAGTGGGAGCAGGAATTGTCGCAGACAGCGATCCTGAGCGAGAATGGCATGAATCTTTACATAAAGCTCAGGCACAACTACAGGCGCTAGCAACTGTTTTTGGGGATCGGGGAGTAGGAAGACAAGGAGGATAAGGAAGACAACGGAAGGGGGAGTGGTAAACCACTAACCACCAACAATCAACAACCAACAACCAACAACTAACAACCAATGAACCTTGTTCTTTTTCCATCCCAGCTCTACAGAAAGTCTATTCTTAGGTTGTTGGCGAATTTGTATAACAAAAAGACGGCAATTATGGCAGCATTGGTAGAGGGGAAACAAACAGAGGATGAGAGCAAAATAGGAAGGAATGGGCAAATTTTCCTTTCGTGTCTCTACTTCCCCAAACCCTCTGTGAACTTTACCCCAAAAGCTAATGCCATTTAGTTACGACGGCAATATGCCTTAGCTACACATTACTATCGGTTTGGTGAAAGGTTAAATCAGTGAACAGTGAACAGTGAACAGTGAACAGTGAACAGTGTAGACGCGCTCATAGGCTTCCCGTAGGGTACAGTTATCAGGCGTATGGTGAGGGTATGTTACCCACCAGCAATACCTGACACCCATTATTGGGGGACTTATACTTAGTAATGAATACTGATGACTGATGACTGATAACTGAATAACTGTTAAAGGCTAGAGGGTAAAGGCATCTCAACTCCCTTTCCCCTTATTCCTTTCCTCTTACCCCTTTACCTTTAATTTATGCAAATGAAACCGTCAGCCTTACCAATCTTGGCATTCAACTGCAAAAACATACTATCTATTCTTACCTTCAAGTATTAAATGAACCCAGAAAGCTCAGAAACTTACATAAATCATCCAACTTGGGGTTTGCTCTATAGGATCTGTATGGTGGATGAAAACCAAGAGTTATTCACTACACTGTATGCTCAGCGCCTATTTTTTTTAGTAATATCCGATGCTAAAGGTGTCAAATTTCAGCCGATAGGACGTACTGAAGCAAGAATGCTGCTAGAAAATCGCTTGCGTAACCTACGTCGTGCTGGACAAGCCCAGGAGTACGATCAGTTGCAGAGTATCTTCCAACGCACCTTCCAATGAGTGGCTCGATTAGTGAACGTATTAATACTGTGCGCGCACAACTACCACCTTCAGTTCGGTTGATAGCTGTTACCAAGCAAGTCCCAAGTGATGTAATTCGTGCTGCCTATACTGCGGGAATTCGAGATTTTGGTGAAAATCGCATTCAAGAAGCGATCGCAAAACAAGCTGACTTACAAGATTTATCTGATATCACTTGGCATTTTATCGGACACTTGCAAAGCAATAAAGCCAAAAAAGCCTTAGAAAATTTTCAGTGGATTCACTCAGTAGATAATTTGAAGCTGGCACAGCGCCTAAACGAGTTGGCCCAGCAAATAGGTGTCAGTCCCTATGTGTGTTTGCAAGTCAAAATTCTTCCTGACCCTAATAAGTCGGGTTGGAGTGTACCTCAACTTTTAGCTGACCTACCAACACTGAATCAATACAAAAATTTACAAATTCAAGGTTTGATGACAATCCCGCCTCTAGGATTAAATGACCAGGAAATTGTGGCAGTGTTTAATCGCACACGCGAACTAGCACAAGAAATCCAGGAACAAAACTGGTCCCATATTCAAATGCAGCATTTGTCGATGGGAATGTCAGGTGATTATCAACTAGCCGTAGAAGCTGGTGCAACGATGGTGCGTTTGGGAACTATCTTATTTGGAGAGCGTGGTGCTTAAATTGGGATAAGGGATTGGGAATAAATTCAGTTAACAGTGTAGACGCGCTCATAGGCTTCCCGTAGGGTACAGTTATCAGACCTGTGGTGGGGATCAAACAATTTTTGATTGCTCCCACATATGAAGTTTGGGACTTCGTGATCCGAATTATTAGTCATACCAATTTGAAAAAAGAATGCGACACAGAGACTTACAGAACTCTTATGCGTAAGGCTCTTCTCAATCCATCTTGAAAAACTTTGAGCGCCGCAAGCTGGCGATCAAACTTTTCGCAAAATCTAAAATTCAAAATCCAAAATGGAATCAGAGTCCGCACCACCAACACCCTCTAATTAGTGCAGGACTCATCCCATTTCACAAAACTATAAATTCTCAAAGATACTGGTCTAGCAAATAACTCAGGATATAGTATAAACAAAAGCAAACACATAAGAAATTTGGGGTTGCAGCAACTTTGCATTCAAAAATAGTTAGGCTATAATCTTGACTCATTATTGCGTACAAATTAAATACAGACGTTCTAGGGGGGCGTCCGTTGATGGTTTGTGCCGTAGTATATGCTACAAACAACTTATAGAATTGCAAAATAGTCCGCCTTATGTCATAGCGGCACAGATTGGCAGCATTAGTTGCTGTCACATCCTTTGAAGGTGATTTGCACCAGGAGCGTAACACTATGAACAATATTTTCTCCAAACTGAGAGACTTTGTTGGTTTAAATGAGCCAGTAGAATACGAGTACTATGAGGAAGAGCCTGAAGCAGAAAGCTATCAGAATCTATATCAGGAACAAAATCAACAGCCTGTACCCCAAGAAACGACCTCTGCAAATCGACGTTGGCGTGAGCCAATGCCTACAATGAATGCAAATCCAGATGTAGCAACTGCTTCTGCAAAAACGATGAGTAATGTTATTGGTATGCCCGGTGCTATTAACGGTATTTCAGAAGTTTTAGTACTAGAACCACGTACTTTTGAAGAAATGCCACAAGCGATTCAAGCTTTACGAGAGCGAAAGTCTGTGGTATTAAACTTGACAATCATGGACCCGGATCAAGCACAGCGAGCTGTTGATTTTGTTGCAGGTGGCACTTACGCGTTGGATGGACATCAAGAACGTATCGGCGAAAGCATCTTTTTGTTTACACCCAGTTGTGTGCAAGTCAGCACTCAAGGCGGAGTTCTACACGAAGTACCTCAACCACCAGTTCGTACCTCCCGCCCTGCACCTGGCAACCAAACCTGGGGCAATGAACCCAATCGCATGGTACAATAAACTAAATTTAGTCTCATGTCAATAGTCAAGAGTACATAGTCCTCAAGTTAACGCTCTTGGTTATTGACTAATGACTAATGACTTAATGACTAATGAGTTATAAATTTGGATTAATTGGTGGCGGGGTAATGGGAGAAGCTTTATTATCCCGCCTTATTGCTCGCTCGATTTATCACCCATCAGAAGTGATAGTTAGTGAACCACAGCCCACACGCCAGAAATTTTTAGCGCATCAGTACAATGTGGCAGTGACAGATGATAACCGTCTGGTTTTCAGCCAAACAACCGAAGTGATATGCTTAGCGGTTAAACCGCAAGTTTTCAGTGCGATCGCTCAAGAATTAGCGGATGTTCTCGAGCAAGGGCATTCACCACTAGTAATTTCTGTGTTGGCAGGTGTAACTTTATCTAAATTAGAAGCAGCTTTTCCCCAATTGCCAGTCATTCGAGCCATGCCCAATACACCAGCAACTGTAGGTGCGGGTATGACTGCGATCGCTCCTGGTGCTTACACCCATAGTAAACACTCGGAAACAGCACAACAGTTGTTTTCAGCAGTGGGGGAAGTAGTAGAAGTTCCGGAGTCGTTAATGGATGCGGTAACTGGTTTATCAGGTAGTGGACCAGCTTACGTAGCGTTAATGATAGAAGCACTTGCAGATGGAGGAGTCGCTGCTGGTTTACCTAGAGCAATTGCCTATCAACTCGCTTTACAAACAGTCTTAGGAACTGCTCAGTTACTACATGACACCAAACTCCACCCCGCAGAACTCAAAGATCGTGTTACCAGTCCTGGTGGAACCACAATTACTGGCATAGCCCAATTAGAACGTTCAGCATTCCGCTCTGCTCTCATTGAGGCAGTTAAAGCTGCTACCATTCGTTCTCAGGAGTTGGGGAAGTGAGAGGTGGGGAGATGGGGAGTGTGAGGAGTAGGGGGGGTGTGTAGACGCGCTTTGCGCGGCTTCCCGTAGGGTGGGGTGTGAGGGGTGTGAGGGGTGTGAGGGGTGTGAAAAGTATTTTCTCTTGTCTTCCTTGTCCTTCTTGTCCCCGATCCCCGATCCCTGATCCCCGATCCCTAATGCCCTACTTGCCAAGGGTTCATATAATATAGTAAAAAGTCTGGTTGCAATTGTGATTGAGTGAATTATTCTGCACTGTCTTCAGAAGTAGACCCCAGTTCTGTATTTCCTTTTGAACTGGATAAATTCCAGCTAGATGCGATCGCCTCTCTAAATGCTGGACGCTCTGTAGTGGTTTGTGCGCCAACAGGTTCAGGTAAAACCTTGGTTGGAGAATATGGTATTTATCGTGCCTTAGCGCGAGGAAAACGGGTATTTTACACTACCCCCCTGAAGGCACTTTCTAACCAAAAATTACGTGACTTTCGTGAACAATTCGGCTTTGACGCAGTTGGATTGTTAACAGGAGATGCCTCCATCAATCGGGATGCGCCCATTGTAGTCATGACTACAGAAATTTTCCGTAACATGCTCTACGGCACACCCATCGGGCAAGTTGGTATTTCCTTAACAGACGTAGAAGCAGTGGTGTTAGATGAGTGCCACTACATGAATGATCGCCAACGGGGAACAGTTTGGGAAGAAGCGATAATTTATTGCCCCCGCGAAATTCAACTGATCGCCCTATCAGCAACAGTTGCCAATAGTGAACAACTTACCGACTGGCTCAATCAAGTCCACGGCCCCACTGATCTCATCTACTCCGATTTTCGTCCTGTTCCTTTAGAATTTCACTTTGGTAATCTCAAAGGGGTATTTCCACTCCTGAATGACGATAAAACCCAAATTAACCCCCGTCTGCTCAAGCGAGGCAGAAAAAAAGAGCTAGAAAAGGGCAAAGGCAATCGCAGACCAGAAGCACCTAGTATCAATTTTATTCTCACTCACCTCCAAGAACGAGATATGCTGCCAGCAATCTACTTTATCTTCAGTCGTCGCGGCTGTGATAAAGCAGTGGCAGAAGTCGGTGAGATGTGGCTGGTGAACGAGCAAGAGGCGCAGCAGTTACGGCGACAGATTGACGAATTTTTAACCCGTAACCCAGAGGCGGGGCGTTCCGGTCACATAGCTCCTCTTTACAAGGGTATCGCCGCCCACCACGCTGGGATTTTACCAGCCTGGAAAGTACTAGTAGAAGAACTATTTCAGCAAGGGCTAATTAAAGTAGTATTTGCCACAGAAACACTAGCAGCAGGAATTAACATGCCTGCTCGGACAACAGTTATTTCTACCATATCCAAACGTACCGACACCGGACACCGGATGTTGACAGCCTCTGAGTTTCTGCAAATGGCAGGAAGAGCTGGACGTCGGGGTATGGATAAAGTCGGTCATGTGGTGACATTACAAACTCCCTTCGAGGGAGCAGAACACGCAGCAGCTTTGGCAATCAAAAAACCAGACCCGTTGGTTAGCCATTTTACGCCTAGTTATGGCATGGTGCTGAACTTGCTGCAAATCCACACTCTTGATGAAGCCAGAGAACTCATAGAGCGCAGCTTTGGGCAATATCTAGCAAATGTGCATCTCCAACCAAGGCAACAATATATCGCTCAATTGCAAGCAGAATTAGAGCAAATTAAGACGCAAATTGCTACGGTTGAAGAAAGCGAAATAGCTAGTTATGAAAAACTGCGACAACGCCTAAAAGTAGAACAAAAGATATTAAACACACTGCAAGAGCAAGCAGACGAAGGGCGACAAGAAGAATTAACAATGATGCTCAGCTTTGCTGTGTCAGGGACATTACTTTGCCTTAAGGGTAAATACTTAACAATGTCTCTACCAGTAACCGCAGTGTTAATAGGCAAAACCCAAGGTGCTAGCCAAACACCTTATTTAGTTTGTTTAGGCAGAGATAACCGTTGGTATGTGGCAACTACAGCAGATGTAGTCAATTTATATGCAGAATTACCACGGATTGACGTACCTCCTGACTTGCTACCACCTGCACAGATGTCTTTAAAGCCGGGACAGTCGTGTCGTGGTGATGAAGAAAGTATGGCTATTGCTAGTCAAATTCCCGAACCGGAGGAGTCTCTAAATATGGCACCCGAAGTAGCTGAACAACTTCAGGTAGTTGCAGCCTTGCGAGAGCAAATAGAAGCTCACCCACTACACAAAACTGGCAATGTCGGTACTATTTTCAAACGGAAGGTACGCGCCGCCGAACTAGAAGCAGAAATTCAAGAGTTGCAAACACAGGTAGAGCAACAGTCCCAACGGCATTGGGAAGAGTTTCTTAGCCTGATTGAAATTTTGCAATACTTTGAATGCTTAGATAACCTATTACCTACACAACTAGGACAAATTGCAGCAGCAATTCGGGGTGAAAATGAATTGTGGCTTGGTTTAGCCTTAGCCAGTGGAGAACTAGATAACCTTGATCCCCACTGTTTAGCTGCTGCTGCTGCTGCTTTAGTGACAGAAACCCCGCGTCCAGATAGTAAAGTGCGCTTTGATCTCAGTGATCAAGTTGCAGAGGCTTTAGCGAAATTACGCGGAATTCGCCGTAAGATGTTCCAATTACAACGCCGATATAACGTCGCTTTACCCATCTGGTTGGAATTTGAGTTAATCGCCTTGGTTGAACAATGGGCATTAGGGATGGATTGGGTTGAACTGTGCGACAATACCACTTTAGATGAAGGTGATGTTGTGCGAATTTTAAGGCGGACGCTGGATTTATTGTCACAAATTCCTCACGTACCTTATATGTCAGAATCTTTGCGGCGTAATGCTTTACGCGCTATTCAGTTGATTGATCGATTCCCAGTTAATGAGGTTGTGGAATAGTCAGACAATTTTGGATTTTAGATTTTGCGAAAAGTTTGTAGACACGAAGCGGCTTCCCGTCAAGGTAGTGGCTTCTCGTAGGCTGTAAGGCGTTGCGTAGGGTAGGTGCAAAGGTTTATTTTTAAACGCACAGTCGCGCAGAGGTTTACGCAAAGGTTCGCAGAGTGTTTACTAATTACCCATTACCGACCCCAACGAGCAATATAAGTGTTCAAGCGGGCATGATATCATAGCTTATAACCAAACTTCCGCAACAATTCCTTGCGTGCCTTCACATCCTCAGCACTTTCTACACCCTTGGGTGAAAATCCATCTACTACACCCATAATGCCACGCCCTTGTTCTGTTTCAGCAACAATCACCTGCACCGGATTGGCTGTAGCACAGTAAATATTGCACACTTCCGGACACTGTTTGATGGCATTCAAAAAGTTAATCGGGTAGGCCTGTTTTAAGAGAATAACGAAGCTGTGACCTGCTGCTAAATTTTGGGCATTTTTTGTTGCTACTTCTTCAAGATTGCGATCGTTGCCTGTCACTCTAATTAAACAAACTCCTGATGCTTCACAAAAAGCAAGACCAAATTTCACCTGAGATGAAGTTCCCACCATAATTTCATACAAATCTTCGACTGTTTTAATAAAGTGTGTTTGCCCAATGATAATATTACTTCCTTCAGGAATTTCCATTGCCACTAATTTGAGTTCCATATTATTTGTCTCCTTGACTAAATTAAGCCGACACAAATAAAGCTAATTAGTAGGGGTCGTCATTTGTCATTTGTCATACCCTACGGGAAGCCGAAGAAGGCACGTCTACGTCATCGGGTAGGGACAAAGCATTTGTACTAGTACATTCAGTTTTGATGTCAAGATATACATACAAATGCTTTGCTGTTACAAGCATGTTGACTTTTGTCACTCCCGTTATGTTTATTCCTACCGACTTACTTACTCTGGGTACTCGTGAGAAACAAACGGAAGTTCTACAATTTCGCCTGTAACTTCTCCGACTTTGACTTGTAAACCTACGCCACCCGCTTTAGTACGGATGTAGCCTAAACCACGATAACCATCTACAGTTTCAATGCAACTGGTTAATTTACCGACTTTTTCATCCCCTACTGTAATAGTTGTTCCTGGTTCCACAGCAGCAATGAGATTGATACCCCAGAGGTGTTGTTTTACACCTTTACAAGTATTTAAACGGGCAATAGTTTCTTGGCCAATGTAACAACCTTTATTAAATGAAATGGTCTGCCATAAGCCCACTTCCAAAGGATTATAATCCTCAGTCAGTTCTTGGTCTGGAACAGGGCGACCTTGGGTAATTCGTAACACTTCCCAAGCGCGATCGCTCATTGGTACTGCGCCTAACTCGACTATTTTATTCCAGATGCTTTCTTTGATGGCAGTTGGCAAAATCAGGGTGTATCCGGGAGAAGCAAGACCACTACCAACGGCTATATGTATACCATCAAATACTAGGTGATTGCCGTAGGGTTGACCAATAATTGTGCCTGCGCCTAACTTTTCCACAATAGTGTCACTGTCTGGCCCGATGAGACTCAAAGTCGCAGTATCATCAGTGATATCAGTCAGTTGTACTTTGTCAGCAAAAAAGATATAACGGTCTAGCCATTGCAACAGATACTCACGACGATTAGGCGAAACCAAAAGCATTACTGCATCTTCCATAACATAGCCTGTTGCTAAGTCAATGGTACGGGCGGTGGATGTCACAAAAACCGTATCACAGCCTTGTCCTGGTTGCAGTTTTTGGAAATCGTTGGTGCTTTGATTGTGCAAAAAGCGCAGACGATCATCATCAGATACTTTAATTCGTCCCCAGTGTGAGCGATCGCATATTGCAACTGTTGTTTGGGCTGCTTGGATAGCTGCTGTGTCTTGAGTGTCAATGACAGATGTAGGCATAGTAATAGCTTAAGATGTTAAATTTTGGATTCAAGCTACCCTGTAATATATCAAGTCAAATTTCAGATTGCCTTACAGGGTTCCTTCTGCCATCTGCCATCTGCCTTCTGTCTTTATTATCTGCAATCATCTGCCGAAAGCGCTTGTCTTTGGCAATTAACTCAAAATCTATGTCGGTTTCTGCTTGTTGTCTATACCTGGGATTGAGATTTATTGCCTGTTGGAGATTTTCTAAGGCTAATTCTAGCTGGGGTTGTAAAGCATAACAGGCGGCTTTGTTGTAATAGGCGTTGGCGTAATCTGGTTTAATTTTCAACGCCCGATCAAAGCTTTGAATTGCTTCATCGTCATCACCCAGCATCACGAGGGCGTAACCCCTGTTATTCCATGCTTTGTAAGAGTCGGGGTTTAATTGGAGTGCTGTATCAAAAGATGCGATCGCTTCTTCGTATTCTTCCAATTCTTCTAGGGCTAGTCCCCGGTTTAACCAAGCTACAGCATCATCTGGTTTGATTTTGACGGCTTTGTCAAAACATTGAAAAGCTTCTTTTTGGCGCTGGAGGAATCCGAGTGCTACACCTTTGTCACACCAAGCTTGATGATATTCAGGGTTAATTTGTAAGGCTTGATCGTAACAGGCGATCGCATCTTGGTATTGTTTTAATCTTGCCAAAGCAATACCCCGCTTCAACCATATTACTGGCTCGTCTGGGTTAAGTTTAATTGCTTTTTTATAGAGAGCGATCGCATCTTCATAACGTTTTTCTGCAAGCAGCACATCTCCCTGTTTGAGGTAATCATTAGCAGTCAATATATTTTCTTGTTCACCAGTTTCTGAGTCTGGTGTTTGTTGCGGTTCTGGCTTCAATATTTCTTGAACTTCCGCAGTGACAGTTTCTAAATTAGCTGGGGGTGTAATTTCCGCAAGTTGTTTGAGGGTTTCTTCTTTTTGTTGTTGAGCTTCTGTTTGTAACTGAGCCAGTTGCGAGATAAAATCTGACTTGATTTTTTCTAGTTTTTCGATAATTTCTAACTTTTGTGATTGTGCATTTGACTGTAATTCTGAATACTGAGAGGCCAATTCAGAACCTGATTTTTCTAAATTTTCGATTACTAATTCCTTGCTACGTTTCACATCTATCAACAGCTTAGAGATTTGCGAAGCAATTTCAGTCTGTAATTTCTCCAACCTTTTAATAATGCGCTGTTTTTGCTGTACAGCTTCTGTTTGTACATCACTAAGTTGAAATTTAATCTCAGATACTGTTTTATTTAGTTCTGCCAAAGCTTGTTCTTTTTGTTGTTGAGTTCCTACTTGCCATAGCGTCAGTTGGGCTGTAAAGTCCGCTTGTGATTTCTCCAATCTTTTCAGGACTCGTTGCTTTTGTTCCTCAGTCTCTAACTGCACATTTTCCAATTGAGCTGTTAACTCAGATATTGCTCTGTCTAATTGAAGCAAAGCTTGTTCTTGGCGTTGTTGCGTCCCTGTTTGTAATTCTGACAATTGCGAGGTAAATTCTGACTGTAATGTTTGCAAACTTGCCAGAATTTGTTGCTTTTGTTGCTGTACTTCCAACTCCGAACCAGCCAATTGCGAGACAAATTGCGATATTAAGTTTTGCTTGGAAGCTTCTAAATCTGCCAAGGCTTGTTCTTTTTGTTGTTGAGTTATGAGGTTTAAATTGGCAAGCTGTGCGGCGAATTCTGATTGCCAATTAGTCACAGTAGCTAAAACTTGCTGTTGTTGTTGCTCAACTTCCGATTGCCATTTTACTAATTGAGATGTAAATTCTTGTCGTGATTTTTCTAAATCAGCAGCTGTGTGTTCCTGATTTTGTTGATTCGCTAACTGATATTCTGTTAATTTAGCAGCAAACTCTGTTTGTAAACCTTCCATATTTTCTATAATTCGCTGCTTCTGTTGCTGAGCATCAGACTGGATTTCAGCCAGTTTTGATGTCAACTCTGTAATTGATTGTTCGAGTAGTGCAAAAGCTTGTTCTTTCTGCTGTTGAGTTTCTGTTTTGATCTCTGATAATTGAGCCGTAAATTCTAGCTGTGTTTGATGTAAATTTTCCCGAATCTGTTCATTTTTTTGCTTTACCTCTGACTGCCAGGCAGTTAGCTGAGAGGTAAATTCTTGTCGCGACGCTTCTAAATCGGCAAAAGTTTGTTCTCTTTGTTTTTGATGTTCGTGCTGTAACTGAGAAATTTCTGATATTAGTTCTGATTTTAATTTACCTAAAGTATCAAGCGTGATATTTTTTTGATGTTGAGCGTCTATTTCTAATTCAGACAAACGAGAGCCAAATTCTGTTTCTAAATTTTTTAATTCCTGTTTTGATACGTTAATTTGTTTTTCTAATTCTGTGAATGCCTGTAGTTTTGATTGAGATATTTCTGATGGAATTACAGATATGATCTGTTCTCGAACCGCTTTGGCTTCTTGTTCTAAGTCAGCAGTAATATTTTTGGCTTGTTGAATACTGTTTTGAGCAGTTTCTCTCACCCTGATTAGTTGATTTTGTAATTCTTCTAATTCCTTAAACTGCTGTGTAGCTCTATCTACGATTTCACGCACCACAGCCCGCCGCAATAGCCAAAAAGAAGCAATGACGGCGACAGGAAATACGGTTAGTATAACTACCCAAATGTTTAGTAAATTGCGTGTTCGACCAAAAGCCCGGTCTACTTCTGTTTGGACTAGTTCTCTAACTTGTTGCTGTGGAGGCTGTTGAGTAACTGCGGGAGATGGTGTAACTTGAGCAATAACATCACCAACGGATAGTAAGTTCGTAGAAAATACTACAGCGCTTTGCAACAGACATGCGTAGACAAATTGATGCTTGCTTTTCATATAGCAGTCCTTATCCGTTTGGTCAGCTCTAAAGTTGCTTGCCTTTCTCCAATTTACCAGCCTTTCAGCCTGGATTCGAGAATACAGCAGTTTCAAACAGAACCTATTTACTCTCCATGATAGAACTTAGCGTTGTGATTGTTGGTAGTTAGTGGTTGATTTGTTATTTACTACTCTGAGGGTGTGGGGAGATGGAGAACTCACCGGCCCCCACTCCCACAAGGGAGTGGGGATTAGGGGCAATGGGGAGGTGAGGGGTGTGAGGAGAATAGCTATCAACCACTAAGCATTAACCAGTAACCCTAACAATAACTTTATTTAAGAATTAGATTTTTAAAAAAATAAATAAGTCCAGGGCTTTTAGTTGTTCTGGATTTTTTTTCGTAGGATAATAATTTCAGCTTTACAACCGTTAAAACACTGATATTTCCACACCATGAACTAGTTGTTAATGGTGGTAGTTTTACTGTTTAAAAATTTAAAAATATGAAGTTTTTACAATTTAGATTGTATCACAAAGGAAGTTTAAAGTTAGCCTTTGTCAGTCTCAACTGCTTATTATTTTTCTCTCCTTTTGCAAAAATACAAGCACAAATTATAAAGGAATCTACATCAGTAAATAACTTCAATTATTCCTTTATCCAACTAACAAAAAAACAAGTTTGTCCATCTGCACAATTACTACCGAAGCGAATTTTTGAGACAGCTAAATATTATGTTTATATTTGCAGGGGAGACGAAAAAAACTCTCTAGGTTATTACGTACAAATTTATAAAAATAGTAGTAGTAAAATTATTATTCCCGTCAGTAATCAAGTAGGTGAAGCTTACTTTGCTAAAAATACTGGGGTAATATATACTGTTACACCCTATGAATTAGTAGTAACTAAACTCACTAAACGTAGTAGTGTTGTTTTAAGAGAAAAAGTTAATAGTGCGATCGCAGCTGATGGTCAATCTTTAGTGAAGGGTTGTCCTGAAGGTAATACTTCCTTTGTAGAAGCTGCAACCAAAAACTATATTGTGTATATTTGTGGTAGAGAAACGCCAGATACTTATATAGCTGTGACTAAGAATGGAACTAATATAATTACTCTGCCATTACAGCTAAACTACAACTCCTCTGCGAAAGCAGAAGATAGTGAATATGTTGCGATTAAAGGTAAAACTCGTTATCTTCTCAACCGGAAAATGCTTAAGGTTTCTCGTGAGGGACGCAATTTAGTTAAGGAAAAAATTTTATATTGGTATTAAGGAGATAAAGGAAAAAATTCATATTGATTTGCAAACTTATGACTTGGTTTAATTTTCACCAAAATAATATCATTCTTGTTTTGAATATGGCGATCGCCTGATTGTAAAAACTGGATTTTACCAGTCGCGCCAATGGCAGAAAATTTGGGATTTCGCAAGACTTTTTGCAGTCCATCACGAGTTTTACTTTGCTGTAAACCATTAACTATGGCTACAGTTGCATCATAACTTGTAGCAGAACGCCAAGTTACTAAACTTCTCCAAAGTTTGCGGGAGTTTTTAGCAAATTCACTTTCAAAATTACTCCTAGCTTCCCAAGGCACAGCTAACACTAAATTATTAATATCAGCTTTTCCTTGTTGGAGAGTTTGTAAGGTATATAGTGAAGTACTGGCAAATAATGTGAGTCTGCCTTGATTGGCTTTAGCTAAATCTAAAGCTTTACTAATTCTATCAATATGGGGAGCTAAAAATAATCCTTCAGCACCATTACTAATTGCATCTGCAATAATTTTAGGAGGATCAAAATCTGGTGCAGAAAAATCACACCTAATATTCACAATATTTCCACCATCGGCAATGGTAGCAGAAGCAAATTCATCGCGAAAAGATTGATTATCTATAGCTTTTTCATCTACACAAATAGCCAAGTTTTTTGTCCCCGCAACATTGATGGCATAGTGAGAAACAGAATCAGCAAGAAAACGGAGATTGGGAGCAGTGCGAAATATATAGGAACCACATCCCGACAATTTTAACGAAAAGCTAGTAGGAGAAATATTGACTAATTTTCCATCTTGGTAAATTCCACATGCTTTGACAGAAGCATCAGAGGCATTATGAGCAATAACTGCTAAAATTTTCTTGTGGTTGACAAAATAGTTAGCAATTTTTCTAGCAATATCAGGATTGTTATCGTCATTTGCTATTTCTATCTGTAATAAATATCCTTGAATGCCACCTTTATTATTAACTTCATCTTGAGCTTGAGCCACACCTTGCAGTATTTCTTTAGCAACATTGGGATTACTACCCAGAGGGACACTGACAGCAATTTTTAAAACTTTGCCATGACGAGCAGCAAGGGCATTTTGTAAGTATATGTGTGTTTCAGGATCATTGGGCATATTTTGCAGAGATTTTTGAAAATATGCGATCGCTACCTCATATTTCTCTGCTGCAAAAGCTTGTATACCTGCTTTTTTCTCGTTACTAGGTTGTGTATCTTGAGCTAAAATTTTATCTCCCAAGCTAATACGATTAAAAACAGAGTCTTTGAGTACAAAACTATAGTTACTAGGATTTTTGGGATCGGGTTTAACTTCCACTAACACCGCCGTACCGATGCGATCGCCCCAAGGTGAAAATTGAATAGTCCCCGTAGCGCCTTCTAAAACAAAACTACCGGATAAAGCTTGTTGGATGCCTTCTCTGGTGTTATCTTTTTGGATTAAAGCTTGAGCGATCGCATTTGTAGCATCGTAGGCATTTGCTGTGCGCCAAGTGATAGAATTTGGATCACTCCAAAGTTTATAGGCATCTTTAACAAATTTTTTATTAGCAGAAGCGTCGGTGTGCCAAGAAACAGCCATCACTAAACCGTTAACAGCTTTACCTGCTTTGAGAGTTTTTTGAGTTTGCATACTGTGACTGCCAAAGAGCATTAATTTGCCTTTATTAGCTTTAGCAACTTCTATAGCTTTATCAATTCTGTCAACATGGGGATTGAGAAATATACTATTTGCTCGCACTTTGATTGCACGTTCAATGGCGACTTCTGGCTGAAAATTCTTGGCTGACAAATCACAGTGAATATCAATTAACTGAATATCATTTTTGCTCAGTGCTGAAGCTATTGCTGGTTCATAAGACTGATCTTTTGCTTGAGAATCACGACAGATAGCAATGCGAGTTTTGCCTTCTTTTTTTGCGTACTCAGCTAAAGTTTCGGCAATCACATCATTTCTGATGACGGTTCTGTAGATATAACTCCCAGCAGACCGATTTTCGGGATTAGTTACCAATGGAGAAGTACTAGTTGGTGAAATCATCACCAATTTTCCGGCTTGATAAATATTAGCAGCAGGGACACTAGCATCACTACTGTTATGTCCGATGACTGCCAAAATATTTTTTTGATCTTGGACAAATCTGTTGGCAACCCTTTGAGCGATCGCAGGATTATTATCATCATTGACTATTTCAACTTTTAGTAACTGACTATTAATACCATCTCTACGGTTAATTTCATCTTGGGCTTGTGCTACACCCCGCAAAATTTCCTGGGCAACATCAGGATTTGTACCAATAGGAACCACAACTGCGATCGTCAATTTTTCTTGATTGCCAATCTTGGCATTATTCAAATATATTAATGATTCTGGATCATTAGGTTTTTGTTGTAAAGAAATCTTGAATTTACTAACTGCTTGATTATAATTTTTCCATGATAATGCTTGCACTCCTTGCTTTTTATATTCAGTAGAAACTGTTTTTACTAAAATTTTATCGCCATCACTAAACCGATTACGGAAATTAATTTCATCAATCCCACGCCACAAAACTGCACCAACACACCCCAGTGAAACTGTGACAATAGCTGTGCGAAAAGCCTTTTGTTTCCAGTTCAAAATTCGGGGATATTTTAGTTCCGTTGCGGCTGGATTCTGAAAAATTACAGGTAGCCAAGAAGCACAAGGATAATCTCTTTCCCACTCCTCATATAGGCGTTCCCGTGCTTGGTTTACAGACGCATATAAAGATTCGCCACTAGTAAATGCAGTCAGAAAATATTTTAAAAACTCTTGGGCAATAATATCAGGTACAGGTTCCCGCATGACAATTGTGTAAGGAATGCGTAAATCAGCTAAATTGCGTGCTAATCCCAATCCATCACAGGAGTTAAAAATTGCCAATTTTAATCCCTGTCTGACTGCATGTCTGAGAGAGTAACGTAAATTTCGTAATGATAAATAACTCTCATCAGCATTAATTTGAATTTCTCCCCAACTGTCACCTTCTTTACTGATACTATGTCCAGCAAAAAATAAAATATCCCAAGGTTGAGTTCTCAAATTGTCAATCAGTTGACGGCGTGTAGGTTCGATTAATGCCTTAACTTTTGCACCTGGTAAGTTTTTGAGAAAGTATAAATCTTGATTGAGATCAATTCCCTGGTTACTACCTAAAATTGCCAAAATTTTGACTGGTACTTTCAGTTGCTTTGTTGATGGTTCGTATTCTGAACCAATGACTATTTCTGCTTGGGGATGGCTAGTAGAAAAAAAACCCCACAAATGCCAAGGTAATCTCCGCAATAATGAATCTGAAGTCTGTAAAATAAAGCGAATATCTTCAGAATTACCAATTTGTCTTGATAATTGTCGCTCTATTTCTAAAACAGGCGCTTGATTTAGCCAGGTGTTGAAACTATCTTGAAATGCTTTAGCAGCTTGATTACAAGCATCTTTACTAGAAAAGTTTGTAATCTGATTTTTAGGAATAATAATCAACCAATTTGCTGGCAATTTTTCATAAATAGATTGCCATGTAGTGTACGTTGTCGGAACTTCTGGTGCAGGTGGTAATCTACCAGAAATCTCAGCAATATGACGCTTACCAGCCTCACCAATTCTCACTTTGACAGGAAATCCCCTCTCAAAAGAACCCTCTCCTATTTCAAAAATAACTAGTTTAACCTGCTTAACCACATTTACCACCACTTGATAACTTAATGTTTAACATCAATTCATGGCTAGAAATCACCACTCAATAGCTAACGAATAATCCATCGGTGTGCATCTGGGTTCGATTAAAAAATGAATCTGTTTTTCCTTAAATCAGTAAATGGCGATCGCATCAATGAAGGTGTGAAAAACGAACACCGATTAACACCGATTAACACCGATGAAAATCTATCTGTGTCTATCTGTGTGATCTGTGTTTGATAAAAAATGATTTCTATACAAGTTCCAATAATTCATATCTAGATGATAAAATTTTCTGTAATCATTGCATCATTTAAACCAACCCTAACTCGAAATCTCTCACCAAATTCCGCACAAAATTTTAATTGAATATAATCATCTTCTTCTCTAGCTTGAACTTCTAAAAATGCTTGTCCATCCTCATATAATCCTGCTAATTGTAAACCTAATGGTAAATAAGCATTATTCATAGGATAAACCCGTAATAGCACAGCAACTGTTTGATCTGGTTTTGGTAAAACTGCTACCATCAAAGCTACAGCGCTACCATCTAACTGCATTCCCAAATCCATAATGCGTCTAGCAGTCACAGCAGGGTGGTTCGGTTGAAGAGTCCACAAAATTTCCGCAAGAGTCCAACGTGTTTCTTCATCTTCAGTAGTTTTGATTAAATGAACTAAAATATCCAGAAGTTCTGAGGAAATGTTACTATTATTATTTACCTCTATTTTTTCACAACGATTATTAAATTTTTTGGACAATAATTTGGATGGTAAACCTTTTTGCCAACTATGATTGGGGTAAAATTGCTCAATAATTTGCCAAACAATATCTTGTGATTCTAATTTCAATCCTCTGACACGTTTAATAGAGCGAAAAGCAAATTGAGGTTTTCTTTTACGAGTAAATTCTTCAACTGTTTGCCACTCAGTTGTGTAAATATTTTCTAGCCATGCTCTTAAAGAAATTAGATGCGATCGCTCAATTAATTCATCCAATGAATGTAACTGGTTAATATCAATTTCTGCGGCGGTAACATGAGGCAAAAATCCCCAGATTTTACCTTCCTTACAAGTTTGATTAATTTCGACAACCACATAACCAATGCGATCATCCCAAACTTCTGGCGGGATATAACAAACGCGATCGCCTGTGCGAATTGCTCGACATTCTAAGTGTCCTATCCCAGTTAAGACTAAATCGGCGACATCATCAATTAATCTCCGGTAAGGATGCCAACTATAGCTAGATTCTAAATCTGTAGGAATATCTAGCATTTGCAAATAGGTATTAACTACCTGGACAGCTAAAGTATTTAAATATACTTGCCTTGCTCTTGTTTGTGTTGGTTGTTCTCTGACAAATTTAAGAGCATTTTCTCGGAATTCTTCAGAAATAGGGATAGATATAGTTTGACGTTCAGTTAAGTAATTCATAGTTGTAGATTCAAATTTCAAAAAACTATTAATCAAGATAGCCTTGGGATTTACAAAATTCTTCTAGCAAAGGTAGGCATTTTTTTTGATAGAAATTGCTGAGAGTCGGGATAGGAACACCAAAATCTTGGGATAAAACTTTCCAAGCAACTTCCAAAAGAAAACGGCGTTCAATCATAACTTGACAATTAACATCCGGGCGATCGCTAATATGAATACGCCGTAATCTACTGGTTTCATTTGTAAGCCATTCCCGAATTTCTTTGAGCATAGGTGATGGTTCTGGTGGTGCGGGAATAATATCTAAAGGATCTATTGCTTCACCATTTTCTCCTGTGAAGGGATTAATTCTTCTGTTTCTCTCTTGTTTATTTCTCTGACTAATTTCTTTAATACGATAATACAAGTAACCATTTAACCAGCTAATCACACAACCTTGTTTGGGATCATAAGGATTCCTAGCAGTAGTTGCTTCACAGAGATTTTGGCAAAAATATATCCAGGTTTTCTGAAAAGCTTCCTCTACATCAGGTACACCTGTACATCGCAAAAGTCTACCCGATTTTTGAATCAGACAAATAATTTGATTCAGTTTCCTTTTGCGTTCTAAACTACCTCTGGGATGCTGACAAGCTTCTTGAACAAGTTGGAGGATTTGCGCGTTGAATTCATCCATACTGTAAAGAATTAGTTAACTTTTAACAGTCTTGGCTCAACCTACTGCTACAGTTTCTAAGGGCGTTTATCCAGATTTGATTTCACTTCCGGAATCAGAATTTTCCCGTCACCCTTGAATTCATTAATCGCCTTACTAACATCGATACCAGTAGTCTGGCGTAACTGTTCTAAGAAAGATGCGAATTTTGGCACATTACCACCATTAGCAGCATCAATAACAGTCAAATTTTCTACCTCCACTTGCGGAACTCCCGCAGCCATCATTTTCAACAATGGTTCCAACTTCTGGAACAGGAATATTTCTCGCGCCGCCGCACCAGCATTTTGCCAAGATTCAGCCAAACGCTGTGTACCTGCGGCTTGGGCTTTACCATCTTCGATAATTCTGGCTGCATCGCCCTTGGCTTTGGCGATCGCTTGCTGACATGCGGCTGCGGCTGGCGCAATCACATCAGCTTGCAACTGCTTTTCCACCTGTTTGATACGTTCAGTTTGTACCGCCACCTCTGCTTGTACCCGCGCAATTTCTGCATTGACTACCGCTTCCACTTCCGCCACCATCGCCGTGCGCTTTGTCAGTGCATCTCTAACTCTGCGTTCCGCTTCCGCCTTCGCCACCTCCAAATCGCGTGCAATTTGCCTTAACTTAGTAATGCGATCGTTTTCCGAACTTTTAATAATCGCCTCCGCCTTAGCTTGCGCTTCCGCTATGCGCGCATCTCGTAATAACTCCGCCTGCTGCTTACGTCCAATTGAATCTAAATAACGTACCTCATCAGAAATATTTTTAATTTGCAAATTATCCAAAACCAATCCCAACTTTTCTAAATCATCCTCCGCCTCTTCCAACAAAGTTTTCGCAAAAGCAATCTTATCTTCATTCACTTGTTCCGGTGTGAGATTCGCCAATACCCCCCGCAAATTTCCTTCCAATGTTTCCTTGGCTAACTGTTCAATATCTTTGCGAGTTTTACCCAACAAGCGTTCGATCGCATTGTAAATAATTGGTTCTTCGCCAGCAATTTTAATATTCGCCACCCCTTCTACCGTCAAAGGAATACCACCTTTAGAAAAGGCATTTACCACCCGCAATTCAATAATCATATTCGTTAAATCCATGCGGAAAGTCTTTTCAATCAGGGGGATTTGAATTCCACTACCGCCTTTTACCAAACGGTATCCTACCGAATTGCTATCACCTGTAGAAGTGCGACTACCAGCAAAAATCAACACCTCACTTGGCTGACAAATATAGTACAAATTGCGAATCACCCACCAACCAGCAGCAGTACCAGTACCAAAAATTCCGAGTAGTAAAGCTATGATTTCCATGATATTTTTCCTCGAATAAGTAAACGGCGATGGGAGGAATGAAATTGGAAAAAGCGAACACAGATGCACACCGATACACACCGATGATTGCAGGGGAATTGTTCGTTGGTGGTTGAGGGTTATGAGTACTAAATTCAGATTCAGAGGGCAAAATCTATCTGTGTGCATCGGTGTGCATCGGTGTTCGATTAAAAAATTAATTATTTTGCTGATTTAAAGTCCCTGTCACATCAATACCCAAAGTCCGATTCACATTCTCTAAATACTGCAACACAATCTCTGGATAAACATTTACCAAACTAGCCAAAGATTTACCATCACCGTTGTCAATCACATTCACTTTATCGATTTGAATTCGCTGGGGAATTTGCACAGCTTCTTGTAATACCATTTCGATTTGTTGAATTAAGAACAACTTGCCAGCCTCAGTTCCTGTTTGCTGCCAAACCTGGGAAAGAATATCGTTGACTAAGGCTGCTGCTTTCGCATTTTCTTCCAAAGCGGCGGCTTCACCTCTGGCATGAAGTTCTTGGGCTTGAGATTGGGCGAGGGCTGGTAAAACTGTGTCTGCTTCCAAACGCAGACGTTCTAATTCAGCCCGTAGTGCTTGCAGTGCTTGTTCGGCTTTGGCTTTCTTCTCTTGGGCTGCGGCTTTGGTAATTTCTTCTTCGGAACGGGCTTTCTGTTCTAACTTGGCTTTGATTTTACGCAGTTCGTTTTCTTTTTCCAGAACAATGATTCTGTCTTGGGTTTTGGCAACTTGGGCGTGTTCCTCACATTGGGCTTCCACTTGTTCGGCTTGGGCGATCGCATCTGATTCGGCAATTTCTGCATCTCTGAGAATTAAGGCTATTTGCTTGCGTCCCAAGGATTTGAGATAATCGACATCATCAGACACACTTTGAATTTTCAAAGTATCGAGTTGTAATCCCAGTTTCGCTAAATCACGACTGACATCAGAGGCGATACGTTCAGCAAAACTTAGTCTATCTTCGTTGAGTTCTTCGGGTGTGAGGGTAGCCACAACACCCCGTAAATATCCTTCTAAAGTTTCGCGAGAAACACGCGCCAATTCTGAGCGATCGCGATCTAAAAAACGTTCGATCGCATTACCCACCACTGCCGCATCAGTGGAAATTTTCACGTTAGCGATCGCTTGAATATTTAAAGGCGTTCCTCCCTTGGCGTAGGCATTCCGCACCTCTACCCGCACAGGCATTGTCGTTACATCCATGCGTTTGACAGTTTCCACAATCGGAATCCGGATCGCACGTCCACCTACCAATACCCGATAACCTACTTGTTGTCCATCCTGATTTCGCCACTTACGCCCCGAAAGAATCAAAACTTCATTCGGCTTGCAAATGCACAAAAACGACTTTAAAAACCAGACAATAACAACAGCGCCAAAAATAGAAGCAGCAATCGGAAGGCTAGTAAATAGTAATCCTTCCATCCCATTATCTTTATTTGTTGTGACAGGCCGATCAGCTGGAATTTGCCCGACTTGTACAGTTGCAATATTTTTCATAACTCAGTTAGTAGTTAGTAGTTAGTAGTTAGTGGTTAGTAGTTAGTGGTTAGTAGTTGGTAGTTAATAGCTATTCTCCCCACACTCCTCACACTCCCCATCTCCCCATCTCCCCATCTCCCCACTGCCCCTAATCCCCACCCTCACACCCCCACCACCCACACCTTATTACCCTTCATCCTCACAACAACAACGCGATCGCCTTGGTGAAATTGTTGAGTTTCATCGGTGAGGGCGACAAAATCTACTAAGGAACCTTTGAGATTGACACGGATTTTTCCGGGGCTTTTGCGGTTGAGAGGAATTTCCACAGTTCCGTAACAACCGACGATATTATCCGTGCGTACAAGGCTATCGATTGCGAGGCGTTGGCGTTGCAAAAAAATTAGTCCAACTATGAACACACCAGCCAAAATTCCTAAGGCGATTGCAATACCAGTAATTATCAGGATGGAATTTTTCATATTAACCACCACAGCCGCCACAACCACCACCACAACCACCACCACAGCCACCACCGCAACCGCCACCACAACCACTACCAACACTACTGCTAACATCACCACTACTAGTACTTGGTGGTACGAGGGCTTGTTTTAAATCTGCTAAAGAACCTACTAAAACTGCACTACCAAACAAAGCAACACCAAATGCAATGTCAGATGAGCTAGGGGAGTAAGATGAGCGATAGTAATTGAGGGTGCGATCGCCAAATCGAGTACGGTGTGGCTTAGGCAATAGCAAGAACGCAAGAATAGCCGTCATAATGCACATTCCAATTAAGAAACCTACAGGTTTCCCTCGGGAAAGCCCCACAAAGATTTTGCTGATTCCCAACAAAAGTACTGCTAAGACGGGTATTGCAGTCGCAATTTGAATTATCTTCGCTTGGCGATCGCTAACCAGCAAACCTTGGTTTTCCAAGTTTCGCCTAATTGAATTTGTTGCAGATATGGCTCTTTTGCGGATAGTTTCAATAGGAGCATAATTCGTACCACTGACACTTTCCTCAGTAATTGCTTCTGCGATTGATTTCTCTAAAGGATGACTATTGGCACAAAGAGTATTTTCCAACTGCAAAGTACGACTTGTGGCCGAAACTGTGAGATATTTGTCTTGCACAAGTTTAGCGATCGCAGCATCTACTGCCCTATAGGCACCACTAGCCAAATATGCTAATTCATAACCATTGAGAGAGCCAGATTCACTACGTGGATTATTAGCAGATATACTTAAAAACCAACGTAAACTTCTAGCTATGACAAAAGTAATAATTACCGTCAAAAAGTAAAACCAGAGGAAATCAGGGCCGCTTAAATTCAGGGGATTGGTAATAGAAGCTGCTAACAAAGGCTTATTATTTGCTACTAATAATCCCAAAGAAAATAGTGGTAGCCAAATTAACGATAAATTTCCTGTCGGGCGCAGTGAAAAACGAGCTATATTTATCTTTGGCAACTTCACTAATTTTTTCGGTAAAACCCAGTTTTCCTGAGTATTCACCCGCACAAAATGCGTATCACGATTAAAACGAATATGCGGCAATGGCCAAATATCTAGCGGTGGAGTTTGCCCAAAAAAACGCTCGTAACTTGCCAAAGTTTTGATATACAAATCTTGGAATTTACCAAGTTCCACACTACCACCCTGACTAGGATTATGATGCAGTGGTGTTTGTAAAACTTTTGCACAAAATTCTTCCCAATAAGAATGTGTATAACTTAAGTGCAGATGCCAAACTTGATCGACTTGTTCTGATGGAACCACCGTATGTCCAGCAACTACCGCTAAAAAAGCAAACTTTTTATACTCCTCAATTGCCCGTTTTGTATATTCGGCACTCCAACCATTTTCTTTAGCTAGCTTTCTGCTGAAAGGATAAACAGCATTATTTTCATCTAAAGAAAACTCTTGAATTCGTGTGTATAATTTTGCTTGTTCAATGTTCATCATTGCCTGTCACCCACTATTCACAGGACTCTCCTAGTGGTTAGCCTTGCTTCTATAGGTTCTTCAGTTGGGACAGGAAAAATTTATTCTTGTGTTTACATAAATTTACAATCAGGCGATAGTCAAGCCCAATTTATATAGATTCTTATCTTGAATTGAATTCCTAGCGAATTTTCCATAGAAAAACTCTGCGTACCTCTATCTTGAAAGTAACCTCACCCCGTCAAGAGAGGACACCCCTCTCCTTAGCAAGGAGAGGGGCAAGGGGTGAGGTTTTTCATGGCAAAGTTCGTGAAACTTGTTTCATCGGGACTGCGTTTAAAAACGCTAGCTTTTAACAACGAACAGCCTTGATTTGTGCATAACTAACTTAATCTTTGCCCATATCTTAAATAGAAGAGTTCGCTTGATATATCCTTTTATATATATATTTATTTAAATTTTGACCCTGAAAGCTTTATTTCAGGGCTGTTTGCTTCTATTTTGAAGCATTTTCTTTCGTGGGAAACATCTACTGGAATTTTAGGTAAAGCTGATGCAACAGCAAAAAGCTCGTCGTAAACGGGGTGTAATCCTTACTCCCAAAGGCTGGGAGAGATTTCAAGCTGCCAAAATTCAAGCTGAGTTTGAGGAGAATGCTGGAGACGATTTTACTTTAGAAGAGTTGAGCGATCGCACCCGTTTAGCTCTCCACACTATCTCTAGAATTTTGGCACGCTTGGAACCTGTAGATAAAAGTTCCTTGCAGGCCGCCTTTACGGCTTTTGGTTTGGAGTTATCTCCAAACGATTATACCCGACCTACCTCGACCTTAGAGGAACTAGAAACTCGACAAGCAAATCCTCAGTATGATTGGGCAGAAGCACCGAATGTATCTGTGTTTTTTGGTCGCAGTGAAGAATTATTGCAGCTATGACAGTGGATATTAGAAGAACGCTGTCGTTTAGTTGGACTTATAGGAATTGGTGGTATTGGCAAAAGCACCTTAGCGGTGAAGTTGGGGCTACAAATTCAAAGCGAATTTGAAGTAGTGGTATGGCGCAGCCTGCAAAATGCACCACCAGTAGAGGAACAAATAACCAACATCCTGCAATCTTTGCTGTCGGGGTTGCGAAAGGAGATGGCGATCGCCGAAAGCTTTGATAGCAAACTAGCAAAGCTGATGGAATGTTTGCAATCAAACCGATGTCTGCTGATATTAGACAATGTTGAAACAATTCTCGCTGGTAATCAAGCAGGGCAATGTCGTCCTGGCTATGAGGGATATGATCAATTACTCAAGCGCGTTGGCGAAGTACGCCATAATAGTTACTGTCACCAGACATCGTCTACATTAATTCATCTTTAAATACTTTAAAATTAAAACACCCTAGATAAAAGGAAAAAGTATGATTAGTTTTAGCCCTTCAACAAGTTCTAATAGTGATGCTTCTAAGCTAACTTATACTGTGCTAGTTGAAAGTGAGCCAGATGGTAGATTTAGTGCAGTTGTGCTAGGTTTATCAGACTGTAAAAGCTCTGGCAAAACTGAAAATGAAGCTCTAGAAAACTTACAGCAGCTTTTACAAAAACGTTTACAGAATTCAAGAATAGTTACTTTAGAAATAGATTCTCCCCAAACAGATAATCCTTGGCTCAAGGTAGCTGGAATGTATAAAGATAATCCACTTTTTGATGAGGTACTAGCTGATATAAAAGCAGAACGCAGTAAAGTTGATACACAAATGGAGGAATACTATCAACGAATTGATGCAGAGGATGAGGTAAAGTGATAGTTGTTTGGGTGCTAGATACTGACCATTTATCACTTTTTCAAAGAGAACATCCAATTGTTACACAGCGTCTCAACCAAATTAATTTTGTTAATACAGCCATCACAGTTGTGACATTGGAAGAACAAATGAAAGGATGGCTGAATGTAATTAATAAGTATAACGATCAACCTTCCCAATCTGAAAAACTGATACTGGCTTACAAAGGATTAAGGGATGGTGTGGAATACCTTAACAAGCTCAAATTACTTGACTTTGACCATTCTGCTTACAATATTTATCAAGAATTAGTTCGTCAGAGAATTCGTATAGGTACGAGAGATTTACGCATTGCTGCTATTACTTTGTCCATAAACGGTATTTTGGTTACACGCAATACTAAATATTTTACCAAAGTGCCTAATTTATTAATGGAAGATTGGACAATACCTTAAAGCGATCGCCCCTATCAACCCCATCACCAAAAATACGATCGCTTTTGCTCCCATCATCAGAAATGCGATCACCTAAATTAACCCCATTACCAAAAGTGCGATCGCTTATTTAACACAGTTGCTTAGAATGCGATCGCCAAGGCGATCGCTTCTTCTTCTGTTCTCCTCTCAACTGTTAAGTCTGGCATTCCCACAACAGATGCAACAAAGTGGCTTTCGGATCGACTCCTAACAAATATCTGATATTGCATCGTTCCTACCTCTAGATTCTTTGTACTATTAATTATATTTAGACTGAAAATGCGTCCGCGTAGCGACTCCTAATGCCTCCGGCACGCTTGCGCGAACGGAGCATCGCCCATATCAACCCCATCATCAGAAGTGCGATCGCTTGCGAAAATAAGCTAACTTGAGAACAGTCTCTAAACCGCGATCACAATATAGCTTTAGCAGAATTTGATGCCTACACAAGATTTAAAGCAATGGCTGCAACTGGCGATCCAGAAGAAGGCTTAAGAATACTAGCTAAACTTGATACTCTATTGTGAAATATGCAGAATCGGTTAGTAGTAGCTGGTTAATTAGAAATTATGAATGCGTTTAAGATGAAAACAACATACTTTCAGGAGATTGGCTTTTATGACATTTATCTCCCAAAAAACCCTCACTAAAGAAGATTTTCTCTCCCAATATCAAGATAATCCCCGCTATGAATTAGCAGACGGAGAACTAATTGACATGGAACCTACAGGCCCTCACGAAACAGTGAGTGGCAAACTTGCAACTCAAATTGGTATACACCTTGTTGCAGAACAACTCCCCTGGTTTATTCCTCGTACTTGTTTAATTTACCCCTTTGCAGATGCAGCTACAGTTCGTCGTCCTGACATTGTAGTGCTTGATGAAACCGTTCTTGATCGCGAACCTCTTTGGGAACGAGAACCTGTAATTACCCAGGGACGCTCTATGAAACTGGTGGTTGAAGTTGTTAGTACCAACTGGGAAACCGACTATGCTCGGAAGGTAGAAGAGTATGCACTTTTAGGCATTCCTGAATATTGGATTGTGGATTATCGAGGATTAGGTGGAGTCGCATTTATTGGTAAACCTAAACAACCTACCTTCACTATCTGTCAACTAGTTGAAGACATTTATACTCAACAACAATATCGATTAAATCAATTAATTAACTCACCGCTTTTGCCCCATCTTCAACTTCGCTTAGATGATATTTTGCCTCGTTGAGTGTTAAGTGTAGAAGAAAATTGACAAGCGATCGCCTACATCAACCCCATCAACAAAAGTGCGATCACCTGGATGAGAACCTGTCATTACGCACTTTGCGATCGCTTTGAGTAACCGTAACACTACTAATGGCGACGAGTTGTATGCAATCAACTCAGTTTTGAAACTATTAGATGATTTTGTAAGTTTCTGGTAGTTAAGGAATCAGTAATACCACAATCAAAACCAACCACAATCTGTTGTGGTATATGGTCTATATACATTCGGAACAATATTTTTTTGACCAGCAAACTTCCTTCCGTAATAACCATCATCAAAACCACGTGCAAATTCACCACCAGCTGTGCGTGGCTTGTACTCTTTCCCCTCTTTAGCATTCTCACGTCCTTGGCGATATCCATCAGCGTAAGCTTGGGGATGATAGGCTGGATCTTCATCAACAAGCCAATGGGTAATCGGATAACAATAGTTCAATGGATAAAAAGGATAGGCATCATGATAGCGGTAGCGTCGATGAGCTTGAGCTGGTTGATCATTGAGGAGAAAACTAGTAGCGGTCATTAAAGCTACTAGACTTGTCATAATTATCTTTTTCATAATATTAGTCTCCAGAGTTATAAAACTCCTGGTACTTTTAAGATATCGATAAGAAGATTTAATTGCCATCACCTGTTAGGGTGAGCAAAACAATTTTTGATTTAGAAATAGTCAATTTATCTAACTGTTTCCACACAGCTTCTCATTACTCATCTAATGTCTGGAAACATTTCATTCTTGGTACTACTTCCGCAACTCAGCAATATTTACTTTTGATGACGCGAATGATGAATTCTTATTATCCAAAACTCACAAATGTAAAAAGTTTAGACACAAAAAAGCTGCTTAAATGACAAAGTATGCTCGTAAAATGTCAATAAGCAGCAAAATTGTGATGAATCAATATAAAAATAGGGCGGGTAGGCAGCCGTCCTTAATGCTTAAAAGAGAAATTTTTCATATAAACCCACGCCACACTGCAAATGCAGTTGGCGTCGGGAGTATATTATGCTTGTCGTGAGTAGTACTCAACTACAAGCAGTTCGTTAATACTTAGTGCTACCCATTCACGTTCAATGACACCATTGACTTTACCTTCCATCTTGTTTTTGTCAAATTCAAGATGACTGGGAAGGTTAGCTAAACCGGGATATTGTAAGTTAGTTTCCACTAGCTTCCGGGATGCTTCTCTATTTCTTACAGCAATAACTTCTCCCGGACGACACTGGTAACTGGGAATATTTACAACGCGACCGTTGACTGTGACATGGCCGTGGTTTACCAACTGGCGTGCTGCTGGGATAGTTGGAGCCATACCCAAGCGGAAAACCGTATTATCCAAGCGCATTTCTAGCAATTGCAGTAGCACTTGTCCGGTAGAACCAGTTACACGTCTGGCTTTCCGTACGTATCGTAGTAGTTGCTTTTCTGTCAAACCGTAGTTGAAACGGAGTTTTTGTTTTTCTTCAAGACGGATAGCGTATTCAGAGCGCTTCTTACGGTTCTGACCGTGTTGACCGGGAGGATAAGAGCGTCTGGCGCTCTTACGAGTTAGTCCTGGCAATTCACCCAGGCGACGTGTAATTCTTAGTCGTGGTCCTCTGTATCGGGACATGAGCTTCCTAATCTAATCCTAATTTCAACTGTTACCCAGACATATCATTTTGACATTCCCTGCCCAAAAGTGCTAGAGATTCTTGGTTTACAGAACCACGTTTTAACAGTTCTCAGTTAACAGTTCTCAGTTATCAGGTATTGATTACTGTTTACTGATTTAAATGAAGTTGCTTCTGTTTCCAAGCTTTTACTCTGATTGCTCCAGAGTCAGTTCCGGCGTGTCTCGCCGTACTGTACTTGTTGTTTCAAGCTTTTAGTTGCGATCGCGCGACTTACCGTTAGTCACTGCTTGAGTTTCAAGCCTCATACGGTAGCGCTAAATGCCAGCAGCCAGGACATTTTCGCTAACTCCACAAGATATTATACAAGTAATTAGGCGTGATTGGTGATCAAAAAGAATTTTAGATTTTAGATTTTGGATTTGAGATTGAAATCCAAAATTTCTTGTCCTCCTTGTCTGTCCCTATTCAAAGCTTCCTGCCAAAATAGGTGAGAACAAACTTTGAAGATGAGATAGCATAACTTTGCGTGACTGGAGTAGAACGGAAATGTCTTTCAAGAAAAATGGTAACTATTTATACAGAAGTATGCTAAAAGCTAAACAAAGATTGAGTGCTGGGATAGCCGCACCAGCATTGGTTGTGATCGGATGGTTAGGAATGACTTTTTTACCTAGTACAAGTGCGATCGCTGTTACCACAGGTGATTACAGGGCGTGTGCCTTTCGACTCCTAAAGGCAGGCATCACTGCGGACGCAGCAGCAAGCGCATGTGCAAGGGCATTGCGTCCGAGAGATTTGTCCTCTTGTGTAGCTGAAATTGAAGATGAGACAGAAATAGCTGCGGTAGAAGCACTATCTACCTGTATACGGGCATGGCGTCCTGAAGATGTAGGCGCGTGTGTAGTTGGCATCAGTAAAAATACTGAAGAAGGAAACCAAGTTCTAGATAAACAGTTATTGAACAGAACAATTTTAAGTAATTGCGGTCTGAGTTTGTTACCAAGGCGCTATGCTCAATGCGTTGTGGGTTTACGATTGCAAATTGACAATTTAGCGCCTACTCAAGCCATAAATACCTGTATTGATGCCAGCAATTACGTTAGTGAGTATTTACCTACTTTTATACCTGCTAATAGAACAGATAACACGATTTTTCAGCCTTCTTTTCAAACTCAACCAATTCCTAACAACCAGATTCCCAACAACCAGATTCCCAACAACCAGATTCCTAATAACCAAAACAGTCAATGAAGGAAGATGGGGAAAGGGTAAAAGGAATCCTATATAAAAAAATAGGGGCTTTATACCTTGTGGGGGAAAGTTCTTTGGGCAGCTTTAATTAGGTAAAAAGCAAAGGTTAAAGAGAAAGCACTCATAAAAATTCTTTTTCCCCTTCCCCTTCTTCTTTATACCCCTTATCCTTTAATAAAGCTGGAGTTAAAATCCTCATCTAAAGATTTTTGGACTCTTGACCCTTGACTTTGTGTAGCGATTTAATACGTTTTACTTGTTGTTGAAACTCTGCTCCTTTTTCTGGATTCACCATTGCGACAAAATTAGCAAAGCCAGTAATAGTAGCAATTAAATTCGGAGAATTCCCCCAATGTTTACCTTCTAAACCATCTTTTTCAATTTGGTATAAAGTAGCACGAAATTGTTTTAATACTTTCTTAGAAATATTGAGCTTATTATTAACTACAACTCCTGTAACTTCCTGCTGACGAGATTTGCGAAGAATGCGGGTTTTTTCTTGGTTGATCGTAAAACCCTCATGAGTCACAATTGATTCTGTTTGTTTGAGAATATTACAGATGTAACGCTGACTATCACCAACCGCAGAAAAGGTGAGGTCATCGGCGTAACGAGTGTAAGTAAATCCGAAATTTTCTGCCATTGCAGTTAATCTGCGGTCTAAACGACGACACAAAAGGTTAGTAATTACCGGACTTGCTGGTGAACCTTGGGGAAGATGTCTTTCCCCCAGTGCAACATAATATGTCTTGCCATCTAGGTCTAATTCTTCAACTTCGGCGGCGGTACACAGCAAACCAAAAATTGTCGCAGCTGCTTCTGAATAACCAAAAGATTGAAAAAGTCCTTTGACGCGCTTGTAACAAATGGAAGGAAAAAAGTCTTTGAGGTCAAAGTTAATAATGACATCAGCACCAACATGAGGAGTGGCGTTAGTAACAATAGAACGTTGGGCGCAAAAACCGTGAGCAGCGTCGTGAACTGTTATTTTTTTGAGAATATTTTCTAAAATCCAATGCTGTGTTTGTTTTAAACTAGGCATGGGTGCTGAGATCAGCCGTTCTCCCCCAGTTTTTTTCGGCATTTTGAAGCGAATGTAGTGAGAGACAGTAGAGGTTTTGCGGTCAAATGCCAAAAATCGTAGTTTACCGATGCTAATTCCCATTGCTGCGGCTATTTGTTCAGCAGTGTTGAGTATTGGTAAACCGTAGCTTTGTAATCGTTCTGCGTTAGCTTGGGTATGATTTAACCC
Organism: Fischerella sp. JS2; assembly: GCF_032393985.1. Taxonomy (NCBI): domain Bacteria; kingdom Bacillati; phylum Cyanobacteriota; class Cyanophyceae; order Nostocales; family Hapalosiphonaceae; genus Fischerella; species Fischerella sp. JS2. Next base: position 5,455,646 of record NZ_CP135918.1, read on the forward strand.
AGCCGATACTCCTTCACCAAGATAAATTATTTCCTGTTGCTTTTTTTGTTTCCATGCTTCGGCACGTTCTAGGCGTTCCTGTTCCTGGCGTTCTTTTGTTTCTTGGCGCTTGCGCCGCGACTCCTCCAAACGTTGCTTAAGCATTTGCTTTCGCAGCGCTTGTTCATTTTTTAAGCGCCCACTTTCCCGGCGCAATTGGTCAAGTTCCCGACGAATTTCCCCGACGCGGCGAATTTCATCTGCTGGATCTTCCGGTAGACTACCTTGGGCAGGCCAAAAACCGTAGCGGATCATCTCTTCGAGGATGAATTCGTCTCTGCCCATTTTACGGATGCGATCGTATAGTTCTTCGCGAGTACGGGGTTGGTCGGTCATGTCGATTTTGGATTTTGGATTGTGGATTGTGGATTGTGGATTGGAAGTTTGCTAGGTATTACTAATCACCATGCTTAAGATCATATCCTCAGTCTATTTGCAATTTTCTGAATTCGAGTAGATTCAAGGACAAAGTTATTCACCAATCCCCGATCCCCGATCCCCCAAATTTGTTGCAACTCTTAATGTTTTATCCCTCTACTGTCACGCCATGCCTTGGTAGACTGATTTTTAATACACAAAATGCATTATTCTGTCTGTTGCACCGCCTGAAAGCAAAAACCTTGGCTTTCTAGGGCATTGAACAATAAAAAACACAAGAGCAATCACAACATGGTAGATTCCCTAAAAAAACCAGGTTTTGAAGAATTGCGTCCAGGAATTAAAGTCCCGGCAAAAGAAACCCTGTTAACACCCCGGTTTTACACCACAGACTTTGATGCGATGGCGCAGATGGATATCTCCGTCAACGAAGATGAATTAAGAGCCATCCTAGAAGAGTTCCGCGCTGACTACAACCGCCATCACTTTGTTCGGGATGCGGAGTTTGAACAATCCTGGGATCATATTGACGGGGATACTCGCCGCTTATTTGTTGAATTTTTAGAGCGTTCTTGTACAGCAGAATTTTCTGGCTTTTTGCTATACAAAGAACTCAGCCGCCGCCTCAAGGACAAAAGCCCTGTTTTGGCAGAGTGTTTCGCCCTGATGTCGCGGGATGAAGCGCGTCATGCTGGTTTCTTGAATAAAGCATTGGCAGATTTTAATCTGTCTCTAGATTTAGGATTTTTGACAAAGAGCAAAAATTACACCTACTTCCAGCCGAAATTTATCTTCTACGCGACTTATCTTTCGGAAAAGATTGGTTACTGGCGCTATATCACTATTTATCGTCATCTGGAAGCACATCCGGAGGATCGAATTTATCCTATTTTCCGGTGGTTTGAAAACTGGTGTCAGGATGAAAACCGTCATGGGGATTTCTTTGATGCTGTGATGAAAGCGCAGCCACAAATATTAAATGACTGGAAGGCGCGGTTGTGGTGTCGGTTCTTCTTGTTGTCAGTGTTTGCGACAATGTATCTCAACGATATTCAGCGTCAAGACTTCTACGCTTCTATTGGGTTGGATGCGCGTGAATATGACAAATATGTGATTGAGAAGACAAATGAAACTGCTGGACGGGTGTTCCCAGTAATGCTGGATGTCAATAATCCGGAGTTTTATGATCGCTTGGAAATTTGTGTTCAGAATAACGAGAAATTGACAGCGATCGCCAATTCTAACACTCCTAAGTTTTTACAGTTCTTCCAAAAGCTACCTTATTACATTTCCAATGGTTGGCAAACTCTGCGCTTGTATTTCATGAAACCTATTGACGCAACTGTTGCTGAAGGTACTGTGCGCTAAGTTCTCTAGGTTTTGCTAAAAATTAAGTGGTTCTGCTGAAAGCAGGGCCACTTTTTTATTAACCGCCATGACGCCATAGACGCGTCAGCGGCTTCTGTATAGGACACCAAGGAATGAGAGGCCAGTTGTCTATTTTTTGTTTTGGATTGGGTATGAGTTTGCTTTTGGTAGCTAACCCTGGTTGGTGTGAAACTTCTAGTAATTCTGCCCAGGATTTGGATTTAAGTCCAGAGGTGATTAAAAAGAGTCCTGTTTTGCAGCGCTGGCGACGGGAAGTACCGAATGTTTTGGAGGAAATTCAGAATGATCCCAGTTTTCGTACTAAGGTACGGCTAGGCTATTCTGGGGAACAGGGAGGGGGAATAATTTTTGGTGTAGAAGATGTATTTATCGGTCGGAGTGGTTTGACGGTGAGTGCTGAGTATGAGTCAGCATTCAACGGTAAGTATGAGTCTTATGGTGGTAATTTATATTATTATCTACGTCCTTTAGGTAGCTATGTTAACTTTGCACCCTTGGTAGGATATCAGAATTTACAAACTAATGATTATTCTACAGATGGGGTGAATGTAGGTATCAAGTTGTTATTGGTATTATCTCGTGGTGGTGCGGCAGATATTTCTGTAACTCAAAGTTGGGTTTCTCCCGGTAGTGAAGAAGAAGTGGGTTTAACAACGGCTGCAATTGGTTATGCGATCACTCGTAATCTACGCTTATCTACTGGTTTTAAGCAACAGACTTCACGGCAATATCAAGATAGTAGTGTAGGAGTAGTTTTAGAGTGGATGCCATAATGTCAAGGGTTAAGCGTTAGTGGTTAGTGGTTAGTTGTTGGTAGTTGGTTGTTCACTACTCCTCACACTCCCTACACCCCTCACACCCCTCACACTCCCCACCTCATTAACCTTGGTAACTTTCTAAATCCTTGACTGGTGGCCCGTGCAACACTTTGCCATCATAGTCATAACGTCCACCGTGACAGGGACAGTCCCAACTTTTTTCGGCGCTGTTCCAGTTGACAATACAACCGAGATGGGTGCATGTAGCCGAAATTGTGTGAAGTTGTCCCTGTTGATCGCGGTAGGCAGCTATCTTTTTACCATCAATTGTCAGTAGCTTAGCTTCATCTTTTGCTACTGCTGCCAAAGAAGAATCATCAAGTCCCTTGAGGCGATCGCCTACCCAATGAAATCCTACCTCTAGGTTATTCTTGAGTGATTCGGTAGTTAAAAATGGAGTTGTACGCGTAGAATCGTAGAGTTTTAACCAATGATTGTCTATTCCTAAAATTAAATCTGAAAGCAACATTCCTGCTAGTGTACCTTTGCTCATACCCCAAAGGCTAAATCCTGTTGCTACGTAGACATTCTTACTAAAGGGGGTAAGTTTACCAATATAAGGTAGCTGATCAAAAGACACCATATCCTGTGTAGACCAGCGATACTCAAATTGCTCGACTCTAAAACGGGAACGAGCATAAGTTTCTAGTTTTTGGTAACGTTCTTCGGTTTTGGTAACAGTACCAACTTTATGTCCACCGCCACCGACTAATAACAGCAATCCACCATCACCAGCAGGAGTTGTCCGAATTGAATGATAGTCGCTGCCAGTACCAATATACATTCCTTCTGGCGCTCTTGCTGGGTCTATGCGAGCAGCAATAATATAGGAACGCTTGGGATAAGTCTTAGCAAAAAATAGTCCTTGATTGAGAATAGGTAAATTAGTAGATACTATTACATTTTGTGCTTTGACAGTTCCTGTCGCTGTTACTACCTGACAGGGAGTACCTTCTTCGACGTTTTCTACGCGGGTATTTTCAAATATATAACTGCCATTACCATCAATTAATTTTGCAAGATGCAGCAAATATTTACGAGCATGAAATTGAGCTTGGTTATCAAATTTAATAGCTCCAGCAATAGAAAATGGTAAAGAAGTTTCTGTCACAAAGGAAGCTGGCAATCCTAAATTAACTGCTGCTTCTACTTCTTTTTTGATGTCATCTAAATTCTCTGCTGTTTCTGCAAAGGTATAAGCACTTCTACGACTAAAATCACAATTGATATTTTCTTCTTCTACAAATTGTGCTACTCTTTCAATAGCAGCTTGATTAGAATCTGCATAAATTTGTGTTTTTTGATCACCAATTTCCTTAATCAATTGCGCGTAAATTAATTGGTGAAGTGAAGTAATTTTTGCTGTTGTATGTCCACTGACACCCGTTGCAATCTGTTGCGAATCAAGGATAGCCACAGTTTTTCCGGCACGCTTGAGGAGCATACCAGCTGTGATTCCCACAATACCTCCCCCCACTATTGCCACATCAACCGATATGTCATGCGTGAGAGATGGAAAATGAGACATAGAAAGAGTTGAAGCAATCCAATATGAGATTGCTTTTCCAGGTAATTGAGACATGATTACTTCAAGACAAATGTGTAAATTATTTATATATTTCTAAATATATAAATAATTTATGAAAATTTTCATCCCTCAAGAGGTAAACAGCTTAGTCATAAATTTATCTATCAGAAGGAAGAAGTAATATCATATCCGTTTGGACACTTGTATTATCTATTGAGTTGGGTAATTAGTAATATCAAGTTCGGCTAATTGCTTATATTATGCTTCGCTGTAGATCATTGGTTTTTCCCATTACCAATTACCAGCCCACACAACAATATAAGTATTCAAGCGAACATGATATAATTGGTTTTTCCCATTATCAATTACCGACCTTCACAGATATAATATCAAGTTCGCATGATTACTTACAATTCCCTTTTACCTCACCCCGCCTTCGGCACCCCTGTTCTTGCTAAGGAGAGGGGATGGGAGGGTCCCCTCTGGGGAACTCGGGGCCCCCACTCCCTTAGGGGAGTGGGGATTAGGGGTGAAGGGGCTGTTCTTGTGAGGTTTTTTATTCTAAGTGATTAACCGAACTTGATATAAGCTATCAAACTTGTACTATGTGAAAATGGTCAAATAGAAAAATGATTTTCTACTTGACCACCAACACTCAACTAACAAGGAATGATTCAGAAAATATTGTTTTTTACTTGGCGTAGTTATTAACCGCTTTAGGTTTTTGGTTTGACAACTGTAGCTTTAACATTCACAGCTGTTACACCTTTGATTTCCTTAGCTAAACGTTCAATTTTAGCTAGCTCTTGTTCATTTGTTACTGTTCCGGAAACGGTGACAACACCACCCTTATCAGCCTCAACTGTTAAACTACCTCTGGGGATATTAGCCTCTAACTTAGAGCGAACTTCACTAGCAATGTTGTCTGGGTTTCTATTTTGAGCGCTACCTTCATTAAATGTATTATTTCGCTGTTCACGAGCGCGAATATCTTGATTGAGTTGTCTTCTGCGAAGTTCACTTTGGGCATCTTGTTTAGCTTCTTGAGTTTCTTGAGCCGTTGGTGTTTCTGTTTGAGATACATTAGTATTATTAGGTGCGGTCTGGCTTGTTCTAGCACCATTATCACAAGCAGCTGTAAATATTAAAAGACCACTGATTAAGAAGAAAGTTAGCTTGTTCATTTGTTTAGATTTTAATAGTAATACAAGACATGAAAAACAAAATATTTGAGTGCAAAGAGTAATTTTTCAAGGTAGGAAATAGAAAATAACAGGAAAAACTTTATTCTCAATTCTTCATTGCTAATTGTTCTGCCCAATTTCCTATTTCCTTAGTTCCTTTTACTTAGATGGTTTCCTCCCGACGGTCAATAATAATGACTTTGGGTTCCTCCACTCCTAATTCCGGTGAATAACTAGTTTGACTAGTATCGGTAACTGGTGCTGCGTGATGCGTACGGTCTATATCAGTAGCATCAAAGATGTCAAAGTCTGCAATTCCTCGACGCTTCAAAATTGCTTCTGCACGATGGATTTGCTCATCTGTGCCATCTACCATTACCAAATAGTCACCTCTGTTGAAGCGATCGCTATACAATCGCGCCCGATTTTCAGGTATTCCCAAGCCAATGAGTCCACCTGTTAGGCCGCCAGCCGCAGCACCGATCGCGCCACCTGCAACAGTTGTTGCTAAAGCTGTGGCGACAGCACCACCTGCAATTACGGGGCCTACTCCGGGAATGGCTAAGGCTCCCAAACCAACTAGTAAACCTCCCAAACCACCTAACACTCCGCCTGTGGCTGCCCCAGCTTTTGCACCTTCATCAGCTTTTGTTTGTGCAGCTAAATTTGTGGTTGCACCTGTGTTGACACCAGGAAGGCGATCGCCACTGTCCTTAGCAATCAGAGATACTTGGTTCATGGGGAATCCAGAGTCTCTCAGTTCCATGAGTGCTGCTTGTGCATCTCGAGGATGAGAAAATACGCCAATGGCTCTTTTTCTTTGCAAAGGTGCTGTACCATAGCTAGAAACTGGTGCAGGAGTAGCAACATAATCTGTTGCTGTGGGATCAAAAATCTCCCACTGTTGAATTCCGTGACGATTGAGAATGGTAGCAGCACGTTGGATATCTGCGTCAGTACCACTCACGACTACTACATAATCTCCATTATGGAAACGTTCGTTGTAGAAACGAGCGCGCTGATCTGGAAGTCTCCATCTGGTGAAATCTAAGCGATCGCTTACACTCACTCCAGGAAAACTGTCTCGTCCCAAATCCCTATTAATTAAGGATATTTGACTTAAGGGAAAGCCCGCAGCCCGTAAATCATCAATTGCGGCTTCTGCATGACGCAGATTAGAGAAGTAACCGATGGCTTGTTTGTGAGTTACATCTAAATCTCGTCCAGGGGTAGTGGTGTAATCTACTGTGGGGTCAAAAATTTCCCAATCTCGAATTCCATGACGATTGAGAATCGCAGCAGCACGTTGAATATCTGCATCTGTACCGCTAACAACCACTACATAATCTCCGTGATTGATCCGATCATGATAGAAACGACTACGATGATCTGGTAGTCTCAATCTCAGGTTGTGAATGGCATCGTCAAAGCGATCGCGTAAAGTGACACCACTAAAGCGATCGCGTCGTGACAAATCTCTGTGAATCAAGGAAATTTGACTCAAGGGGAAACCCGCAGCCCGCAAATCGTTAATTGCGGCTTCTGCATCTTCCAGACGTGAAAAGTAACCGATGGCGTGTTTGTGAGTTACACCTAAATCCCGTCCGGGGGTGGCAGTATAATTGGCTGTGCCAACAGGTATGTCATAGACCTCAAACTCTTCAATTCCCCGACGTCGGAGAATTGCTTCTGCTCTGGCAATTTCCTCATCTGTGCCATCTATGATGACTAAGTAATGCCCTCGCCCTACTCGTTCATTATAAACTCTGGCTCGTTCTTCGGGAATTCCCAAACCAATCAAAGCCCCAAGCAAACCACCTGCTACTGCACCAATTCCAGCCCCAGCTAGAGTTGTAGCTAAGGTAGTTGCAGCTGCACCAGCCAGCATAATTGGGCCAATTCCAGGGATTGCCAAAGTCCCAAGCCCAACTAATAAACCAGTCAGTCCACCTAAAACACCACCAGAAACAGCTCCAGCCGTTGCTCCTTCATCAGCTTTATTGCCAACATTCTCTGTTACTTCAGCACCGGCAATTTGATCGTTGCGATCGGCATCACGCACTACGACAGATACTCTGTCCATTGGAAAGCCAGCATCTCTCAATTCATGTAGGGCTGCTTCTGCATCACGACGATGAGAAAACACCCCTACAGCACGTCTATGTATACCTACAACCATATGATTAGTTACCACCAAAAAAATGATTTATTTTTAAATGTGAATTAAGGCATGTAACTTTATTAAGCTTATTATTGATTATTTATTCATCAATCACTTGGAATAATTTGACATATATACTTTGGAATAAGTTACCTCTACATCCAAAGAAATAGGTATATATTATTTGTATTGAATGAATTATGAGTCAAAATAATTAAAATAGTACTAATAAACTTTTTATCTTATAAGTCATCCTTATTTATTTGGAAATCAGTCTAGGAGTTGTAACTGTTGATCAAGCCAGATTTTCGACTTATTTAAGAAGTCGGAAATCTTATTGTTCACGAAACATTTAAGAATGCTATAGTAGGTAATATCTAAAAATAGATTGCAATAACAACAATTTGAAAGCAAGCTTAAATATAATAATTTTGGTATAAATTGCCTAATGACTATACTAATTTCACTTGCATCCAATAAATAATCTAACTGTCATTGATGAGCGCACTCATCTACCAACTCAATGATAAAAATATCTCGCATTCTTCAACACAAAATTATTTATTGTAAAGTATTATTTCTCTAATTCACAACTCAATCATAAAACTATCTCGTAGGTGAAAATCAGCCTCTTTCCCTTGATGCGTCAACGCCCAATAACTAATTCCATCTCTGTGTTTGATAACAGTAGTAATTGCAACTTCAAGGGTTTGCTCTTGTGAGACGATACCACTCAAATCTATATTTAAAGCAAGCACTAAATTATCTGATTGATACTGGACACTAAACGGTAGGCTTGTAAAAGCTGTTTCCTCTTGCATACCTTGACGATACCCATTAAAACTATAAATATTCCAGTGTCCAGCCGGGGAAAGGTTGAATTCCCAATACTGTTGCGAGTTTTTGATGCCCAAAAAGAACTCAAAGCAAGTGTCTTCCCAAAGTTCATGCTGGCGCTGAGGTGGATCTGATAGTGGGGCGATCGCAATTTCTTCTAAGTCACCAGAAAGTGTGTAGCAGAGATTGATTTGATTACCATATCGCGCAATATGGCCTGTAATCTTTATATTAGGCAGTGACTTGTCAGTAGGGAAAGGTTGCAGGGAAAAATTTTGCTTATTCATTTCACGTCTCGAATAATTTTGCAAATATTTGCTTCCTGAGATTCGATACTCTCGGTTAACTTAAACTGGACAAGCGCCCTCGCCAAGTTGTGTTCTGGGTACTTGACTTTGAAATAGACATTCCCGGCTAGATAGTCAGCAAAGAATCGTAGTCCTAACTCAAAGGCGATGAGACGGATCGCGTCATATATATAGGTATAGTCATTTTCTGTAAGAAATTCCTTGGCGACACAGAGATATCCTTGGAGAATTCCCTGACATAGTTCTGTATCAAAATAAACGCTTTCCCATTCTTCTGTCTCTTCTCCAGCAGGATTACAGCCCGATCGCAAACAGTCGCCAATGTCGTAATGTACCAAACCAGGCTTAACAGTGTCGAGGTCTATGACACTTACGGCTTGGTTAGTCTTAGTGTCAAACATGACATTATTGATTTTGGGATCGCCGTGCATTAGACGCAAAGGCAGTTTGCCTGTAGCTTTGGCATCTTCCAGAACATGGGCAAAAGTTTGGCGCCCACTCACAAACTGTAAGCAATAATTGACTTCTGGGGATTGGCACGGGCTAGTTTTTGCTAAAACTTCGTTGTATTGCTGAAGGTAAAGTGGCGTAATATGAAAGCCTTCGAGGGTGTCAGCAAGTCTTTCTGGGGGCAAATCACTGATCAGATTGTGGAACATCCCCAAAGCATAGCCAATTTCTTTGGCTTGTTCCGTGCTTTGCATCGTGTCAAAAGATTGCGAGTCTGCAATAAAACTAATTGCCCGCCAAAACGAGCCTTCAGTATCTGTGCAATAGTCTTGACCATCCTTAGTCAACAGTACACGCGGCACTTCCCAGCGACGGTTTAAGGGGCTATGCTGTAACCTCATGCGAACATGTTCAGTGAAAGTACACATGTTCTGCATAATCAACTGTGGCTGGCGAAATACCTGTGTATTAATCCGTTGCAGGACAAAATGCTTTGCATCTGGAGAATCTACTGTAACTAGAAAAGTGTCATTGATATTACCACTGCCAAATGTTTGAACAGTTCTAACCTTTCCCTGAAGAGTGAATTGGTCAGCGATATTAACAAGATTGTCTGTGTCCTGTGTTTTGAGATACTTGCTCATATTCTTGCACAACTCCCCACATAATTGCACAAAGGCAATAGGGGATATATTAGCGCAAGTGTCACACCAGGTTTGTATAAATAAAGCTTTAATATCCTTAAGAATATTAAGAAGGCAGAAGTACGCTCGTCTGAAGGCAGTTATGTATCCCTATAAATAAATTTAAGGGATTTAGCAAGGACGTAGTCTTTCTTGCGCTTTGCGTCTCGAAATACATACTTTCTTATTTTTTCATAAATGAATTTAGGGGCTTGTGACCCTTATGGCATCAGGCACACCCTTGAATCTCTTTAGCTGCCTTCTGCCCTCTGCCCTCTGCCTTTCTTCGGTCAAGAACTTCTTACAATATGCTACTGATTTAAAAATGCATTTGGACATTAAAGACGGTAAAATTTGGATTCAACGCAACCAGACCGATAAGTTGCTTGCTGATGAATTAGTAGCAATGGGTGGGCCAAAGCAAAGATATTGTGTTGGGATTACAGCCTGTCTATGCAAGAGAATATACAGGGTATGGTGTGGCGTAGGGGTGACAAAATCTTGAATCACCAAGTGTAAATCATTAATTCAGTTAGTTGTCTAAGATTAAATAAGAGCGATCGCCCTCCGTCAGAAATCCGAGTTCAATCAACCGATGATATTCGTCAATTGTGAATCGCTTCGGTGTAACAACATTCATAACGACACCCATCAGATAAATCTGTTTTTACTCTAGCTTCTCAACACAGGCAAAACGGGAACATCCCAATTATTTGAAAACACAAAACCAAGTAACTCTGATTAACACTCTGCGCCCCTTTGCGTAAACCTCTGCGTTCCTTTGCGTTTAAAGAATACTCCTCGCTAAACTGACTGCGAACTCAACCCTTCAAACTGCTGCCAACAAAGATACATCGCACGTGGTACATGAAAACATCCCTTCCACTTGCCACCTTTAAGATTCAACAGCACTTCCCCACGGCGATTGAGATAACCAAACCACTCACCGAATTCTGGATCGGCAAAGTGCGACCAAGCATAATCATGTACTTTTTGATACCATTTTTCACATGCTTCCCGTCCTGTCAAACGATAACCCATTGCCAATGCAACCAACGATTCTAAATGCACCCACCACAGCTTTTGATCCCATTCCAGTTGTTGTGGTGGATGACCGTTTGCATCCATAAAATAGTACAAACCGCCATATTCTTTGTCCCAAGCAAAATTGAGAATATTTAATACCACATCAACAGCTTGATTAATAGTTTTAGTATCATTTTGGCGATGGGCAATGTCCATAATAAACCACATCGCTTCAATACCATGACCAGGGTTAATTAACCGTCCCTCAAAACAATCAATATGTGAACCATCAAGAGCAACACTTTCGTACATTAGCCCCTTTTCTTGGTCTAAAAAATCAGTCATCACTTCCTGAACAGTTGCAGATAAAACATTTTCCAGAATTTCACTTGATAGCAACCATTCCATTTCTAAAGTTAGGTTAGCCAAAATCATTGGCACAGCCAAAGATTTCATCGGGCGTGTGCCGGGATAGATTTTGGTATATTTGCCCTTTGGGTTATCCTTGCGCCGCAAAACGTTATTGTAAGCTTGCATTGCCACATCTTTTGCCCAATCTTCACCGCTAGCGAGGGCATATTGACTAAATGCCATTGCCGCAAAGCAATCAGAAAAGATATTGTAGGGCTGTACTAGTGGTTTACCTGCCCGAGTTAGTGCAAAGTACCAGTTACCATCAGCATCTCTGCCATGTTGGGCGAGAAAATTAGCACCGTTGCGAGCAATATTTAACCAATTTTCGCGTTTTTCTAGCTGATTGCAAAGCATCGAAAAAGTCCACACTTGGCGGTTTTGCAGCCAGATAAATTTGTCTGTATCGTAAACTTTACCCTCGCGATCCAGACAGGTAAAATAACCGCCGTACTCCCAGTCCAAAGAGTGTTTTTCCCAAAAAGGAAGTACATCGTCAAGGAGAGTGTTTTTGTAAAGTTCTGCTAGCGTGTTCAAGTCGTACCCCATATTTTTTCTGCTTGTGTGCCAAAACCAACAGTGACAATTATCGCCTTCCTATGGATGGGCTACAAGTTAGCGATCAACACTCAAGGATGAGTAGGGTAAACTTAGATCTTGCGATCGCAGATGGTCACTTAAGTCAGGACTTACGCAAAATCATGAAAAAACGAGAGTTTGAGAAAGTTCTTGCGTAAGTCCCATTAAGCAATAAAATCCCCTTCAGTGAGAAAATTAGGAGGCGTATACGCTAAACAAATGTAATTAACTATTTTAGTGAAGTCGCAAACATTACTATTAGCCATCACCACCGTTTTACTTTTCACCCACAGCCCTATAACCCAAGCGTTATCAATTCCTTCTGGCTTTCAACGGGTCGTGAAAGATACTGGCGTACAAGTATATAAGAAAGATTACACAAACGGAAAGTTAGAATATGTCACAATAGTTAATATTACTGAAGGAACTATAGAAAATTTAATTGGTGCAGTAGATAATACTTCTCAAGACAAGGTGAGCAAAAAGACGCTCAATCAGTTTTGGCAAGATGCTGTTAAGCAAAATACATCATCTCGAAAAGCGAGAGTTGTTGTCAATGGTGCGTTTTTTTCTACTCGCGAACAACCAACGGGAATTGCTTTTGGCTTGAAAGTGCGAGGAGATTTGATTACTTACGGCTATGCTATTGGTAAAGAATACCCTGGTCAAATTCGCACTTTTGCTGTAAACGCTTTATTGGCAAGTGCAAATATTCAGACGTATTTGCAACAGACGTTTGCGCGTTTCCCGGAAGTAGTCGGCGTATTAGATGTGAATGCAGATAAGTATCCTACAAGGTATTTACCACGAACTTTTGTCGGTGTTCGGGATGTTAATGGCGATCGCATTCAAGAAACAGTATTATTATATTCCAGCAATTACGCTCGACAAATCGATGCATCCAGAGTGTTGAAAGACTTTGGTGCTAGCGCCCAAGCGATGTTAGATGGTGGTGGTAGTACTGGAATCATTGTAGATGGCAAACCTTTGATTTCTACCAATCGTCCTATACCTCATGCGATCGCAGTATATTCTGGCAAGTAAGACCAGCCTATAAACGAGTTAAACGTAACATGAGATTGCCAGTTTGAAATATTTGATATTGGACTGGTACTATCTCAGCAACAATTCTCTGTGTTTTTAATTCCGTTAGTAGCTGTGAGACATATTCATGAGGTTGTCCTGTTAAATTACCAACCGGAAAGATTCTCACCTCTTTTTTACTTACGCGCAGCAACTCTATAATCGCTTGTCGGTGAAATTCATAATCAAACTTTTCCAGATTTGGGTTAATGAGTTTGCTGTAAATAAAAAGAAAGTTACCACTGAGAACTAAATCAAAACTTCGGTCACAAAATGGTAAGTTAGGCAGTGCTGCTTGGATGTATACATTTTCTTTTCTGCCTAATGAATAAGATTCAGCAAATATTTTTAATGCTTTAGTGGCATATTCTTTCATCTGTTCTAATGAAGAGTAAAATTGTTGACTCAAGTATTGAGAATACTGTGAACTTACTTCTATAGTTTTATCAATATCATTATTTCCATTATCAACCATTACTAGTAGTTCATCGGTATATGAAGGATCACAGCCGATAACATCTAACCCTTGCTGTCTAGCTTCCTCAACAAAAGAAGCTGGCCCTGCGGGACAGTCTAAAATTTTACATCCTTGCCAAGCAGACAATTCTATATCAAACATGCTTACGTATTCTTTAAGAGTACGTCCATAAAACAGCACGTTTGTTGGCTGACTAGATTTATTATTTTCAACTGTCATATGAGAATTTTTTGGTATTTATCGAGGGCTTAAACTTTGTTAAAATGCTTAACTCCCACTTTAAACTAGTTATTATCCCTTGAGAACGCGCACTACTGCCGAGAGATTTACTATGCAGCTACTGAAAACAACCGACCAAGATTTTTCTATCCAATTCCAAGCATTTGTCAACGAACGCAGGGAAGCAACGGTTGATGTCAGTGGCACTGTCAAAGAAATTATTGCTGATGTCAAAGCGCGTGGTGATGCAGCAGTTAAGGAATATACTACTCGTTTTGACCGCTACAGCCCTGAATCTTTTCGTCTGAGTGATACTTTTGTTACTCAACAAGCTGCCAAATGTCCCCAGGAAGTCAGGGCTGCGTTGGAAGTTGCTGCTGAGAGAATTACTGCTTTTCATCAAAAACAGCTACCCCAAAATATTGCCTACACCGATGAAGTGGGTGTGAAACTTGGCTTAAATTGGGTAGCTTTAACAACAGTTGGAATTTACGTACCTGGGGGAAGGGCAAGTTATCCCAGTTCTTTGCTAATGAATGCACTGCCCGCTAAAATCGCTGGTGTTGAGAGAATTGTCATGACAGTGCCAATGCCTGGCGGTGAAATTAATCCAGCAGTATTGGCAGCAGCTCAAGTAGCAGGTGTTACAGAAATCTATAGTATCGGTGGAGCGCAGGCAATAGCAGCTCTCGCCTATGGTACACAAAGCATTGCCCCTGTTGATAAAATTGTTGGGCCTGGCAATGCCTATGTTGCAGAAGCAAAACGTCAGGTATTCGGCAGAGTTGGCATTGACAGTATTGCTGGCCCATCTGAAATTTTGGTAGTAGCCGATGATCAGAATCATCCAGAATGGATTGCTTGGGATTTGCTATCACAAGCAGAACACGACCCCAGCGCTCAATCTATACTAATTACTGACTCAGAAATTTTTGCCCAAGCTGTGATCAAGGCCGTTGAACAAATTCTTAAAACCTTATCTACTCAAGCTGTAGCTAGTAAAAGTTGGGAAAATCATGGTGCGGTGATTATTGTCAGTGATTTAGCCGCAAGCATTGCTTTGCTGAATCAATTAGCACCAGAACATGTGGAATTATGCGTAGACGAACCACAACAGCTTGCCAAGCAAATTCGCTGTGCTGGTAGCATGTTTTTAGGTCGTCACACCCCAGAAGCAATTGGTGATTATGTCGGCGGTCCCAATCACGTCTTACCAACAGCACGTTCAGCCCGCTTTGCTTCCGGCTTAAGTGTCTACGATTTTGTGAAGCGGATTACTTCTTTGCAATGCGATGAACAAGCATTACAAACCATAGGCAAAGCAGCAATCAGCCTCGCCCAAGCCGAAGGTTTACCAGCTCATGCAGGTAGTGTGGCGGTAAGGTTAGAAATCAGTTAACAGTTAACAGTGAACAGTTAACTGTGAGTCATAGAATTTGATAACTGATAAGTGAACTACACCCCTCACACTCCTCATCTCCCCACCTCCCCCTCAAACAGCCAAAAAAGTTAAGTTATTTGTACTGCACTTGGGAATTAGGTGTAAACGTGGTGATGTATTAAGTATGAATCAAGCGATCGCTTATCAGTAATTACATTGCATCACCCTTAGGAGGTGGCTATGGAAGGTATTCTATTTACAATTTTGTTAGCAGTTTATTTAGTAACCGTGAAGAAGCAGCTAACACAAGACCAGTCTTCAGCAAATGAAGATACAAACGTGATTATTGCTGAAAAATAGTTACTTGACCACTTTGGGTCAAATAACTCTTCCAATAACTATGATTTTGCTGTGGGTAAAGCATTTGCGCGACAAACTTGTAGAAGCGAACATTAGCCGCATCACAAATGTTTTACCCTAGCTTCTATTTAAAGTGGCACAACCGTAGCATGAGCAACTTCACGTTTTCTTAGTACAGCATTGCATTTATTCGTAGCGAATTCTATGCAGAAAAACTCTGCGTCCCTCCGCGCTGACTTTGCGTCCCCACCGAAGCTTTGAGCCTCGCTATCGCGAGGATCTTACGCTAACGGAGGAAACCTTCGCACCCTTCGGGAAGCCGCGCAAAGCGCGTCTACAAACTTCTCTGTGCGTTTACAAACATTACAATTTTACGCTGTTACAGTAATAAATTGTGTAGAAGTTAGCCAAAGACTAGCAACAGCATACTTAACGAATACTGATTCTTGTTTAGCATTGCAAGAACTTTTCAATTCCACAGTTTTTGTTTCGTCTTTTACCAACCTAGCCTGATAATTATATTGTGAGCCATCAGGTTTTTCAAAACTCAACTCAGCCCGAATTGTCTTTTTATCTGCACTTTGCTCAATTATTCTGCCCGCTACTTTATAGTTAAACCAATCCCATCCATAACGTAACATCAATTCTCGTTCCATAACTTGAATTGAACTGGGCAAGATTCCCCAGCCCCGATAAGCTTTTTCCAAAGATTGAATATCGCCAGTACGAGTCACAATCGACTTAAATAAATCTTGATTGAGATTGCCGTAATATCTCCCGTCTGGAAAATCTATGCAAGTTGGTGCAAACCGATGTCCACCAAAATGGCTAGATTTCCAAATCCGTACATTATTTAACTTCAAATCAGCAACAATATTTGTAGCATGAAAGTGAAAAGGATTACCGTATCGAGAGCAGCACTTATCATGACTACCGTGGGTACATACGAGAATATCTCTTGTTGAATTTGTATCTAATTCATAACCTCCAGAGTTTCTACTCCATAAATATTTTTTAATTACTACTGCTGCTTGCTGGATATTTTCTAATCTGTACTCTCTTTTAGAGAAACCATAAGACAGCCCTTCTTGTTGTTGATAAATCAAAAGGGTTGTACTGTCTGATTTATGGGATAAATTATTAGCAATTAATAAAAATTTAATTGGCAGTTTTGCACGTTGGACTTCCTCTACCAAAGTCCGTAAATTGTTTGGAACCCAGCGAGAATGAAAGGCTTCTGCTGCCCAAGGAGTTGGACACTCAATTAATACATAAGTTTGGTGATTGCCAACACTACCAATAATATCTTCTCCTGCGGTACGGGAATTATCGGAACAAAAGAAAGTGTTCATCGAAGCGTAATGATGGGTGTACTTAGGGAACAAATCATATTACTAAAAGAGATAGTATTTTTAGTTACAATCTCTCTGTAAAAACTGCTTGCTAATTTGATGAATCAAAAAATCATGTGCTAATTAGCAAACAAGAGAAAACAGGAATAATTGCTATCTTCCAGCCCAATCCTGGTAGCAACTTTATAACATTAATTCTTGCTAAGGTTTGTGCTGTAAATATTGTTTTCATAAAAGACATCAACATTGTTTGAAAAAATCCTCCTTTGTTGCAAACAGAGATTGTAAAATTTCTCGGTGTTGAAAAGCAGACTTTATTAACTTTGTTTTGGCAATAAAAGTAGCCAAATTTATATTTATTGACTGTATGTAATGAATGCTGTCATCAAGGGTTACTTGATGTTTGTACTTTCATCTCATCAATATTCCAAATATTATGAGTACGTTGATTCACTTGCTCAGTAAATACAATTACTGATTTCCCTGGGAAGTTATTGCTTAAGAAAATTTCCCCAATCCCTGATTTAAATATATATTCTAATTTTTCCATCTTGCAAATGATTCTCAACAAAATTATAAAAAAATAAAAGTCATAAAGAAATAGAGCCAAAGTTAATGTTTTTAACTTGAACTCATATATTTTAAGGCTACTAAAAATATTAACAATTACTTATTGATTAAAACACAGTCATAAGAAGTATTTCTACTCAATACTCTAGTCTGATTCAATCAATATGTGACGCTTCTCCACCTCCTGTTAAAAAATAAATTTACAGTTACATAATGAGTATCCGCCTCGAATCTAACTTATGTTTATCTTAGTTGCAAGTATTTTTTAATACATGTGGCTTTATCTATGTTTGAGATAGTGCTAAAGCCTTGTTAAATCAAGATTAACATAGGTTTAAAGTTAGAAGAGGCTAATATCATTTATGCTTGCATATCCTAGTCTAAAAGATAAAAGTTATCAATACATAAGCAAACAAGTGAGCATAAAGAAAAATCAACTGTTTATTAGTATTATTTCCGATAAATTGGGTTAATTACCATGAAAATGAGATATTTTGGCAATGAAGATGATTTAGTCCTTATGGCGATCGCCTGTTTTTGTCCATAGAAGTTACTATGGTGTACATAGAAAAATTAAATGATTTGTTGCTATGGCTAGGGCAACCTTCCAATTTTACGCAGAATTGAATGATTTTCTGCCACCTGACAAAAGACAGGTGAGAATAGAGCATTTTTTTGGAGAAAGAGCATCCATCAAGGACATGATAGAAGCTTTGGGTGTTCCCCATCCTGAAGTTGATTGTATTGAAGTGAATGGAGAATCGGTTGATTTTTCTTACATTGTTCAAGATGGAGATAAGATCAATGTCTATCCTGTTTCCACGGTAGCACAAACACCTATTTTGAGCCGGGTACGGCCGAAGCCGCTAAATATTATCCGCTTTGTGTTGGATATTCATCTTGGCAAATTAGCATCATCTTTGCGACTATTAGGCTTTGATACGTTATATCAAAATGATTATGATGACCCTGAATTAGCAGAAATCTCTAGCACTCAAAACCGTATTCTGTTAACACGCGACAAGGGTCTTTTGATGCGGGGTGCAGTTACTTATGGTTATTATGTCAGGAATACTGACCCACAACAACAAATTGTTGAAGTATTACGACGTTTTAATTTGTTTGAATTAGCATCACCTTTTAAACGATGTCTGCGTTGTAATGGCGTCTTACAATCTGTGGATAAGCAGGCTGTTATTGATCAGTTACCAGATACTGTAGTGTTATACACTGATGAATTTCATCGCTGTCAGAACTGCGCTCAAATATATTGGAAAGGCTCACATTATGAGCGATTACAAAGATTTATTGATGGTGTACTTGACGTTAGTGGTTAGTGGTTGGTGGTTGGTAGCTAGTGGTTAAAATTACCTTTATTAACAACTAACTACTAACTACTAATGTACAGACGCGAGGAACATCGCGTCTCTACCTACTAACAACTAACAACTAACTACTAACAAAAAATTGTGAGTTTAATTTTAGCACTTGATTTTGGTGGCACTAAGCTAGCAGCAGCGATCGCACATGCTGGTTCTCAAGAGTGGTTGGGTTACGAACGCTCTTTGTCGCCAGCCGCTGGTAATGCTAGCACTGATTTGGAGATTATGCGATCGCTCATTCATTCTCTGTTGTTAGGAGAAAAACCAGCGGCAATAGGTGTCAGTTTTGGCGGGCCTGTCGATGCCAATACGGGTACAGTCAGGCTATCACATCACGTCCCTGGTTGGGAAAATATACCTTTGCGGCAATTGTTGGCGGAGGAATATGGTGTAGTTGTTGGTGTTGACAACGATGCGAATGTGGCGGCGTTGGGTGAATACAGATATGGTGCGGGGGTTGGGTACGATAGTTTGTTTTACATTACTGTTAGCACTGGCGTCGGTGGTGGTTGGATATTCAATGGTAAGCCTTGGCGGGGTGCGGATGGTATGGCTGGGGAAATTGGACACATGGTAGTAGATCCAGCTGGGCCAGTATGTTTGTGTGGAAAGCAGGGATGTGTGGAAAGGTTGGCGTCGGGGCCGTATATGGCGTTGGATGTGAGGGAGGTTTTATTAAACGAACCGCAAAGAACACAAAGAGGGGAGATATTGAGGGATTTAGTGGAGGGGAATTTGGAGTTAATTACTGGGAAGGTTGTGAGTGAAGCGGCGGCCCAAGGTGATAAGTTAGCACAGGAAATTTTACACCGTTCGGCTTGGGCGTTGGGTGTGGGTATTGGCAATGTGGCAAATTTGATTAATCCGCAGCGATTTGTTTTGGGTGGAAGTGTGACAAAGGCAGGGGAAGGATATTGGCAGGTGATTCGTCAAGTGGCGCAACAGACGGCTTTACCAGAGATTAATTTTGAGGTTGTCCCAGCAGGGTTGGGTGACGACGCACCATTATGGGGTGCAGTGGCACTTGCTCTAGAAGCGGCTTCCAGGCATTATGGCGAGAAGTAGATGAGTAGTAGGTAGTAGTGCATAGTAATAATAAAATCAGTAAGAGTCGTTTAATACAGGAGCTATGCACCAGCTAGTTCGTAAAACATTGTCGTTCTCTAAAATGCTGGACAAGCATATTGGTGCAATTTGGTATTTTGTCCATCATTACAATGCTAATCTTAAGATGCTAAATCATTACAATGCACTACTACCTAAAATTGATTGGCGTTTTGCAGCTTCAGATGCCAGAGTTAAGTTTCAACGATTTTATCCTGATTTAAACCTGTCATAATTTTATTGGCAGACTACTAGGATTATGCTACGTCGTTTTGTATCCTAAATATTTACTTTATAAAAAGTCTCCTATCAAATTAGCTTTAACTTATCAATAGCTAATTTATATTATTAAAATTAACTTCTAGAAGTTAATCATTAAAGTAAAACTAAAACATCCATCGTAAGATAGATAATTTCGATATTCCTATTTATCAGGCTAAAAATAAAGTTCTCAATCATAAATTAGCTAATATTTCTATCAAAAATATAATTTTTACTAATATAAAAGTCTCTAGTGTAAAGTAGCAAATGCTCATACAATAAGCTGTTAGTTGCTGCTGGTAGCAATTAAGTTTTCATCGACTGAAATTTGAGAGTTATTAGGTTAGGTAAAGCGAAAAGTTAAAACTTTTGTTTTAGATTTTCGATTTACTCTACCAAATAAACTTGGCGAACTATTTAGGTATCAAGGAATAATGTTAAAACGTCGTACAATACTAGCTGGTTTAACTGTGCTTAGCTTCACGTTGGCCGTCAGTACAAAGGTCTATGGACAATCCACTAGCGGCCCAGATGCTTGGGAGACTGTCTACAATGATGCAGTTGCCGGGGCTACAACGACAATTACAGTTCCGATTTTAAGTCCCTTATTATCATTTATCCTGCAAATATTCTTCAACTTGGCAGGTTTTTGGGGGGGTTAATTCTTTGTCTGATACCTAATACAGAGAAAGACTGTAAGTAGAGGCTTTTGCAGTGTAATTTTTGGATGATTTTTCAGCTTGCGATCACCTCAATACATCTTTGATCCATTAACGCAGATTATCCCATAGCCAAATATTCTATCACCCATGAGGAGTTTTCTTTCCATGTTCAAACCTCGCACAATTTTTAGTGTCTTAACTGCAATTATCCTAGCGTCTGTCATCAGTACACAGATATATATACAACCCGCAATAGCTGCTGGAGGAACGTGTAATCCAACTGTGGGAAACCTACCTATATGTCCAAGTACAGCACCTTCAGAGTCAGCTAGTTTCGTTGACCCCGCTGCCACAATCACCAATCCCACAAATATTACCTTGGGCGAAAAAGTCTACATCGCCCCATTTGCCAAATTAGACGCTACTAATGCCCCTATTAGTATCGCGGCAGATTCTAACGTCCAAGACCAAGTGAGAATTATCGCTTCGGGAACGGGAGTGGAGATTGGACCGCGAGTGATTATGGCACACATGGCCACCATCAAAGGTGCAGCCAAAATCGGTACTCAAGGCTCAAGCGGGCCTTTTACCGACCCGATTACCAATACTCAGTTCAACAACGATATTCCAGAGGCATTTCTTGCTTTCAACTGTGAAATTGACGGTGCAACTATAGAAAGAAACACGGTAGTCAACTTTCTCTCGCGGGTTGGCCCTGGTGTTACCTTACCTGCTGGTAAAGTTGTCCTGCCAGGTAAAAACGTCACAACTAACTTAGAAGCTACTAGTGGCAGTTTGGGGAAGGTAGCAAACTTGACACAAGCGGACGTTAGATTGATGGAAGGCATCATTGAAGTCAATGAGGCATTTGCCAAAGGTTACACAGAATTGGCCAGAACAGACTTGTCAAACGTAAAAGGGATAAATTACGCTCCAGTCACATCTTTTAACTCCGGAGGTCTACCGCAGATAGGTGGAATTGCCACTCGTGATCCAAACTATCGTAACCGCATTATCGGCAACATCACTTTTCAAGATTCTTTAGCAACGCTCAAAAACAAACTAGCTAATAGAATTTCACTGCGTGCTGACGAGGGTGAACCTTTTAATGTTGGACAAATTGCTGGGATGGCAAATGATGTTGTATTTCACGCTTTAGAGACCACTAGTTTGACTCTTGGTAATGGCATTGGTTATGGGCCTCGCGCTCTAGTTCATGGTGGTAGGCAGGTTGTCAATGGTGTTGCTAATGGCCCTGAAACCAGCATCGGTAATGCTGTTGGGTTAGGTCCAAACTCCGTTATATTCCGCGCCAGCATCGGTAACAACTCAGCAGTTGGGCAAAGAAGTGCTGTCTTCAATTCTACAGTAGCTCCCAGAACTTATATCCGTTCTCGAACGATCTATGCAGACAACGGCAGCATTATCTTACCTGTGGAGTGGTAAACAACAGACTTTTGCATCATTATGAATCGGAAAATATTGTCGGTACAATTAAAATGCCTACGATTGATTGTGCTGTTCACTTTGATATTTGGACTAATATTAAGTGTTGATAGTGGTTCATCTTTAGCTGCTGACATCACCTCTAATCAGCCTCAAGTTGTACAACCTCCCGTCACCGGCCTTGTTTCTACATTGTCCGATGAAGTCGAGGAACTACCAACACAGTTAATTCGCTGGTCAACTTACTGGCAACTTTGCTGGGAACCCTATCCCGAAGCTAAAGAGTACGAACTACAAACGGTGCTGATGGAGGGGAAATCTCCAAAGTTGAAACGGCAAAGTGATCGCTGCTTTCGTTTACAAGTTGCATCTAATGAAAACCAAAAATCACAAGGATTACTCAACCGTGATTTAATCTTGTTAATACACAAGATTCAGCTTGGTTATCGAGTGCGTGCTGTTTTAGATAGTAACCGTGTCAGTGAATGGTCTCAAGTAATGGCAGTTGGTGCAACCACTGTGTCTGAAACAAATGGCACTCAGATCAGTGTAAATCCCTGATATTTCTGGCGTAAGGGGTAGTGTGAAGGTACCTGCGACCGGGGGCAAACTGTGGAAGCTAACTTAACCTCACCATTGTGCAAATTTTCTTGTGCTTGAATCACCTCCGTTTTGGATTGCTGCACTTGGTGTTCTGTTGCATTAGGTTGGGCGACGAGCGCATCGTAAGCGGCTTTTGCTGCATCAAGCTCAGACTGAGAATAAGCTCCTTGCTGTACGAGGAACTTTCTATTTACGCCACTACCCAGATTTCTTTGCAGCGCAGCCGCTCTCTTAAAGCTTGGAGAACACTAATCCCTCTTTTATTACTACGGGGAGAGTATAATCAGTAAGGAAATCGGAAACAGTAATTGAAGGAGATGGTTTCGAGTAGTATTGGTAGTAAACTCAATTTTTTTTCACTCAAACCATGTCTTTACCATTAACCTACCTAACTATTGATGAATACCTCCAATTAGAACAATATAGTGAGGTTCGCCATGAGTATCTTGGTGGTCAAATCTTTGCTATGTCTGGCGGTAGCAAGGAACATAATACAATTACACTAAATATTGCCAGCAGACTACGTTCACATTTGCGAGGTGGTTCCTGTAGTGTGTTTATGGCTGATATGAAAGTCAGGATAGAATTAGCAAATCAAAATAACAATATATTTTATTATCCTGATGTGGTTGTTTCTTGCGATTCCCAAGATCAAGACCGCTATTTTTTAAATTATCCTTGCCTCATTATAGAGGTGCTATCACCAAGTACAGAAGTCACGGACAAGCGAGAAAAACTTGTTAATTACCAAGAATTAGAAAGTTTACGGGAATATGTATTAGTTTCCCAAGATGACATGAAAGTAGAAGTTTATCGTCAAGTTTCTCAAGGCAATTGGTTACTGGAAATTTTAGGCAAAGAGAATGAATTAAGTTTAGATTCTGTTGGCTTAAGCTTGACAATGGCAGATATTTACGAAGATGTTTTAAGTATTTAGGGTGGAAATTTATGCAATCAGCTTTACATATCACAACCAAAGTTTTACCAGGAAACAAAATAGAAATTGAAATCCCAGAAGCTCAAATTAGCATCTTGAACGCTGGAGATCGGGCGTTACACAAATTTAGAGGATGTCTATATTCTAATTCAGCAACGCCCAATTATTAGTTATTTAACTTGCAGCCGCAACTGGCTTTTTGCGGTTAGGACGTTTGCGATCTGATTTTTTCTTGAGTCCAACGGCTTGGGCTTGGTCGCTGTCTGAGCCATATTGCCCGCGTATGACTTCTTTCATGGCTAATACAGCATTGTGAAATTCCCATTATGCTAATCTAGCAGCATCAGCCGCCGCACGGTATAAAGTTAGTCTCTCTGTTTCGGCTTGTTGCTTTGCCAACATAACCTGATAAGCTTGCTGTAAGCTGTCAACAGAGGCATCAGCACGGGTTGTATTGTAGGTGCTGATGGTTTGTAAGCCGTGCAATGAGTCAATATCTTTACTGATAATTTGAGGGCGCAAACGGTTTGTTGTATTTTGGATAGGCATTGTTGCATACGTACTAAGGTACAATTTTAATGTTCCCTTTGCAACAATAAATCTAACAGTAAGGTGAAATTTTTAGAGAAAGTGGGTTAAGATTATAGACCGACGTATTAACATAACACAGCGACGTATTAACATAACACAGCGACGTATTAACATAACACAGCGACGTATTGGCATTACACGGTAATGCAAATACAAAACTGCAAGACGACACTAATTGATTAGTAGTGCGATCGCAAAACATCTCCATAAGAAGAATTAGCGATCGCATCCCTGAGCAAAGCTTTTTGGTCATGCGTAACATCACAAGACAATGCCGAAATCCTCAACAATTATTTCTTAAGGTAGATAGGTTTATAAATTCACCTCCTCAGAATTAAGATATATAGCAGACGCTATACCAAATAGCTTCATCTATTGAGTTCTCATGGTTAAAAAAACAGTTGCGTTTGGGCAACCAGAAGTTAGCCATCTGATTCGTAAATTACGGCAGTTAACTGGATTAAGCCAAGAGCAGTTTGCACAAACACTAGGAGTTGCTTTTAGTACGATTAATCGATGGGAAAACGGTCACATGCAGCCCTCACCTCTGGCACTCAAGCAAATTAAAGCAATGCTCAACGACTTAAGCCGTTCACCTGTTGTTGAGCTTGTTGAGCAAAGCCAAATTTTGTTAGAACAATATTTTTCAGAAGCAGAGTCAAGCGTTCGATAAGTGAGGTCAAAGGTGCGATTTCTAACCATCCTTGTGCTATAGAAAATATGGAAACAGTTCCATTATCAGAGAGTGAGGCAAGATTTCGGTTGGTGCTAGAAGCATCGCCCGACGGATTCATCATTTTGACTAGCGTCCGAGATGCAGCAGGGGAAATCGCTGACTTCCAAATCGAATACACTAATTCAGTCGCTGCTAGAGGTGTGAACCGTACACCAGAGGAGTTACTCGGTCAGTACCTACTGCGCCTGTTTCCCGATTGTAAAACTAGTGGTATTTTTGCTCGCTACGTGAGTGTCGCCGAAACTGGTGTCTCGGCAACATTTGAGACGTTTTACGACAGTAAAGAACTGACAGGCTGGTTTCGTAACGTCGTTGTGAAGTTAAACGACGGGATAGCGGTTTCCTTTAGCGATATTACTGACCGCAAACAAGCAGAATTAGCACTACAACAACAACAGCAGCATTTTAGGATTGCTTTGCAAACCGCAAAGCTTGGTTCCTGGGAACATGATCTGACAACGGGAGTTCTCACTTGTTCAGATCAATGCAAGGCGAACTTTGGCTTACCGCCTGATGCAGAATTTACGCATGAAACCTTATTTGCAGCCTTGCACCCCGATGATCGCCCGCTTGTGGAGGCTGCGATCGCACGTTCTATAGAAGAACGAACGGACTATGAGGTGGAGGAGCGTTGTTATCATCCTGATGGCAGTCTTCACTGGTTGATTGTCCGAGGTCAACTGGTGTATGACTCTCAAGGCACACTGATACGTATGGTTGGTGTAACCCTTGACATCACAGAGCGCAAGCAATTTGAACAATCCCTGCAAGCAGCCAATCAACGCATTTCTCATATTCTGGAAAGTATCACCGATGCCTTCATCGCCTTTGACCGCGACTGGCGCTACACCTACGTCAATCAGGAAGCTGCTAGGATGCTAGGGCGATCGCCTCAGGAACTCCTTGGTCAAAGTTGGCAAGAGGTGTTCCCCGAAGTTACCCAACAAAATTCTGTCATTGCTCAGCAGTTTGAGCAAGCAATGGCAGAGCAAACAACTGTCAGGTTTGAGGCGTTTTCGCTTCCCCTGAATCGCTGGCTCGATGTTTCGCTATTTCCTTCAACAGACGGATTAGCGATGTATTTTCGAGACATTAGCGATCGCAAGCGCACAGAAGCTGCATTGCAAGAAAGTCAACAACTGTTCCAAAGTTTTATGAACTATAGCCCAGTTGCAGCATTTATTAAGGATGAATCTGGGCGATATGTTTATGCTAATTCCTGGGTAGAGCAGGTATACGGGCGATCACAATCGGATTTACTTGGTAAAACGGATTTTGAGTTACTACCACCAGCAATTGCCCAGCAGTGTTCCACAAATGATCTGAGCGTGTTAACCAGTGGACAGCCGATGCAAATACTGGAAAACATTCAGCATCAAGATGGGGAACATATTTATATGTCCTTTAAGTTCCCCTTTCGTAATGCAGCTGGGCAAAAACTTCTGGCTGGCGTGGCGATCGATGTCAGCGAAAAAGTCCGGGCTGAAGAGGAACTACGACAACGAGAAGCCGAACTGCGACTGATCACAAACGCTGTCCCGGTGCTGATTTCCTTTATTGATGCTCAACAGCGTTACCGCTTCAATAACCAAAAATATGAAGAATGGTTTGGAAAACCTGCCTCCCAGGTGTATGGCAAGCATATGTGGGAAGTGCTAGGCGACGCGGCGTATGCAAAGATTCGTCCTTACATTGAACAGGTATTGGCAGGGCAAGAAGTTACCTTTGAGAGCAAAATTCCTTACAAAGATGGAGGCGCACGCTTTATCAGTGCTACTTACGTTCCTCGCATTGATCAGCAGGGAAACGTTGCAGGCTTTGTAGGATTAGTCAGCGACATCACCCAGCGCCAGCAAGCCGAAGAAACCATACATCAAAATGAAGAACGATTGAGGATTGCCCAAAAAGCTGCTAATGCCGGCGTGTGGAACTGGGATATTATCACCAACCAAGTTACCTGGTCAGAAGAATACTACGGCCTGTATGGGCTTGATAGAGGAACTACTCAACCCTCCTATGAAAATTGGCTTTTATCAATTGTTGAACAAGACCGCGATCGCGTCGATCAGGTAGTCCGCAATGCTTTAGCACACCGCACCGACCTCAATGTTGAATTCCGCATTTTCCACCCAAATCGGGGCGAGCGCTGGCTGAGTGCGATCGGGCAAACATTTTACGATGATCGCAACGGACAGCCCCAGCACATGACGGGGATGGCGCTGGATATTACAGAGCGCAAACATGTTGAACTTGCTTTAGCCAAGAGCAACCAGACTTTAGAGGCGATAATTCAAGCTTGTCCCCTAGCGATTATGGGATTGCAAGCAGATGGCACGGTGAAAATTTGGAATCCGGCCGCAGAGCGAATTTTTGGCTGGAGCCAGCAAGAAGTACTGGGACAGTTTTTGCCTATAATTCCCAACGACAAACGCAATGAATTTCTCAACAATATTGCTGCTACTATGCAAGGACAGGTTTTAGCAGGAGTGGAAACACAACGGCTCAAAAAAGGCAATTTATCTATTGATGTGGCACTCTGGTCAGCCCCGGTAGATGAAGCGCAAGCTGGGATTAGTTGTTTGTCAATTGTCGCTGACATCAGTGATCGCAAACAAGCCCAAGCAGCGTTGCAGCAAAGTGAAGCATTTAATCGGCAAATTTTGGCAAGTACTGAGGATTGTATTAAGGTATTGGATCTGGAAGGTTCGCTTTTGTACATGAATCCGGGTGGTCAGAAATTGTTAGGAGCTAATGACATCGCCTCACTGATCGGTCACTCATGGGTCAAGTTTTGGCAAAAAGCTGACCAAAGAGCAGCCCAAGAAGCACTCAACACAGCTAAAGCAGGTGGAGTGGGAACTTTTCAAGGCTATTGTCCCACCTTAAACGGTGAGCCGAAGTACTGGGATGTGCAAATAACTCCAATTAGAGGTGCAGATGGACAAGTCGAACGGTTGTTGTGTATTTCTCGTGATATCACTGAGCGTAAACGCTCAGAAGCAGCTTTGCGTCAGAGTGAAGAACGTTATCGATATTTAGCAGAATCGATTCCCCAATTAGTCTGGACAGCTAATACAGAGGGTGTGTTGATTGATATCAACCAACGCTGGTCTAACTTCACGGGGTTGACACTGGCACAAGCACAAACGGTCGGCTGGCCAGCCGTTGTTCATCCTGATGATGTACCCATACTCAGCCAAAAATGGGCGATCGCCCAACAAGATGGCAGCTACTATCAAGCACAAGGGCGAATACGCCGAGCCGATGGGGTGTATCGCTGGCATTTACATCAAGCAGTACCATTAAAGAATGAGCAAGGCCAGGTGATTAAATGGTTTGGTACAGCAACCGATATTGAAGACCAAAAACAACTGGAACAGCAGCGCATTCAACTGCTGCAACAAGAGCAAGCTGCCCGAGAAAAAGCTGAAGCTGCAAATCGCATTAAAGATGAATTTTTAGCAGTATTATCCCATGAGTTGCGATCGCCCCTCAACCCAATTCTGGGTTGGGCAAAGCTGTTGCAAACTCGCCCATTTGATCAATCAAGTGCAAAACGAGCATTAGAAACAATCGAGCGCAATGCCAAATTGCAAACTCAACTGATTGACGACTTACTTGATATCTCACGTATCTTGCGCGGCAAAATGGTGCTGAATATATGCCTAGTGAATTTGGTGGAAGTCATTGATGCAGCTTTAGAAACTGTGCGTCTATCAGCCGAGACCAAAGGCATTAAAATCCAGAAGGTTGTAGCAGGTGATATTGGGCCGATCTTAGGTGATTCTGGTCGCCTACAACAGATTCTATGGAATTTACTCTCCAATGCGGTTAAGTTTACAGCATCTGGAGGAAAAATCGAAATTCGGCTGCAACAAGTTGGCACTGATGCTCAAATTCAAGTTAAAGATACAGGCAAAGGAATCAATCGAGAGTTTCTTCCACACGTATTTGAGTATTTCCGACAAGAGGATAGCAAAACGACCCGAAAATTTGGTGGTTTGGGATTAGGACTAGCGATTGTCCGGTATTTTACTGAACTGCATGGTGGAACTGTGAAGGCAGAAAGTCCCGGAGAAGGATTAGGCGCAACATTTACAGTTTCTCTGCCAATATCAAAAAATGAGAACCAAGGAAAAACATATGCGCCCGTGTCTGCAAACAGTGTGGTTGATGCTTCCCCCCTCGCTAATGTGCGAATCTTAGTCGTGGATGATGAAGCCGATATGCGAGAGCTAATTTTCACCATTCTCCAACAAACAGGAGCACAGGTGAGAGTAACAGCATCCGCAGTTGAAGCATTGCAAGCATTGCATATATTCAAGCCAGATGTTTTAATCAGTGATATTGGGATGCCAGAGATGGACGGTTATCAACTCATGCGTCAAGTCAGGAGTTTACCTTCGCAAAACAGAGGACGAATTCCGGCACTTGCCCTGACTGCTTACGCTGGAGAGATTAACCAACAACAGGCATTAGCAGCAGGATTCCACAAACACATTGCAAAACCAGTCTCTCCAGAGGAGTTGGTAGAGGCAATTGTCAGTTTGGTGAAGTGGTAATTAGTAGCATTGGAACAGCAAACTGGGATCAGCAGTATTATATGAATACTCCTAAGATGCATACAGCAAGGGTAATGGTATGCTGACATGGTGATTGTTAGCTTGACTCTTGCAGCACTTTTAAAGCCCATTTGTAAAGCGATCGCACCAGCAGTTGATCTAAGTTTGGTGCAGTGCTAACTTGTTTAAGCAGTTCTATCATCAAATCATTGACAACTGCTGGATTTTCTGATGCTTTTACCGAGAATAAACCACCTTTATTCCAAAGAGAACAAATTTCGCTCAATGTCACAGGTTCACTCGAATGAATTACTTGATTGCGTTTTCTCCGAATGCGATCTAACAATCTAGACCATCTATTATCTTGATTAAAATTCCGAGATATACACCAAGCTTGAATTAAATCAAACAGTGCTGGTTCATACTCTGCTCGATGTGCCTGATGTGGTGGTATGGTCAAAAATCCCTTATTTAACCAATTGTTTTCTTGAAATTGAATATATAGTAGGCGCTCTAAAATATGTGCAAATTGAATAAATGCTGTAGTGTAATTTTGACGATAAAGCGGTAGTTCAATCAACAAAGTAGACTCCCAAACTTTACTCGTATCGTCTAATTTAATTTGGTTTAATTGGTCTTGCCAAGCTTGAATTTGTTCGCTATTTACTGCTTTAGCAACATTATTATAACGCAGCCAATCACTAATATTTTTGATAAATTTATCTGTTTCCCAGTTGGTATAGCTTAATAAAATTCCAGCTAATTTATATATAATCTTATGACGACTTTGATGCACTTTTAACCAAATTTGGGCTTCTGAAAAATCACCTCTTTCCCAAGCAGAAACTACCCGCAAACGTTCTAGCGACCAAAAATACTCCCCCATCGGAATGAGTTTAAAGGTTTGGGAATGAGCAGCAGTTCTAACACCATTTGGCATTCTGGGGAAGAACTCTTCTGGTTCATCGGGATTGGCATTAAAAACTTGACATTGACGTACCAAAGCTGCGGCACAAATTTCTACACTGGATGCTACAGCAGGCGCACAGCCTTTATTTTGTATCCATAATACAAATTCTTCATCTCCAGAAGGAGAGAAATAATTTAAAGCTTCTTTTAAGACTAAAATTTCTAGTTCTTGACGAATAGCATTACTATCAATTGCGTTAATCTCTGGTGCGTGAACATCTACTCTCACATCCGGAAAAATACTTTTTATTTTTCCTGCCATTAATTGTGCTAACCAAAGAGTATCTAATCGGCGAAAAGTCCAAGAAACATTTTCTGGTTGGTCAGTTCCCCATAAAATGATATGTTTTAAACCCAGTTTAATACCCGTCTCAATAATTTTTTGGTCTAAAAGTAGTTCAACTTGACTAAAGTCACCACCGAGCCATTCTATACAGTATTCGTAATAGCGTTTACCTAAATCTCTAGCACTCCAAGGAGAATTTAGATCATTTTCTTGGTGAAAACTACGTTCAATTCCTAATTCTTGATAAAGTTCTTTGACGTGGCATGGATAGCCAATATTACCATCAGCACCAAAAGAACGAATTACTCCATCTTGACAACGCCAACCAACTTGGCGAGTACCAACAGTAATAATTAATGTATCTACGCGATTAGTTTCAGTTGATATAGTTGTCATAAAGGAAAAATTTGGGCGTAGTATTAGCGAGGAGTGTGATCGCGCTTTTAAGGATTAGTGGGAGGTTGAACACCAAATACATGCACAGCACCACTCATTTTGCCTAGATCGCGAAGAAAACGCGATCGCACATGGTCAGAATTTGGTGTTTGTCCGCCCATAAAAAGACAGACAATTTCTTGACAGTCTGTTTCTTCTTCTTTGTTGGGAATATTTACCCGCTTGATACTCGCCCAAGAACAAGAAGCATTACCTACACCTGCATTCCCGCCAATATCAAGATTGCGCTTGTAATTTCGTGGTGCAGTTTGTTGATAAATTAAGTACATCCCGTCACCACGAGTTGCTTCTGCGTCGTTTGCTTGTTTCCAGTAAGGTTCACGGCGTTCTATTGGTTCACTGTCTGGGCCAGGAACAGCGTAGATTGCACAGGTACTAGGTGAGAAAACTTCGGCGCTAATATTATGGTTATCAGCTGTAACTCTATCAGGCCATTGGCGTTGAACTGCTGCTAACCAATCGCTATAAGCTTTTGTCCATGCAGCTGCATTTAAAGGTAAACCGTAGGGTTTGGTTTCCCATTGCTGTGTACCTCGATTTCTTACTTTGTGAGTTAAGGTCAAAAGCGTTCCCCGTGCAGCTGCATGACCATTGTTCATGTAGTATATGTGCAACGGTCTGCGCCAACCACGCCCTACACCGCCAACCATGACTGCAAATCGCATAATCGGCAGAATAATTTGATTTAAGATGTCGTTGGGGGCGCTAATTTGTAGTTTGCCTTTCCAGGCGTAAAATCTTGGTTGATCGGTGGAGCGATCGCCCCAAGTTGTTCCCTTAAACATCTGCAAACGTACACAACCTTTACGGGTTTGTGGTTCTAAGGTTCCTAACAACTCACCAACGGTTTTTTTAGCATCTTGCTGAGACATTACTCCCAGCAAAAACCGCAAAATCCAAGACCTCAGCCAGCCACGCCAATGGGAAGGGCGCAATTCCATTGTTTGCATATTTGGCCCCGCACTACCTTGACTGTAGAGACTAAAGTCAAATTGCTTTATTGCACAATCAGGATCAGGAGTTAGTCTGAAGGAATCAGAAAACTTCAGTGTTCCATATCCAGAAGCCGTCCGGCTACCAACACCGTATAAACTCAATGCTTGCTGCACCCATCCCCAAACTTCACTGACTTCTGCATCGGTAGCTCGTCCTGGAATGCCGCGAATGGCTACTGTAACAGGAATATAATCTTTACCATTGCCCAAGGTATAGAGAGATATAGGCATACCTTGTCCTTGATGATAAACTTGAAACTCCTGCTGAGGATTAACAATATCTAAAGTCAGTTTGGTTGGTTCATCAGGCCAAGCATCCAGAAATTCAATTTTACCAGCAGTGATTGTATCGTTGTTTTGATACCCCAAAAGTTCATACATTCTAGGTAAAATATCAGGGCGTTGTTTTGCCCAAGCTCTTACTATTCCTCTGATAGAAGCACCAGGAATATAACCATTCAGAGGTAATATTCGTAAACGTTCCCAATTTTCATTAACATTACGTTTATCTTCCGGTCGTCCTTGAGTAGGTCGCCATGTGCCGCAAGGTTCGCCGGCTGAAACGATAGTTTCTACATCTGGATGAGGAAAAGAACCAACTTTAGCACGCCACTGGATAGTAAAAGTACCTTTTTTGAATAAGCCAGATTGCGATCGCCTTTGATGTTGTAACTCTAACAATTCAATTAATCGAGAACCAGTGTACATTAATCCTCCTGATAAGCTCTAGCCCAGAAATTCCAATGATTAGCTAATATCAAAGACCTGCGCCAAGTAGCCATATATTGTTGTGGCTGCTGTTTAGTCAGTTCTACTATTTGTGCCATCAGTTGTTCCCGTTGTGGAGGATTTGCTTGATTAATCATCTGACCTAGCAGTGATTCCCAAACAGGAACTGTACGTTCTCGCACTTCACCGCCTTGAGCGTTAGATTGGTTCACATAACCAACCGCAGACAGCAAGCCAAATACTCGTAAATGCTGCGATAAACGCAAAACAGCCGTGAGATCATTTTTATCTATGTTTGATTTACGCTGATTTTTTAAATAAGTTTGGATATGTTCGTGTGCAACCAAACTCATCTGTTCTGGTAATACTTGAGTAGGACTAAAACCACTATCAATATTAGCTGGTTTAGTAGGTGGCGTAATTGAATTAGCTTTTGCTGTTTGTGGTCTTTGAGGTTTATTTAATTGATCGGGCATAATTTTCTCCTCTATACTCCAACTTTTACTTGAGCAGGTGATGTAGCATTATTTGTCCAACCTTGCACCCAACCGCGCCCCACATTGGCTTGACCACCAACTTGAAAAAGCCCCTGCAAAATGTTCATTAATACATCATGTTGTTCTGGCTTCACAGGTTTATCTTTGAGGAGACTGTAACCCCAAGAGAAATAGAAAATCGGGCGTTGCTGAATAAAGGTATGTTTTAGGCAGGTAAGGGAACAGAACGATATTTGAGGTAGTGCAATAACAATCGAACAGAGTATCTCAGCATTTCCTCGGTTTTGGAATAACATAAAGTTTTACGATGAAGACGAGCCAAATAATGTCTAAGCCTTGTGTTTTCATTTTCGACTCGTGTCATGTAGGTCTTACTCACAATTTGGTCACCATCAGGAACAAAACAAGGGTAAACAGGGTATCCATCTGTGACGTAAAAATAACTCTGCCAACACTGGACAATGTTCCATAACTGTTGGAAAGTAGTCGAACTACGATCACCTAAAACCCAAGCAAGAATACCTTGAGTAAAGTGATTTACCGCCGTCCACAACCAGATTTTATTTTTTTTGAACCAATAAATGTTTCTAATTCATCTAGTTCTCCCACCTGCGGAATTTCCTTTGAATTTGGTGTATCCGCCAATTGTGTACCCACTCGTTTAACCCAATGAATAATGGTAGTATGATGAACGTTTTTCACCCTTTCAATTCCACGAAATCCCATACCATTGACGTACATTTTTAGGCATTCTTGTTTGATTTCATCCGAGTAGCCCCTGGGTGGTTTATAGACATCAATGAATTGACGACCACAATCACAGCAAATGTGATTCTGTTTACCTCTTTTCTTTCCATTCTTACGGTTATGACAAGATCCACAGCGTGGACATTCCATGATTAATTGACCTCAATTCATACCGCTATTATGCAACGCCGAAAATCGTGTCTCTAGGAATGCATACATCTGTCCAAAACACTTCAGCCGAACCTGCTTGATTAGCACCTGTTGTTTCATCTTAAATTTTGTTACGAACTTGAGTCCATAAAGAGTGTTCCATTAATACTTGAAAATCAGCATCGGGTAAAACAATGCGATTATTTTCCCAAGTCGGTTGAACAGCACTTTTAAGAGAATTTGGCCAAGTTCCAGCTAAGGTTGTTGCTTGTTTTTGCTCATTAGACATCTGAGTGACTTTAATTTGAGCATCAGCAACCAGATATGTACCCGCCGAAGTACCTACAGCTTGGTTAGGAAAAATGACAGAATTTTGCTGTGTAATGATTGCATGATCGCGAATCAAAGAATGACAGCTAACCCAGGTAAATACATCTTTACCACCATTCATTGACATGGTTCGCATAGGAACCCATAACAAGCGTGCATCTCCAAACCATACCTGATGTACTCCCATTTGACCTTGCTTATCTAACTCTTTACCAAATAAAATATCGACTGCTGTTTCATCCTGTAACTTGACTTCATCTCTGAGAGTTCCTCTAAGAGATGAACCAGGAACATAAGGAAAATTTGTATGCACTTCACGGGCAATTTCTAAAATGTTGCCTAAATCACCTTCACCACCACAATGAATAGGTGCAAGGCTGTATATATAACCAACTCTAAAATCAGACATAATTCTTCTCACTTAATTTAAATAATTAAATTCCAAAATTTACAAATAAAATCTATTAAGCTCTTTCTAATTCATAATTTATAATTTATCCACAGTAATTCGGAATAGCCGAGTTTTCGCCAGTTATTTACCCTAGTTTGTTCGTTATCTTGAAACAGCGATCGCGGCTGATTTAAATAATACAAACTTCCAGGAGGGGCAGCGAAAACTTGCGGTGCAGGAATACTTTTATTGATTTCATCTTTGTCACGAAATCGGCAACTAATAGGTACTGGTTTCTCTGTCGCCATACTCACTAAATATCTATCTTCTGGGGTTTGATTTTCATTCACAGTATGCGCTAATTTCCATTCCCACGGATAAGCACGACAGAGGGAATTATTAATTGTGGTTTTGTGATTGCGTTCAAAAACTCCGGGAGTGATTAAATAAGCAATTGACTTTCCTTCAGATGTAAAATTTGCTTGGGAAATTTGTTGCAGATTTGACCATTGTTCGCATAATTCATCACAACGTTGTAAAATAGCCCGATGTCCTTCTCCTCCTAATCGTAAAGTTGTTGGAGTCTCGATGTTTTTGTCTATGCCAATTGCTAAACTCCAGCCAGCATGGAGACGAATTGCATTTTCGACAAAGTAACCATCAGCATCTTTGACTTGCTTTGTTCCTGGTTCAATACTATTGTGCGATCGCGTTTCTATTGTCCAAGGTTGGTCTTCATAACTCCCAGAGATTACTTGCCAATCATCTTTCTCTATCTTTCCCGTTTCTATATATGTTTTGACTACTGAATATGGCAGATATTGTCTAAATTTCAATTCTGAACCGTCGCATTTTATTACATCATCTTCCTCATCTTCTGGTGGTGAGTTAACAGGTTTAACTAAAGGACAAGGTTGAGTTTCATCGCGGAAAACAACGTTATGTAAATGAGATTTAGTTTCCCATGCTAAAGGAACCAGAGGTGTGGATTTCACAAAACCTAATGGACGGGGAAAATATAAGCTATTTCCGTTGTTTTCATAACACAGAAACGGCCCAATAATATTGAAGTTTTGTTTCTCCCCTAATAATTCCCGCAATGCCCCAACAATAGTATGACCATTGGGAGGAAAAATACTACCTGCCCAAGCCCTTTCTTGTGGTGAAAATGGTTTGGCATCTCTGAGCATTAAGATATCTAATGGCGTGAGTTTATACCAATACATAGGAATTATAAATTATGAATGGGGTATGAGTTGTGATTATTTGTTTTTTTGGATGTTAATAATGATTTTGGTGATAATGGCAATTAGTTCTTAGGTTTATTGAATCAAATCTGTCAAGCGATCGCTGGAAACAATTGCCGATTTAACTAATAAACGTAGCCAATATAAACTTTCTCTTGCTTCCTTTTGAGCGATACTAAACTTATGGATGAAATCAGCTTTACTCTCACCAGATTGAGCTTCTTGAATATTAGCGCCAATAGAAGTAGCTGAACGCAAATATTGTTTTCCGATTATGTAACCCGCACCATATTTTTCTTCCTGCAAAAACTCAAATAATTTAATTGCTCTCAACGCATATTCAAAAGACCTATCTCGAATATCCCAAGTTTTTATATTTTCCTCACTCATCACTCCCTCTTGCCTTTCATAATTCATAATTCATAATTCATAATTCATAATTCTTCGGTTGCGTTTGATAAAAGCTGCAAGTTTTAACCAATTTTGAATTTCATTGTCTAGGTCTTTTTCTTTAGTAGTGAGAACTAAACCTCGGAGAAAATCAGCTAAATTTGCTTGAAACTGGGTTTTTGCTGTTTTATCTCCTTGGAATTGATCACGGCGATCGCAAAATGCTTTTGTCCAAGGTAAAATCGCCTCTAGACTCGGTGCTGGGTGTTGATTCCAAAGGCTGGCGGCTTGTTCAAAAATGGCATTGTCTAATTCTTTGTCTGTAATTAATTTCTGCCACTGATGGAAAACATCAAATTTAGCAGTGGATTTTAAGATGTTGCCATTACCGTATAACACCCGCACTTCTACAGCGTCTTTTTTATTAAAGCAAGCTTTTTTATCTTGACAACGACAGCTATGATGATATTCGTGTTCCTTCGCCTTTTTCTCAGCTTCCCAGAGATTTTCGAGGGCGATCGCTAACGGTACAGAATGATGTGCAATGATAATCCCAAAGCTAATAGTTGCATTCCTCCCCATCGTAAATAATGGTCTTGTGGTTACTTGCTGCGACAGCATAGCCTTAGCAGTCCAATAATCGTCACCAGTATCAAATTCCCCTTGGGGGTCTTCACTTCCCCGAAAACATTGGCGAATATCCCATAGCCATTTATCCCACTCCCAAAGATTGCTGTAGGCTAAAACATCATCATCACCTGCATAAATCAAGCGTCCAGCATAACGCTGTTCTGTTAGATAAGGTACTAATTGATTAGAAAAATCTAACAAAGCACGACTGAGGGCGTTATGGGTTGATGGCCCCATCCGTTTTTTGACTTCTAAAAACTTTTGGAAGCTTTCCAGCGATACCGATAATTGCGAAGGAATATAATCTCGATATTCTTTTAGCTTTATACCCTGCAACCATTCACTCATACTATCGCCATCACCCGCAGCCAATACATACCAATCAGCAGGATTTTTATCAGGATAATACTGAGTTATGGTTTTTTCAATCAGACTTCGATAACTGTTTCTTTGGTCATCAGGGATATCTAAATCTTCTATCAGCCAGCCTGAATTTAATAATCGAGGATGAAACTGTGTTAATTCTGCATCCCTATTTTCGTCAATCCAAGGAATACCCCATTTTTCTGTAATTACATCGAGAATAGTATTTTTTTCTTTAATTAATAAGTTTTTTACAGCCTTACAAGCTTGATTAAACTTTTCTAATTCCTGGCGATCGCTATTTTTTAAATATCCGGCTACACCTGAAGTTAAATCAGGATAAGAAGCAGCAATTTTCTCTTCAGATAATTGCAACAAATTGGGTAAAATTTTATGTAAAACCCGTTTCACTGTTTCAGTAGCATTTAACTGTTCTCTACCATCAAATAAACCTGCGTGGTGTTCCCAATACTTTTTCGTTTCCCTTCTGTAATCCAATCATTACCAGGATGCACCACCGGGCCAATACCAGAAATCGTAGAACGGGGGCCGAAAGCTGTCGGTAATTCCCAATTACGGGCATTTTTAACAGCTGCTAAAGCATAGCGATTGGCATCAAAAATAGATGCCCACCAAGAACCAACATTGACGCTAAATTTTCGTTTTTGGTTTTCCCAACGCTGTTGATATGCTTCCCGGAGGAAATTTATTTCTTTATCTTGAAATAGATTGTATTTTTGATTAGTTATATAAGCTTTATTTTGGGCATTTAGCCATTCTAAAAATTCTGTTTCTCTTTCTTTAGGAATCGCCGCATTTTTTAAATTTTCTCCCTCTTTACCTATAGGTAAAGCTGTCCAATAAAACTGCCATTGAGACTCTAACCAACCTTGCCAAGTTTTGCTATCTGCTGCTAAATCTGGCATCCAACGGCGTTTCGTTTGTAATTCGTCAAAAACTAAATTACCAATGCGTCCCCACTCTTCCAAAAGTGTTTGTTTAGCTAATTGCAAGGCAGCTTTCACTTTATCTTTTGGTAGCACTAACACCAACACGTTAGGAAAACCAGCCGTTAAGAGTTGATTAGCTTTAGGTTTTTCTATCCATTTATCAAACCCCAACTTAGAAAATTCCTTTAATAACCAATGGTCTATTAATGGCTGTTGGTAAAGGCTGGGATAAAGAAAGCAGTCAGGGCCGTATTTTTTGGAAACTTCCCAACAGATTTTGGCTGAAAGATAGTGCAGAAGCCAAGAACCTGCCCAAAAATCCCGCATTTTGCGACTGGCTTTAATAAGTTCTTGTACAGGTGTAAATGTAAAACTGGCTAGATAGGGATGAGATGAAGTTTTGTTAGCTGGCCAATGTTCAATCTCTGCGGCTGTCAAGTCATAGCCAGCCAAAGCACCAGCCAAAGCAGCCGTAATACTGGCGTGACTCCAAATAGAACTATCTGGTAAGCGGGTTTCAGCCGGTATCAACATCAAAGATTCATCATCACCAAATTCTTTACACGTTGCGGCTGGTAAACAACGCCACAGCCACCAAAACAGAAGCCTAATATTTTTAATATCTGTCCTTAATTCTACTGGTATTGCTTCCAGTAGCTTTTGTTCTTTAGATTCTAAGTAATTTTTACGGTTTGCCGCTAGCAGTTCCGAGTGCTGCTTAATTTTAAAATTGCGTTTTGCCCCGGATAGTAGGTGAGAGATTTCTAACCCCTGTTCTCGGTTATTACCCTGTCCATAATTGATACTCGCGCTCACACTACCAATAGCCCCGCGATCGCTTGCTGAAGCAATGTAGTCAGCTAACTTGATATGCTTGAGTGCTGTACCACATGATTTTTCTGGATTCCAGCCTTTCTCAACCCAAGGTTGCATTACCTTTAGTTGTTGCCAGAAACTGTTTTCCCCACGTCCACTATTACTATGCAATGCTTTTAACACAGGATCATGGAGTAAACCCCATATTTTCGCTCGCCAATATTCTTCTGACACAAGTAATTTTCCTTTCTTAACCTCCAGATTAGATTGTATTAATTGTTATCTGATTTTGTCGAATTTCTGTAAATATTCGGTACAATATATAAAAAATGCTTCAGATTGTTGAATGGCAAGGCTTTCAGATTCTATGGGAAAATAGTCAACAATATTTTCTTATCTCTTGACATTTGAATTAGTTTCCCCAGTGAGGTTTCCATTCAATTAGTTTCCCCAGCGAGTGGGGAGATCTCAACCAAGCCATCAAAATTAATCCCAAATATGGTTTCGTTTCCATTCAATTAGTTTCCCCAGCGAGTGGGGAGTTCAAGGCGATCGCATTCTATGAAACGGATGAATAATGGTTTCCATTCAATTAGTTTCCCCAGCGAGTGGGGAGAATATGTAGCGATCAATTACCCCTCACCAAGTTTTAAGTTTCCATTCAATTAGTTTCCCCAGCGAGTGGGGAGGTAATCACATTGTTAGAGGTAAATTTAATCAATGGTTTCCATTCAATTAGTTTCCCCAGCGAGTGGGGAGTGATTGGGGTAATTATGGAAATTCTGTAACTGTACCACGTTTCCATTCAATTAGTTTCCCCAGCGAGTGGGGAGGATGACTTCTATAACAGGTTAATTGCATTAATTAGAGCGTTTCCATTCAATTAGTTTCCCCAGCGAGTGGGGAGAGTAAGCTCATAAACCTGTCCATTAGCGTAAATAGAGTTTCCATTCAATTAGTTTCCCCAGCGAGTGGGGAGGTTGGATGATGAGTCCTTGCAATTGCGATCAATGGCAATGTTTCCATTCAATTAGTTTCCCCAGCGAGTGGGGAGTAGCAAATCTAATTCTTTCCACTCCCGGAACATCATGTACAGTTTCCATTCAATTAGTTTCCCCAGCGAGTGGGGAGGTCGACGGCGCTTTGAGGGATTTCCGAGAGGAGTTTCCATTCAATTAGTTTCCCCAGCGAGTGGGGAGTCTTCTTCACCATCTGCGATCGCTCGATCTACACTACGTTTCCATTCAATTAGTTTCCCCAGCGAGTGGGGAGAGTCCCATTTTAAACTGTTACCCGGTAAGATTTCCAGAGCCGATTTCCGAAGTTCAGATATTTTGTAGACAAAAACATTTCAATTCCTCCAACCAAAAAGGCTAAAACCCTTATCCCATAAAGAACCGAAGTTCACAACAAAATAATAGGCATTTGCGGAATTTGGGCTGAACTTCGGTACTTGCTCTTATATAATCACAGAGCTAGGTGGTTCAATCAGAGGTGATCCAACTCCCCAAGTTTCCACTTGTGCCAAAGTATGCCGTGATAAAGGATAAAATCGCACATTATCTTCTGTTAATTTTACC
The DNA here is from genome assembly GCF_032393985.1 of Fischerella sp. JS2. Taxonomy (NCBI): domain Bacteria; kingdom Bacillati; phylum Cyanobacteriota; class Cyanophyceae; order Nostocales; family Hapalosiphonaceae; genus Fischerella; species Fischerella sp. JS2. Next base: position 5,496,690 of record NZ_CP135918.1, read on the forward strand.
TGTTTCTTTAACCGCTTGCGAAGTTCATTATATTGATCTGTAGTCAACTGGCATTCAAAAACAGAATATTGAACCCTCTGTCCATAGCCTTCCAATAAATCAGACACCTTTTTGCGGCGTTTGTTGCAAGGAATGTCATAAGCTACGACGTACAACAACATGATTGATTGGCTTTAATCAATTCGATAAGGCTGATAATGATGGCTAGGATTGTAGACAAACTGCTTAAAAACCTTAATTTGTCGGTTGAGTAAATCCCATTTCGGTTGTTTATCACCTGCATCAGTTTGTATTTCCTCTCCCATACGCTGAACAAATGCCTTCAAATATTTCCTCCGTCCCGAATCATTTAAATAACAACCGCCATTGTGATATTCAAAGTCTTGTTGAGCGTCAACAATTTTACGATCAATCAGCCACAATACCAAAGAATCTACAATTGGAGCGCGAAACTCCTCGATTAAATCGGAAGCCAATGCTGCATGACCATCATGGGCTTGATGTAAACAAGCATAATAAGGATCAAGTCCTTGGAGTTCAATTAGTGCTAATAAATGATTCCACAGAACTTGATAACCAAAGCTCAACATAGCATTGACAGGATTTCCCGGAGGACGGCGACTACGCCCAGTAAATACAAAAGTTGGGTTGGTGATACACCTGCCAAAAGCTGAAAAATACTGAGCCGCACCTGCACCTTCAAATCCTAATAATCGTTCCCAACTATCAGCCTCACCAGCTTGAGCAGCCAAATAATCAAGATTTTGCAGTGTTTTTTCCAATTCTTCTGATTCTAGTCGCTTTTTCTGTCGCCGTAGCAAAACTCGACTATTTTTGATTTTAGTTTGGGCGATCGCTCGTGCAGTCATCAGCCGTTCAACTGTTGAAAGTTGCTGTTGATAGCGTGACAATTGGCGATATCCCCGTTCCAGTGGTAATAACCTACCGTAACAGTAACCCATACGTGAAAGATAGGCGATAGGAACGTTCTGCCATAAACACGCCCGAATTGCTTGGGTGCTAACCTGGGAATTGCCGAAAATCAAAATTTGTTCTAACAATGGCAATTGCACCTGTGCATATACAGTTTCGCCTTGTTTGACTATCAGTTTTTCTTGTTGCAAGGCGACATAGCAGTTCTGTTGAGAAACGTAGAGAGTGTGCATTTAAACTTTATTAATTAATCTTTACTAATCTCTGCGATGCTCATTTCTCAAAATAGAAGACAAGAGGTGACTAAGGGCATTTTTATTTCTTGGTCTAGATGCAGAGATTAACTCTGCCTTTTGTCCTGGTTCTAACCACCTGATCGCTCTGTCAGCAATAGTAGCGACAAAAAAAGTAGCTATTGTTACTAATAATGTATTGATGATCACTGCTGCTAACCCTAAAGGAGCAATCAGCAGAATAATCAAAGTAATACTGCCATTGAATATGGATACCAAAGCATTACGTAGTGTGGCAACACGAGGCGATATATACATAGATGAGGAAATAATTTAAATAATTTATTGTAGTCTTTATAACTAAGATATTACTTAAATTTTATTTAAGCCATAAAAAGACTATAATTAAATACTTTTATACAAATTGACTAAAAAGCTTTATCCAAGAATTTATTAGCAAACTAAAATTGATGATTACAATATTTTCTTTTTCACATGTCCAAAAAACCTCCATCCCATCCTTACATAGACAACCTTGCATTTGAACGCCTGATGTTACTAATTGCAACTTTGCTGAAACATCCAGGTATAGGTTGTCCAGAGTTCACCGCTTCAGATTCTCCAGATCATCAACACCACAATGCACTAGTCCAAGTACAAATCTACCTACAAAAATTAGCTGCTGAATGCGGTGTAGAATTACCAACGGGTTATCCTGCAATTCCCACAATCCGTAAAGACTTAGAAACCCTACGCCGCTACGGTATTTTAGATCGCCGCATGTATCGTTGGGGTTACTACCTTGGTACTGGTGCTTTAGCTTCGGAAGAACTCAAAGTAGCATTTAATGCTTTAGCATCACAAGCCCAATTCCAAGGTGATCCTCAACTCAGACGAATTTACCAAACACTCTCCAAAAGATTGCGGGGTTTGGATATGGAATTAAAAGGAGAATTTTTCTACCCAGTCCGCCAGCATCTCAACCGTGCCATTATTTACACAGACCCTGAAGAAATGACCGCGCGAGGAGAAAACCGAGACACTTTATTTCATCAATTATTTGTAGTTGAAAAAGCAATTAGTCAGGGATTAGCAATTGAAATTTCTCGTGGTAGCGACTTATACGGCAATAGTCGCATCGGCCCCATGCGAGTTATACCTTTACAACTTATTTATCACGATATTGCTTGGTATTTACTCTATGAGTATTGTGAAAATGCACATTTAGCTATAGGCCGTTTGAATCGCTTTAAGAACTACTGTGTAGTTTTAAGTCAATTAGCTAGAGGACTAGAAGCACAAAGAAATAGCCTAGCCAAAGCCTATCAATTGCTAGAAAACGGCTGGGGTTTATATTTAGGAGATTTACAACAGCAAAAGCTGGAATTAGAAGGGAAGTTAGAGTTTGTTAAGGTAAAAGTACGTTTTTTTCCTCCAGTTACATCTTTTATTGTTGAGGGAGAACGCCGTCATCCCAAACAAAAAATTACTATCGGTTCTGTAGATACAACTACAGGTAAACCTTGTTATGTGGATTATGCAGTTCCCCTCCCACCTCGTTCATTAGATGAGTTTAGTATCTGGGTGAATCGTTATATGGATAAAGTGCAGGTACTTTCTCCTCCTCAATTACTAGAGAAGCACTATCAAGCAGCACAAGCTTTAGTTGACCGATATGTGAGATTGTGATTTCGGTGAAAACTCTTAAGACTAAGCTAAAACTGTATAAATAAACACTAAAGTTTAGACTTTTCCTTAATATCCTTCCATATCGAAAGCTAATTCACGGTCAAGTATTTACTTAAGAATAAATCACGTAGCTCATCAAGGGGTGGTTGTATTATGTTCGACCTTAAAAGCAATATGCATTGTCACCTTGTAGCGCACAATCTGATTGTTCTCAACATCAGCAGTCCAGTTAGTTATTTCAAGAGCGCTAATACCACGCAACGTCAGCGCCGCTTCTGCTAAACCCTGTTGCACTGCATCATCAAAGTTTTTTTCAGAAGAAGCTACAATTTCGATCACTTTAGCGACTGACATGAATAGTCTCCTTTATTACATTTGTGATCTGCTCACTCAGCAGCATTGTTTCTGTTTGTTGGATGGGGTTGGTAGAAAATAACCTGCACGGTTGCACTTTAATCCTAAGGATAGCAGCAACAACTTTATATCTTGTTAATGTTCTCCGTTCTCCTGAGTTGTTCGTTCTAACTCTCAATTTCTACAGAGCAGAATTGACTTTTCCTCTACCATAGGGCAGTTTCCCTGGTTGTATTGCAAAAAGTTTTTGAGAGAGTATTAAGACTAGCTGGACGGTGGTGCGATCGCTACTGAGTTTGCTAACTAGAGCCAAGGTTTATCACCTCTGATTTCACCACACCCAACATCCGATTTCATGACTAGGGCTTTCTTAGAGGAAAGTCCTGCTACAGGGCTTTGAGTCATATTTAACGTAGGGATTCTAAGATTACTGTTATTGTCATCAAACACAACAGAATAACTCCCAGCTTATAAAACCAATTGCCTATAAACGGTAGCAGTGCTGCGACAAAATCCAAAGCCCCAAAACTCATTGATAGAATGCAGGTGATCACAAAGGCAAATATTGCTAGCAAGAAATATTTGAGGAACTTAACAGTCAATTTGAACAGAGGACTATACTGATTTGTGGTCATGGCTATGAACTCCAATATGGAGCGTAGGTGATTCAATTTGTCTTACAGTTGACAAAAACTCAATTGCACACCCAGCAAAAGGATCATTGATTTCCACTCGTAAGCTTAAAGGTGTGACTTGCACGGTGACGCTTCTATCAAATTTTGCTAATACTGCTAAAACGATGGTGAGCAAAGCTAAATAAGTAAAATACCCAAAGAATTGATTGTTTGGTAAATTCACTTTTTCCTCTCCCAGTGATTAATTTGCTTTGTTGGTTGCTAGAGACAAAAAACGGATGCGCGAAGCTAAAACTTCACCAGCATCCGTCGTGGTTATTCTCATCGATGAGCTGTCAGCAAAAATTTATTTAGATTGTTCGGAACCACTCTCACACCAAGTAAGATTCAATCCAAAAATTCATGAGGTTGAGCTTTACGTTATCACCTCTAGGGTCAACAAGGCTTAATTCCGTAAATCACTGATGGCATAAACTGGAACCCGTATTGATCGTCATGTGAGCGATAGAAAATTATAATAGTCGCATAGCCTTGCCGTTGAGAAAAAGTCTCAAATAATGCGCTATTAAGTGTGACCAAAACATGTTCTAAGGTTTCCAGCGTTTCCCATTGTTTAGGCAGCGGAGGTGGGTTCCAAACAGCCAGGTCTTCTGGCGTAATTGGGAAATGTTCAAACTCTCCGCAGCGACACTCGACTTTGTACTGACCTCTATGTGGGCAACATCGGATTTCTATAAGTCCAGTATCCTTAAATTTCTGAAATCTAGCTATCCTTTGTTTGCAGTAATAGAGGATTTCCTCTACTGCTTTGGGAAGCATAATCTTTTAGCTTACTGTTAAGCTTGTATACATGTGAATAATACATTCATAAAAAAAACATTTTTTGTATCTGGTGATACTAAAAATAAATTTTTTGACTAATTTTGTCCAAAAATTGTAAATTTCATGTACCTGTTAACTATAAAGCAAGTTTTTGAAGATTTTAAGTATACTTAAATACAAAAAAACTAAATACAGGTGTTTTAATGTCAATATAATTGACATTAAAAATTTATAGAATTCCAGAATATGAGTAAAGAAAGTGTTGGAGATCAAGAAGCACTAAGGGAGATGCTCCACTTCTTCCTAGATAAATTGGGAGCAACGCAGGTGGAACTATCACAAGGGATGGGTGTTAGCCGACCGGTTGTGATTGATTTTTTGAATGGGGTAAAAGAGCGGTTACCGATTGATCGTGAAGGTTTGATCAAACTGTGCGAGAGTCTACAAAACGGGAAAGCATCTAAGAGGAAATCAAAAACAGAGGTTGAAAAAACAACAGAACAAGTCGAACCAAATTCTAAGGAACTACGAGGTTTATTGAAAGAGATTGGAGTAGACGAGTTACTGGAGTCCGCAGGTTTTTTACCAGAAAAAACCAAGATGATTCGGGTAACTCCAGAAAGGTTTTTTCAAGTTGCTCAAGTAGTTGCATTGCTTGAGTTTTTGGATTTTGAAGATTTACTGCCCACAACTCAAGAGTTTTTGGCGATCGCAAGTAACAAAATAGCAATTGCAAGTAAAAAGTCTTCTCAGGAGAACTCTGAGTATCGAGATAATGACTCTCTAGGGCATCTGATTGAGGAACTACGCAGATCTTGCAAATCTTACCCTACGTTGGGCTTAAAACTGAGGCTGGAAGTAATTGACAAGCTAGAACGAACCTGGAAAAGACTTAAAGCCGGAGGAAAGACAAACTTTACCCGACAAGAAGCGATCGCGCTTTTTTTGAGTATTGTCATCAAGGAGCAAATGCCTAAAGACGTGGCTAACCTGCGTATTAGAGTTCAAAAGTTAGAATTCCAAACTTTATCTCGATATATTAATGCAGAAGAGGAGTATAGCGATTTATACCATCAATTTGTCCAGATAGGTCATCAGGCGGAGTGCGATCTGAATACTCCAGGTTCATGCTTAACAACACAACTAGAAGCAAAGTCGCTTGATTCACTGACTCCAGTGATTATGGCGATAGTCACTTGTAGCCTGAGTCATGATGGCAAATCTAATGAGCCGATTGAATGGATATATACTTCTGGCAACACAATCTTAGAAAATGCTATCGGTGCTTGTAGCCTACACATGGGTTTGACAGAAGATGTAGCTAACGTCAGCATCTCAACAAAGACCTTAGACAGCAGTATTGATTCTTTAGTTGAAACAACGGTAATTCTGGGCAATCAGCAACAGTATCAGGGAATTTGGGTAGACCGAGACTCAATTATCACTATGCTGCAAGCAATTGTCTATGCTGCCAAACAATGGCTCGTAGATCAAAACACAAATGGGAAACTCGATCTAGAAATCTACGGTTCAGTCTGCAAAGCTCTCTCTGAGTTGAGAAAACGATTAACTAGAGCAAGAAGAGCTTTTCAAAAATTTCAATTTCTTGATCAGGAGTGTCAGCCTGCTGAAATTAAGAAAATTGCTGATACAGCCAGAGAAGAATTAAAGAAAATTCCCAAAGAGAATATTTACTTTTCGTATCGACTTAACTTCTACCGTTGCTATTTTCTTGCAAAACGCTTGGATCTAAGACTGTCAAACTTTCAAGGTAACATCAGTAATGCACAACTGCTTATTCAAGAAATTGAAAAAGTCTTTGAGGAAGACGAGCAAGTAAAAGAAGAACTTGTTCCTATCCAGGCTTTAATTCAATCAGAGGTCTACTTGTACAAGCTTTCCTGCGGACATGAGCCAGATTTATTTTCCCAGAGCAACAGAAGCAAGTGGCTGGGATTAAAAGAATGGGACATTAAAATTAGGGGTGCAATTAAACCAGGATCTTGCTACAAAGATCCTGGTTGGGATGTTTATCTAGCCTTGTCTGAAATTTATGGGAATGTGGCGCGCATAGAGTTTTACCTTTGTGATCAAAAAACTACGCTCTCAAAAGCCGCAGAATATTTTCTCAGAGCAGCACACTATGCATTACGTATTGGTTTAACTCAACGGGCGTCTCGATGGCTAGCTTTAGCAGGACGAATCTGGGTCAGACTTGGAGATGGTAATTTGCCAAGACAGGCATCCAACTTTGCTAATAAACTTGCTAAAACTGATTTAACAGCTGGTCACAGTCAAAATTTTTGCCAAGCTGTTCTTTCAGAGATTTATTTGCTTGATGGAGAATATTTACTTTTTATCCAAGATGACCCTACCAGTGCTTTAGAGTGTTTTTTAAAGGCACTGAAGGGGTCTGTATATTTAAGCTTGAATCGTCGGATTTGTGATGCACTCTTCAATATTTCGAGATGCTCACAAAAGCTTAGCAACTTTAGCACTAAGGAGGGACTAAGCAGGGTCTTCAAGGAAGAAGATCACTTAAGTGAATCAAACAAAAACAAACTGAATCCTATTAGGAACCGCACCTCAGAAAAAGTTTTAGATTTGCTATGTAGTTTGTGGAGTAGAGAAGATAATCCTAGTTGGTTTCAAGTGCGGGGTGAGTTTTCCGAACTCGCTGCACAGACTTGGCAAGAATGGCATCGTAACACATCTGAGCCTGGAGCGACAACAAAACACCCTATCGCCGAGCGGATTAAAAGCGGATCTTGGCTTTGTCAAGTTAAATGAACTACACAGTGCGATCGCACTCTCGGCTACGCCTTCTTTATCCGACAGGCAAAACATTTGAAAGCCTGCTGTCCTGAGAGATTGTCGTAGTACTGCTTATCTATCAAAATATTCGCTGGTACGTAGTAGGGAGTCGCGAGTTCTTCCGCCATTTTTTGCTGTTGACCGAACCAATTAGGCACGAAAATTGTATCTTCTCGAATCCCATCCCAAATCAGCGCTGTTCCATTGATAGATCCTCTGGGACTTTCAACGATGATTCCATCACCATTTTTTATACCTACTGTTTGTGCTGCTTTTGGGTGGATTTGAATGAAACGAACACCATTCATTTGCTTCCCTCTATAAGTCCAGTGTGTAACTGAGTGAAAATGAACCACACTAGACCTACCGGTTATTCCTATTAGCGGGTACTGTTTATGCACTTCCCCTGTTGAAATTTTTCCCAATATAACTTTTTGAGTCAGTGCTTGAGGGTTAACCGGATTTTTAACCAGTTGAGCTTCATACTCAATACTAGGATTATTACCTGTAACTTCCGGATGGGTGTAGAAGATAGGTAAGGCAGAGTGTCCAGCACTAGCTAGTTGCTTTTGCTGTAAAGGTGTGTAAATTTCGATCTTGCCACTAGGAGTAAGGAATCTTTTGCCTTTGTTTTGTGGGTTAAGTGCTTCTGCTGCTTTATACCAAGAAGGATGATCTAAGTAAAGCGTGCTGACACCAGGATGATCCACTGTTGGACAGGGCCAGCGTAAAGGTTCAGTGCGCTTGGACATTCGTTCAACAGTCATACCGCCCATACCAGGAGTATTGGCGACAAATGTCGCCCAAAGATTACGGTAGTCTTTCCATGCTTGCGGAAAATTCTCCCTCCAGTACTCTGGTGGATTGCGTTTGTCTAACTTAGCTGTGGCGTGTGCTAAATCAATCCAAATGTGCCAGTCTGGTTTTGATTCTCCAACTGGAGATACTACTTGATTTTGCCAACGGATTGCCCGATCATCTCGCCGCATATAGACGGTTTGCATTTCAAAGCCACTAGTAACAGGTAAAATAATGTCAGCGTAGTATGCTGACTCCTCCATAAACAATCCAGTGTAGACATAAAATTCCAGTTGGCGAAAAGCTTCCTGTACCCTAGTTGTATTAGAACAAGCGAGTAGGGGATTACCTTGAGTGACAATGGCTTTTAACTGGTAGGGTTTGCTTGTGAGGATAGATTCAGCAAAATAATCAGGCCCTACGGGCAGGGCAATATCTTTGTTTGGGGTTTTATCCTTGATGGGTGGCAAGTTCAAAGCACCGGGCCAAGTGTTGTGCATGAAGTTGCAACCACCACCGTTGATGCCAATATTACCTGTAATCGCAGCCAAAAATGCTAAACAGCGATACGTGTCAAAGGCTCCCAGTTGATGAGAAATTCCTGCATTACAGAAGATAGCAGCAGGCTTAGTTTTAGCGTATGCTTCAGCAATCTGTTTAATTTTACTTGCTGGGACATCAGTAATTGCCGCAGCCCATTCTGGTGTATATTTGTTGCTGACGAGATGCTTTTTCAGTTCATTAAAACCCAGTATCCATTTTTTGACAAAGACAGCATCGTAGAGATTGTTGGTAACGATGTGATGGAGCATTCCCAACACCAAAGCTTGGTCTGTGTGTGGCTTGGGTGCAATCCACTCGTCTGCCTGCGCTCCTGTGGGAGTTAAGCGGGGGTCGATGACGACTAGCTTGGCTTTGGTTTGAGCGCGGCTCCTGAGAAGATAGGCAAAGGTCACAGGATGGGTTTCTGCCTGGTTTGTTCCTAAAAACAGAAAGAATCTTGCAGACCCCAAGTCTTCTTTTCCAGTTGCACTATCAATACCGTAGCCATTAGTAAAATTACTTAAACCAAAAGTCCATGCTAAGGCATTGCCACCAGCATCGTTGCAAACAGGGCCGACATCAGTGTCATTGGGACTACCCAAGAGAGTGAAGTAACGCCCAACCAGAGAACCCGTACCTCGTGGTAGTCTGCCAGAAGTTTTGTTAGCGATCGCTCTAGCTTCGCCCGCGTCCCTCAGTGCCAAAAACTTCCTCGCTATGGTTAAGAGGGCTTCATCCCAGGAAATTGGCTCAAATTTAGAATTGGGAGAACCTTTTTCTCCTCCAACCCGCTTCATTGGACTTTTCAGACGGAAGCGATTGTAAACTAATTGGGTCATCATCGGGCCTTTGACACAAAAGCCTCCTGCTTGGACTGGATCGTCTGGTTCACCCAAGACATCGATAATACGTCCGTCTTTGACATGAACCTTCAAACGACAAAGGGAGTTGCAAAATTGGCAGGCACTATCAATAATCTGATCTGGTTGCAAGACACCTGATTTCTGCGTAAAGTCAAATTCAGTTGTTGTTGATTGTGGTGTGACTGCCGGAAATTCACCTTCGGCCGCAGCTTCTGCTGGCTCTTTGTTGAGCAACTCGCCTCCCGTCAGAGCAGCTGTAGTAATTGCTACTCCTTGCAGAAAACCCCTACGTGAACTTTTTTTCTTTCCCTTTGATGTCATTGAGATGCCCCTTCTGGATGTTGAGCTTAAGTAGTTAAGTAGCGGTTACATCTTGTGGTGTAGTTGCAGAGCCGAAATCCGTGATTTTGGGTGCATCACTTTGCAATAGGAAAATAATTATCAACATGAATGTTAATTCATATGAAAATTCATTCAAATGTAGCCTGAAAATTATCGCTCTCGGTTGCTGTATTTGAACTGTTTTGCATCAAAACTTAATGTCTGCACCTAGCTTTTGCTCCCCTAAGCGCAAGCCTACCGTGTACACACAAGTTGGATTTACCCCCCTTAATCCCCCCGATATTCGGGGGGAAATAACAAATTCAGTCCCTTAAGCGTGTGCTATTAGGGGTTGGGGGTGGGGTTCAAGTGTATTGCATCTATCCAAACGAGAACAGCAACAGCTATAGTACATTTTGGATTTGAGTGCTTGCTATGGCATCAAAAACCAAAATTCCCAAGTGCATCAATACCTACAGTTCTTGCGGCGATAAGACCGATAAGTACAACCAAACCTAGCGTTCTACGAAAATAATTAACGCCTTGAAATAATTCCAACCATGCCCAAGTAAACAAAGAGCCATTTGCCAGTACGTCCAACCCTGTATTAATTTCACCTGTTGGAAAAACTAGTTTGAGTAAACTAGCTGTGAACCAGACAATAATCGGTAGATTTGGCATCTGAGCTATAACAATTTTGCCATCGCTGTCACGGAAGGTTTTGTCAAATAATGTATTTTTCATGACTTGAAGTTGCAACAAATACAACAGCTTTTTAATTTACAAAAACTACTGAGTCTACGCACCATTCTATGACCTCAAACAGTTGCTTTTCAATAAGTGCTGATTGTTGCAATAGCACAGGCAAAGAGATCGCTATACTCACTATTGCATAATGACAAGGCTAGGTTTGTTTTCAAGAATATCTATTTCAACAGGAGATAGTACTTTCGGTTTCATTTGTTGTAGGTCAGACAACACGGATTTAATATCATCAAAATTAAATTTATAGTATTCTGTCAAACTACCAATGGGATAATTAAAATTCTGATAGCGGTGTTTGAAATATTTTTCTACATTCCCTCTGTGATTCCAACTTCCTAGCACTACAGGAGTAACAGTTTGATGATAGGAAAATAAATCTTTTTTGATTTCTGCTATTCGCTCTTGAATCGGTCTTGTAGTTACTCCTATCTTGTATAAAGTACTCTTTGAAGTTTGAATTTCTAAAAAATAGAGACTACAAGATAAAATGCGTCTGAGTTGAGCGCGATACAGTTGTAAATCAGTTAGCATATATGATAAGTCTGGAGAATTTTTATGTTTAGCATGTGCTACAGATAGTTCTAGTTTCAGTAACTTACTTTGCAATAATGGCTCTTGCACTTCGTTAAAGTGCATCAACTCTAATGCTCCAACAGGAATTTTACCTAAATGAGTAAATTCATAGGCTTTGGGAACTGTGTAAACATTTTTCCTCAACATCCCTGCTTTTATTAAACTAGGAAAACAAGCGTGAGCATCAATTGGGTAATTTTTAGACCCATACTCTTTCCAAAGCAGTTTTAATTGCTCTAAATCTTTGCTAGATAAATTAATATTAAAGTTATCATAAAATGGTAAAAATGGAAACTCACCCTTAGCAATTCGACGGCAAGTCTCGTGATTATGAGCAAAATGATGCTCTTTAATTTTGCCTTTTTTAGCAGTTAGTCCACTACTGCAATAGGGACATGTAAGTGAAGTTTTTCCCCTAGAAACATCTTCAATACATACTAAATTACCGTCTGAATTTACACCAAATTTCAACCACATTGAAAAACCTTTGATAAAATTGGCAGATGCAATTGGTTATAACAAAAATTAAGTTATCAAATAAGGATAATTTCAACAACGATAATTGTTCCTAACTATTTTGCTTTATCTATTACAAAAACTAGAGTGTAAGGGTGTAAGGGTATGGGGTGTAGGAGAAGAAAGATGTATTACTCTACGAGAAGCTGCTACGCGTCTATGGCGTTCTTATTTTAATCCCGCGCTCAGTGCGCGATCTTTCCCTACACCCCTCCTAAATCGATCACAAAGACCGCGATCGCGCATCCATCCTAAATCCATTATCTTTCTAATCGTCAGCAACCGTTGAGTGCAAGTTGGGGATGTTGAGTGGGAATACTAACTCTAGATTAGTAGGAGATAGCAGGTATGGTCAGCATCGTTGAGGTTCAACTCCCCGGTTATAGTATTGGAGAAAAAATTTACTCAGGTAAGCGTACGCTAGTTTATCGGGGTATTCGACAGCTAGACCAAAAACCAGTGGTGATAAAGCTGATGCGTTTGGAATACCCTAGCTTTCACGAACTTCTACAATTTCGTAATCAGTACGTCATTGCTAAAAATCTCGACCTACCTGGTGTGATTGAACCCTACAGCTTAGAAAGCTACCGTAACGGTTACGCTTTAGTCATGGAGGATTTTGGCGGAATTTCTTTAAAAGAATGGGGAATAGAACAGAGAAATACGCAATTCCTCACAAATTTCTTGCAAGTCGCAATTCCCATTGCAGATATTTTGAGTCAACTGCATAGCGATCGCGTTATTCATAAAGATATTAAACCAGCCAACATTTTGATTAATCCCCAGACCAAACAAGTAAAATTAATAGATTTTAGTATCGCCTCTTTGTTACCGCGAGAAGTGCAAGAAATCCAAAGTTTTAATGTTTTAGAAGGAACTCTAGCTTATTTATCTCCTGAACAAACTGGGCGCATGAACCGAGGAGTTGATTATCGCACAGACTTTTACTCGCTGGGTGTGACTTTTTACGAAATACTGACTGGACAATTACCCTTTCAGTCAGATGATGCAATGGAATTAGTTCACGCACACTTGGCAAAACAAGCAAAACCACCTCATCAAATCAATTCTGATGTCCCAGTTGTGATTTCGCAAATTATTACCAAACTCATGGCAAAAAATGCGGAGGAACGCTATCAAAGTGCTTTAGGATTAAAGTATGACTTGGAAACTTGCTTGCACAGCTTCACAGAAACAGGAGAAATTCCAGCTTTTGAAATCGGTAAAAGAGATATTCAAGACCGTTTTCTTATCCCAGAAAAGCTCTATGGTCGAGAGCAAGAAGTTCAAACACTGCTAGATGCTTTTGAACGAGTTGCTAATGGTGCATCAGAATTAATGTTAGTAGCGGGATTTTCAGGAATTGGTAAAACCGCAGTTGTTAATGAAGTTCATAAACCAATAGTTAAACAACGTGGTTATTTTATTAAAGGAAAATTTGATCAATTCAATCGTAATATTCCCTTTTCAGCATTTGTTCAAGCATTCCGCAATTTAATCAGACAGTTATTGACGGCAAGTAATCAAGAAATTCAAGAATGGAAAACTAAGATTCTTGAAGCTTTAGGGGAAAATGGAGAAGTAATTATTGAAGTTATTCCCGAATTAGAGATGATTATTGGGCAACAACCACTAGCGCCAGAATTGTCAGGTAGCGCTGCTCAAAATCGATTTAATTTATTATTGCAAAAATTTATTCAAGTATTTACTACTAAAGAGCATCCCCTCGTAGTATTTTTAGATGATTTACAATGGGCTGATTCTGCTTCATTGAAACTTATAGAGTTACTAATTAGTGATGCGAATAATGGATATTTGTTATTAATTGGGGCATATAGAGATAATGAAGTCACACCAACCCATCCCTTGATGTTAACTTTAGATAAAATTATAGAGATAAATGCAAAAATTAATACAATTACACTAAAAAATCTTAGTTATTTAAAACTGAATCAGTTAGTAGCTGATACATTGGGTTGCATAGAAGAATTAGCATGGTCTCTTTCACAATTAATTTATCAAAAAACTAAAGGAAACCCATTCTTTACTTCTCAATTTTTAAAAGGATTACATCAAGATGGCTTGATTGAGTTTAATTTGTCAGATGGATGTTGGCAATGTGATATTGCACAAATTAATCAGCGATCGCTAACCGATGATGTGGTTGAATTTATGGCATTTAAATTGCAAAATCTGCCTCAATCAACTCAACAATTATTGCAGTTAGCTGCTTGTATTGGTAATCAATTTGATTTAAAAACATTAGCAGTTATTTTTGAACAATCAGACATAGAAACTGCGATGTGTTTATGGAAGGCTTTGCAGGAAGGATTAATTTTACCCCAGAGTAATGTTTATAAATTTTATGTTGGTGATGTAAATCAAGCAGTTAATCAGGAAAATAGTGAGATTGTTGTATATAAATTTTTGCATGATCGTGTTCAACAAGCTGCTTATTCTTTGATTCCTAAATCTCAGAAGCAATGGACTCATTTAAAAATTGGGCAAATTCTGTTAAAAAATACTCCTCAAATTGAAGAAAATGAAAATATTTTTACAATAGTTAACCAGCTAAATATAGGAGTAGATTTAATTACTGAGCAAGTAGAAAAAAATCAGCTAGCCCAACTTAATTTAATTGCAGGTCATAAAGCTAAATCTGCCACAGCTTATGAGGCAGCAGCAAATTATCTAAACACTGCTTTAGGATTACTAGAGTCTGATTGTTGGCAATCTCAGTATGATTTAACTTTAAACTTATATATTGAAATTGCCGAATCGGAATATTTAAATACTAACTTTACCAAAGCCACAGAACTAACTGAGATCGCTTTACAAAACACTAAAAAGCTACTGGATAAAGTCAAGATTTATGAACTACAAATGCAAATTTATATTGCCCAGTTAAAAATGCTGCAAGCAGTAGAACTTGGGCTGCAAGTGTTAGAAAATTTGGACATTAATTTGATAAATTTAACTAATGAGGAAAGCTTAGTAATTGACTTACCAAATTTAGCAGATATAGATAAATTTTTGGTAATGAAAGCCCCAGATAAAATAGCAGCAATGGGGATTTTAAAAATTCTCTGCGCTCCTATTTTTATGGCAAAACCAGAAATTTTTCCCCAAGTGATTATTACAATGGTTAATCTTTGTATTGAACATGGTAATTCAGAATTATCAGCTTTTGCATACTGTTTTTATGGCCTATTACTTTCTGGAATTGGGAAATTAAATGACGGTTATTATGCTGGTAATATCGCTTTAAAACTCTTGGAAAAATTTGATGCTAAAGAATTAAAGGCTAAAATTTATAATTTATATAATTCTAACATTAGAACTTGGAAAGAACATGCAAAAAATAGTATTACACCCTTGCAAGAAGCAGTACAAAGTGGGATAGATACTGGAGATATTGAATGGGGAGGATATTCTGCTGCTAATTTGTGCAGTTATCTATTCTTTTCAGCTAATAATTTAGAGTTTGCTGTTAATCAACAAGCAAAGTATATAGAAATTTGCATGCAAATTAAACAGGAAATTCCGATTCATTTTTCTCAAATATGGCGACAACTAGGTTTAAATTTACAAGGACAATCTTCAGAAAAATATTTATTAGTTGGCGAAAGTTTTAATGAATTGCAAATGCTAACAAATTTTATTACAGCTAAAAGTGGTACAGTGCTGTTTATTTTTTATGTCGCTAAAACAATTCTACTTTACCAGTTTAGAAATTATGCTCAGGCTATAGAACAAGTTAACTTAGCTAATGAACAAGCAGGCTCGGCTTTTGGTTTTATGCAAGTTGTTATTCTTAATTTTTATCATTCATTGGCTTTGTTGGCACATTATTTTCAAGCAAATATCAAAGAAAGACAACAGTATTTAGAACAAGTGAAAACTAACCAAGAAAAAATGAAATTCTGGGCGGAACATGCTCCAATGAATAATCAGCATCGTCATAATTTAGTAGAGGCTGAAAAACTTCGAGTATTAGGGCAATGTTGGCAAGCTGCTGAACTTTATGATCGCGCGATCGCCCAAGCTAAAGATAACGAATATATGCAAGAAGAAGCGATCGCTAATGAACTCGCTGCCAAATTTTACCTGGAATGGGGTAAAGAAAAAGTGGCCGCAGGCTATATGCAGGAAGCCTACTACTGCTATGCTCATTGGGGAGCATCAGCTTTAGCTGATGAGTTAGAAAAACTATATCCCCAATTGTTGCAACCAATTCTGCAACAGCGACAACTTAACCTAAATCCCTTAGAAACCATTGCTAATCTTGGTTTTGCTAGGACTTCTTCATCCACTCGCACTTCTAGCAGTAGCAGCAACAGTATTTCTGATGCTCTCGATTTTACCTCTGTCCTTAAGGCTGCTCAAGCTATTTCTAGTTCCATCGAGTTGGATCAACTCATTACCAGCCTCACCCACATTATTTTAGAAAACTCTGGTGCTAAAAAGACTGTATTAATTTTGCCTCAAGGAGATACCTGGCAAGTACGAGCAATTACTTATATCAATCACGAAGCGAATTTCCAGGGTGAAATAGAAACTATCTTAGACACACAACCGATAGAAACTTGTCGAGACATCCCTAAAGAACTGATTCATTATGTCAAAAATACTCAAGAAACAGTAGTTATTGACAATCTGCAAACTGATATTTCTGGATTGATTGGGGAATATATGCACTTTGTTCAACCTAAGAGTGCGTTATGTATGCCAATTCTCAATCAAGGACATTTAGTGGGTATTCTTTATCTGGAAAATAAATTGACTCAAGGGATATTTACAAGCGATCGCTTAGTTATTTTAAATTTTCTCTGTACCCAAGCTGGCATTTCTTTAGATAATGCTCAACTTTATACAGATTTACGAGCAAGTAAAGCTCTATTGCAAAAGCTTGCTAATAATATCCCTGGAGTTATTTACCAACTCCACCTCACTGCGGATGGTACTGCTTCTATGCCATATGTTAGGTTCTGGTTGCTACAACCTCTATGGAGTAACAGCAGAAGAATTGATGTCTGGAAATCAAACCTTACGTTCTTTAGAACATCCTGAGGATATTACAAAAATTGAGCAGTTGATGTTGGAATCAGCGCAAAATCTCACACTTTTTCAACATGAATGGCGCATTATTACACCAGCAGGCAAATTGAAATGGATTCAAGCTGTATCTCAACCAGAAGCACAAGAAGATGGTTCCTTAGTTTGGGATGGTGTAGTTTTAGATATAACTGAACGCAAACAAGCAGAAGCAATTATACAGCAAAAATCTCAGGAACTAGAACAAGCACTGCAAAACTTACAACAAGCACAATTACAAATTATCCAAAGCGAAAAAATGTCCGCTTTAGGTAATCTTGTTGCGGGTGTCGCTCACGAAATTAATAACCCTGTTGGCTTTATTAATGGCAATATTCAGCCAGCATGTGAAGGCGTTCAAGATTTATTTAATTTGCTTACTCTTTATCAAGATAAATTTCCGAAACCAGGCGAAGAAATTGAGTCAGAAATCGAAAATATTGATTTAGAATATCTGCGAGAAGATTTACCAAAATTAATTTTTTCTATGAAAGAAGGGGTGCAACGCATCCGCGAAATTAGTAATAGCCTGCGTACATTCTCTCGCGCCGATTCTGAATATAAAGTTGCTTTCAACATTCACGAGGGTTTAGATAGCACTATTTTGATTCTCAAACACCGTCTCAAAGCAAATGAAAACCGTCCAACAATTAATATCATTAAAAATTACGGTAATTTACCCCACATTGAGTGTTTCCCAGGACAGTTAAATCAGGTATTTATGAATATATTGGCTAATGCCATCGATGCACTGGAAGAGTCAAATCTTGGACGTAGCTTTGCTGATATTCAAGCTAACCCAAACCTGATCACCATCACTTCTAAACTGAGTGAAGACTGCAAACAAGTAAATATTAGTATCAAAGATAATGGTGTCGGAATGACTGAGGAAGTCAAGCAAAAAATCTTTGACCATCTTTATACTACGAAAACCGTTGGTAAAGGTACTGGTTTAGGGTTAGCGATCGCCCGTCAAATTATTGTGGAAAAACACGGTGGTACTCTCGAAGTGAATTCCGCACTCAACCAAGGAGCAGAGTTTGTCATTACAATACCAAGGTGAAACAATTTTGGATTTTGGATTTTGGATTCATGTCTGAAAAAATTTGCTTTATGTGGATATAGATTATCCCGAGAACAGAATCTACTTTGATCGTTCCCCGATGTCGATCAACAACTATTTGGCGAGCGATCGCCTACAACAAAGTACTAAAATTTCTTACGGTCTGTTGCGGGTACCAGCATTAACTTCGCCCCCCTGCGATCGCTTTTTGATGGTAGTTGGGGCGGGTATAAAAATTTTATCTAACGTATCACACTATCTGATAAAATTGAGTGCAAGATAAGAGTTATCTGTTTGCACTCATGCAGGTAAACTACGAACACTCAAAGCCTGATTTGACAACCTCTGACACAGATCATCACCTGATTGAAATGTGGTTGCATGGTTTGTCTAATGATACACAACGAGGCTACAGGCGTTGCGTAAGTGAGTTTCTCTGTTGGGTAAAAAAACCACTCCATAAAGTCACATTAGCTGACCTTCAAAACTGGCAGGATACCTTTTTTGGTTACGCCCCTGATACACAAAGGTTAAAGATGGCTGCTGTTAGATCACTGTTGAGTTACGGGCATAAAATTGGTATGTTGCCGACGAATGTGAGTATAGGTTTAAGGCAGCCAAAAATTAAGGATACTCTCAACGAACGCATCCTCTCTGAAGAAGAGGTGGCTGCGATGATTTCAGCAGAAAAAAACCCCAGAAATCAGGCTATCTTGCTGTTGCTCTACACCGGTGGCTTGCGGGTGCAAGAATTGTGCGCTTTGCGTTGGAAGGATTTATCTGCAAGAAAGCCTGGTGGACAATTGACTATATTCGGCAAAGGTGGAAAAACTAGAATCGTGCTTCTGCCCGAGCCTGTTTGGAAGAAACTGTGTAAGTTGAAGAACAATGCTGTTGGGTCAGACCCTGTGTTCGTGTCCAGGGAGAAAGATTCGCTTGGCAGAACCCTTGACCAATCCCAAGTTAATCGAATTGTGGCTGCTGCGGCACAAAAAGCGGGTATTGATAAAAAGGTGTCTCCCCATTGGTTGAGACACGCTCACGCAACCCATTCCCTCAACCGAGGTGCGCCACTACATTTGGTACAAAGGCGTTGCATAATAGCGGTATGAATTGAGGTCAATTAATCATGGAATGTCCACGCTGTGGATCTTGTCATAACCGTAAGAATGGAAAGAAAAGAGGTAAACAGAATCACATTTGCTGTGATTGTGGTCGTCAATTCATTGATGTCTATAAACCACCCAGGGGCTACTCGGATGAAATCAAACAAGAATGCCTAAAAATGTACGTCAATGGTATGGGATTTCGTGGAATTGAAAGGGTGAAAAACGTTCATCATACTACCATTATTCATTGGGTTAAACGAGTGGGTACACAATTGGCGGATACACCAAATTCAAAGGAAATTCCGCAGGTGGGAGAACTAGATGAATTAGAAACATTTATTGGTTCAAAAAAAATAAAATCTGGTTGTGGACGGCGGTAAATCACTTTACTCAAGGTATTCTTGCTTGGGTTTTAGGTGATCGTAGTTCGACTACTTTCCAACAGTTATGGAACATTGTCCAGTGTTGGCAGAGTTATTTTTACGTCACAGATGGATACCCTGTTTACCCTTGTTTTGTTCCTGATGGTGACCAAATTGTGAGTAAGACCTACATGACACGAGTCGAAAATGAAAACACAAGGCTTAGACATTATTTGGCTCGTCTTCATCGTAAAACTTTATGTTATTCCAAAACCGAGGAAATGCTGAGATACTCTGTTCGATTGTTATTGCACTACCTCAAATATCGTTCTGTTCCCTTACCTGCCTAAAACATACCTTTATTCAGCAACGCCGGTACAAAATACCCTTGGTCATGCGTCGATCGCAACCACCAGTAGATATCTTCATGCTCGCCCTGATGATTCCAGCGCTTTGTACTTGAACGTGCAAACTCAAACCACTTTTGACGCTACAACTGGTGCAGTTGATACTAGACACAATAAACACCCAAAACAGCCTCAACGAGTGCCAAAGACCCCGTCGAATCTAAAATGCCCTAACTGCAAATCAAAAGAACTTCAAAAAAATGGTTTTCAAGTATTAGCTGATGGGTTAAAGCACCAACGTTTTCGATGCAAAAGCTGTGATTACGTATTTACCCCGCTTTTATCAATTCCTAACTCAAATTGAGCCACTCCCCCGTTTTGAAAACGGGGGATTCAGGCATCAAACAGAGATTGCAGTCTGAGACTGTCTAACATCTCCTACTCCTAGAGTCGAACTCCCGACTCTTTTAATATTAAGACTGGCGTTTTCATCTCTATCATTTTCAGATTGACATGAAGGACAACGCCAGCGTCTAATCGACAAATCCAATTTTTCTAAAATGTGTCCACAGCTAGAACAAGTTTTTGTGGATGGATACCATTGATCTACAAACACTACTTGTTTATGCTTCTTCTTAGCAATCCATTCTAGAATTTGCAGAAATTCACGCCTCGCCAAGTCTGATATTTTCCTACCCCAAAGACGTTGCATTCCTTTAAGATTTAAGGTTTCAAAACAAAGCACATCAAAATTATCTGTTAATTTATGAGCGAGTTTCCAAAACCAATCACGTCTACGATGAGAAATATCCTCATATTTGCGAACTAGATTTTTTCTAAATCGCTCTCTGTTTGATGAACCTTTGAGTTTTTTAGAATGCTGTCGGCTAGCTTTCCTAATGGCATTTAATGATTGTTTTAAAAATTGGGGAGACTCAATTTTTGTTCCGTCCGAGCAAGTGAGGAATGTTTTTAATCCAAAATCAAATCCCGCTATTCTACCAGTCGCAAACTTGATTTTTGAATTAGAACAATCATCAACAACTATAATCATAAATAGCTCGCCTAAAGGAGTGCGTTTTATGGTTAAGGTTTTGACTGTTCCCTCTATCTCTCTCGACTTCCAAAATTGATAAACTTTGTTCCCAATCTTGACTCGATTTCCACCTAAAAACTTGTATCCAGATTGTTTAAGAGTGAATGATTTGTATTTCTTAACTTTTTTAAATCCTGGCGGTCTAACTCCTTTTTTGTTGTGTTTAAAAAATAATTGGTAGGCTTTCTCAATGCGTTGACAAATATCTTGTACTGATTGAGAACCTACTGTTTGCCAAAATGGATTACATTTCCGCAGTTTGGCAATATGAGATTGAAGTTTTGCACAGCTTAAGTGTTTGCCCCACATTCGATAGTAGCGTTTGTGTAGGGCAATACAATGATTGTAGATTATCCCACTCGCGTTAATCATGCGCTTGAGGAATCTATTTCTTTTGTGCTGATACAGTTTAAACTTCAGGGTTTTCATGTGATTATGATATCATCAGTGGTGTAGATAATCAATACTCATCTACATGAAAACTGTTTATAATCATTACAATCATGCTGTTGGATTAGCTACTGTCCATTTAATCTGGATACCATGCAGACGCGCTCGTGTATTCGCTAATAACGAAAACTTAAAACTTCGATGCATTGAAGTATTCCAGTCTGTTGCTAATGACAAGAAGTGGATTATCAAAGCATTAGAAGTTGCGCCGGATCATATACATCTACTAGTTGAATATGATCCGCACCACTCAATATCTCAAATAGTTAAAGCTTTTAAAGGAAGGTCATCAAGACTACTAAGAAAAGAATTTCCAGAATTATTGAGATTACCTAGCTTATGGACACATTCTTATATGTTTGACACGACTGGAAAGATTAGTACTCAGAAGGTTTTAGAGTATATTAATGACCCCCTTCACGGATGAATAAATTCATCATGTTCGCTTATATCCGCCCTTTAGAAAAAGGCGGCTTTACGCATCACGATTCGTAAAAGTCTATTGCTCATGCTTAAGCTCTTAAGGCTATTTTGTCTTTGAGGCGATCACAAATGCGGTAAGATTTGGGCGATTGCATCAACCTATTGACTACGATCTCACCATTAACAATTCTACTAACTTCTCGGTAATTGGAAAATCTGTCTGTCTTTCAAAATGGAGAAACATCGGACTAGGATTGGCTTCTAAAAAAACATACTCACCCGCAGGATTTTGTCGCCAATCGATCGCCGTCCATTTTAGATACAATGCTTTGGCGATGTCTTTACACAGCTGCTGAATTTGTTTTGGCAATTCCACCGGAATTAATTCCGCTTCTATGTCTGTGCGAAAGTCTAAATCATCACTGCGAATCTCGGCCGCATAAACAGAGTCACCAATTACATAACTGCGAACGTTAGTTCCAGGAATATACTCTTGTAAGGTAACAGGAGCAATACTCAAAGCTATATTTAGTCGCTTCGGTTCTAACACAGATGCGGTTAAAGTTTGAGTATGAGCGCCACCGTATACAGGTTTGAAAATGGCTTTTTCGTAGGATTTAGCAAACCTGATCACTTCTTGTGGATCGTTGGTGATCAAAGTTTGGGGAATTTTGACACCTAAAAGATGAATTTGGCGAAGTTGTAGAGGTTTTTCTTTATGAAATTGATACGCTTCCCAAGAGTTCACCCAACGTGCTGGACATGCCTTAAATAATGTTCGCAGCACACTCATAGAATCATTGAAGGCGATGTTTTGTTGATGGGAATCTTCTAGAGAAGGAATACCAACGCTACCCAAGCTACGCCAATAAACACTGTGAATATCTTGAAAATCTAATTGATATTCTGGAGATAACTTGAGAGAACCGAAAACAGAATTAGGTTCCCAAGATATTTTTAGTTGACTGGGGAACATCCGAGTATCTAAATAATCTACAGTCGCTCCCGCCTGTGTCAAAACATTCTTCATATGCACAGCATGAGCATCTGAAGAATTGCCTAAAATTAAAATATTCATAGTCGTATTTAAATTGTTCTAGTTCGTAGTGAGCGTTTCAACGCTCACTAAATCATGTACACTTTTTTAAAAACCCCCCTCTTCACCAAATGCTTGAGTAGTAACCGTATCACCTCCTTCCTCACCAATAGCCTGGGAAGTGAATAATCCAGAATCAGCGATTTTCTTTACTTCCCGATTATTGACATCAAGTTCGGCTAATTGCTTACGATATTATGCTTGTTTGGGGGTAATGGGTAATTGGTTTTTCCCATTACCCATTACCTATTACCAGCCTACGCGACAGCATAAGTATTCAAGCGAACATAATATGACATGTTGAACATGCACAATCATGTTTTCCAATTTATGGAGTTCGAGTTGAAACGGGTGAACGTAATAATGCATAAGTATGATCCGAAATCAAGTATTACTTATTGAAGATACAAAGAAGAATGTCTTGATTTCTGAACAATTATAGAGGACTCTGAAGCAAATTGGCGATCGCTCAAATTATTATGATTTTGTAGACCCCCTGAGAATTTCTTCCCCTCCACAAAAACCTCAATCCTTACATAATCAGAGCAAAGCCAGTGGTTGAAATTAGACCAATCCAGCAACATGAGATCGAACAAGCCAAGCAAATCGTTGTGGGAGTTAGCCTAGAAATTTGGCAAGGTGTACTAACTGAAGCAGATTTTTTGCGCTTTGATTCAATGTCCGATATCGAGAATGTGCAGTCACATTATTTCGACAACTGCGGTATATTCTTAGTCTTGGTCGATGGTGAACAAGTTGTAGGCACAGGGGCAATTCGACGACTTGATGATGAAATTTGTGAACTCAAGCGAATGTGGTTTCTCAAAGACTATCGAGGACAGGGGTTTGGCTGGAAAATGGCTCAAATGCTCTTCGATTTTGCCCAGCAAGCAGGGTATCGGAAAGTGAGACTCGATCTAGCTGACGAAAAGCGACAACCACAAGCACTCAAACTTTATAGAAAACTTGGTTTCTACTCAATTGAACGGTATAACGATAGTTCATGTACTGTGTTTATGGAGAAGGTTGTTTGACTACTCCCTCAAATAGCCAAAAGTAAAAGGTAAAAGGTAAAAGTAATGGGAAGGTTTTTTTACTTTTACCTTTTACCTTTGTGTTTTTCCTAGCATTGGATACAAGTCGTAAATGATACCATAATTTTTTGATAATCATCAACCGTCAAAAATGTCGAAAAACCACCGTATTATCTTCATTAGTCGCTTATATACAACCTTTTGTAACCCAATCTAAACTAGATTCTAATTCCGTACTTAAGCTACAACCTTTACAAGCAAGCGTGACCGTAAGATTAATGATACTTATCGGTATCATTGAAGCAAAAGATATTGAATACCAATTTAAAAATTGATTTTCTAAGTCGGATCGATAATCGGACAGATGGTATTTTCAGGTATTTCAGAAACCGATTCCCAGCCTGAAAGTAGCCCTTCTAACTCCAACTTCAACACTTGTAGCTGTTCGATTTGGTGTGCGATCGCTGCAATTTTATCATTTAGTTTTGCTTTAATGTGGTCGCAGGGTAAGTCCCCTTGGTCATGCACATCCAGCAACTCTTTAATCTCTAACAAGCTCAATCCCAGGTTCTGAGCGCGCTTAATAAAGCTTAAGCGGGCAAAAACAGTTGAGTTAAATAATCGAAATCCGCCCTCAGTCCGATCCGAAGCCTTGAGTAAGCCCAGTTCTTCGTAGTAACGAATTGTTTTGATAGGAATGCCACTTTCTTTAGCAACTAAACCAATTTGCTTGAGTGTTTCTTGGGTTAACATAATTAACTCCTACTTAGTTGGTTGAGTATCTGCTACAGTCTCATCATCCTTTGAAGATTGAACTTGCCCTTGCCCTGCTTCGACTTTAACTTCGCCCCGAAACATATTCATGCCGCAGGTAAAAGTGTAAGTCCCTGGTTGCTTGGGAGTAAACTCAATCGGAGTAACTTGGTTAAGGGGTAGCTGTTGGGCAATATAGAAGTCAGGAAACCGGACTTCTTCAAGGCAACTACTGGGATCTTGACGGTAGAAGTTGAGCCGGACTCTTTGACCTGAATTAACTACAACTTGGCTTGGTTCATATCCACCATCAACGGTAATTGTTACTTCCTGGACTCCCTGCTTTAATTGTGCTTTTTGCGATTTTGGCTTACTCAGCAAAAACCACCATAACTCCAGTCCGATCAATCCTAATCCACCAGCACTAACAGCTGCTTTTGCCCACAATGGTTGTTCGATGCGACGGAACTGACTTGTTTGTTTTGCTTGAGATGATTGCATCTGTTCGTGGGACATTTGTGCAACTGCTTTGTGAGAAGCAATTCCAAACACCAATCCCAAACTGGCAACACTGCCAATGATTGCTGTTTTGTTCATTATTTAAACACCTCCGTTAGCGAATGCAACTATAGGGCAAGCTATACTAATGCGCCCCAAATAGCTCCAAGTAAAAATCCAAATCCTGCCAAGGTTGCAAAAAATGTTACTTTCCTAAGCATTGTTATTACTCCTTGTGATTTATTCAACCAATTGTTTTAGGTTGAAAGTTACGCAAACGCAGGGCATTCGTCACTACCGATACAGAACTAAACGCCATTGCTGCACCTGCAATAATTGGACTAAGCAACCAACCGAAGAAGGGAAAAAGAATTCCGGCTGCGATTGGAATCCCAGCGACGTTATAGATAAAGGCGAAAAAGAGATTCTGACGAATGTTGCGAATCGTGGCACGACTCAGTTGAATGGCAGTGACAATACCTTGTAAATCTCCAGAGATCAGGGTAATATCACTAGCTGCGATCGCTACATCTGTTCCTGTGCCAATTGCGATCCCAACGTCGGCTTGAGCTAGTGCTGGTGCATCATTAATACCATCCCCGACCATTGCCACTATTTTGCCTTCCGACTGAATTTGTTCGACAGTCTCGGCTTTTTGATCCGGGCGAACTTCCGCCAAGACTCGCTTAATGCCCACTTCCCGGGCAATGACTTCGGCAGTGCGGCGATTGTCCCCGGTCAACATCACTACTTCCAATCCCATTTTCTGCAATGCCCGAATCGCGTTTACAGAAGATGGTTTCACCGCATCAGCAATGCCCATAATCCCTTGGACTGTGCTATTTACAGCAATCCAGATCACCGTCTTACCTAGATACTCCAAGCGATCCCAATGTTCCTGCAATGCACTTGTATCAATGCCTAACTCATTCATCCAACGGTGAGTGCCAA
Source organism: Fischerella sp. JS2 (assembly GCF_032393985.1). Lineage (NCBI taxonomy): Bacteria > Bacillati > Cyanobacteriota > Cyanophyceae > Nostocales > Hapalosiphonaceae > Fischerella > Fischerella sp. JS2. Next base: position 5,522,825 of record NZ_CP135918.1, read on the forward strand.
TTTGTACCCATTGATTTGACACGTACCCTTGCACACCACTACCAGCGATCGCTTCAAACTCCTGTGCATCTGTTAATTCTACACCTTGAGATTGAGCATACTGCACAACTGCTTCTGCCAAAGGATGTTCTGAATTGCGTTCGACGGATGCTGCAAGGCGCAGAAGATTTAGCTCATTGTTATTGGCTGTACCGCTAACGGTTATAAAATCGGTGACAGTCGGCTTACCTTGCGTAATTGTACCCGTTTTGTCGAGAACAACAGTCTTGAGCTTGTGCGCGAGTTCCAGACTTTCTGCCCCTTTGATCAGGATGCCATTTTCTGCACCCTTACCTGTCCCTACCATAATGGAGGTTGGAGTTGCCAAGCCAAGGGCACAGGGACATGCAATGATTAGGACTCCGACTGTTGTAATCAGTGCCATCGTCACATTGCCCATGATGTTATACCAGATGATAAAAGTAGCGATCGCAATGGCAATTACGGCAGGCACAAACCATCCAGTAACTTGGTCGGCTAGCTTTTGAATTGGTGCTTTCGACCCTTGGGCTTGCTGTACTAACTTGACAATCTGCGCTAAAAATGTATCTTTACCGACTCGCGTGGCTCGGAATTTGAAACTACCAGTTTTGTTGATTGTGGCTCCAATCACTTCGTCACCTGGGTGTTTCTTCACAGGTACACTTTCACCCGTGACCATTGCCTCATCAATAGTCGAGGAGCCATCAATAATCTCGCCATCCACAGGAATCTTTTCACCCGGACGCACTAAAACAATATCACCTTCAATTACTTGGGCAATAGGAATGTCAACCTCTTTGCGATCGCGAATCACACGAGCGGTTTTAGCTTGCAAGCCTACAAGCTTACGAATTGCTTGGGAGGTTTGTCCTTTGGCACGATTTTCCAGCAGTCGTCCCAGCAAAATTAGAGTAATGATGACTACAGCTGCTTCGTAGTACACATCAGCTGGTAATCCCTGGTTAGTGAAGAACCCAGGCAAGAAGGTGGGGAAGAGGGAATAGAGATAAGCGGCACCTGTACCAATTGCCACCAAAGTATCCATTGTTGCCGCGTGACGTTTGAGAGCTTTCCAGGCATTGATAAAGAAAGATGCACCACACCAAAACAGCACAGGTGTTGCCAGCACAAGCTGTAACCAAGGATTATGCAACCACATGGGAATCAAAGGAATGGACAACCCCGTCATCATCGGTAGCGAACTAATGACTAGAATGGCGCTGATTATGCCGCCAACCCAAACTTTTCTAACTAAGGCTCGATTTTCGGCTTGACGTGCTTGCTGTTCTGCATCATCCGTGGTAAGTAAATCATCGTCTTGTATAGGTTGAGCAGAGTATCCTACCGCATCTACCGCATCGCAAATTGCTTTTGGGTTAGTTTTTCTCTTGTCATAGGTGACAGTGGCTTGCTCTGCCCCAAAGTTAACGCTACACTCATTCACACCATCAACGGAGCGAATCGTATCTTCAATTGTTTTAGCGCAAGAGGCACAACTCATACCCCGCAGTTTCAGATTCGTGTTTTCCATTGTCAAACCTCCTAACGATGTCCTGAACTGCTTTTTCAAGATTTTAGTTGCCAGTAACCGTATAACCTGCGGCTGTAATTGCTTCTGTGATGGCAACTTCTGCTGCTTGAGTTTCGATATAGACAAGCTTAGTTTTGGTATCAGCCTGAACGATGGCAGTTGGATCAACGGTTTTCACCGCTTTTGTGATGCTTTCGACACAGGCAGAACAAGCCATATTAGGAACTTTAAGGGGAAGTTTCATTTTACGCACTCTATTTAATCAACTAATCTCATTGTGAAATCTCTACCTTGCTGGAGAGTCAAGGGGTTAGTGAGAAAAAATTTATCTTGCCTATGGATGAAGCGAAATAGATGCCAATACTGGGATAATATAGGTATTAGAAGCAGCTGTAGGTAAATTGGAACTTATTTTGGAAATATTCTGTCTCCAAAATTGAGCCATTGAGTTAGTCAAATTTATGGAAACTAAGGGCGATTCTGAACAGAGAAGTATTCAAAATTCTGGATCGGTTCTCAAGCTGCGTCGGCTGGTAGGCTCAGCAGTAGTTGTGGTTTCTGTAGGAATAGCTAGTTATGCAGCTGGTTTTGCTATTGCTAAGCAGGAAATTAACTCCAAAGCAAGCATTCAACAGGTAAAATTACAAGCCAAGTTATGCCGCAAATTCAATCGCGGTGAGGTGGAAGCACAAGATGCTGCTGCTGGTGGTAAGATATCTGGCGTGCATGATATTTTGGCAGATTTGCAAACAGTACAAGTTGAGCTAGCTAAGAAAAGACTTGTGTTTGTGGAAGAACAACCAACAATTGTGAAGTTGAAGTCTCAAGAAGCAGCTTTAAAATCTTTATTAAAGCAACGTATAGATGGTATTTGTAACGTTGTGAATTAATAATTAATTGATATTAAGCGTTTTCTTTGCAAATAATACATTCAGAAACCGCACCAGGCAAAAGAACTGCGGTTTTTGACGATTTCTTACCAAATTCGGAAAAAGGTGGAGGGGTAAGATTTCCAGGAATTTAAAAAACCTGTAGGCTGTTGAGGATGAGGGCGTTCATCTTGCGTAAAGTTCCACTACTAAATAGTTAAGTAAGTTGGGACTTTGCGATCGCATTGATATTGAGTGCCATCCTCTTTACCCCATATCCACTATTTTAACGATTTATACGATGAATTCGATAGTTTCTGTTTCCAACGCTGACAATTATGACCAGCCTCAAAGTAAGCGCCTGCTATCCATAGATGTGTGGCGCGGACTTGTCATGGTGCTAATGGCCTTAGACCATGTGCGATCATTTTTTACCAATGTCCGGTTTAATCCCTTAGATATCACCCAGACTACCATCCCTTTGTTTTTCACTAGATGGGCGACTCATTTATGCGCGCCCTCTTTTGTTTTTCTAGCAGGTATCGCCACCTATCTTTCTCTCCAGCGTTATAAAAACAAACGAGAACTTTCTCGCTTTCTGTTCACGCGCGGATTATGGTTGGTGTTTCTGGAGTTAACAGTAATTAGCCTTGCATGGACTTTCAACCCGACCTTTTTGGGGGCGGGTGTACTGTGGGTCATTGGTTGGTCTATGGTAGTCTTAGCAGTGCTGATTCATCTTCCAACTAGAGCGATCGCTACATTCGGAATCCTGCTCATAGTCGGACACAATTTGTTTGATAATTTACATGTTGACCAGTTAGGACGATGGGGTTGGTTGTGGGCGGTGCTTCACGAACAACAAATGTTCACACCCTTTCCTGGAATCACCTTTTTCATCGTCTATCCCCTCATTCCTTGGATAGGAGTGATGGCGGTAGGTTATGCTTTTGGAAGAGTATTTAATTTGGCAAAATCTCAGCGCAGCCAGTTGCTTCAACGTTTAGGGTTAAGTCTAATTGTAAGCTTCATTATCCTCCGAGCAATTAATGTTTATGGCGACCCTAAACCTTGGTCATTTCAGTCTAGCTTTTCTCGCACCCTGCTATCATTTATCAACTGCCATAAATATCCACCTTCATTGCTCTTTTTATTGATAACCCTTGGTATAGCAATCCTAATATTTCATTTGTTTGAAAACCATAGATTTAGAATTCTTAAACCCCTTGCACTCTTCGGTCGAGTTCCTCTATTTTTCTACATTATCCACCTTTGGCTAATCCACATTGCTGCTGTCCTACTTGCCTTCCCTAGTTACGGTTGGAAAGCAATTATTCAGCCCTACATCATATCTCGTCTAATGCCACCAGACTATGGGTATAATTTACCAAAGATTTATATTCTCTGGATCATCGTGCTTGTTATCTTGTATCCCATTTGTAATTGGTTTGCCAACTATAAAGCAAAACATCAAAATTGGTGGTTAAATTACTTGTAATGCTGTTATATTTACCGAATCAACAACATTTCATTACCACCTTTTTGTAGTTCGTATTCTACTTTGACAATTGAAACTGTATATCCTAGTTCTTGTAATTCTTGGGTGATGCGATCAAGATAGGGCGAACGTTGCAACATCAGAGTTAGCAGAGGAAAAATCCGTACCTCTTGACTAACTCTCAGCATCTCCTTAATGGCATCAAAGTGGAATTGGTAATCATGGTGATCTGAATACAAAAAGAGAAAATGTGAACATAAAGCTATATCATATTCTTTATCTGGAAAATTCAGTTTTGGGAGTTCACCAATTAGATATCTTTTTTCTTGTTTTCCCTGATCATAATCACTGATAAATTTATTGATTGCTTGCACTCTATTTAATCTTAAATTATCAGCAGATTTATGATAAGACCAAATCCAATCATTAGGACTTGCCTTTACTTGGTCAATGATATTATCAACAACTTCATGAAATCTTTTCAGGATTTCATCACCACTAAATTGATATATTGGATCAATTGAAGTCACCTGTACACCCATTTTTGTAGCTTCTGCATTGAAGCTAGCCGGGCCATCGCCAACCCCTAAAATTCGCTTGTGCAAATCTGATTTAGTCAGATTGAACATTTGCACATATTCATCAAGCGATCGCCCAAAGGGAACGACTTTTTCTAACTTCATTGCCATTGGTATTTACCACTTGTATTATTACCTATTTCTAAAATCAATTAGCGTCTGTAAATAAGCATCAGGCATCCCAATATCAAAACTTTTTCCTTGCACAACATATCCGATCATTCCCTCCGCTTGACGCAACTTTTCCAGACAGGTTGTTAATTGAAATTCGCCACGTTCTCGAAAGTTATTATTAATATTCTCTTCGAGAAAATCAAAAATACTTGGCGTTAATGCATACAACCCAAAAATAGATAAAAATTCATTCTCTACTATGCCTTCTACACGCAAATGCTGACGTGCATACTCAACAGTTGGTTTTTCGTAGACTTGTGTCAACGAAAGAATAGAATTATGTTTTTGCCAAACTCCTGTGACACACCCAGCTTTATGAATAATTTCTGCTGAGATTGTTGTTAAACCAACAACACTTTGATTTGCTTGGGTGTAAACTTCTAAGACTTGACGCGCACAAGATTTTTTGATGTCTGATGCGTAAATATGGTCGCCTAACATCAGTAAAAATGGTTGATCATTTACCCATTCTTTAGCACAATATACAGCGTGTCCATAACCTGCTTGTTCTTTTTGTGACAAAAATTTGATTCTGTCACCTAAATCTACAATGTGTTTACTATGTTTTTGATTTTCTGGTGATAGCTTTTCAAACAGTTCAGCTTTAGGCGGGTATTTAAATAAATCGATAAAAACTTTTTTGTCTTCTGGTTGCACAATAATGCCAATTTCTTCGATCCCAGCACTAATTGCTTCTTCAACTATAAGCTGAATTACAGGTTTGACCCTGCCATCTTGATCAATAATTGGGAAAAGTTCTTTTTTCACAACTTTGGTAGCAGGAAATAAGCGAGTACCAAACCCAGCAGCAGGGATTATAGCTTTTTTAATTTGATTTTTCGGCATAAATAGTCAGTTGTAAACATTGCATGTGTGGGAAATCTCTTTCAATGATTTTAATTACTTTTTGTTGATTTTCTTTGTCTTTGACAATAAATTGTGCTGTGCCATCACCTTGGGAACCAACACCTTTTCCACCTAAAATATAAGGTTGAATCGGTGCATAATTCAGCAATTGATGTAAGACGGGTGCTGTTAACTCCTCAGGACAAGCCGGGATTAAATGCTTGTCAAATTCTATCTGTGCTTGTCTCATCAGAGTACCAATTTGTTCTGCATCATTGCTTTGTAAGGCGTCAATGGCGGCTTGAGTAATTTGATAGCTGATAGAACCCAGATATTTTTGCACATTCGCTTGCACTGCATTCGTAGCGAAGGGATAACACTGATTAAGTTTACTAAGAATTACTTGAGTATTTTTGCTAGCACCAAGATCCACTATGACAAAAAACAAATCCTTGGGAACACTAAGTTCGATGATCTCTGTATCTGTACCATCAAAGATCATAGCAATGGGACGATTACCGTAAGCACAAGCTTGATCCATGCGTCCGCAACGAGAAGGGGTGGTAATCTCTCCGAGATAGGCAAACTCCATCTCTTCTTGGATGGACATCTTTAAGTCATATACCAGATTAAAAGCCCTCGCCACTAATACACAAATAGCCGCACTCGATGACAGCCCTTTTTGAATCGGTAAATCTGTTAGATAATTGTCAATTTCTATTCCCCCAACACAGTTATGCGCCCCTACTAAAAATTGATAAGCAACACCAGCAGCATAACTAAAAAATCCACCCTTCCTAGCTTCTGCTAGCAAAGCCTGTGCTTCCATCGGTAGAGTTAGGGATTTACGAGTTCCATCCCCAAGGGAGGTACTAAGAATTAATTGATTGGGATGAGGCTTCACTTGTGCATACAGGCCCTGATTCGTACCTACCAGCAATGTGTAGCCTATTTTTAATTCAGGGTTGAGATGGCGGTATCCTCCCGCCCAATCACTATGTTCACCAAATATACACAGGCGTCCTGGTACAAAAATTTTCATATGTGTTTTGGATCTTACTCACTAAGGCTCATACTTTTTGTAACAATTAACTACTAGTTACGAGCATGTTCTTATACCATATTGTGCTGAGGGTCAAGCGGGGTAATGCCATACATTTGGCTTAATTTGTAATCAATTGCTGCTTAGTTATACTAGTGTCAGTTTAGAAACTGTCACTTACCCAAGACCGCGTTTTATACCAGAAAAGATATTCTTATTTTGTGCAAGGAGTGATACCACTTCACCATATGTTTGCCACAAGTTATTTTCGTAATACCCCCTAAATTAAAGGTTATTGCGAATATCAAATGTTGCATCAAACAAGTGATTTGGTATAGAAATATATAAAAGGCGCTTGAGTTCGCAAAATTACTCAAGCGCTTTTACGTATCATAAATTGTTAGTAGTTAGTGGTTAGTAGGTAGAGACGCGAGGAACATCGCGTCTGTACATTAGTTGTTAGTAGTTAGAGCACTAACTATTAACCACTAATACCATTTTATGAAAACCTTGATACAAATTACAGACGGTGTAGAGACGCGAAATTTCGCGTCTCTACAAATTTATATGTATGGTGATTAACGTGAAATGATATAACTACTAACTACTAACCACTAACCACTAACCACTAACCACTAACTATTGACCAATCACAAAATTAATCAACTTACCAGGTACTACAATCACCTTTTTGATTTCTTTACCTTCGAGGTAGCGCTTACCAATTTCCGATTCCAGGGCATACTTCTCCAACTCTGCTTTGTCTGCTTGTGCAGGAACTAGAATTGCACCGCGAGTTTTACCCATAATCTGAATCACTAAGTTAATTTCATCAGCAACCAATGCTGCTAAATCATACTTCGGCCAGGTTTGGGTATGGACTGAGTTGGTGTTACCCAATAAATGCCATAACTCATCAGCAATGTGGGGTGCAAAAGGCGCCAGCAGGACAACTAAAGTCTCAGTACCTTCTGCGTATACTGGCGAGTCTTTACAAGTAGCATCAGTGAGGGCATTACTTAGCTTCATCAATTCTGAAATAGCGGTGTTGAATTGATATTCGTCCTCTACGTCTTCACTGACTTCTTTGATCGCCGTGTGAATTGCCCGTCGCAAGTCTTTTTCGATTTTTGTCATTTGTCCTTTGTCTTTTGTCCTTTGTCCTTTGTTTGTGACAGATGACAAATGACTATTAACAAACTCAGTTACTAAGCGCCAAACTCGATTTAAGAAACGGAATTGCCCTTCTACATCTGCTTCATCCCACTCCAAGTCTTTTTCTGGGGGTGCTTTGAATAAGATGAACATCCGGGCGGTATCGACACCGTATTTATTAATCACATCTTCTGGCGCTACACCATTGCCTTTTGATTTGGACATTGTGGCGTAGATACGTTGGAGTGGTTCGCCAGTTTGAGGATCGCGGGGATCGTTAGGATCAACAAGATAGGAGGGAACCCATTTATCTTTACCACCTTTGTTAGGGTTGAAATAAGTCAAACCCTGCACCATACCTTGAGTTAACAAGCGTTGGAAGGGTTCGTCAAAGTTCAACAAGCCTCTATCTCGTAATACTTTGGTAAAGAACCGCGAATACAACAAATGTAAAATCGCGTGTTCAATGCCACCCACATATTGATCCACGGGCATGAAGTCGTTTACTTTAGCAGAGTCGAAAACTTGCTGTTCGTTTTTCGCATCAGTAAACCGCAAGAAATACCACGATGAATCAATAAACGTATCCATCGTGTCAGTTTCCCGCTTGGCTGGTGTACCGCAGTTTGGACAAGGTACATTCACCCAGCTTTCCAATTTAGCCAAAGGCGAACCACCACGTCCGGTAAATTCTACATCTTCTGGTAATTTTACGGGCAAGTCTTGATCGGGAACAGGTACTGCACCACAGTCGGGACAGTGGATGATAGGGATAGGCGCGCCCCAGTAACGTTGTCGGGAAATCAACCAATCCCGCAAGCGATACTGCACTCGTTCTTTGCCAAAGCCTTGTTTTTCGGCATATTCTACGATTGCTTTTTTGCCATCGATGGAATTCATACCATCAAATTGCCTAGAATTCACCAAAATTCCAGGTTCGGTGTAAGCTGCTTCTAATGGGGCTGATGCATCGCCTCCTTCCGGAATAATTACCACTTTAATCGGTAAATTCTGTTCCTTGGCAAATTTAAAATCCCGTGCGTCGTGTGCTGGTACACCCATGACTGCACCTGTACCGTACTCATACAGGACATAATCAGCTATCCAAATAGGAATTTCTTCCCCTGTAAACGGGTTAATTGCTTTACCACCCGTCGGTATACCCCGCTTGGGCTTATCTTCAGCAGTGCGTTCCAATTCGCTTTGGTTGGTGACTTCATTCACAAACGCTGCTACTGCTGCTTGCTGTTCAGTTGTAGTCACCAATTGTGTCAACGGGTGTTCTGGCGCTAACACCACGTAACTAACGCCGTAGACTGTATCTGGACGGGTAGTATACACACCGATTTTTTCAGAACTACCCACAATGGGAAATTCCAAATATGCGCCTATAGATTTGCCAATCCAGTTGGCTTGCATCAATTTGACACGTTCCGGCCAACCTGGCAATTTTTCCAAGTCATTCAACAATTCTTCGGCGTAGTCAGTAATTTTGAAAAACCACTGTCGCAACAATTTGCGTTCAACTTTTGCCCCACTACGCCAGGAACGTCCTTCGCTGTCAACTTGTTCGTTTGCCAATACTGTTTGATCGATAGGGTCCCAGTTCACAGCTGCTTGTTTTTGGTAAGCTAACCCCGCTTGGTAAAACTGCAAGAAAATCCACTGTGTCCATTTGTAATAGTCTGGTGAACAGGTGGCAACTTCACAATCCCAATCAATTGATAAACCCAGATGTTGCAATTGCTGCCGCATCTGGTCGATATTTTGATAAGTCCACTTGGAAGGGGGAACACCCCGATCAATGGCGGCGTTTTCTGCGGGCAAACCGAAAGCATCCCAACCCATCGGATGCAGTACCCGATACCCTTGCATTCGCTTGAGGCGGGCAATCACATCGGTAATCGTATAATTACGGACGTGACCCATGTGCAGGCTGCCCGATGGATAGGGGAACATGGACAGGGCGTAGTATTTTGGCTTATTGGTGTCTGGGGAAGTTTTATCTAAGCCAAGTTCATTCCATGTCTTTTGCCATTTTTCCTCAATTGCGGTTGGGTTATATCGGGAATCCACAAAAACTCTCCTACTGGACTTTAACCATAGTCTGCCTACATATTTTAGATGATGGTAGGCAGACGAACAGGTTGGTTGAAATAAGCAATGATTGAATTAAAGAAAAAATATTCTGATTTGTTGCGGGTGTTTGTTTATGGCACCCTCAAACCAGGAGAAGCTAATTATAATATCTACTGCGATCGCAAAGTGGTAAATGCGACTAAAGCTTATGCACTAGGCAAACTGTTTGCTCTACCCCAAGGCTACCCAGCCATGACATTGGGAAATAATTGTGTCTACGGGTATTTACTAGAATTTAATTGTCCCGATATTCTAGCTGAACTAGATGAACTGGAAGATTACCACCCCGCTAGACCTGCTTCGGAAAATTTGTATAATCGCCAACAAATAGAAATATATGATTTACAAGGACGTTCCCTTGGCTGGGCTTGGGTTTACTTGATGACCTTACAAATGATTGAACAATTGCGAGGTATTTACCAAGCTGATGGTTGGTGGACTAATTGATAAATTATGAATTTTTTTTATGATTCATAATTTATCATTCATAATTCTTAATGATATTCGTTTTCTATACTTAACGGTTGTAACTGTTTTTCCAGGTTAACTGGCTTTTCTGGAGTAGTTTCTGCTGCTTTCGGAATTGGCAAGATAGGATTGTTAATAGAAACAATTAATGGTGCAGCAATATTTTCTGGCTGTGCTAGTTGCGCCTGTTCTGTTGCAGGCCGTTGAGCCAGTTGTGGGGTTAATTTCCCGCCTGGTAATAACCCAGATACTGCACCAATCAGGGTCGCAGCAATCGCTGTACCTCCCCAGATCAAGGCCAAACGCGCACGGCGACGACGTAAACGAGATAGGACTCGTTCAACAGTTTCTTCCACCGGCTGCGACTGTGGTATGGGCATAGTTCGTAAGCCCTGACGCAACTTCAAAAGTCGCGCATACAAGCACTTTACCGCCTGATCGTTTGCCAGTAGTGCTTCTACTTGCCTACGTTCGGCAGCTGTCACTTCTCCATCAAGATAAGCACTCAATAACTCGAAGCGATCGCGCTTCACCATATCCATAGCACCCGTTGATTCATTGGTATGCTCTGCCTCCCCATCTAGCAAATCGATATTTAATTGCAAGTAGGAATGGTCATTTAAATGAGAATCAGTAGTCATCTTAACATTATTACCAATTCATGCACGGGTAAACATAGCGGACTCGGCCCCAGTTGCTCATTATTTCTCCTGTTTTTGTTGATGGCAGAAGCAGTTTCCATAATCTTAATAAACCTTAATGAAATATAAAAATCTGCCATTAATCATAAAGGTAGAACTTTAAACTAGGAACCAAGATAAGTTTGTAACTGCGATTGCAACCTGGCTCTAGCTCTGGCTATTCTCGATTTGACTGTTCCTAAGGAAACTCCTGTGATTTCGGCAATTTCTTCGTATGCCATACCCTCAATTTCCCTTAGAACTATCGTCGTACGGAACACCTCAGGCAGATCCGCGATCGCGTCTCGCAATTGCTCATAAAACTCTCTAGTTGTAAGTTCTTCCTCTGGTCCAGGAGTATCTCCTGCGATTTCCCAATCCATTTCGCCGTCGTCTACCGAACGGGGAGCATCCAGCGAGACAGGACTGACAACTCGCTTGCGTTTGCGTAACTCGTCGTAGAACAAGTTAGTAGCAATGCGGCTTAACCAACCCCGAAATTTAGATGGTTCTTGCAATCGGTGAATATTGCGATAGACCCGAATCCAAACTTCTTGAGCGAGATCCGCTCTGTCAGACCAATCAGGGGCCAAATGATACAATACCCTATCGACTTGGGATTGATAACGACGCAGTAGTTCTGCAAATGCAGCACGATCTGGGCGCAGTCCAGTCTGACAGCGTAAAATTAAATCGTGGTTAGAAAGTTTGTCAACTTGCACTGATGCTTCCGGGAGTCTTGCATCAACAGTTGACCAGGATACAGTAATCGATTCGCTCATAGATCGTACTGGCTGTAAATCATCCCTATCTATTAGACCTACTTATCTGCTGGAAGTTCCTTGTATAAGTGACGGATTTATGACTGGAACACAGGATACTTTGACAGATATATGTTTGTCAGACACAGTGACGTTACGTATCTTTGTGACAGCAAACATCACTGAATACGTACTATTGCCAAAAATATTTTTTTATGATATCTAAAATCACTAATCAGTTATCAATTTAAACTGTTAACTGTTAACTGTTAACTGATTCATGCCCATTACCGATTACTTTTGTGGCAACCTCACCAAAATAGTAGGTGCTGATTCTTTTAACTGCTGTAATTTAGCACCACTGTTAGGTTCTTCTAGTAAGCGAACGTGCACAAATAAATTGAGGGAAAATGTAATCGTTATTGCTAATAATAGTTTTTCTAACATAATATTTGCTCCCACCCACACCATGAACACCACTTAAAATTAATGATTGCCTGCTGCGCCTCTTCGGTTCCAGGAAGTAACTATAAAATTCTTACCCGGATTTTTTGCAAAATTAGGCAATGGCAATATCTGTATAGCCCTAGTTTGCCCATGAGTATGAACAAATTCATAATGGAACTGCTAAATGTTTGTAAATTTTTGGTAATTGATTTACAACAGAGTCTGAAAAGTTTTTCAGTAATTAACTAACTGTAAATAATTTAGGACTTACGCATGAGAACCAAAAATCAAAGGTTCGGGAAAGGGGTTCAAGGAGGTGTCAATAACCGTTATACCCCTACACTCCTACACCCTGCCACGAACGTTGCACTCTGATCGCGTAAGTCCTATAAATTAAGAAGCACAATCGCTTCTATTAAAGCTAAAGTAAGTAAAGTCGTGATCTGATGGCTCAGTCAACCGGGGATTTTTGGAGAAAATAAACGATGGCGACGGTAAGAAATGAATCTGTAACGCGTATGGCGATGTTACTTTGTTTTGGCACGGGCTTCTTATCTCTCGCTGTCCATTGGCATGTTTCTAATTTGATGGAACCTCCCACAAATCAAGACACTAGTGGAATTTATGTAGCAACGGCAGCAGGTACAACTACAAAGCCAAAAAGTTCCATCCCCAATGAAACACACAAAGCTAATGTCTCTCGCCCGATTCAGTCCCTGTTGGCTAAGGTTTCGATGCCCCAAAAGCCTTCTACTGTTCTGGCATCTGCCAATCAGACACATGTAGTAGTTGATTTAAGCGATCGCCGCGTTTATGTTTACCGTCAAGATCAAGTTATTGCCAGTTATCCTACTGGCATAGGTAAAAAAGGCTGGGAAACACCCACAGGTACTTTTGAAATTCAAAACATGCGGCGCAACCCTATTTGGCGTCACCCAATCACAGGTAAAGTGTTCCCAGCAGGTGTAAATAGCCCTCTGGGAGATAGATGGATAGGTTTTTGGTCAGATGGCCACAACAAAATCGGCTTTCACGGTACACCAGATGATAGCTTAGTGGGTAGTGCCGTTTCCCACGGTTGCTTGCGTATGCGTACTCCCGATGTTCGTATGTTGTTCCAACAGGTACGTGTAGGTACAAAAGTGGAAGTTCGACAGTAGTTAGTTGTTAGTTGTTAGTTGTTAGTTGTTAGTTGTTCGATTTTCCTACTAACCACTAACCACTATCCACTAACTACTTTAAGATTGTGACTTTTGCTCAAAATTGGGTGCGTAGGCTTGGAGTAAAGTACTGACTTGGCGTAAAACTTCATTACCAGTGTTTTTACCCAATACTTGCCGTTCTGGAAAGAAATTCGGTCTATCCAGGTAGCGGCTAATCGCTTCACTAACTTGCTGGGCAATTAATTCTTGTAGTTCTGCCTTGGCGTGTTGGCGCTGATAGCTAGCACCTTCTTCCGTAGTTGCATATAGAGGGGGTAGCCGATTGAGGGCGTAAGCAGCAATATCTCCAACATCCAAGGAAGTTTCGCTAGTAGCTTCGATTTCTGCTACACGGGTGATCGCTTCTGTCAGTACCAACTCTTCCATAACATTAATAAACTGTTTGCGTGGTACCGCTATCACCTCACCAGTCAACAGCGCCCCCATCAGTCGATCAAGTGCCATGTACTCTTCAATTGAGAGTTCGTTGGCATTGTCACAGATTCGCCCAACTTCTGCTTCCATTGCTGGTGTCAAATAACCATCCTGGAGAGACTGTTGCACAATTTTTTCTATACTCATAATGCTCATATTTTATAAGCCATCCAAGCAAGGAGGGACGGTACCAATCCAGTTTATTTTGCCCAATTTGGGCAAACAATACACAATGATTTACTATTTAAATTCTTGATATCGCCACGGTGTTGGGTCAACAGATTGACCGTTGACATATAATCCCCAGTGTAAGTGAGGTCCTGTAGCAGCACCTGTAGAACCCACCGCGCCAATGACTTGACCGGGTTTAACCATATCGCCTTCTTTGACATTAATGCGACTCAGATGCATAAAAATACTTGTTACTCCTTGACCGTGGTCAATGCCAACAACGTTACCATGAACCCGAAAACCTTGGGATACCCTTCCTACTAAAGCAACTTTTCCTGCCGCCGGAGCCACTACAGGTGAACCCGTAGAACCAGCGTAGTCAACACCGCGATGGTAGTAATCTTTTGCAAATTTACCATTATAGTAACGACGTACACCATAGATAGTAGAGATTCGCCCCGCATTTGGTTTGATAAAAACGCCACTCCAGTATTTTTGTGGTGTTTGCAGGGCTTTAAATTCTGATACACGCTTGAGTTCGTATTCTGTGGCTTCTACTCCTGCTTTACCTGGGGGTAAATTAATTCGTTGTACAGGGAACTTGCGTGAGTTCACCTGCACCAATAAGTTCCGTACCTGACCATCTCCGGTGACTCGAATTGTTCTTTTTCCAGCCTTTTGCAATGGTGTAGTGGGAATAAAAGCCCGATACTGATTAGGCGCAACTTCAAACGCTGGGTAAGTTTTCTCTCCAGAAGAGACTTTTGGAGTCGCGCTAGCGACCGGATTATCTACACTAATGAAAACCGATAATGTATCCCCTAATTTCGGATTAGCTGGAGTCATCCTTACCTGTAAAGCTTCTACGGGTAGTGCTAATGCTACAGGGAAAGCAGCTAACATCCCGGCTACCATGCTGGTAACAAGACGGTTAACTTGTAAATTAGACACAGCTGCTGGAACCAACTTCTGAGTGCGATCTACGGTAGTCATAGAGATACAAAAAATCCTATCTGCTGATGAACAACAGACTATTTTACGGGCTGTAGTGTTTCTATCTCCCCAAGCAAATTTTATGAGACAACACTTTTTAGTGTAATATTTGTGACTTGTCAAGTGCTAGCCCTGCACTAACATTAATTTTGCTGGCTGGTTTGAAATTAAGTCAAAACTGCTTTATATACGGGGAATCGGTTTGACAAACTCTACGTAAATTTTGATTAATTCTTGTTAATTAAAGATTAGTCAAAAATGCAAAATTAATATACGAAGTTCCACTAACTCTGGATGTAAATTAAGTAGACCTCTGGTGAAAAAAATGTAGAGACGCAAAATTTTGCGTCTCTACAAGGATTTTGGGTAACGCATAATTCATTTCTGGAGATGTCTAGTGGGAACGAGTGAGAACTTATTTGAGAAACGAGCGAAAATCACCTAACGCTTTAGTTAATGCTCTCCATCATCAGGATTTGATTTATTTATAATAAAAGCTCTAAGATATGCAGAATAAGGGTTACAGCTTTTAAAGCCATTGAACAGTAATGGTATGAGTCAGGCGATCGCTTTCGTGCATTCCTGGAGCGATCGCAAACGTAATATCTTTAAGCTTGAGCATATTCGCAAAGCTTGGCAGAGGCCACATCAGCAAAACTGGTTAAGGGTGTCTGCCCTTAGGTAGCATGAAAAAAAGTGCCTGATGTAGAGCCAGAAGATGACGCTAAATCAGAATAAATAATTAATATATTGTAGTAATTAGCAATTAATATATCAAATTGTAATTGAGTCACCTACCATGACAATAAAAGAACAACTGCTGCAAGAAATAGAAACTTTACCACCAGAATTACTAACAGAAGCACTTAATTTTCTTCGAGAAATCAAAATCAGTCATACAGAAAAACAGTCAATTAAAAATCACTTACGCGGTTCTATAGCTGAAGATTTACTAGAATTTGCAGGAACTTGGTCAGGTAATAATATTAAAGAATGTCTTTAGCTTGTTCATGATACTCGTATGCCATTGAAATTTTAAGAAAGATTTGCAGCAAAAGAAAAAAGTAAACGGCTATACGAGACTTTACCTACCTCCGCAGGTTTTAAAAGCCTGATTTTATTGTTAGTCCACGAAGGTGGACTTTGCTTGTGTAGTAGCAAATTATATTCGCCCCAACCTTTTGAGACATCCTCTTAGCTTGCCAGCAGAGAAATTTAATTAATCATATCTATTCTTGACAATTTGTTTTGTTTGTGCATACTTAATTTTATTGCAAGGAACTACATAAAACCCATTTCAAAGCTGTTATTTCATTTACTGCGGAACTCCCCACAGCCATATCAAACTTTTGTATGCTGATTGTAAATAGGTCTTAATAGTTCTTTGAAAAACTTGTGCAAGAAGATTTTAGATTAATTGTTGATTTAGTATCAGTTCTCGCTGTCGCCGCCTGCGGCGGACTTTTGGCGGCGCTTTTAAGACAACCTGTTTTACTAGGGTATCTGATTGGGGGGATTGTTATCGGTCCAACGGGGCTGGGACTAATTAAAGAATTAATTCAAGTAGAGACTCTAGCACAGTTCGGCGTTGCCTTTCTATTATTTGCCTTGGGAGTTGAGTTTTCCTTTGCGGAACTCAAAAAAGTCAAAGCGATCGCCCTCGGTGGAGGTGGATTACAAATCACCCTGACAATCGCAGTCACGGTTGTGGTGTGCGGTTTGACAGGGTTTTGGGGAACTTTACCAGCTAAAGGCGTGTTTTTGGGGGCAATTCTATCTTTGTCTTCCACAGCAGTTGTCCTCAAATGTTTAATGGAACGCAACGAGACGGAAACGCCTCATGGACAGGTGATGCTAGGAATTCTGGTGGTGCAGGATTTGGCATTAGGACTAATGTTGGCAGTTTTGCCGGCTTTGCATCAACCAGGGGAATCGATTGTAATGGCGGTGCTAACAGCCCTGGTGCGGATTGGCTTGTTTGCAGGGGGTGCTGTGATCGCTGGTAAGTGGATCATCCCGCCTTTGTTGCGGATGTTAGCCCGTACAGAAAGTCGAGAGTTATTTTTATTAGGAGTAGTGGCCCTGTGTTTGGGTATTGCCCTGTTGACAGAGTATTTAGGGCTGTCGATTGAAATGGGAGCATTTGTCGCGGGTTTGATGATCTCAGAGGTGGAGTATGCTGATCAAACCCTGACTTATGTGGAACCACTCCGAGATATTTTTGCAAGTTTATTCTTTGCCTCGATTGGGATGTTAATCGATCCAGTGTTTTTGTGGCAGAACCTGGAATTGATTTTGGGGCTAGTGGCGATCGCATTTATTGGTAAATTTTTGATTATCACACCGCTAGTCAAACTGTTTCGCTACCCTCTGAAGACGGCATTAATTGCAGGTTT